>CAZVYG010000097.1:0-17503 GCA_964631605.1 uncultured Verrucomicrobiota bacterium
AGCGCGCCGGGGTCTTCCTGTCGCCGAACGGTGTCGCCGGGCGGTTGACTTGGCTTCTAATGCCGATTAGTTTTTCGCTTGATGAACTTGCTGCAGGATTCCTTGCTGGAGCTGATTCGCCGCACCTCCGCCGAAATTCCCGAGGACGTGCACCGGGCGATTGTGGCGGCGCTTGAACGCGAGCGCAAAGGCACGATTGCCGAGAGCGCGATGAAGATCATTGACCAGAACATCGCGCTGGCGAAGAACAAGTCCCAGCCGATTTGCCAGGACACCGGGAGCATCATCTTTTACGTGGAGGGGCCGGTCGGGCTGGATCAGAACGCGTTCGAGGACGCGGCAAAGGAGGCGGTGAAACTGGCCACCAAGAAGGGGTACCTGCGGCAGAATTCGGTGGATTCGTTGACGGGCCGAAATGACGGGACGAATGTGGGGCCGGGGTCCCCCACGCTGCACTTTCATCAACATCGTTCGCCGGAGGTGAGGGTGCGGTTGATTCTCAAGGGAGGGGGTTGCGAGAATG
Organism: uncultured Verrucomicrobiota bacterium; assembly: GCA_964631605.1. Lineage (GTDB taxonomy): Bacteria > Verrucomicrobiota > Verrucomicrobiia > Limisphaerales > UBA8199 > JARKQH01. Next base: position 524 of record CAZVYG010000097.1, read on the forward strand.
TGGGGGCACAATACTCACTGCCGAACGAGAGGTTGAAGGCCAACCGGGATTTGGACGGGTGCCGCAAGGCGATTCTGGACGCGGTGCTGCAGGCGCAGGGGAAGGGTTGCGGTCCCGGCATCCTCGGGGTGTGTATCGGCGGCGACCGGGCAACGGGTTACGAGCATTCGAAGCAACAGTTGCTGCGGCGACTGGACGACAGCAACCCCAACCCCGAGCTGGACCGGTTGGAGAAGGACATTGTCGAGACGGCGAACAAGCTGGGGATTGGCCCGATGGGCTTTGGGGGGCGGACGACCTTGCTTGGGGCCAAGATTGGGGTGCTGAACCGGCTTCCGGCCTCGTATTTTGTGAGCGTCAGCTACATGTGCTGGGCCTACCGGCGGCAGGGCGTGACGCTGGGTCGGGACGGAAGCATTGGCGGCTGGCTTTACTGACGGAGTGGGAGAAAGGTTTTTTTATGATTGAACTTCAGACGCCTATTTCGGAGGAACAGATTCGGGCGCTCAAGGTTGGTGACGAGGTGGTGATCAGCGGCAAGCTCTTCACCGGCCGCGACGCGGTGCACAAGTATCTGCACGAGGGAGGCAAGCTGCCGTCGGGGGTCAGTTTCCAGGGCGGCGTTCTGTATCACTGCGGTCCGGTGATCATCAAGGACGAGGCGGGGAATTGGAAATGCGTTGCGGCGGGTCCGACCACTTCGATCCGCGAGGAGCCGTATCAGTGGCAGGTGATTCGCGACTTCGGACTTCGAGGCGTGATTGGAAAAGGGGGGATGGGCGACAAAACGCTGCAGGCCTGCAAAGAGTACGGGTGCGTTTACCTGCACGCCATCGGCGGCGCGGCCCAAGTGCTGGCCGAGTGTGTCAAGCGGGTGCCCAACGTTTATTTCATGGAGCAATTCGGGGCGCCCGAGGCCATCTGGGAGTTCGAGGTGGTCAGGTTTCCCGCCGTCGTCACCATGGACGCCCAGGGGAACTCGCTGCACAAGGAGGTCTTTGCCGCGAGCCAGGCGGAGCTGGCGAAGTATATTTAATTGACCAAGGTTTTCAATCCGGATTGAAACGGCGGGTGGCGCGGGCCTGGAGCCGGGTCTGGGGTTGGGGCCCAATGACCTGAGGAACCCGAGGCTATTATTGCTCCGCCTTGATCCACGCCACTTCGAGGCGAAACGGCCCCTGCTGCTTGTCGGAAATCATGAAGCCCACCGAACCAATGGCGGCCGGGTCGAGCGGGGGCCGGTTGGAGAGCACCCGGCCGCGAAAGGTTGGCACGAATTGCTGCAGGGGCAAACGGTGCTCCTCCCAGACCCCCGCGCGCGTTGAGAAGGCGCACTGGTAAATGGGGCTGTCAAAACCCGACTCGGTCCGGAGGGTGAGTTTGTAGCGCTTTCCGTCACCGCGGACGCGAACGACAAGGGCTTTCGTTCCGCTCAACTGGTGCGCCATGGGGGCCGAGCGGACGGAGGCAAAGCCGCCGTTGTTTTCAAGCGACACCTCGCCCTGAAACACCGCGGCGCCAGGGGTCTGGGTAAAACTGCTTCGTGAGATTCCGCCCATCACATCGTCATTGACGATCTGCCAGGACCCGGCATTTGGCGAGGACTCAAAATCGAAAACGGTTTTCATGGAGGGGGCGGAGAAAGCAACTTCTCCCAGCAGCAGGACAAAGGCGCTGATGCGGCCGATCCTGAGGGCGTAAGCTGATGCCGCGTTTTTCATGGAAGATTGCTCAGGCAACCAGGCAAGAAAGCCTGCCCGGGGTCGCCGGGCAGGCTTGGTGAAGGTTGGTTTGATTCCAGACTCACGGAATCAAGACGGCTTTGATGACATGAATCACACCGTTGGACGCGGAGATGTCGGTGGCGGCGATGCCGGCGGCGGCCAATTCAGCGCGTGTGAGTTTTTTGCCGTTGAGGGTCTGATACTTCGGCGCAGCCAGTACCGAGGTGCTGATGCGGCGTCCCGGGATTACGTGATAGAGGAGAATGTTGGTCAGAGCGTCAACCGGAAGCGCTTCGATGACGGCCAGGGCCTCCTCTTCGTTGGCAACTCCCAGAGTGGCGATGAAAGCGTCATCGGTGGGCGCGAAAACGGTGTATTGCGTGCTGCCATTGAGGGCGTCAACCAGGCCGGCCTTGACCACAGCCGCCTGCAACACATCGAACTCGCCGTCGTCGGCCAGGACGATTTCGACAATGGTGTAAGGTCCGGGCTTGGCCGCTTGGGCAGCGGCGGGAGGGGCGGCCAGGACGGAGGAGGAGGCAAAGGCGGTCAAGAGGGCTACGGCAATGATTGATTTGATCTGTTTCATAGTTGTTCTCACTTTCTGTTGCTAACGATTTTGGTTTTGTTGTTGTTTCGTTTTTTCGGCCAGTCACTTTTGGACCCAACCGAACACGAATGACATTCGTCCAAGTATTGTCTAAAGTCAAATCGGCGAGAACGATTTTCTAATAAAAAATATAAGTAATTGTATTATAGGATATTGTGACGTAGTTTTTCAAGGAAGCTCAAGATTAAATTACAGATTGTTTATTATTTGTTCAGGTTTGTTCTTGTTCAGTTCCGCTGGGTCGCTGGCAAAGGCCCGCTCCGGGGTCTTCTGCCGGGTGGATTGGGGTTATTGAACAGTGCGTCCCGTTGGGGCGGGAGGCAATGGGTGGGCAACGCCGCGTGTGGGTAAGAGGCTCAAGCCCGGACTCCGAGGTCCTCGAGCACGAGGCGCGCGCTGATGCGGGCGGATTCGAAGATGACAGGCAGGCCGCTGCCCGGATGGGTGCCGCCTCCCACCAGATACATGCGGTCGAACTCCTCGAAGCGGTTTCGGGGGCGGAGGTGCAACATTTGGGAGAAGCTGTGGGCGAGGTTGAAGGTGGCGCCGCGATACACCTCGACCTTGGTTTCCCAGTCCGCGGGGGTCACGACCCGCTCGAAGCGGATGCGGTGTTCGATGTCGTCCAGACCCAGCCTGGCGAGTTGCCGGAGGGCGACCTGCCGATAGCGGGGTCGTTCCTTGGTCCAGTCCACGTTGGGGTGCTGGTGAGTGACCGGCACTAGAACATACAAGGCGCTGTGGCCCGGCGGCGCCATTGTCGGGTCGGTACGAACAGGGTTTTCGACATAGAACGAGGGGTCTTCGGAGAGGACATGCTGTTGTTCGATTTCCTGGAGGTTGCGCCGATAATCTTTGGCGATGTAGATGTTGTGATGCGCCAGTTGGTCGAAGCGGCCCTCGACGCCGAGATAGAGCATGAAGGTGGAGCAGGAAAAGTCCTTGGTGGCGATGGTCGCGTCACTCCAACGGCGGCGCAGGTGGTTGGGCACCAATCGGGTCATGGCGCGGGCGAAATCGGCATTCACGACGACCGCGTCGGCGCGCAGCTCCCCCTCGCGGGTTCGCACGCCGACGGCGCGGCGGCCTTCGAAGAGGATTTCTTCGACGGGAGTGTCGAGCCGAATGGTGGCGCCGAGTTGCTCGGCGACGCGGGCCATGCCGCGAGTGATGGAATTGCAGCCGCCGTTGGGATGCCAGATGCCATATTCGTACTCGAGAAATGACAGGATGGAGAAAAGGCTGGGGCATCGGAACGGCGACATGCCGAGATATTTGGACTGGAACGTGAAGGCGAGCTGCAACCGCGGGTCGGCGAAATACTCGGAGAGCTCGGTGTGCAGGGATTTCCAGGGTTTGAGGTACGGCAGCACCTTCAGCATTCGAAAATTGACCAGGCTGGTCCAGCCTGGAAAAGGCATCTGGAGGCAGGGGGCGAACTTCTCGAGTTTCACGCGATTGTAGTCCATGAACCTCCGGAATTGGGGGGCGTCCGCCGGGGCGATCTTGGCAATCTCGGCTGCCATGCGGTCCACGTTCGGGTTGGCGAGCAGTTCGCCGCCGGCGCCGAACACGAGACGGTACTGGGGATCGAGCCTGGTCATCGGGACCTCCTCGAAGAGGTCGCGGCCGACCGCTTGGAAGATTTCCTGCAGGATTTGCGGGTAGAGGAAGAACGTGGGGCCGAGGTCGAAACGGTAACCGTCGCCCTCGATGGGCGAAGTGCGCCCGCCCACCCGCGGCTGTTTTTCCAGAATGGTGACCTCCAAACCCGCCTTGGCGAGCAGCATTGCGATTCCCAAGCCGCCGGGACCGGCGCCAACAATCAAGACACGCTGTGGCATGGGGGATTAATAGCCGAAACGCGGCGGGCTGCGCAACTTAAACCCGGAGCACTTAAACCCGGTGCGCAGGCCGAGCCGCGGGGTGTGGGACGGCGCTCCACTCCACGGAACCGGCGGAGCGAATGTGCGGGAAGATAGAATGGTCTTGGAGAAGGCCGACGCGGCGGGTAGAGTGGCGCAAACCATGAAGCACCCTCACACCGATCGAGTCAGCCCGCGGCAGCGGAGGGGCGGCGCGCGTCGTGGAATTAGGAGAAGGGAAGCATGAACAAGAAAAAAGTCATTGTGATTGGTTCGGGCCTGGGCGGGTTGTCAGCAGCCATCTCGCTGGCGCAGGCGGGCTACGCGGTCAGTGTCCACGAAAAAAACGCCCAAATCGGCGGGAAGTTGAACGTTTTGAAGGAGCGCGGCTACAGTTTCGACCTGGGCCCGTCCATTCTGACATTGCCGCACATTTTCGAGCGCTTGTTCGATCGCAGCGGCAAGCGGATGAGGGATTACATTGCCATCCGCCCCCTGCGGCCGCATTGGCGGAATTTCTTCGAGGACGGGACGGTGGTGGACCTTTACCCGGAGCCGGAGCGGATGGCCGAGGAGGCGCGCAAGGTGGGGGAGGATCCGCGCAACGTGCAGCGTTTTCTGAAGTATTCGGCGGACCTGTACGACCTGGTGAACGCGGGGTACTTCGAGCAGGGCCTGGATACTTCCGATGATTTTGCGAAGTTTTACGGGCTCTGGAAGTTTTTCAAGTTCGATCTGTTCCGCACCATGCACGGGGGGGTGAAGCGGTTTCTCAAGACGCGGTACCTGCGGGACGTGTTTGACTATTTCATCAAGTATGTGGGGTCGTCCGCGTATCACTCGCCGGCGTTCATGAACTGCCTGCCGACCATCCAGTTCCGGTACGACTTGTGGTACGTGGACGGCGGGCTGTATCAGATCGCCGTGGGGCTCAAGCGCCTGATGGATGAACTGGGCATCGGGGTGCGGCTCAACAGCGAGGTGACCGAGGTCCGCAAGGAAGGCGGGCGGGTGGCCGGAGTTGTCACCAAAGACGGCGGCTTCGAGGCCGCGGACATCGTGGTCTGCAACATGGAGGTGATCCCGGCGTACAAGCGGCTGCTGCGGGAGGACGCGGCCTTTTTGCGGACGCTGGAAAAATTCGAGCCCGCCTGTTCGGGCCTGGTGCTCGAGCTGGGCCTGGACTGCCAGTATCCGCAGCTTGCCCATCACAACTTCTTTTTTTCGGAACACCAGCGGGAACATTTTTACACGGTGTTTCGGAAACGCCAGTTGCCGCCCGACCCCACCATTTATCTGGTGGCGGCGTCAAAGACTGACCCGACGGTTGCGCCCGCGGGTTGCGATTGTTTGAAGGTGTTGCCGCACATACCTTACATTGACGATGCCCACCCTCTGACCCGGGAGGATTACCTGGCTTTCAAGGAGCGGGTGGTGGACAAGCTCGAACGGATGGGGCTGAAAGACCTGCGAAAACACGTCGTTTTCGAGCATTGCTGGACGCCCCTGGACATTCGGGAACAGTATTATTCCAACCAGGGCGCGATTTACGGCGTGGTCAGCGACCGCTTCAAGAACCTGGCGTTCAAGGCGCCCAAGCAGAGCACCCGGTATCCCAACCTGTTCTTCGTGGGCGGATCGGTCAACCCCGGCGCCGGCATGCCGATGGTGGTCCTTTGCGGCCAGAACGTGGCCAGGAAGATCGTGGAATGGGACCGGCCCTGATTTCAGGACAGGAGCCCAGTCCAGTGGAGGAGACCACGACCGCCGCGGGGGGGGGGGGACGGGTCTCACAAAATTTTCCTATTGCATTCCCCGGAGTACTGGCAGAAGCTTTTGGCATCGGCACGCGTTAGAGTTTGGTTCAACCATTGGTTCCAACCATGAAACGTTTTGGAAAGCTGAGTTGCGGGCTGTTTTGGGGCGCAGTTCTGCTGGGGACATCCACCGCCCTTGCCCAGAAGGAGCAATGGCTCGAATACCACACCAGCCGTGAAGGGCAGGGCTATCGCTGGCTCGAGCTGACCACCAATCCGCCGCCGCAGGTCGCGCTGCCGAAGCTCAGCGGCCAGCCTTGGTTTGCCCGATGGTCCTCGCCGCTGGATGCGGGCCGGGAGCGTTGGCTGTGCCTGGACCGCGCGGAAAAGGGCCGGTTCCCCAACAAGGCCTACTTCGACACGAACGGCAATGGCCGTTTGGACGATGACCCCCCGTCAACCCCGAGCCGCTCGGACGAGTACTCGGTCTATTTCAACCCGGTCAAGGCCGTCTTCAAGGGTGAGGACGGCCCGATTGCGTATCATATCGTCCTCCGCTTCATGCAGTACAGCGACGACACGGCCCGGCTGCTGGCGTCCTCAGGCGGTTCTTATGGCGGCATGGTGGAGGTGGGCGGCAAAAAACGCCGCGTTCAACTGATTGACGGCAATGTCAACGCCACGTTCAACGACCGCGGCGCCTCGCCGGGCGACTGCGACCGGATTCTCATCGAGAAGGATGAGGCGGGCGAGCGGTACCTGGGCAAGATGATCGAAGTGGACGGCCAGTTCCACCAGATTGAAGTCGCCCGCGACGGCGCGTTTCTCAAGCTGCAAAAGGCTGAGAACCTCCAATTCGGCAAAGTCCAGGTCGCGGACTCGCTGTCACAGTTTGTGGCTTTCGGCGAAAACGGCCATTTTATTCGCAAACCCGACAAGGGGGAATTCACCCTGCCGGCTGGCAAATACTTTGTCAACCAGTGGACCATTGTCCGCAAGGACAAGAATGGCGCCTCCTGGGAACTCATGGGGTACGGCATTCCGGACTCCGCCGCTTTCGAAGTCTCCGCCGCGGCTCCTGTGAAAGTTGCCGCCGGCGAACCGATCCGCACGCGCCTGAGCGCCAACACCCGGACCAACCAGGTAAATTTCAGCCTGAGCTTCCTCGGCCCGCTGGAGGAAAACATCCAAATCCTGCGGGGCAACCAGCGTCCGCCCGGGCCGCGGCTGGCGTTGCTCAGCCGCGACCAGTCTTTCCGCAGCACCAACACGTTCGAGTTTGGCTGAGGCGGGGTCTGCACGCTCTCATGGCGAGAGCCCAAAACGGCCAAGCGTCCCCTGATTGCCAGTGTCTCTTTCGACAGCCCGTTTCGAGTGCTGATGCCGCGTTCCCTGACGCTGCAGCCTGCGGGCCGGAAGCCGCCGGAGCTGGGGCCCGTTGTGCGTGTTGAAACCGTTCGAGTGCGAGGGAATCCTGACCCCGCCGCCCTGGAAGGGCTGGCACGGAAGAGGGGGCTGGGTGATCCGGACAAGGACGGTTTGTTGGAGCACGATAACAGCGGGAGGAATGCCTGGCGGACCGATCTATCGTCCGATCTGGTTCTTGAATTTGAGCTGCCCGAGGCGGTGCCCTTGAGCGCCATGGAAATCTGGAACTACAACAGCGAATGGGACACCGCCCATGGTGTCCGGCAGGTCTCCATTGCCGTTTCCGCCGATGGCGCCGCCTGGCAGACCGTTCTGGCCGATCAGCGGTTGGCTGAGGCTGAGGGTCGCGCCGACTACGATGACCCCATTGTTCTCGATCTCAAAGGGGTTGCCGCCCGGAAAGTCCGTCTGCAAAACCTCAGCCCCTGGTCGGGGGACAAGGTGGGCCTGAGCGAGGTGGTGTTTCACCAGGCCAAAGGGCCGCAACCGGCCCCCAAGCTGCCCGCGGATGGCGAGCGGTGGGTGGGAATTGCCCAACCCGTGCTCGAGTGGGTGGTTGGAACCGGCGCGGCCGAGTACCGAGTCTTTCTCGGCACTGACCCGAAGCAGCCAAGCGAGTTAGGCCGCACGAAGGAAACCCGCTGGCCGGCTCCGAAACTTGCGCCCAACTCGACCTATTACTGGCGGGTGGGCGCGGTTGGGCCGGACGGGGCGGTTGTGGTGGGGCGCACGGCCTGTTTCAGCACTGCGGGCCTGGTGGGCTGGTGGAAGCTGGATGAAACCGAAGGCGCCAAGGCGGCTGATGCCAGCGGGCTGGACTTGGCGGGCCGGGTCGTGGGCAAACCGCGTTGGGCCCCTGCAGCGGGCCGGATCGGCGGCGCGATGGAATTTGACGGGGCCGATACCTTTATCAACTGCGGCCGCGCGCCGGCGCTGGATTTTCGGGACGCCATGACCGTCGCAGCCTGGATCAAGGTTCGCGAGTTCAACAAGCCCTGGCAGGCGATTGTGACCAAGGGCGACCAGACCTGGCGTTTGCAGCGGGATAAGGAAGCCGGGCGGGTCATGTTCGCCGCCAACGGCCTCGAGCGCGACGGGGGCGATTCAAAGGAACCGGCGCGCGTGGTCTCCAAACGAAACGTGGATGACGGCCAGTGGCATCACCTCGCCGCTCTCTACGACGGGCAGAGGATTGCTCTTTACGTGGATGGTGAACTGGAGGACTCCCTCCCCGTCTCGGGAACGCTGGCGGTGGACGATCAGGCGGTCATGATTGGCTGCAACTCGGCCGCTTACGCCCGCCGTTTCAACGGTTGGATTGACGACGTGCGGCTTTACGGCTACGCCCTCGCCGAGGACGAAATCAAAGCCCTCGCCCGGGGCGCAACCGAACACGCTGACCGGCAGGCGAGGAATCCCGACCCGAAACCATGAGACCTGCATCGTTCGCTCTTCCTGCTTTTCCTCTGGTGCTGCTGCTGGCGGCCGGCTTTGGCCGCGCCGGCGCCGGCGCGGCCCTGTCCACCACCCTGGTCGTCACGGACACCAACGGCCAGCCCATTGCTGGGGCTGTCGTCAAGCAATACCGCGTTCCGGACACTTTCGAAGCGCCGGATGAACCGCCCCTCCTTGAAGCCACCCGCACGACCGACGCGGCCGGCACGGTTGTTCTCGAAGCCCGCAAGGAGGGGGAGTTGACCTTGGTGGCGGAGAAGCCCGGCCTGGCAACGGCCTGGCGTGCGTGGCAAGCCTCGGCCGAGGGTGGTTCCTCGACCAACGAAATTGTGCTCACGGCGGCGCGCGCCATTTCCGGCCATGTCGTGGACGCCGCGGGCAGACCGGTGGCCGACGCGCCGGTGCATGTCACTTTTGCCATGCGCGGCGTCCAGCGAGGCGAATCAACGGCGTGGGAAATGATTCCCCGCCTGCTGGCCCGGCAACTTTTCGCCAGCCGCACCCGCGCCGATGGCAGCTTCACCATCAGCGGCCTGCCCGAGGAGGTATCTCTCGACCTGGGCGTGTCGAAACCGGGACTGGCCCTCGAGCGGGTGGAACGCGGCTTCCTGGCGCCAAGCACCCTTCAATTTCAGGGCGGTGAAACCAATGTCACGCTCCGACTGGTGGTCGCCGGGGCCATCGAGGGACGCGTGGTTGAGGAAAAAAGCGGGGCGCCCTTAAGCCTTGCGCGCGTTTCCATCGCGGAACCGGGGTTGGGCGACGCGCCGCCTATCCCTTTGACGGGTCCCGACGGCATCTTTCGCATCAATGACCTTGCCCCCGGGGATTACCGTCTGCGCGCGACCGTTGGCACGAATGAGTTCAAGGACTTTTACTGCGAAGAAATCCTTGCCACGGTGACTTCGGGAACCACCAACCGCGAGGTGAAGCTGACCGCCATTACCGGCGGCGTCTTCACCGTAACCGTGGCGGAGGAGGGCACCGACAAGCCGCTGTCCGACATCCGGGTTTACGCGACGTCTCAATCGGCCAGCGCCACGGCCCGGACATCGTCCAAAGGCCTGGCGCAACTGCACCTGCCGCCCGGGGAGTATTATCTGTATGCGGGCGGCAAGAGCCTCGCCCGCGACCAAACGCGCGCCTCGCTCGAGGCTGGAGAAACCAACCTCGTCAAGCTCACCCTTCGGCCCCAGCCAAAAATACAAGGCCGCGTGCTCGATCCCGAGGGCAAGCCCGCAGCGGGCGTGAGCATCAGCCTTTTCCCCATGCACGACTCGGCGAACCGGTCGGATGCCCAGGGCCGTTTCACGCTTTCCTACGACTCGGACCGAAGCAGCATGCCGGAGATGAGGCCGCTGATCATTGCCCGCGACCCCGCCCATGGTTGCGCCACGGTCGTCGAGGTCGAAGAGGGCGCCACCAACATCACGGTGACCCTTGAACCCGCGCTTCGCCTGACCGGCAAAGTAACCGACACGGATGGCAAGCCGCTGGCCAACGCGCAGGTCACCGTGATGTTTTTCACCGAGCGGATGGGAGCGTCGCTTGGCCAGCCAACCGCTGTTACCTCGAACGGCGCCTTTGAGATCAAAGCCATTCCGCCCGGGCGTCGCTACGGAGTTTCCGCCACCGCCAAAGGGTATGGCCGCGCCAGCATCAATCTCGAAGCCGATGCCACCGCCACCAACCTGCTGGAACTTGAACCGCTCAAGCTGTCGGTCGCCAATCTCCCTCTGGCGGGGGTGGTGGTGGATGCCGATGAAAAACCCGTTGCGGGCGCCCAACTCTGGTCCTATGGCGAAAACCAGCCGCAACTCTCGGGGCGCAGCGACTCCAAGGGCCGCTTTTCGTTTCCCAATGTGTGCGCCGGCCCCATCCAGATTTCCGCCAGCAGCCTGCGCGGCGGCGAGCACGGGTCCGTCACGGCCGAGGGTGGCGACACCAACGTCACCCTCCAGCTCGGCGTTGCCAGCCGGTCAATTTCCTCGCGCGGCACGTCAAAAATCTCCGGGACCGTCACTGGTCCCGTAGGCAAACCCGCGCCAAAGGTGAGAGTCTCCGTATTCCCGTTTGCGTCGGGCGAAAAGGTCACGGACAGCGACGGGCGTTTCACGCTTCTCATTGACCCGAATCGTTTTGGTGGCATGTCCGACGTCCCCACCATCGTCATCGCCCGCGACCTGGCGAACAATCTGGCCGCGGCGGTGGATGTCGAGCCGGAGGCCACCAACGCGCAGGTCAAGCTGGAACCCGCGCTCACGCTGGCCGGCCGTGTGACCGATGCGAAAGGCGGTCCCCTCAAGAGCGCGCAAGTCAGCGTGATGCTCCGCACCGAACGGTTTGGCAGCGGCATCGGCATCCCGCTCAAGACTGACGCGGAGGGGCAATTCGAGGTGAAGAGCCTGCCAGCCGGCCGCCGCTACTCGGTCACCGCCTCAGCGCGCGGCTTTGGCCAGGAGTCGCGGGAGGTTGAAGTCAGCGAAACGGGCGGCCAACGGATCGAGCTTCAACCCCTGCAACTGGTCGTCGCCGACCAGCGGATTGCGGGCGTGGTTCTGGACGCTGATGACAAGCCGGTGGCTCGCGCCTGGGTTTATGCCTACGGCGACAAACAGCCCCACATCAACGTTCAATCCGACGCCAAAGGTTTTTTCAAACTTGACAATGTTGTCCCCGGCCAGCTCCGTCTTTCGGCCAACACCCCCCAGGGCGCGTATGGCAATGCCGTGGTCGAAGCCGGCGACACCAACATCACCCTCCGGGTCACGGCCGGCGGCCGGCGGATGCCGCTGACGCCCGCCACCGTCAAGCTCACGGGCAAACCCCTGCCCGACCTTGCGGCGCTCGGTTTGACGGCCGGCGACGTGCCTGCCGACCGGCCGGTGCTTGCCTTGCTGCTGGATGCCGAACAACGGCCCTCGCGCCGAGCCCTCCGGCTGATCACCGAACAGGCGGAGGAGTTGAAGCAGAAGGGTCTGGCCGTGGTTGTTATCCAGGCCGGGATGATGACGGACGAAGCCTTTGCCGCCTGGAAACAGGAAAGTGCCCTGCCTTTCCCGGTCGCGCGGTTCCAGGAAAACCCCGACAAGGCCAAAGCCGGCTGGGGCGCTGCCGCCCTGCCCTGGCTTATCCTCACAGACAAAACCCGCAAGGTCACCGCCGAAGGTTTTGCCCCCGAGGAACTGTCCTCCCGCCTCGAGGCGTTGTCCAAGTAGCGGGTCTGCGTGCCATACCGCTCGTAAGCGCGGCATGCCTCGACCGTGCCGCGTCCAAGACCAGAGGTTGCGTTGCGCGCCTGTTTCTGCTGCTATAGCACGGCGCGGAAAGCGCAGACTATGATGACACGGCAAGTTGTTTCGTCGCTCCGCCTGATGCTGGGCACGGCAGTTTTTTCATTTGCATGCGGCGGTTCGGCCCCGGCGCAGCCGACATTAACGGGGCGGATGGTGGACGGCTTGCCGGCCGTCGTCATTGCTGGCGCCCCGGGCACTGGCTGGACCCTGCAGTTTTCCACCAACCTTACGTCCTCACCCAGTTGGTTCCCCTTGGCAACGCTCACGCTGTCGAACACTCCCTCGCTGGTGGTGGATTATCCGGGGGCAGGTGCGGGACGCCGTTTTTACCGGGCGGTATCCCACCCGTTGCCGGCCGGCATTACGAGCACGAACATGGTCTATGTCGGCCCCGGAACCTTTCTGATGGGGAGTCCGGCCAGCGAGGTGGACCGGTTAAGCAATGAGACGCAGCATACCGTTACACTAACGCGAGGTTTTTTTATCGGGAAATATCCGGTCACCCAGGCAGAATACCTGTCAGTAACGGGCGGCAACCCGGCTTTTTTCAACGGGGTGCGAGGGTCCACTGATTACGGGACCGACCTAAACCGGCCAGTGGAATCGGTCTATTGGTACGCGGCGAGTTCGTACTGCGAAGCGCTGACGCAAAGGGAGCGGCAAGCGGGCCGCATTCCAGGCAACTGGCTCTACCGGCTTCCGACCGAGGCGGAGTGGGAGTACTCGTGCCGGGCGGGCCTGCCCACCCGGTTCAGTTACGGAGACGATCCGGGATACGTCTTGCTCGGCAATTACGCATGGTATTCGGCCAACAGCGCCAGCCGGACTCACGCAGTCGGCCAAAAGCTGTCGAATCCCTTTGGCCTCCAGGATGTCCACGGCAACGTTTATGAATGGGTGCAGGATTTGTATGGTAATTACCCGACAGACTGGGTTTTCGATCCGCAGGGTCCTGGCAGCGGCTTCAACCGGGTTTTCCGCGGCGGAGGCTGGTCGGCTGTTGGCAAATTCTGCCGTGCTGCCAGCCGGAGCAGCGCCGACCCGGTCACGCCATATAACTACATCGGTTTTCGGGTCGTGCTTGCTCCGCAGCCGTGAAGGAGTGGCCTGCGTGATTTTCACGCCGGAAGCGTGAAAGCCACGCGCAAGTTTCTCTGCAAGTCCTTCATTGAGGCTGTTTTCAGGCAGATTTCAGCTTGGTACTGCTAATGCTTTCTATTAATTGCAGAATCGAAGCGTTTGGCTTGAAAGTTTGAGAAGAAGCAGTTGGCAAAACCTTTGGGCGTTATGAAGACGCTGCTACGAAGAATCAGTACCGGGCTCTATTTTCAGGGGCCGGATCTTTGGACCAGTGACCCGGCCAAGGCCAAGGATTTCAAAATGATAGACCGCGCCTTGGAGTTCATTCAGAAATGGGGCCTGAAGGACGTCGAGCTAGCCTTCGCTTTTCGCAACCACAATACCGTCAAGACAGTACCGGCGGAAAAGATCAGCCTGAAGTATTCCGAGCCCTGAGGCTCGGCGAGGTCAGGTTCCCTCCGTACTTTTCCCCATTTTTCGTGTAGCTGGTTATCCGTTGGCCGGGGAGGTGTAACTGCGGCTAAGGGGCCTTGGTCTCGCCGCTTTCAGGTTTGGCGCCTTTGACTTGGATATGAAGCTCGCGGAGCTGGCGGGGGGAGACCGGGGCGGGGGAATCGGTCATGAGGCACACGCCTTTGGCCGTTTTGGGGAAGGCGATGACGTCGCGAATGCTTGGGGTGCCGCAGAGGATGGCGTTCAGGCGGTCGAAGCCCAGGGCAATGCCGCCGTGGGGCGGGGCCCCGAAGCGGAAGGCTTCCAGCATATAACCGAAGCGGAGGCGGGTTTCGTCCGGGGGAATCTGCAGCACCTCCTCGAAAACGGTTTTTTGCACGTCGGGCTGGTGAATGCGGATGGAGCCCCCGCCCAACTCGACCCCGTTGACGACAATATCGTAATGCTGGCCGCGGACTTTTTTCGGGTCGCTCTTCAGAAACGCGATGTCCTCCGCCACCGGCGCGGTGAAGGGATGGTGACTGGAGTACCAGCGGTTTTGTTCCTTGTCGAAGCTTAAGAGCGGGAAATCCACCACCCAGAGAAAATCAAAGCGGTCGGCGGGCACCTGGAGCCGGCCTTGGGCGCGCAAGAGGTCGGCGCAATAGAGCCGGATCTTGCCGAGAATCTCGCAGGCGTTCAGCCATTGGTCGGCGGCAAAGAGGATCAGGTCGCCTTCTTCGATGGCCAGTTTGGTGGCGAGGGCGGATTTTTCGGCCTCGTTGAAGAACTTCACGATGGGGGATTTCCATTCGCCGCCTTCGACCTTGATGTAGGCCAGACCTTTGGCGCCAAAGCTCCTGGCGATTTCGGTCAGGGCATCCATCTGCCCCTGGGTCGCGCCGGCCATGCCTTTGGCGTTGAGAACCTTGACCACGCCGCCATTGGCCACCGCTCCGCTGAACACCTTGAACGTGCTGTGGCGAAATTCCTCGGTGAAATCGGCCAGTTCCATGCCGAAGCGGGTGTCGGGCTTGTCAATGCCGTAGCGGTCAATGGCCTCGCGGTAAGGCATGCGGCGGAAGGGGGTGGGGATGTCAAGGTTCAGCGCGACCTTCCAGATTCGTTTGAGCAAGCCTTCGATGAGCGCGTAGATGTCCTCGCGCTCGATGAAGGACATTTCGATGTCAATCTGGGTGAATTCGAGCTGGCGGTCGGCGCGCTGGTCTTCATCGCGGAAGCAGCGGGCGAGCTGGTAGTAGCGCTCGACGCCGGCGACCATGAGAATCTGTTTGAACTGCTGGGGAGACTGCGGCAGGGCATAGAAGGTGCCCGGATCGCGCCGGTTCGGCACGAGGAATTCGCGGGCGCCCTCGGGCGTGCTTTTGAACAGGACCGGGGTTTCGACCTCGAGAAAGCCCTGTTCGTCGAGGTAATTACGGGTGGCGGCCGCGACCTTGCTGCGGAGGCGCAAGTTGCGGATCATTTCCGGGCGGCGGAGATCGAGGTAGCGGTATTTGAGCCGCAGCTCCTCGTTGACCTTGGCGGCGGCCTCGGGATCGTCCACCGGGAACGGCAGGACGTCCGCGACATTCAGGACCTCGAGGTTGGTGGCCATGACTTCGACCTCGCCGGTTTCGATTTTCGGGTTGGTCGTGCCGGAGGGCCGCAAGCGGACTTTGCCGGTGACGCGAACGACACATTCGCTGCGCAAGGCGGCGGCGCGCTCGAAGACGTCGGGGGGCAGGTCCGAAGGGTCGAACACCGTCTGGGTGCGGCCCTCGCGGTCGCGCACATCAATAAAGATGACCCCGCCGAGGTCGCGCCGGGAATGAACCCAGCCTTCCAGGGTAACGGCTTGTCCGGCGTGAGCCGGCCGCAATTCGCTGCAATGATGCGTTCGTTTCATGTTGTTACGGACTTGCCCCGGGGCCCGGCGGGCTGGCCGCCCGGCCCGGCTGTGCCGGAGCAAGCGCGTATCCTGCCGGGGAGCGGGTTGTTTTTCAAAGACAATTTTGAGGCTCGCATCTGCAACCGGCTTGTGAGAGACTAAAGTGGAAAGATGGAACGATTCAGGTGAGCACCGTATCCTCGCAGTCACGCGGCATGACGAACGCGGCGCCAATGCCGTTTGGCCGTTTTTATCTCCAGGAACTGATCAGCAGCGGCGGCATGGCTGACATCTGGCTGGCGACGGATGCGAGCGGCAAGGCCTATGCCCTCCGCCGGATGCATGACCGCTTGCGCTTCAACTTTCTGGCCCGGCGCCGTTTTGTCCGCGGGTGTGAAATCCTGTCCCGCCTGGCCGATCACGAGGGGATTATTGGTTACGTCGAGCATGGCAAAACCAACGGGCACCTCTACCTGCTGATGGAGTATGTCGAAGGGGACAACCTCAAGGACCTTTACGCGCGGCACGACCCGGTGTTGCTGGAGAATGTGGCGCAAATTCTGATTGATATGGCGGTGGCGCTGGAGCACATGCACGAAAACGGCTTCATGCACCTGGACTTCAAACCCGAAAACGTGATGGTGACACGGAATGCCAGTGTGCGGCTCATAGATTTTGACCTGGCCCGGCCCATTCCGGAGAAGCCCAGGAAGATTTCCGGCAAGAACCCGGGCACTCCGTCGTACATGGCGCCCGAACAACTGCAGGGCGAGCCGGTCTCGCATCCCGTGGATATTTTCTCCTACGGCGTGGCCGCCTACGAATTGCTCACCAACCAGAAGCCGTTTCCGGGGGAGACTCCGGGCGAAATCCTCAAGCGGCAGCTCGACCGCTCGAACTTTATCCCGCCCCGCGAGCTGAACCCGGACCTGCCGGCGGCGTTGGAGAAAGTCATTCTGCGGTGTCTTGAAAAAGAACCCGAGAGGCGTTATCCGTTCATCGGGGTGATGGTGCGCGAACTGCAGGCGGCGTTGTATGTCTAGCGCCGGCTGAGGCGCGGCGATTCAGGCCCTCGCGGGGGGCGCAGGATTACTCATCCTCGGGGCGGAAAGTCGCGACGAGCGGACGGTGGTCGGAGGCGAGGCCCCAATTGGGCGCGGCAAGCACGTAGGTTTCGTTGGTCACCCATTTGCGGGCCATTGCGGGGCTGAGCAGAATATAATCAATGCGCGAGTAGGTGTCTTCCTTGCCGTAATAATGCGTCCAGGTGACGTTGCGGGGGTCCCAGGCGGGGTTGGTGCTCGGCAGGTTGTCGCCGTTGCGCTCGGCGGGACGAGTGTCCACCAGGCGCAGCCGGCCCCGCCCGATGACCGCGCGCGTCGAGGGCGAATCCTTCGTGTCATTGAACTCGCCCAGCACCACCACGTGTCGCTCCGGGTCGG
>CAZVYG010000098.1:0-17282 GCA_964631605.1 uncultured Verrucomicrobiota bacterium
TTTCGTCATATCCGCCCTTTACAATGCGCTTGGGATCTGCATCGCGGCGGCGGGCATTCTCTCGCCGTTGATTTGCGCCGTGTTGATGCCCGTCAGTTCCGTATCAGTGGTGCTGGTTGCGTGTGGCGCCACCGCGTGGGCGGCGCGCCAGGCCGGTTTGCCCCGCCTCGAGGCGGAACCGGAATCTTAAGATAAAGATGTCGGTTATCATCATACTGATCGCGATCAGCCTGACGCTCGCCTTGAGCTTCCTGACGGCGTTTGTGTGGGCGGTCCGCAACGGCCAATACGAGGATACCTGCACCCCCGCGATGCGAATTTTGTCCGACGACCCTAACCCCGGGGCCAAAGCCCCCCATCCACAGCCTTCGAACAAGCCCACTCCATGAGCCAAACCTCCACGACCGCACCCGGCGCAGAATCCCTCACCGGCGGCCGCGCGCCCATCGAAACCTTCAGCTACGACAATCACATCGTCCGCGCCTTTGCCATCGCCACCGCCTTCTGGGGGCTGATCGGCACCTCCGCCGGCCTGCTGGCCGCCTGCCAACTGTTCTGGCCGGACCTCAACCTGGACACCCCCTTTACTACCTTTGGGCGCATCCGGCCGCTCCACACCAACGCCGTCATCTTCGCCTTTGTCGGCAACGGCATGTTTTGCGGCATCTATTATTCCCTACAGCGCCTCTGCAAGGCGCGCATGTACAGCGACGCCTTGAGTTGGTTCAATTTCTGGGGCTGGCAGGCGATCATCGTCGCCGCAGCCATCACCCTCCCGCTGGGCCTGACGACCAGCAAGGAATACGCCGAACTGGAGTGGCCGGTGGACCTGGCCATCACGGCGGTCTGGGTCGCTTTCACCATAAACCTCCTCGGTACGATTTTGAAACGCCGGGAGCGACACATGTATGTGGCCATTTGGTTCTATATTGCCACCGCCATTACGGTGGCCCTGCTGCATATCTTCAACTCCCTGGAAATCCCCGCCGGCGGCTTCAAGAGTTACTCCATCTACGCCGGCGTGCAGGACGCCCTCGTGCAGTGGTGGTACGGCCACAACGCCGTGGCCTTCTTCCTCACCACCCCCTACCTGGGTTTGATGTATTATTACCTCCCAAAAGCGGCGGAACGCCCGATCTTCAGCTATCGCCTCTCCATCATCCATTTCTGGGGCCTGATCTTCATCTACATCTGGGCCGGACCCCACCATCTGCTCTACACGGCGTTGCCCGACTGGGCGCAGTCGTTGGGCATGGTGTTCTCCGTCATGCTGGTGGCCCCTTCCTGGGGCGGCATGCTCAACGGCCTGCTCACGCTCCGGGGGGCCTGGGATAAAGTGCGGCAGGAACCCATGCTGAAGTTCATGGTTGTGGCCGTCACGGCCTACGGCATGGCCACCCTCGAGGGCCCCACCCTGGCCATCAAGAGCGTCAACGCCCTCTCTCATTACACCGATTGGACCGTTGCCCACGTCCACACCGGCGCGCTCGGCTGGAACGGCTTCCTGACTTTCTCGATTCTTTACTGGCTGGTGCCCCGCCTCTACAACACCAAACTCTGGTCCACCAAACTCGCCAACTACCACTTCTGGATCGGATTATTGGGCATGATGTTCTACGTGGTGCCCCTCTACACCAGCGGCGTCACCCAGGGCCTCATGTGGAAGCAGTTCACCTCCGACGGCTTCCTCCAGTACTCGAACTTCCTGGAAACCGTGATCCGCGTGATCCCCATGTACCAGCTCCGCGCCCTGGGCGGCTTGTTTTACGTCACCGGCATCATCCTCATGATCCTCAACCTTTACCAAACCGCGCGGGCGGGCCGCTTTATCGGGGATCAGACCGCGCAGGCGCCCGCCCTCAACCCCGCCGTCAAAGAAAGCCCGAAACTCGGCCACCGCTGGCTTGAGGGCGTCCCCGTGACTTTTACCGTCCTAACCACCATTGCGGTTCTCATCGGGGGTCTGGTCGAAATTGTGCCGATGTTCTTGATCAAAGAGAACGTCCCCACCCTGGCCAGTGTGAAGCCCTACTCGCCCCTGGAATGCCTGGGACGGGACATCTACATCCGGGAAGGCTGCGTGGGCTGCCACTCCCAGATGGTTCGGCCTTTCCGATCGGAAACGGAACGATACGGCGAATACTCGAAGGCCGGCGAGTTTGTCTATGACCATCCATTCCTTTGGGGCTCCAAACGCACCGGGCCCGACCTGCACCGCGTGGGCGGCAAGTATCCCGATGCGTGGCACTTCAACCACATGGAGGACCCCCGCTCGACTTCGCCCGGCTCGATCATGCCCCGCTATCCGTGGCTCTTAACCCAGAAATTGGATACAAGTGTGGTCGCTGACCGGATGCGCGCTCTCCGCAAAGTCGGCGTGCCCTACTCGGACGAGGACATTCGGAACGCGCCGAAGAGCATCGAAACGCAGGCCCAAAAAATCGTGGCCAACCTGGCCACCGGCTCCATTACCAACGCGCCGCCGGACCGCGAAATCATCGCCTTGATCGCCTTCCTCCAGCGCCTGGGCACGGACATCAAGTCGGAGCCCGGCGCCACCAACGCGCCGGCAGCCTTTACCGCCCAGGCCCAATAGCCCTTCGCCATGATCCAAAATGTGTTGCAACACCTCGGCGGCATCGAGCGCTACGGTATCCTCTCGCTCTGCCTGTTCTTTCTCCTTTTCATCCTCCTCATGGTTTGGGCGTTCTCGCTCCGAAAACCGCACCTGGAGCGCATGGCCCGCCTGCCGTTGAACGAGGATTCCAAACCTTGCGACCTGGAGCACTGACCATGAACACGACACCTCAAGATCAAGACCCCCTGTTGCTGGACCACGAATACGATGGCATCCGCGAACTGGACAACAAGCTGCCCCGTTGGTGGGTTTGGCTCTTCAACCTCTCCATTGTCTTTGCCGTCATTTACATGATCTATTACCACCTCCTGGATGCTGGCCCGCTCATGGCCGCCCAATACCAGGCCGAAATGGCCATCGGTGAAAAAATCAAGGCGGCCGCCGTGGCGGAATTCGAAAGCAAAATGGTTTCCCTCCAGCCCTCCACAGACCCGTTGATGCTCGCGGAGGGCAGGGAGACCTTCGAGAAACTCTGCGCCCCCTGCCATCGCCCCGATGGCGGCGGGTTGGTCGGTCCCAACCTGACCGATGACTACTGGATTCACGGCTCGAATTTCGTGGATAATCTCAAAACCATTTGGAATGGGGTGCCCAGCAAAGGCATGGTCACGTGGAGAGGCGTCCTCAAACCCAGCACGATTCACGCCGTCGGCAGCTACATCTACACCCTCCGGGGCACCAATCCCAAAAACCCGAAACCGCGCGAGGACCAGGCCCCCGTCAAAACCGGCCCGAGCGAGTTCGAATAGGCCTCCCGCAAAGGTCCGACATGCCTGAGGCCGGCCCCGACACCAAACCCTCCTCCCCCAAGCCGGTCGGCGAGGTGGATTGGACCGATTTCCGCGATCATATCGCCACCGCCGACAAGGAAGGCCGGCGCCTGTGGTTGTACCCCAAAAAACCGCGCGGCCGTTTCTATCGGGCCCGCATCTGGCTGACCTGGGTGTTGCTGGCCGTGATGTTTGGCGGACCCTTCGTCAAAATCAACGGCAACCCGCTCTTGATGATCAATGTGGTCGAGCGCAAGTTCTCCATCCTGGGCGTCATCTTCTGGCCGCAGGATAACCTCGTCTTCGCGCTGGGATTGTTGTTGTTCCTCACCGGCATCGCCGTGTTCACCGCCGCTTTCGGCCGGCTCTGGTGCGGCTACACCTGCCCGCAGACTGTGCTCATGGAAATGGTGTTCCGCCGAATAGAATACTGGATCGAAGGCGATGCCCCGGCCCAAAAGGCGCTCGACCGCGCGCCATGGACCCCGGCCAAGGTGGGGCGCAAGCTCGCCAAGCACGGCATCTTCCTGGCGCTCTCCTTTGTCATTGGCAACACGCTCCTGGCCTACATCATCGGGATTGACGCGCTCAAAACCATCGTCACGGACGATCCGCGCCATCACCTCACCGGCCTCACCTTCATGAGCCTGTTCACCCTCCTGTTCTACGGCATCTTCGCCCGGTTCCGCGAACAGGCCTGCACCTTCATCTGTCCCTATGGCCGCCTGCAGTCCACCTTGATTGATGAGAACACCATCGTCGTGG
Organism: uncultured Verrucomicrobiota bacterium; assembly: GCA_964631605.1. GTDB lineage: Bacteria > Verrucomicrobiota > Verrucomicrobiia > Limisphaerales > UBA8199 > JARKQH01. The sequence goes on from CAZVYG010000098.1 coordinate 4,174, forward strand.
CCTACGACTACAAGCGCGGCGAAAAGCGCGGTCATTGGCGCCGCGGCGAACCGCTCGAGCAGCGGACCGCGCGCGGCGGGGGCGATTGCATTGACTGTTTTCAGTGCGTGGCGGTCTGCCCGACCGGCATTGACATTCGCAACGGCACGCAAATGGAGTGCGTGAACTGCACCGCGTGCATGGATGCCTGCGACGCCGTCATGGACAAAATCCGCCGCCCCCGCGGCCTGATCCGTTACGCCTCCCTCAACGGCATCGAAAAGGGCGAGCCCCTCCGGATCACCCCCCGGATTTTGGGCTATTGCCTCATCCTCCTGCTGCTTGGCGCCGCCCTGGCGGCTCTCCTGCTGACCCGGTCGCCCGTGGATGCCACTTTCCTGCGCGCGCCCGGCGCTTTGTTTCAGCAAACGCCCGGCGGCCGCATCAGCAATCTCTATCTGTTGAAACTTACCAACAAAACGCACCGCGAGAAACCCGTCGAGCTTCGGCTCGAAAATATCGAAGGCACCCTGCTGGTACTGGGCGGACAACTCCATCTCCCGCCCGACCAGCAAACCGATGCTTCGGTGTTGGTCGAGATTGCCCCCGAAAAACTCGCCTCCGGCAACACCCCGCTTGTCATCGGACTCTATGCCGAAGGCCGGCGCATCAGCCGCATCAAAACCGTTTTCATCGGCCCCCGCAAATGACGACTATGAACACACCGCTCCCGCCCTCAGGAGCCCTGGGACGACGTTGGAATCCCTGGCCCGCCAGCATCATCGCTTTCTTCGCCCTGGCCATCGCCGGCTTTGCCGCCTTCATTGTGTTCTGCCAGCTCCATCCGACCGACCTGGTCGCCGCCGATTATTACGAACAGGAACTCCGTTACCAGGCCCAAATGGAGCAGTTGCAACGCACCCGCCAGCTTCAGGCCCCGGACCTGGTCCGGTATGATCCGGTGGCACGCGCCATCACCCTTCAGATCCCGCTCCCCGCGGCGGCCGTGCGCCCCACAGGTGACATCCACCTTTACCGCCCTTCATCCGCCGGCCTGGACCGGCGACTCAAGCTCGAATTGGACGGGCGGGGACGCCAGTCCATTGATGCAACCTCCTTGTCACCCGGATTGTGGCGGGTCAAAGTGCGCTGGTCGGCCGGCGGCCAGGACTATGGCGTGGATCAGAAAGTCGTGATTGGCGCCGCGCCCTCTTGAAGCTTATGGACTTGTGGACAGGATTTGCGCTCGGGTTGGTCGGCAGTTTGCACTGCGCCGGAATGTGCGGGCCGCTTGCCCTCGCGCTGCCCGGCAGCGGCGCCACCGCCGCGGCCTACCTCGGCGGGCGCCTGGCCTACAACGCCGGCCGGACCGTGACCTATTGCGCGATGGGACTGGTGTTTGGCGGGGTGGGGCAAACCCTGGTTATGGCGGGGGTGCAACGTTGGGTTTCCATCGGCCTGGGACTGTTGCTCCTGACCGGTTTGTTGGTGTCGCGCCGCCTCTCCCTCTGGAAGCCCGCGACGCTGCTGGTGGGGCGGCTCAAATCGGGCATGGCGGTTCTGCTGCGGCAACGTTCCGTCGTTTCGCTCGGAATTCTCGGCCTGCTCAATGGCCTGCTGCCCTGCGGCCTGGTCTATGTGGCGCTGGCCGGCGCCACGGCCACCGGCAGCATGCTGGCGGGTGTTCAATATATGGCTCTCTTTGGCCTGGGCACAACGCCCATGATGCTGGCCATCAGCCTTTCGGGTAAAGTCGTGCCGCTGACTTGGCGGCTCAAGTTGCGAAAGGCCATCCCCGTCTCCGTGTTCCTGATTGCCACGTTGTTAATCCTGCGCGGCATGTCGCTGGGCATCCCCTACCTCAGTCCCAATCTCGCCTCCGGCGGCGCCTGCTGCCATCAATAACTTCTCGTCACCCGCCCGCCCTCTCCGCGCCCGCTGGAGCGGCTTGGGGCCTTGCGGGAGTCCGTCCAGCCGCAGGAAAGTCTCGCCAGCCATGGACCGTCGGCCATAATAACCGCCGACGGATGCGCAACTATCTAAAGAATGTGCTGCAACTGGTGAAGCCCTACCGCTTTCGGTTCGGGCTGGGCCTGCTGTGCGGATTCCTCTCCGGGATGCTGGCCTTTACGCTGCCCCTCTCGGTCAAGCTCGCCGTGGACACCGTGTTTGCCAGCCGCGCCGCCGACCCGGCGGCTGTCCAACCCACCCCTTCCGCAGGGGACGGCGCCGCGCCCGCCGCTGCCCCCGCGAAGATGGATACGCGGACGCGCATTCCAGCCCCGCTCCAGGCCATGCTCGACCGGTTCTGGCCCACTGACAGACCTTCCACAACCCAAAAGGTGATTGCCATCGCCCTGATCCCGACGGCGATGCTGGTGCGCGGCTTGCTCGGCTACCTGAACATTTACATGCTTTCGTGGGTGGGCATCCAGGCCGCCAACGATTTGCGCGTGAAGCTCTTCGCCCACGTCATCAACATGCCCATGAGCTTCTTCAGCCGGACCGGCACCGGCGAATGCATGGCGCGCATCGAAGGAGCGATGGCCGTCAACACCACCATCAACGGTTCGTTCGGAACCATAATACGCGAGCCGATCTCCATCCTCGTCCAGGTCATCACGCTGGTGGCCCTGCAACCCCTCCTGAGCCTCTTCACCCTCCTGGTCTTTCCCGTCTGCCTGGTGCCCGTCATCATCTACGGCCGCAAGCTCCGCAAGTCGCATTCGGGCATCCATGCCAAATTCGCCAATGTCGCGGCGGTGATGCACGAATCCTTTACCGGCGTCCGCGTGGTCAAGAGTTACAACCTCGAAAAAACGGTCGTCCAGCAGTTCCAGGATGCCACCCGCGCCGTCATCAGTTTCTTCATGCGGTCGGTCCGCGCCAGCGAAGTGCCCGGCCCGGTCATCGAGTTCATCGGCGCGGTGGGCGTCGCGCTCATTTTCGCCTACTACGCCTTTGCGCCGGGCCATGCGCCGGCCGGGGACATTGGCAGCCTCCTCTACTTCTTCGTCGCCGTGTTTGGCCTCTACGCGCCCCTCAAGAACCTCAGCCGCCTTCAAGGCCAGCTCGCCCTGGCCCGCGTCACCGTTGACCCTGCCTACCAACTCCTTGCCGAAACCACCACCGTCCCCGAACCGGCAAACCCCAAGCCTCTTAACGCGCGGGGCGCGACGATTCGCTTCATTAACGTCTCCTTCTCGTACGGCGAAAAGCAGGTTTTGCACGACATCAATCTCACCATCAGGCCCGGCCAGTTGGTCGCCTTGGTGGGGCGCACCGGCTCCGGCAAAACCACCATCGCCAACTTGCTGCTGCGCTTCTACGACCCCCAATCCGGCTCGATCCGGATTGGGGACACGGACATCCGCGAAGTCCGCTCTGCCGATTTGCGCGCCAACATCGCCGTGGTGGCCCAGGAGAATATCCTCTTTAACACCACCATCCGCCGCAACATCGCCATGGGCCGCCCGGATGCCACGGATGCCGAAATCGAAGAGGCGGCCCGTCACGCTCACGCCCACGGGTTCATCCTGGAAAAACCCAAAGGCTATGACACCGTCGTGGGAGAAAAGGGCATCAACCTTTCCGGCGGCCAGCGCCAGCGCATTGCCATCGCCCGGGCCGTCCTGAAAAACGCCCCCATTCTGATTCTCGACGAGGCCACCAGTTCGCTGGATTCCGAGTCCGAACGGGCGGTCCAGGCTGCCCTCGAGGAATTGATGAAAGACCGGACCACGATTTGTATTGCGCACCGCCTGTCCACCATTCAAAAAGCCGATGTTATCGTGGTGCTGGACAGCGGCCGAATCGTGGAAACCGGCACGCACGCCGAGCTCATTGCGCGGGGCGGAGTGTACCAAAAGCTCTACCACCTCCAGCATGACGCGGTGCCGGCCTGACCCGGTTGGGGCGCAACAATCCAGCCGCGCCGGTGTTGTACACGGCGAGCGAGGCCCCAGGGCGGCGCGTTCTGCCAACCGCCGCCCGGGCCGGGTGTTTCTAATGGTGCAATGACATGAATGGTCTGCCGAAAATCTTGAAAATCGTTGGGGTGCTGGCGGTGGTGGTTGCCGTCGGAATCATCGTGGGCTTGTGGGGCAGCCGAAAGGCCGGCCCGCCCGAGCCCGTCCCGCCACCCCCCCCTGCCGAACCAACCAATCCCTCCGCTCCCTCCGGCGGCGCCGCGGGCGGCGGAGCGCCAGCCACTGGGTCCTCACCCGCCGCTTTCAACCCCGCTCCCGACGCCCCGAGCGGAGATTCCCTCCCCGCCATGCAGTCCAATTGGGAAGAACGCATTGATGCCATCCTGGGCGCTGAGGGCGAGGAGTCCGTCAAAGCCCGCCAACTGCTCGAGTTGTTTCCAGCCCTGCCCGCCGACGGACAAGTCGAGGTCGCGCAGCACCTGTCCAACTTGCTGACAGACCCCGAGTATGCGCCCCTAGGTCATTACCTCACGAACGCCGCCCTGGCCGAGCCGGTGCTCGACGTGCTGATCGCTGATCTCCTGAATCGTCCCAACAGCGTCAAACTGCCTCTCCTCCTGGACGTGGCCCGCACCGAGTCCCATCCCAAAGCCGGAGAGGCGCTGGAAATCCTCCAGCTCTTCCTCGAGGAGGACTTTGGAAAAGATTGGGCCCGGTGGCAGTCGCGGCTCCAGCAGTGGCTCCAGGAAAATCCCGATTAGAGCCCAGCAGACCGCGCCCCTGTCTTCACCCCGCCTCTTGCAACCGGAGCCAGGCGAGATAGCTCGTCAGGAACTGGCGCGCTTTTTCCAGCTCGGCACGCGCCTGTGGCAACAGCGCCTCCCCTCGTTCCAACGCGCCCTCGGCGCCCGCCTGTTGCAGTTGGCGGAACACTTGCGCGACGCCGCGCAACCCAACCTGCGCGCTGCCGCCATACCCCGCGTGGGCCCGGACGCGAAGGGCTCCGCTGTCACCCGTCGCCAACGCGGACGCGATTTCATCCACCGATCTCTCCGTCTCGCGCAGGTAAAGAGCCGTCAGTTCTTCAAGGTCGGCCGCGGTCCCGTCGAAGGAACTCAGAAATTTCTCCATGTCCACCAGCGATTCGTTCGCCGGGGGAGGGGCCGCCACGTGAGCTTTGGCTGAGTTTTTGGCTTGACGATTGTGGTTCATAGGGTTGCCCTTTGCCCGGCGCTGGAGGGTTGACCGCGCGGCGCGGCAGTTGCGGCCGGGCTGTTTTCCCGCCACCCAAAGAGGTGGCGCCGCTTGATCAGTTCAACCAGTGGCGGCGGCACTTGGTCTTCCCAAGCCGGGTCTCCGGCCTGGATTCGGGCCAGGACGTCCCGTCGCCGGAGAGGCAGCAGGTCGGCGCGATACTGGGCAATCGCTTGGATGTAGCGGTTTTCCACCAGGTAGGCATACAGGTGTCTCAGCCGGCTCGGCACCGGGTAGTTTTCCACCGTCAACAGTTCGCCCGATTCCAAATCCAGATGCGGATAGACATAGAGCCGGGCGGGGTTCTTGAAGAGCTGGCCCAGGCCGCCCAAAAGGCCGCCCTCGCTGTCGTTGTAAAAGCTCTCGTCGAGAATTTCCTGGAGGTTGGACGCCCCCAGCGCAATGCCCATCGGCCGCTTGGTGTATCGCGACAGGTAGGCGGCCAGCCGATGGAAACGCCGAAAATTCGAAACCAATACCATTTGCCCCAAGGCCTGCAGCGTGTCCGCCCGGTGCAGAAAATCCGTTTCGTCCACCCCGTCGGCCGTGGTCAAATGCCGCAGCGTCATCTCCATCAACACCACCGGCGACTCCCCCTCCAAATCCGGCTCGCGCACAAACTGTTCCAGACCGCGCTCGAGCACATCCAGGGTGGCCTTGGTCACCGGCCGGAAACTGCCGCGCAACACCATCACCGGCTTGTTGTAGAGCACCTCCGCCCACTGGGCCGCCTCCCCGTGGGCGGTGAACATGGCCGCCTCGGTCAAATCGCCGCGCACCAGTTGCAGGGCCATCAGCCGGTTATCCACGCCGGCAAAACCCGGTCCCGCAAAGTGGATCATATCCACTTCAATCCGTTCCCAGCTCAGGTCGTCCAGGAGGGACCGGATCAACGCCGGCGGGTCACGGTGCAGGTAGCACGCGCCGTAGAGCAGGTTCACTCCCAAAATGCCGAGCGCCTCTTGTTGCCGCACATTCTCCTTGTCGAGCATCCGCACATGCAGAAACAGCTCCGACGGATCGGCGCCCGGCTGATCCTGGAACCGAATGCCCATCCAGCCATCCCCCCGCTCCTTCCGCGTCGCCACAGTGTTGGCGAACACGAAAAATGCCGTCTTGTCGCCCACCCTGCTCTCCAACCTCGCGAGCAGCAACTCATACTCGTAGTCCAGCATCGCCTTCAGCCGGGCGCGGCTCACGTAACGCTCCGTCGGCCCGTAAATCGCGTCGCTGACCGCCATGTCATAGGCCGAAATCGTCTTCGCCACCGTCTTGGCCGCGCCCCCGACGCGGAAGAACCACCGCGCCACTTCCTGGCCGGCGCCAATCTCTGCGAAGGTTCCGTAACGTTTCGCGTCCTGGTTGATTTGCCGCGCTTTCTGGCGCGTATCCAGCTTCTCGTTGGGCATAGCTACATCGCCAATATGGACCCTTCCACCGCCTCACGCGAGCCTCTTATGCATCGGCTCACCCCCGCCCGAGAGACTCTTCCTTCAGCGGCTCGCACTGAGCGGTAGGTGTGTCGAGGCCATTCCCAGCAGCAGGAACAGAATCAGGCCGAAATACAGCGCCGCCATCGCCAGTCTCCGCCCGGCCGGGACTTCAAAATAACGCAGCTCCTGGTCCGTCTTGGGGCGGAACAGAAACCACAGGCGTGGCAGCGACAACACCAGGATCAGCGCGACAATAAAATTCGGATGGAACACCATCATCGCTCCCATCACCACCGCGCCCACCAGCCAAAGCCACGGCGAAAGCGCCGTCACGATCCGGCCTCCGTCCAAAAACCCGATCGGCGCGAGGTTGAACAGGTTCAGGAAAAAACCGGTGTAGGCCAGTGCCCGGAACAAGGCATTGCCGCTGGCCAGGTAGATGACTTCGCACACCGCCGCTCCGGCGGTCCCCAGCAACGGCCCGCCAATCCCCACCCACGCTTCCACCCAGGCATCTCTCGGCGCCTCCTTCAGCGCGATCAGCGCCCCCATGAACGGAATGAATACCGGCGCCCCCACCTTCAGCCCGAACTGCCGCGCCGCCACCAAATGCCCGCACTCGTGGATCAACAGCAGCAACACAAACCCCACCGCGAACATCCACCCCCACGCCAGCGCATACGCCCCGATGGACAACAACATCGTTCCCCCCGTCTTGAGCAGAATCGGGAAGAATTTCAACACCGGCACCACCAGAAACTTCAGCTGCACCAGCCCCACAGCCACGGGTGTCAGCAGCTTCTTGAGTTGCTGCCCCAACGTTGGCTCCGTCCCCGGCGGTGGCCCATAATGCGGCTCCAGCGGCGGCGGACGTTCACCTGTTTCAGACATGGTTGTTTACTCTCCGGTGGAATCCGCGGCCGGTCAATGTCTCCGGCGCTCGACCGCGCGCTCGCGGCCGCCTTACTCCCCGATGATTTTGACCAATACCCGCTTGCGCCGCCGCCCATCGAACTCGCCGTAGTAAATCTGCTCCCACGGCCCCAGGTCCAGCTTGCCCTTGGTGATGGCGACCACCACTTCGCGGCCCATAATCTGCCGTTTCAAGTGGGCGTCAGCGTTATCCTCCCCCGTGCGGTTGTGATGGTATTGCGCCACCGGTTCGTGCGGCGCCAGCTTCTCCAGCCACACCTCGTAATCGTGCAGCAACCCGTCTTCCGCGTCATTGATGTACACCGATGCCGTGATGTGCATCGCGTTCACCAGGCACAGCCCTTCCTGCACCCCGCTCCGCCGCACCAGGTTCTCCACCGTGGGCGTGATGTTCACAAAACCCCGCCGGCTCGGCACCTCGAACCACAAATATTCCGTCAGCGATTTCATGCCCCCATTCTGCGCCAAACTGGTGCGGCGCTGAAGCCCAAAAAGTAAAGCCCATCCCCGGTACCCCTCCGTTTTCCCAATCTCGAAATCTCAAATCTGAGATTCCCTTCCCCACCTTCCCACCTTTTCACCTTCGCACCTTCGCACCTTCGCACCTTCCCACCTTCGCACCTTCCCACCTTGCCACCTTCGCACCTGCCTACCTTTCCACCTTCTGGAAATCCCGAGTCAGCGCGGGGCGCGGTGTCCAGAAGTCCGACTTTCGCCAGCCGTGCCGCGCTGGTATAATAAACCCGTGAAACTACGACTTTGTGGAAGGCTGGCGGTTGTGCTCGTGGCGGGCTTTTCCCTTGCGGCGGCAGCGCAGACGTTGACCATCACCAACGGCATCCACACCTACGCGGCATTGACCAACCTCACCGTTACAATGACGGGCCGCAGCGAGCTGTGGGTCACCGCCACCAACAGTCCCCTTTCGGGCTGCGTGATCCATCTCAATTCGGCGGACGCGTGGCTCTTTCTGCCCGGCATCAAGCCCTCGCTGGTGGCGTCCACGTATCTCGGCCAAATTCGCGTCAACGGCGCGGCAGCGGTTTCCGGCAGCAACGTCCGGATCGTCGAGCACGCCATGGGGGCGTTGGTCATTCCCCACCCGCCGAGCTATCAGCCCCTGCAGGTCTTCAGCGGCACCAACTTCACCGGCTCCTCGGCGTATCTCAGCCAATACACGGCTTACAGCGATGCGAGCCTGCCGCTCAACGACGCCATCCGTTCGTTCCGGCTCAAACGCGGCTACACGGCCACGCTTGCCCAAAACGGCGACGGCACTGGCCTCAGCCGCAACTTCGTGGCCCAGGATGGTGACCTCGAGGTCAGCATCATGCCCTCGGGCCTGGACAATTCCGTCTCGTTCGTCCGCATCTTTCCCTGGCGTTGGACGGCCAAAAAGGGCATCTGCGGCAATATCCCGGCAAATCTCAACGTGCGCTGGTATTACAACTGGAACATAGACCAGAACTCGACGCTGGACTGGGAATATGTGCCCATCCGGCAGAACCGCTGGTGGCCGGGGCTTGGGCAGAACTGGCAGACGCGTGGCGCCAGCCACCTCCTGGGCTATAACGAGCCCGATAGCGCCAGCCAGGCCAACATCGCCGTCGGCGACGCCATCTGGTCTTGGCCGGACCTGCTGGCGACGGGGTTGCGCGTCGGTTCACCCGCGACGACGGACGGCGGTTGGAGCAGTTGGCTTTACCCGTTCATCTCCCAGGCGGACGCCGCCGGTTTGCGGGTGGATTTCGTCGCGGTCCATTATTACCGGTGCTATGATCCGTCCAATCCCTCCGGCGCCGCCAACCAGATGTATAACGCGCTCAAGGGCATTTACGACCAGGTCAAACGGCCGCTTTGGATCACCGAGTGGAACAACGGCGCGAACTGGACCGGCTGCGCCGACCCGACCTACACCCAGCAGGAGGCGTGCATCAACGCCATGATGGACATGCTGGAGAATGCGCCGTTCGTCGAACGTTACGCCCTTTACAACTGGGTTGAGGACGTTCGCCGCCTGCAGTGGGACGATGGCTCCCTGACCGCCGCGGGGGTGACGTATCGGGACAAACCCTCGCGCATCGGCTATCTCCAGGAGGGTTTGCCGGGCGGGGGACGGCCCGCCGCGTGGCTCCAGTTCGAAGGCAGCGTGCTGGATGGCTTCGGCCTCGGCAACAACGGCATCGCCGTGGGCCTTCCCGCCTACACTTCCGGGCAGTTCGGTCAGGCCATCCAGCTTGATGGCACGAACAGCTATGTTCAGCTTCCGGTCAACACCGCCAACAGCGCCGCCTTCAGTTTTGGCGCCTGGGTGAACTGGGACGGCGGCGGAGATTGGCAGCGCATTTTCGACTTCGGCAATGACACCTCGCAATACCTCTTCCTGACTCCCCGGTCCGGCGGCGGCACCCTGCGTTTCGGCATTAAGAATGGCGGCACTCAGCAGATTCTCGAAGCCGCGCCGCTGCCTGCCGGCCAGTGGCGGCACGTGGCGGTGACGCTAAGCAATAATGTCGCGCGGCTTTACACCAACGGGGTGCTGGCTGCATCCTCCACAACTTTCTCAATTCTGCCGTCGCAGTTTAACCCGAAGCGGAATTACCTCGGCAAAAGCCAGTGGCCCGCCGACCCCTTGTTCCGCGGCCGCCTGGACGAAGTGGTGTTCACGCACTTTGCCATGTCGGCGGCGGAGATCGCCGCGCTGCAGACCAATCAGCCCCCCGCCGCGGACGTTGGCGACGGCACCTGGATTTCCGATGCCAGTGGCCTCTGGAGTGACACGCCTCGCTGGAGTGGCGGGCTGGTCGCCAACGGCGCGGGCTACACCGCCGACTTCAGCACGCTGAACATCACCGCCAACCGCAGCGTGGTCCTGAACTCCTCGCGCACCCTTGGCCGGCTGAAATTCGGCGACACCTCGGGCGCGCAAACCTGGACCCTGTTATCCACCGGCGGCAGTGTCCTTACGCTCGACAGCGGATCCGGCGCCTCGCCCTCCATCGCGGTGAACCAGAACACGGCCACGATTCCCGCGTCGCTGACTGGCGCAAACGGCTTGGTGAAGAGCGGCGCCGGAACGCTCGTTCTGAACGGGTCGAACTCCCTCCTGGGCACACTTTACGTGGACACCAGCAGCACGACGGCCTACGAAGGCATCGTGCGGCTCGCGGCGGCGAATGCGGCGGGCGGTCTCGCGGCCATTTCGATCCGCAACAACAACAGCGGCAGCTCCACGCTGCAACTGGACGGATTCTCGGGCAGCGTCACCGCACCGGCGGTGAGCCTGAGCGGAAGGAACACCAACGTTGTCGCGATCCAAAATGTCGCGGGCAGCAATTCCCTCGGCGGACTCACGCTCAACGTTGGCGGGAGCTTTTACGTGCTCCAATCCGATGCCGGCACCCTCAATCTCGGCGGCGTGGTCACCTCCGCCGCCACCGGCGCGCGCACCCTCAGGTTTGAGGGCAACGGCCATTTCAGTGTCTCCGGCTCGATTCAGAACGGCAGCGCCACCCTGGGCCTGGTCAAGGATGGCCCGGGCACATTGACGCTCGCCGGCGCCAACCCCTACAGCGGCCCGACAACCATCAGCAACGGCACGCTGGTGGTCAATGGCTCGATCGGGCCTGGCGGCCTAACGATTGCCGGCGGCGTGCTCGCAGGCAGCGGCACCATCGCAGGCCCGGTCAGCATTCTGGCGGCGGGCGCGCTTTCGCCCGGCGCCTCCATCGGCGCCCTGACCATCAACCATTCACTTGCGCTGGCCGGAACCACGGTCATGGAGCTGAACAGGGCGGAAGGGACAAACGACCTCGTGCGCGGGCTCACCAGCGTGAGCTATGGCGGCACGCTGAGCCTGACCAACCTCGGGGGCCAACTGGGCGATGGCGATGCCTTCAAACTCTTCAGCGCGTCGAGCTACAGCGGAGCATTTGACCAAATCGTTCCGGCCGCACCCGGTCCGGGGCTCGCATGGGACCTAAGCACGCTCGCCACCGACGGCACGTTGCGGATCGTCAGCACGGTAAACACAACGCCCACGAACATCGAGTTCGCAGCCGCGGACGGGAAGCTGACCCTGTCCTGGCCGGCCGACCACCTCGGCTGGCGGTTGCAGGTGCAAACCAACACGCTGACGGAGGGGTTGGGAACCAACTGGAGCGAAGTGCCGGGTTCAACGGCGACGAACCAAATGGCTTTGCCGTTGAGTCGAGGCCCTGGCAGCGTCTTTTATCGCCTGACCTTTCCCTGAGCGCCAGATCCCCGGGATGTCATTCGTGCCGCGTGGCGCGCTCCTGCATCCAGACCACATCCACGTTGTCGGGTGACTTATTCGGATAAGGAGTGACCTCGCCGACTCGGAAAGGCTTGGTGGTGCGTGGATCCTGCCACTTCTTCATTTCCGAATGGCCGTCAGCGAAAGAGAATCCGCCGCCCCCGTTATGGTATCCGGCGGGGATATCCACAATTGAAATGTTGCCCCGGTCATTGGGCCAGCCAGTCATGTCCACCACAAACATCCCGTCGTTGATGCTGTCCTCGCGTTCGTCCAGGAACACGAACGTCCGCGCCGGACCCGGGTCGGTCATGTCCGAGAGCTTTTTGTAAATGCGCCAGGGGCCCGACGCCTCCGACCAGACCATGGGGCGGTTTTCCCCCCGGCCGCCAACCCAGTTGAGCATGGACATGCTGCGCACGCGCGGCACGCGCTGCCCGGTTCGTAGCAGCACGGTGCTCTTGTCGCCCGGACACCGAAAGATTGAAATGTTCTTGCCGCATTGCTCAAAAATCAGGCTCTTCTTGATGTTCACGTCAGGGTCCCAATTTTCGGCGTCGGCATCGAAGTCGAGCCAGCCTCCGACCCATTCGTAAGGGCCATGTTTCACATGGGGCAAAACATCGCGATTCTCCTCGACGTACATGCGCCAGCCGAGCATGAGCTGCCGGTGGTTGTTGAGGCAATGGATGCCCTGCGCCTTGGTCTTGGCGCGGGACAGCGCCGGCAACAACATGGCGGCCAGGATGGCGATAATCGCGATGACAACCAACAATTCAATCAGAGTAAATCCAGCGCGTTGGCGCATTTCTTTCTTCATACAGTCAGCTTGATTCCGGGACCGCCGGGTCGGCCGGCGGTCCCGTGTCACAGACAATATAACTCTAACACGAAACTATTTCACGGCTTGGCCATCACCCGGTAGAACGCGCCCGCCGCCGGGGCGTTGGTGTCGGTGTAGCTGGTGGCGCTCAAGTCACCCGAGATGTCCTGCCAGCTCGCCGGGTTGGCGACGTCGGTGCTCCGATAGACATTGTACTTCGCCGCACCCGCGGACTGCCAGCTCAGGCTGAAGCCCTGGGCCGTCCGGGAATACTGGGTGATGGCGATGTTGGGCAGGCTGATGGCCTCATTGTGGAAGACCAGCAGTCGCCCGCCGCCGTTGATGACGCTGGTGTCGCTCAGCACCATGAAGGCCCCGTTCGGCGCGAACGCCATGCCGGGATCATGCACATCAATCTGCTGGTCCGGACGTCCCGCCAGGACCAACGGGAAGCTCAATTCCTTTTGGTCAGGACTCAGCCC
>CAZVYG010000099.1:0-17262 GCA_964631605.1 uncultured Verrucomicrobiota bacterium
CTTTATCAAAACCGCGACACCGTGACCGGCGGCCATGCCTTGCGCCGTCCGGCCCGCCGGTCTCATCTCAAACCCGCAGGAAGATTCTTCGCCGGTAGAGCCAGAGCAACAACAGCCAGTAAACCAGCAGGACGGCGCCGCCCAGCAGGAGCGGCTCGAAGGCTGGGCCAGCAAGGGAAAAAAACCCGGTTCCAAGATGAGTTTTAAGGCTGCTTGAAACCAGCGGCTCCAGCAGGTGGGCCATGCAGTAGGCGGCGATGGAATTGGTTCCAATGACGATCAAAGGGAAGGCCCATCTCTTGCGCTGGAGATGATCAATCACCGCGAAAAAGCCCGCCAGCAGCAAGAAACACCAACCCCCGCTGAAGAGCACCCAGCTCGGTGTCCAAATCCGCTTCACCACGGGGCAAATCCCCGTGATCCCCAGGAGCCAACCCAGCGTGAGCCCCGCCAGCCCGACGGTGACGAACCAGCGTATCTTGACGGCAGGGTTCTGAGGTTTCTGCAAAGCGCTCCCGGCGAGAAGGCCCAGAATCATTGTTGCCAGGGTGGGAATGAAACTCAACGTGGCGTAGCCGCCGGCGTTATGAGTAAAGAGCTTTTCTCGGGGAAAAAGGTTCAGGAACCACACGTCGAAATGCCAGGCCAGGTTGCTGTTCTTTTGCCAATGCGCCGCAAAGCCGCTGAGGCCATGCTCGCGAAGCCATTCGGCGGAAACCCCCACCCGCAGGTAGTCAAAGTCGGGCCCTGGCAAAGGGTACAGGGCAAACGCGGCGAAATAAGCGGCCAACACCAGGCCAAGAGCCAGCCATTGCTGTCGAAGGGAACAGAAGCCGAGCAGAAACAGCACACCGTAGCCCAAGCCTATCTGGGAGAGGGTATCTTCGAATGTCCAATGAGTCTGAGACGCGCCTAAGGATCGAAGAAAGACACCCAGCAGGATCAGCAACAAAGAACGCCACCAAGCATGAGAGCACATGCGCATCCAGGTTTGGCCGCGCGCACGCCGATTCTGGATCGAAAGGGGAAGGGCGACGCCGACCAGGAACGAGAAGGAGGGCTGGATGAGATCATGCAGACTGCAGCCGACCCACTCGACGTGGGTTTGATGGTGGGCCAGCCACGCCCAAAGCTGCGATCCGGGCTGCTGACGTGCGACGCGCTCCAGCCGCAGGACCTCTGCCATCATCAGCAACATCACAAAACCCCGGTAGGCATCAATGGAGGCAATGCGGGGGCGTTCCACCGAGGCTGGGGGTGCCGCCGGCGCAACTCTCGCAGACGGAGGGCCTTCTTTTAAGCAACTTGAGCTAGGCAGGTTCATTCGCACAGGGGGCTGTTGGCGGCTTCATTGCGTCCTGAAAAGGCCGTCTCATGGCCGCCTTCTGACCTGTCCCCAATCCCGCTCGAATTGGGCGAGCCCCATCTCGGTAAAGGGGTGCTGGTAAAGCTGATTGAACAGCGTTTCCGGCACCGTCGCAATATCCACGCCCGCGCGGAGGCACAGCAGCAGAGTGGGCTGCGTCTTGAGGCTGCCGGCGATGATCGCCGACCGGAAGCCATATTGCCGTTTGATCGCCAGGGTGTCCTCAATCAGGCGGTCACTCTCGATGGCGGCGTTCTCCAGGCGGCTGAGCACGATGCTCACAAAGCTGGCTCGCGCGTTCATGGCAAGCAGCGCCTGGGTGGGCGAGAAGACCATCGTGACGTTGGTGCGAATGTGGTGTTGTTGTTCGAGCACCGGCACGGCGCGCAAGCCCTCGCGTGTCATGGGAATCTTGATGACGATCTGTTTGCTCAAGGCCGCCAGCCGCCTTGCCTCGGAAATCAATCCCTCCGCGGTATCCGCCACCGCCTCGACACTGACGTGTTCGAGCCCGAGGCGGCAGATTTCCTCAATCAAATCCTCGAAAACGCGGCCGGATTTGGCGACATGGCTGGGGTTGGTGGTCACGCCGTCCAGCAACCCTGTGGCGTGGGCGCGGCGAATGGCTTCAAGGTCAGCGGTGTCCAGGAACAGTTTCATGATGGGGTGATGAGCATTTGTTCAATCTTCCGCAGCGTGAGTCCGGTGTCGGGGTCTTCCCCCAATTCCTCCACCACCAGGTCCGCTTCGGCAAAATCCTCCTGCCGGGTGTAGCTGCTCTTGGTGACCAGACACCGCATGCCCGCGGCTTTTGCGGCGAGCAAACCATTGCGGCTGTCCTCGACCACCAGGCATTCGCGCGCCGGCAGCCCCAGCCGTGCCTGGGCCAGCAGGTAAATGTCGGGGGCTGGCTTTTTGCGCGGCACAACGTCCCCGGCAAAGATGGCAAATCTCGCCCGGCGCTGCGGCCCGAGGAGGGTTTCCACGATGGCGGTGACAGCCCGCTCGCTGGAAGTGGAGCAAACGGCGAGCTGCAGGCCGGCGGCGATGGCTTCGTCCACCAGCCGTTTGACCCCGGGGCGCAGCGGCAACTGGCCGCCTTCGACAATCCGCATAAACAAGTCCGTCTTGAGCCGGTGCAAGTCCTGGATGAAGGCGACCCGGTCAACCACTCCCGCCGGCCAGTGGTGCTGTTCGAAGAAATGGCTCAGGCGCTCCTTGCCGCCCGCGATCTTCAACAATTCACCGTACTGGGCCACATCCCAGCGCACGTCCAGCCCCTTGGCGGAGAAGGCCTGGTTGAACGCGACGCGGTGTCCGTCGCGTTCCGTATCCACCAGCACGCCGTCACAATCGAAGAGCAGGGCTTTCATGAAATCAGGTTCCTGGCGGCGGCTCACTTGTTCCCGGCTCGCCAGGTCGTTTCCAGCAGTTCCTTCAAGCGCCTCAAGAAACCGGCGGCGTAGGCACCGTCCACCGCCCGGTGGTCGCATCCCAGATTCAGCGACATCATCTGACGAACACCGATCCCGCCGGCAATGGCGACGACGCGCGGTTGAACGGCGCCGACGGCGAGGATGCCGCACTCCGGCGGATTGATGATCGGCAGGAACAAGGGAATGCCAAATTGACCGAGCGAACTCACGGTAAAGGTGCCCTGCACGCTCGGGTCCACCCTGCCGCGGCGCGCCGCTTCGGCCACCTGCTTCGAAAGCCGTGAAATCTCCTCCAACGACTTCCGATCTGCTTCTGGAATGACCGGCACCAGCAATCCCTCATCAACCGCGGTGGCCACCCCCACATTCACCTGCTTGCGCAGGAGCAGCCGGTCCTTGTCCACGTGCGCATTAAGCCTGGGGAAATCCACCAGCGCCCGGGCCGTGGCGTAAATGATGAGATCGGTCACAGTCACATGGCCGCCATCGGCGGCGTTGTGCCGCTGCCGCCATTGCTGCGCCTCGGTCATGTCCACCTCCTGAGCGAGATGGAAATGCGGAATGGTGTGTTGGCTCAGCGTGAGACGTTCGGCGATGCGTTGGCGCATCCGGCTGAACGGCACGATCTCATCGTCCCCCGTCGGGCCGGGAGAGGCCTGATGGGCGGCGTCGGGTTGGCGTGCTGCGGCACAGGCGGCGGCGGCTTCCGCCGCCGCCAGCACGTCTTCCCGGAGAATCCGGCCACCCGGCCCCGTGCCCTTGACGCTTCGCAGGTCCACTCCACGTTCGCTTGCCAGCCGCCGGGCCGAAGGCGAGGCGGGCTGGCGCCGGGAATCGCCTTTGTCCTCTGCCACCTCGGTCGGTTGTGACTCCCGGGGAATGCGATCCGCCTGGGAGAGGGGGTCAGGGTGTCCCCCCTCTTGCACGGAGGGTTCGCCTGGTTGCCCAATCCAGGCAATGGGTTTAAACACCTCGCCCTCTTCTCCGGCGGCCACCTCGATTTTCAGCAACACACCGGCATGAGTGGCCTGAACCTCAAAGGTGGCTTTATCGGACTCGACGATAGCCAACACTTCGCCCTTGCTGACCTCGTCGCCTTCCTTTTTGGTCCATTCCACGATACGGGCAGTGGGAATGTCCTGTCCGACTTGCGGCATGTTGACGGCGATCATGACGGCGCTCCAGATTGTTGAAATTTCAGGGGCACGATTGGCAGTCCTCGAAGCGGCCTTCCCCACCAAACAGGCGGATTTTCTGGCTGACCTGTTGCTTCACTCGGTCAAACTGCGCCCGGAGCGGCTTCAGTGGTTCGTATTCCTTTTTGTCCAAGTGATGCTCGACGAAGCCATCAATGAAATCGTGCTTGAGTTGGGTGGAGATGTTGACCTTCGCGCAGCCGAGCCGGATGCAACGTTGGAAAACCTCATCCGACAAGCCCGTTCCGCCGTGAAGCGCAAAAGGCATCGGTGTCCGGCGGCCCAGCGCTTCCAAGCGATCGAAGGCGATCTTGGGCGCGCTTTTGTACAGGCCGTGAGCCGTTCCAATCGCGGGGGCAAACACCGCCAACGGCAGGGTGCAGAACGCCATCGCCTTGTCTGGGTCCACGAGATGGGCGTCCTCGTCAGCCACCTGCTTGTCGTCCTCGACACCGCCGATCGCCCCGAGTTCCGCCTCGACACCGACCCCCACAGATTCGGTGATCTCGAGCACCTTCTTTGTCAGGGCGAGGTTTTCTTCAAACGGCTTGTCCGAGGCGTCAATCATCACAGACGTCCAGCCGGCCGCGATGCACTGGACGATGACTTCCAATGTGGTGCAATGGTCCAGATGCAACGCCACCGGCACCGGGGAAGTCGCGGCGAGCTCGCGCAACCAGGACCCGATCGTGGGCGCGCCCCAGAACTTTACGGTCTTCACGGACGTCTGGAGGATGACCGGCGCGCGGAGCTCCTCGGCGGCGCGCACCACGGCGCGCGCCGAGTTGTAGTCCACGATGTTGAAGGCCCCGACCGCGTAGCCGAGGCGGCGCGCGGACGCCAGCATGGGTTTCATGGAAACAAGAGGCATGGCAGGTTCTTTCTAGTTGCGCCCGAGCACACGCTTCACCGCGCGGATGATATCCGCCTCCTGGGGCACACAAGCGCTCTCGAGGGCCAGGTTAAAGGGAATGGGGGTGTTGAGGCCCGCGACGATTTCGATCGGGCCATCCAGGTAATCGAACGCCTCCGCTTGGATGATCGAGGCCAGGTCCGAGGCCACCCCGCCACGGCGAACGGCCTCCTGCACGATGACCACGTGTTCGGTCCTGCGAACGGATTCGAGCAACAAATCCTTATCGAGGGGCACGAGCGTGCGCGGGTCCACCACTTCCACTTCAATGCCATCGGCCGCCAGTTTTTCCGCGGCCGCCAGGGAGCGCGGGACCATGTTGGACCAGGCAATGAGAGTGACATGGCATCCCCTTCGCTTGATGTCGCCCTTGCCCAAAGGCACGACAAAGTCCTCACTCTCAGGCACGGGCCCTTCGGTGAGGTAGAGAAGCTTGTGCTCAATAAAAATGACCGGAGCGTCATCGCGGATGGAGGCCTTGAGCAGTCCTTTGGCATCCGCGGGGGTGGAGGGCATGACAACCTTCAGGCCAGGGATATGATAAAAGAGGGCTTCGAGGCTCTGGGAATGCTGTGCCGCCAGTCCGTTGCCGGCACCGCCTTGGGTGCGCACCACCAACGGCACCCGGCACTGATCACCGGTCATGAATCGGACCTTGGCCGCCTGATTGACGAGCTGGTCCATCACCAGCATGGCAAAATCAATGAACAACAATTCCACCACCGGCCGCATCCCTGTCAGCGCGGCGCCGATTCCCACACCGGTGAAACTGGCCTCCGCCAAAGGAGTGTCTATCACCCGGTCCTTGCCAAACTCCGCCAGCAGGTTCTGCGTGACCTTGTAGGAGCCGCCCCGCTCAGCGATCCCTTCGCCCAGCAGGAAGACGGTCGGGTCGCGTCGCATCTCCTCGGCCAATGCCTCGTTGAGCGCGGTGCGATACTGCAACCGGCGGGTGGCCGGTCGGACAGCGTTCAATGGGACGCTGGAAGTTGTGGTCATCATGAGTAAAGGCTGATTTGCTTGAGAAATTCCTGCACGTCGGGTTGTGGGCTGCTCTCCGCGTAAGCCACGGCGTCATCCATGGCCTGCTCCACTTCGGCTTCCAGGGCTGACACCTCCTCAGGGGTGGCGCCGCCGAGCTCCAGGAGAAACTGCCGGCCGCGATTGCAGGGATCAATCTTCCGGTAATACTCCTTTTGTTCCTCCGGCATGTACGCGCCGGGATCGTTCACATGATGCCCGCCGTGGCGGTAGGTCATTGCCTCCATGACAAAAGGCCCTTCGCCGGCGCGGCACCGCCGCACGTAGGCCGCCGCGGTTTCATAAACCTCGAGGACGTGGTTGCCATCCAGGCGCACCCCTTCCACGCCAAAGGCACCGGCCCGCTTGTAGAGTTCCGTTTCACGCGTTGCCGCGCTGACGGGCGTGGAGACGGCAAACTGATTGTTCTCGATCACAAACAGCACCGGCAGGTTCCAGGCGGCGGCCAGGTTCAACGACTCAGCAAATATGCCGTTCATGACCGCGCCGTCGGAGGTGAAGACCACGCAGATGCTGTCTTTCTTTTGGAGCTTCGCACTGAGGGCCGCGCCGACGCCGATGGCCGTGCCGCCGCCGACAATGCCGTTCGCCCCCAGATTCCCCTGCGACGTGTCAGCAATGTGCATTGACCCGCCGCGTCCCTGGCAATAGCCGGTCCGCTTGCCGGTGATCTCCGCCGTCATCCGGCGCAAGTCCGCGCCGCGAGCAATGCAGTGTCCGTGTCCACGATGCGTGCTCGTCAGGTAATCGTGCGGCCCCATCGCGGCGCAAACCCCCACCGCGATGGCCTCCTCTCCGAGGTACGGATGGAAGTAGCCCCGGATCAAACCTTGCCGATAGAGTTGAATGCACCGTGTCTCAAAGACCCGAATGGTGAGAAGTCGGCGATACAGGTCAGCCAGGAAGGTTTTGGAATACCGGTGTTGCATGTTGAATTGACGCTTTCTGGATTGAAATCGGGTCCGCGATGGGTGCTGTGCTTTTATGGTATTGGCGCTGGCTCCAGGGGGCCGCAGACGATCTGCAGTTGGCGCCTCATCGCCTCGAGATCCTGGCTGAGGAATTCGAGACGATTGGTTTTGGTGAAGCCGATGGTGAATTGGTCGGGCACCTGATTCAGGTATTTGTTAAGCCCCGACCGCCCGAAACCAAACACCGTCATGTTGTTCTCCATCGGCCAATAGGAGTCCTTGCCCCCGTCATCCTGATGATGGAGCAGGAACAGCAAGTGCGGACTCTGCCCGTCGCCAAAACAAACCCATTCCGGATCGGGAAGATCTTGATCCCAGGAGGTGGAAGCGGTCGTGCGTGTTCCCGGCGGACGCACGACGAAGTCCGTGACAGCGTCCAGCTTGCCTCCGGGAGTGCCTTCGTAGAGAAACCAGTAGGGGCCGTTGGTCTTCAGGACCGTCAGTCTTGCGGAGGTCGGAAAGAAATCCCAGGCACAGGCCCATTTCTTGTCCCGCGATTCAGAATACACTGTTATCTTCAGAGGGCCGACACTGGCCACCGAACTGGTGCAGGAGTTGTTCCCCGGGTGAAAATGCCCCTCGGGATACACCAGATTGGGAATACCCCGGTAGGAGCCGGCAGAGCCGCCCAGGGGGCGAAAGCTGATCCAGTCGTTGCCGTCCGGGTCAATCATGGATGCGAGGCCGGCGCCGGCGATGTGATAGTAGTACGATGCGGCTGGCGTATGGATGCGGAAACTGGATTGCCCCTGGTACATAAGCGGAGGATCGAACTCGATGCTGACCCGGTTGGTGGGGCTGGTGGAGGGCAGACCATTGGTTGCGCCGAAATAAAAGTGGAAGCGGCGCGTTGCCGCCTCACCGGTGTTACCCGACAGCAGAAACACCAAGGTCCCAGAGGCGTTGGTTAGCGGGTGGTAATGGGGCGCACGGTCGAACTGGAAAGGCACAGCTTCGTCCACAACCTGGTCCTGCGCATCCAGCTCGACCACGCGCAGACTCTCGGGCTCGACCTCCACGGCTGCATGAATCTCCCGGAGCAGCGCGGTGAGATTGAGCGGCACTTCCGCCACTTTGTCATAGCGCGCCACGCCATTGGCGCTTACCTGCAGCCCCAGCCGGTAGCGGGGAGCAGAGGTTTGCTTTGCCAACCGGTAGAAGGAGGCATGCTCCGAGCAACTGATCGTCGCCGTATGGGAGTCGGCGACGACCACTGTGTTGCTAACGATTGTCCAGTCGTCTTCCCCCAGGCTGGTGGTTCGCTCCAGTGCAAACCCCGAGGGTTCGACGGGCCAGGAAATCCGTGCTTGCCCCTGCCCCATCCGCTCGATCTTCAGCAGCGGCGAGTCGGCGAAAGCGCACCAGCCGTGAAACAGAGCCCCCAGCAGCAGCAGGACCAAAGCGGGGGTGTTCCTGTCAACATGGTGCCCCCACCCAAGCTCGCGGGGTTCGCGAGGGTAGTCCCGCCCACACCTCCCTTCCGTACGCAGCGAGAATTTCAAGTTCACCGTGTCCAGGACGCAACGGCGAGCTCGTGGCCCAACCAACCTGAATAACTGCATTCTCAATCGGAGATGAATTTGCAGTGGAAACCGCGGCGTTGTCTTGTATTCCGCCGACGTTCTCTATTCAAAAGCCGACAACGCGCCTGGCGACAACGGCAAGCAATCGGAAACCTGACGTG
This sequence comes from uncultured Verrucomicrobiota bacterium, assembly GCA_964631605.1. Lineage (GTDB taxonomy): Bacteria > Verrucomicrobiota > Verrucomicrobiia > Limisphaerales > UBA8199 > JARKQH01. The sequence continues at coordinate 8,608 of CAZVYG010000099.1, forward strand.
ACGTGAAATCGTGAGCTGGGCCTCGGTTATGAGGTCCTCCGTGCTCCCGCCGTCCCGCATTGGCTCCCTGGCCGCAATGCCCCTTATGGTTACAACCACAAGTTCCTCGGCAGCGCCCGGGTGATGAACTCCGGCCGCTGCGAAAACTATCCCGTACGCCCCACGAGTTTCAACGCTCCGGTCGCCACCATCGCGTTCGGTTGCTCCGACGGCACGGGGAAGCAGGAACCTCACGAAGTCCTGCCCCCCGAGGCTGTGGGCAGCACCCTGCCTGCCTCGGAGAATGTTCTTCGCATTGGGAACCACGGCTACGTCATTGATCCTCCCTTCCTCCCTGTCGGCGCGCGGTGGGAGGTCGAAGGGTTTGGCGCGGTTTTCATCGGGCGGATTGTCATGAGGTGCGGGGCCGGAGCCGGGTGGGACTTATCGTGGACGGCGATAAAGCAATTTACAAAACGAACGGCCAGGAGCTTAATGAAACGGTTGCCATGAAGCGCTGGGATGAAGTGTCCCAAGTGTGGCAACCGCTCAGTGAAAGGCGCATGCTTTTGCGGGCCGGCGGCGCGGAACTTCTGTCACCGCGACAGCCGGCTTGCGGCGGGGGCCGGTTGGCAGTCTGGAAGCGAAAGGTGACCAATGAAAAACTGGAAACTTAAGGGAGTGATGGCGGTGCTGGGGGCGGCCTCGCTGCTGGGAAGCGCGGCGGAATCGTCTCCCGAGGGGAAGACCACTGGCGCGGCGCCCACGATGGCGCCCGCCGTGCGCAGGCCGCTGGCGGTGGGCACGCGGCCCGAGAGCGTGACGCGGGGGTTCGGCGGCCATCTTTACGTCACCGTGATGAACGCTCAGGAACCGGGCGACGGCGTGGTCAAGGTGGTCAAGGGAGACACGGTGGAGGTGTTCGCGACAGGATTGGACGAGCCGAAGGGCATCGCGTTCACCGGCGAGTATCTGGTCACGACGGACTTGAAGCGCGTTTGGAGGATTGACGCGCGGGGTCGGGCCGTGGTGCTGGCGGATGAACGGGATTTTCCGCTGCCGGTGAGTTTCCTGAACGACACGGCCGCGGCCGCCGATGGCAAGAGCGTGTTCGTCACCGACATGGGGGCGCGCGACAAAATGAACGGGCCGGACGGGCTGTGGCCATTGGACAGTCCCCAAGCAGCGGTCCTGCCAGCCATTGGCCGGGTGTACCAGATCACGCTGGAGGGGAAGGTGACGGTTGCGGTGGAGGCGAACGCCGACATGCCGTGCCCCAACGGCGTGGCGGTGGACCCGCTGGGCGGCCTGCTCGTGGCGGAGTTTTTCAAGGGGAACATCCTCTCGGTGCGCAACGGCAACGTGAGGGTATTGAACACCGGTTTCCGGGGCGCGGACGGCATCCAACGCGGGGCAGACGGGCGGATTTATGTTTCCAGTTGGACGCAGGGGAAGGTGTGGCGGCTGGGCCGCATGGGAGATCACGCCGAGATGGTGGCGGAGGGGTTTGAGTCCGCCGCGGATTTTCACGTGGATGAATCCGCGGGGGTTTTGATTTTGCCCGACATGAAGGCGGGGACGTTGAACTGGCGGAGCGTGCGTTGAATTCTTGGGGGGGAGATCACCAGGAAACGCGGTTTTTATCTTGCGCCGCGCTGGACGGCACCGGCCGGTGGGGTGATGGGGCGCGGTTTGAACCGGTCAGAACGACGGCGTTGGCGTCAGCCGTTGCCAACACCTCGCCCCAAAGACACCCACGAGGCAAGGGAGATGGTCGAGAGTAGAACGGCCGTGAACACGAACGAATGTGGCGAGGTGGAGAACCGGGCCGTTACGGATTGGCGCCGTCTTCTCTGCGACATCTAACGCCTAAGGTCAGGGTGGCCAGATGCCTGTGGCCAGATGCCTGTTGCCTGTTGCTGGGGAAGGGCGCAACATTCCCGGCGAGCGTCAGTCTTAAGATGGCCATGATTCCTTTCATTCGCGCCGGTGGTTTTATCCGGCATATCGCGGCTGCAACAATTGTGGTGTCAGCCCTCCCGGCGGCGGTTGGGGCCGGAGCGGCAGGGTCCGGGCCGCGGCCCTGCCGGATCGAGGTGGTGGAAAAAGGCAGCGGCTGGCCGGTGCCGATGGTCGAACTGCGGACGTTGCACCAGGTCCGGCTGGTCTCGGACAATGCCGGCCTGATTGCATTTGATTTGTCGGAATTGATGGGACGCGAGACTTGGTTTGAAGTCATCGGCCACGGTTATGAAGTGCCCAAGGACGGGTTTGGTTACCGGGGGGTGCGGCTGACACCGGCGCCCGGCAAGACCCTGAAAGTGACCGTCGAGCGCACGATTATTGCGAAGCGTTTGGGGCGGTTGACGGGCGCGGGCCGGTTTGCCGAGGCGGAGAAGTTGGGGGAGGCGGCTGCCGAGGACAATCTCGGAATCCTTGGTTGCGACAGCGTGCAAAACGCGGTGCATCGGGGCAGACTCTTCTGGGCCTGGGGTGACACCACCCTCTCGCGCTATCCTCTGGGCATCTTCGACATGACCAGCGCCACGACCCGGGTGCGGCCGCTTGGTTCCTTCGAACCGCCGCTGCGGCTCAGGTTCGATTATTTCACCGATGCAAAAGGCGCACCCCGGGGGGTGGCCCGGATGCCGGGCAGCGGCCCCACCTGGGTGAGCGGTTACACCAGTCTGCCCGACAAGACGGGCACGCCGCGGCTGGTGGGCACTTACGTGAAGATCAAGCCGCCCCTGGAGGGTTACGAATGGGGCTTGTGCGTCTGGAATGAAGAAAAGCAGGAATTCCTCCGGCACAAAGTCATCTGGACCAAGTCTGATTCCAGCCCCGAGCGGCCTCCCATCCCCGATGGCCATCCGATCTTTTGGAAGGACGCCGCGGGAAAAGATTGGGTGTTGTTTGGAAATCCCCTGCCCTTTCTGCGCTGCCCGGCGAGTTTTGAGGCGTGGGAGAATCCCGCGACGTGGGAGTCGTTGACACCGCAGGCCACGTTGGTGTCGGCTGCGGATGGCAAGCCGGTGAAACCGCACAGCGGGTCCGTGGCCTGGAATGCGTGGCGGAAGCGATGGGTTACGGTGTTCACGGAGGCATTCGGCAAGCCGTCGGCGTTCGGCGAGGTTTGGTACGCCGAAGCGGACTCGCCGATGGGCCCGTGGGGCAAGGCGGTTAAGGTCCTCTCTCACGAGAATTATACGTTCTATAATCCCCGCATTCATCCGGAGATCACGCACGAGGACTCTCCCATCCTCTTATTCGAGGGAACCCATTCCAAGGAGTTTGCCGACCGGCCGCCGCCCACGCCGCGCTACGACTACAATCAAATCCTTTATCGGCTCGACCTGGACGACCCCGCCCTGAAAAGCGCGCAAAGCGCCTTCAACGTCCAGGAAGATCAACCGATCAAGTATGGGGTAAGTTTGTGGACAGAAATAAATTGCGGAATGGAACTTCTTTCCTTAAAGTGACTTTAGACGGCACACGAAAAACCAACACAAGCGAAAGGCGTAGCTTATGTATTTCGGCGTCGATTATCATCCCGAGCAGTGGGTTTATCCATACGCAGGCACCAAAGAGAATCCCGAAGCCGCGTGGGAACGCGATGTCGAGCTGATGCAGTCCATGGGCATCAACGTGGTGCGCATGGGCGAATTCACCTGGGGACTGTGCGAGCCGGAAGAGGGCAAATATGACTTTGCCTGGTTGAAACGGGTGATGGACCTGATGGGCAAGGCGGGCATTCAGGTCGTGCTGGCGACGCCAACGGCCGGGCCGCCGATCTGGCTGGCGAAGAAACACCCCGAGATTCTGCCGGTGGATGAGCGGGGGCTGGTCAAACGCGAGGGCACCCGCCGCGCCGCCTGTCTGAACAGCGACGTTTATTGGGAATACAGCAAGAGAATTGTCGAGGAAATGGCCAAGGCGCTGGGGCCGCATCCCCAACTTATTGCGTGGCAGATAGACAACGGGCTGGGCGGCAATTTCACCGAGGCTTCGTTCAACGAGGATACCCGCCGGGACTGGCATCTGTGGCTGGAAGCCAAGTACGAGACCATCGAGCGGCTGAACCAGATGATGGGTTTGCGCCATTGGGGCCAGGTGGTCACTTCCTGGGACCAGGTCCCCATGCCCATGGTGGCGCCGGCGGCGCACAACCCCGCGCTCGTCCTCGATTGGTGCCGTTTTTGCAGCGACACCATCGTTCAGTTTGCCAAAATGCAGGCGGATATTTTGCGGGCCGCCACCCCCGACCGTCCGGTGACGACCAATCTTCGTCCGCTGATCCATCGGTTCGACCATTTCGACCTCGCCGAGGTCATTGATTTCGTCAGCATCGAAAGCACCGCCGCCCTCAAATCCAAATCGGCGGAACTGGCGTGCGAAATTGACATGCTGCGTTCGCTCAAGAAAACCAACATCCGCACGCCGGACGGCGACACGGGTTTTTGGGTGATCGAGCAAAAGGCGGGGAATGTCACGTGGCAGGAGGTCAATTCCCTGGTTCGGCCGGGGGTGCTGCGCATGTTCACCTACCAACTGATTTCGCGGGGAGCCAATGCCATCATCTTCTTCCGCTGGCGGCAGCCCCGGTTCGGCACCGAAAAATTCCATGGAGCGGTGCTGCCCCACAGCGGCAGCACCGAGAGTCGTATTTTCAAGGAAGTGGCGCATATTGGCGAGGAACTCCGGCTCCTGGCGCCCGCCATCAAAGGCACGCATGTGCAGGCGGAGGTGTGCATCCTTTACAGCCACGACAATGACTGGGTGCTGCAGCAACCCATGCAGCCCAACAAACATTTCAAGCTCCGCGAGCACATCCAGCTCTTCTACAACTCGTTGCACGACCGCAATATCCTGGTGGATTTCGCCCGCCCGTCCGAGGACCTCTCCCGCTACCGCCTGGTGTTCGCGCCGTCGCTGCATCTGTTATCGGGCGGCGAGGCCGACCGCCTCAAGCTCTATGTCCAGAACGGCGGCACGCTGGTGAGCACGTTCAACACCGGCCTGGTGGACGAGCACAACATCGCCCCTGACACGGGCTATCCGCACGACCTTACGGACTTGTTCGGGCTGGAGGTGCTCGAATTTGACCAACTGCCGCCCGGCGAGGAAAACCATCTGACTTTCAAGGGCACGTTCCCGACCAGCCACCTGCACCCGGCGCGGCTGTGGTGCGACATCCTCGAGCCGAAGGGCTGCCAGGTCCTGGCCACCTACGCGAAGGATTTCTATGCCGGCCGGCCGGCCATGACGATGAACAGCTACGGCCTGGGCCGCGCCATTTATATCGGCACGATGAGCCACCAGCATTTTTATGGCGACCTGGTGGTCTGGCTCCGGCAATTGTGCAACTTGCATCCCTTGCTCAAAGTGCCGGAATCGGTCGAGGTGGGGTTGCGGCAGAAGGAGGACACCAAAGTGTTCTTCCTGCTCAACCATCAGGCGTCGCCGGTGCGGGTCCAGTTCTACAAGCCGATGCACGATTACCTCACCGGCAACACGATCGCCGGCAATTACGATCTCCATCCCCACGGCGTTCTGGTCCTGGACGAGCATCCCGCCGCGAAACATGCCGAAACCGAGGAGCCGGAAGCCGCGAAGGCTTGAAGGGGGCGTTGACTTGGCGATGCGGCCGCCCCCTCGCAAACTGCGGCCGCTGGGTCCGCCCAAATCCACCGCCCGGCAGCGCGTTCTGGCCCAATGGCGCGGCGTGGACACCGTTCCCGAGGAACGGGCGCGGGCCGTGACCGCCAAATCGGCCGCGGACCTTGTGGCGCGGGTCAGAAAGAGCCTCCGCCTGGACCAACGCCGGGCGGATTTGGAAGTGGTGAAGGTTTGGAACCATCTCCTGGATCCGACCATTGCCGCTCACGCCCAGCCGACTGGCATCCGCAACGGCACCCTGTTTGTCTCTGTGGACAGCAACGTTTGGCTCAACGAACTGGTGCGCTATCACCGCAAGGAAATCCTGGACCGTCTTCAAACCAGTTTCGGCCGCGATTTCATCAAGAAGTTGTCCTTCCGCGTGCTCGGGTAGCTCTGCCTGGGGGAGACAAGGCGGCGGCAATCCCAAGGCCCCGCGGCGGGGAATTCTCAAGCTCCCACAGCGGCCAGGGCCAGGCGGCGGGCCAGTTGGATCAATGGCCAATCGGTGCTGAAATCACCAAAGCGGAAGCGCGGCAGGCCGCTTTGCTGCTGGCCCAGCAGCTCGCCGGGCCCCCGCAACCGCAGGTCGGCCTCGGCGATCTGGAACCCATCCAGCGTGGATTCGAGGACTTTTAACCGCTCGCGCGCTTCGGGCGTTTTGGCCGCGGCCACGAGGATGCAATAGGCATTGGCCGAGCCGCGCCCGATTCGGCCGCGCAACTGGTGCAACTGGGCCAGGCCAAACTGTTCGGCATTTTCGATCACCATGATCGTCGCGTTGGGCACGTCCACCCCCACCTCGATCAGCGAGGTCGCCAGCAGGGCCTTGAGCGTTCCCCGGCGGAACGCCTGCATCACAGCCTCCTTTTCGGCGGAGGGCATTCGTCCGTGCAGCAGGCCGATCTCGAGGGGCGCGAGGGCGGTTTTCACGCGGTCGTATTCCTGGACGACCGCCTTGACCTGGTTGCCGTTGGTTTCCTCGACCCGTGGATAGACCACGTAAGCCTGGCGCCCGGTCAGGAGCTGCGACCGGACAAACTCCCACACCTTCGGCAGCCGGTCCGCGGCGCGCACAAAAGTCTGGATGCGCCCGCGTCCGGGTGGCAATTCGTCAAGGATCGAAACATCCAATTCGCCATACACGGTCAGGCCGAGCGTGCGGGGGATGGGGGTGGCGGTCATCACCAACAGGTGCGGATACACGCCTTTGCGAACCAGTTGCTCGCGCTGGGCCACGCCGAACTTGTGCTGTTCGTCAATGATCACCAGGCCCAGGTCCGGCATCTCGAAGCCTTCGGTCAGGAGCGCATGCGTGCCGATGTAGAGCGCGCAGGCCCCCGACCCGGCGGCGAATGGGCCCGCAGGGCCGGCCGCAGTTCGGACAGGCGGGGTGGAGACGGGCCCGGCGGTTTTGCAACTGCCGGTTCGCATTTCGACCCGGACCCCGAGGGGGGCGAACCAACGGGAAAACGTGTTGAAATGCTGGGCGGCCAGAATCTCCGTCGGCGCCATGAGGGCGACGTTGTAACCGCTTTCCAGGGCCATCAGGGCGCAGCAGGCGGCCACCACTGTCTTGCCGGACCCGACATCGCCTTGCAGCAGGCGACGCATCGGATGCGCGCCCGACAGGTCCTGGCGCAGCTCGCGCAGCACGCGCGTCTGGGCGGCGGTCAGCTTGAACCCGAGCTGGCGCAGGAAAGGCCTGATCAGGCGATTGTTGCCGCCACAGGGCAGGGCTCGCGCTTTGGTCTGGAAATGCTTGCGACGAAGTTGCAGCCGGTGCTGGAGCTCGAAGAATTCATCCAAGGCCAGCCGTTGCCGCGCCCGCTCGGTCTCGGCCTGGGACTCCGGCTGGTGCAGCATGCGAACCGCCTCCGGCCGGGAGGGCAGTGTGGCGGCGAGCGGGCCGGCGTCCGCCAGCTTCAGGCCGGCCAGCGGGTCCACGATGTGCGCGCGGCAGGAGTCGAGCGTGCGCCGGATCAGGGACCGAAGCCAGCGCTGCGGCAATCCCTCCGTCAGCGGGTAAACGGGCGTCAACCGTCCCATGTGCAGCAGGTCATCCTCCCCGGATTCAACCCTCTCGGTTTCGGGATGGTCCATGGTGCGGGGCTTGAGCTGCAGCAGCTTGCCATACACCACCAATTCGTCGTCGCGCGAATACCGCTTTTCGAGGTAAGGCATGTTCCACCACCGGCAATGAAGCCGGCCGGTGCCGTCCTCGAGAATCAACTCGAAGATGGACTTGCTGCGCTTGCGGAACCATTTCACGCCGCAAGCCACGACGCGCCCGCGGGCGACGGCCGCTTCGCCAACTTTGAGGTCGCCAATCGGGCTGAACCGGGTGCGGTCCTCGTAGCGCCGGGGCCGGTGCAGCAAGAGGTCTTCAACGGTCAGAATCCCAAGCCGTCCCAACTGTTCGGCCCGTTCGGGACCGACGCCGTAAAGGCCGCTGACCGGCCGCGCAAGCGGCGGAACCGCGGGGCCACGGGCAGCATCGCTCATCGCGCAGCACCATACAAACGCCCCCCGCGCCCTTCAACGCCAAAGGGCGGAATGATTCAAGGGCGAACGTCTTGTTGGGCGGCGCAGAGGTCTCTCGGATTGGTTTTGGTTTTCAGCGGCGCGGAGATTACCTTCCCGCCATGAAATGCAGACGGTTTCAAAGAATCTCAGGCTTGTGCTTGCTGCTCCTGCTTTGCCAGTCGGGGCTGCGCGGATTGGCTGCCAGCGAGCAGTCGGCGCGCGTCGCGGCTGGGGACCTGCAGCTCCTGGTGAGCAGAACCAGCGGGGGCATTCAGGTGGACCGCCTGCTCGACGCCCGGTATGGACAGGAACTGCTCGCGACCAACGCGCTTCCGCTGTTCACGCTGACGGTGCGGCAAATCGGCTCGACCAACGCGTTGAACCTGGCCGCGGACAGGGGCTGGCGCCAGTGCGCCTTCCGCCGGCGCGGCGCGGGCCTGGAACTGCGCTGGTCCCGGCCTGAGGATGAGGCCCTGGCCGGCCTCTCGGTGACCG
>CAZVYG010000100.1:0-17142 GCA_964631605.1 uncultured Verrucomicrobiota bacterium
CCTGCGGGTGATCTGCTGCGAGCTGGCCCGCATCTCCTCGCACCTTCTGGGCATGGGTTCGTATGCCATGGACGTGGGGGCGATGACGGTCTTTCTCCACACCTATACCGAGCGGGAGAAGATTCACAATCTCTGCGAATCCCTCAGCGGCGCCCGCTTCACGACTTCCTACACCCGCATCGGCGGCCTGTCGCGGGACATGCCGCCCGGTTGGATGGACCAATGCCGCCAATTCTGCCGCGAGGTCGTCCGCAACTTCGACGAGACGGAAACGCTCCTCACCCGCAACCGGATTTTCATGGATCGCACCCAGGGCATCGGGGTCATCTCGCGCCAGGACGCCATTGATTACGGGCTGAGCGGCCCCAACCTGCGCGGCAGCGGCGTTGCGCATGACCTGCGCAAGGCGCAGCCCTACCTGGTCTATGATCAACTGCAATTCGACGTGCCGGTCGGCTCGGTGGGCGACTGCTACGACCGCTACCTGGTCCGCATCGAAGAAATGCGTCAGAGCGTGCGCATCATCGGCCAATGCCTGGACAAGATGCCCGGCGGCCCGGTCTCCATCCCGGACGGCAAAGTCTCGCTGCCGCCCAAGGAACGGGTGCTCACCCGCATGGAGGAACTGATCCACCATTTCATCAACGTGACGCAAGGGGTCAACGCGCCTCCCGGTGAAATCTATTTCGGCCACGAGAATCCCAAGGGCGAACTGGGCTTCTACATTTGCAGCAAGGGCGGCGGCACACCGCATCGGCTCAAAATCCGATCGCCCTCGTTTGTCAACCTCAGCATTTTGCCAAAGCTGCTGCCCGGCCACATGGTGAGCGACGTCGTGGCCGTGCTTGGCTCGTTCGATTTTGTGATGGGGGAATGCGACCGATGAACGCCGCCAACCTTCAACCCATTCCCAGTCCGCTGCAGGAACAGCCCGACTTTGCGGTGCCGCCGGCGCTGGAGGCGGAAATTGACGAGCTCATCACCCATTATCCCAAGGTGCGCAGCGCGTCGCTGATGCTCCTGCATGCCTTGCAGGAACACTTCGGTTTCATTTCGCGGCAGGCGGTCGAATGGGTGGCGGCCAAACTCCAGCTCCAGCCCATCAACATCTACGAGCTGGTGACTTTCTACCCGATGTTCCACCCGCAACGCGTTGGGAAATACCATTTCCGCATCTGCCGGACCCTGAGTTGCGCGCTGGGCGGCTCCTACAAGCTGCACGAGTATGTTTGCGGGAAACTGGGCCTGGACCCTCATCGCCACGGGCCGCAAACGACAAAGGACGGAAAGTTCACGGTCGAGTTTGTCGAGTGCCTGGCCAGTTGCGGCACCGCCCCCGTCATGATGTGCAACGACGCCTTTTATGAAGGGGTGTCGCCGCAAAAAGCCGAGGACATCCTCAGGGGGTGCCCATGAGAAGGTGGCTGCCCGACATGGATTTGAACCATGACAAACAGATCCAGAGTCTGCTGTGCTACCGTTACACCATCGGGCAAATTGCCGCTTCTAGAGTAAGGCTTTGGCCCCGGGAGTCAAGGCTTGCTTAACCCATAACCTATGCCGCAGGAATACAGGCAAATTCTCAAATACGCGGATCAGCCCGGTTACACCCCGGACTTGGAATGCTATTTGCGCCACGGCGGCTACCAAACCCTGAAACAAGCCCTCGCCCTCAAACCCCGCACGCTCCCCGATGGCCGCACCCTGTCCGGACCCGAGCAGCTTCGCGAGGAAGTCCGCCTCTCGGGCCTGCGCGGCCGCGGCGGCGCCGGTTTCTCCTGCGGCCTGAAGTGGTCGTTCGTGGACCGAAAGAGCGGCAAGCCGATTTACCTGATTTGCAACGCCGACGAGTCCGAGCCGGGCACGTTCAAGGACCGCCAAATCATCCACAAAGACCCGCACCAGATGCTCGAGGGCATGATCCTGGCCTGCTACGCCAATGACGTGCATCTGGCCTATATTTACATTCGCGGCGAATTCATGGAGGGCGCCCGCATCCTTAATCGGGCGCTCCGGGAAGCCCGGGACGCCCATTACCTGGGCCGGAATATCCTCGGCAGCGGGTATGACCTCGAGATTCATGTTCACCGCGGAGCGGGAGCGTACATCTGCGGCGAGGAAACGGGTTTGATCGAGTCGCTGGAGGGCAAGCGCGCCTATCCGCGGATCAAGCCGCCTTACTTCCCCGCCGTCCTGGGCCTCTACAACTGCCCCACGATCGTCAACAACGTGGAGACCCTCTGCGCCGTCAAGCACATCGTGGCCATGGGGGGGGCTGAATACGCCAGGATCGGCACGCCCAACAACACCGGCACCCGCATTGTCTGCATCAGCGGCACGGTCAAAAGACCCGGCTATTACGAAATCGAAACCGGCAAGGTGACGCTTGGGGAATTGATTCACGACCCGGCTTTCGGCGGGGGCCTGCGCGAGGGCCGCGCGCTGCAGGCGATCATTCCCGGCGGTTCCTCCGCCAAGGTCTTCAAAGCCGGCGAACGGTTCAAAATCAAGCGCAAGGGGCCGGATGGCAAGGAAACCGAGGAGGAGCTCGGGGTGCTGGATTTGCCTTACGATTTCGACACCATCATCGCCGCCGGCAGCATGTCCGGCTCCGGGGCGATCATTGTCCTGGACGACTCGGTGGATATCGTTGAGGCGCTGGCCAATATCGCCGAGTTTTACGCCCACGAAAGCTGTGGCCAATGCACCCCCTGCCGCGAAGGCTCGCTCTGGATGGCCAAGGCCCTCCACCGGCTGACCCATGGCGAGGGACGCAAAGCCGATGCCGATTACCTGGCCCGCATTGCCGACAACATTCCGGGCGGCCGGACCATTTGCGCCTTCGGCGAGGCCTGTTCCTGGCCCGTCCAAAGTTTCGTGGCCAAATTCAAGGATCAGTTTGTCGCTCGCGGCGCCGCCGACGAGGCCCGGCGGCCGGCGGACAGCCAAAGTGCGAACAGACAACCGCTATGACGAATGCCTGACGCGCCCAACATCCAGCCCGCGGCGGCCCCTGTTGAAACCTTGAAGGTCAAGGTGGATGGGCGGGAGGTCGAGGCGCCGCGTTTCATGCCGGACCCGCTTTCGGGCAAGCCGGTGCCCACCACCATGATCCAGGCTTGCGAAATCGCCGGTGTCACGGTGCCGCATTATTGCTACCACCCCAAGCTGCCGGTCTCGGGCAATTGCCGCATGTGCCTGGTCGAGTTTGGCACGCCCGCCCTCGGGCCCGACCGCAAGCCCCTGCTCAATCCGGACGGGTCGGTCAAGATCGCCAGGTCTCCGCGTCCGGCCATCGCCTGCGCCACGCCCATCTCGCCGGGCATGGAAATCTACACCAACACCCCCGGCGTCAAACAGATGCGCGAGGGCGTGCTGGAGTTTCTCCTGATCAACCACCCCCTGGATTGCCCCATTTGCGACCAGGCGGGCGAGTGCAAGCTCCAGGAATATTCGGTGGATTACGGCCAGTCCGAAAGCCGGTTCGTCGAGCCCAAGGTCCACAAGCCCAAACGGGTGGATTTGGGCCCCCGCATCGTGCTCGACGACGAACGCTGCATTCTGTGCACTCGCTGCATTCGGTTCACCCGCGACATTGTGGGCGACGACGCCCTGGGCATTGTCAACCGCGGCGGCTACAACACCCTCACCGCCTATCCCGGCAAGCCGTTCGACAATAATTACACGCTTAACACCGTGGACATCTGCCCCGTCGGGGCGCTCACGTCCAAGGATTTCCGTTTCCAGATGCGCGTCTGGTTCCTGAAGGAAACCAAGAGCCTCTGCACCAGTTGCGCCACCGGCTGCAATATCCTCATCGGCTCGCGCGAGGAGAAGATTTACCGCTACGAGCCGCGCCAGAACGACGCCGTCAATTCCTGCTGGATGTGCGACGCCGGCCGACTGAATTACAAATGGATCGGCCGCGAGGACCGCCTGACCGAGGTGCGCGGCCCCCGACCCGAACTCCGGGGCTGGAGCGCCGTCCTGCGGGAGTTGGCGCGAGTCCTCGCCGCGGCAGCGCCGGCATCCGTCGCGATTGTCGCCTCCGCCCGGCAGACCAACGAGGAGCTTTATCTCCTGTCCAAGCTCGCCAGGAAGCTGGACGCGATTACGGACTCCGTCCCCCGTCTTGGGGAAGGGGACCGGCTGCTGGTCAACGCCGACCGCAACCCGAACAGCAACGGCGCCCGCCTGACCGGCATCGCCGCCGAGCCCCTGGGCGCGAACCTGCCCCGAATCGCCGGGGGCATCCGCGCCGGAAAAATCCGCAGCCTGATCGTCTTCGGCGAGGACGTGACCCGGCACGGCATCGGAGCCGACCTGCTGGGCAGGCTCGAGACCCTGGTCGTGAGTGACATCCTCCCCAACGCCACGACCGCCCTGGCGCATTACCTCCTGCCCGGCTGCGCTCACGCTGAAAAACGGGGGACCTTCACCAACGCCAAAGGCCGGGTGCAGAAATTCATGAAAGCGGTCGAAGCGCGGGGCGACGCGCGGGCGGAATGGGATTTCCTGTTGGACCTGCTGAGCGGGTTGACCGGCGAGAAGCGTTGCGCGGGGATCGAAGCCTTGTTCAACCTCATGGCGGCGGAGGTGCCGGCCTTCCGCGGCCTGGAGTGGAAAGCGCTGGGCGACACCGGCGTCACCGTGCCTCTCTAACCTGCCATGGACTGGATCAACCAACTCTCGCCGCTCTGGCAGTTCACGCTGATCAGCTCCGTGAAGATCGTTTGTGTCTTCTCGGTGCTGATGTTCATCGTCGCCTACGCCGTCTGGGTCGAGCGCAAAGTGGCCGCCGCCGTCCAGGACCGCATCGGGCCGAATCGGGTTGGCATTTTCGGCCTGCTCCAGCCGCTGGCCGATGCGGGCAAGGCGTTCCTCAAAGAGGACTTCACGCCCGACCACGTGCGCAAGGCCTATTACTGGCTCGCCCCGGCCATTGTGATGACGCCCAGCCTGCTGACGGTCGCCATCATCCCCTTCGGGTCTTACCTGGGCGGGGAGAAGATGGTGATCGCCGACTTGAGCGTGGGCATTCTCTACACGTTCGGCATCGTGTCGTTGGGCGTTTACGGCATTGTGCTGGCCGGTTACGCCGCCAATTCCAAATACCCGTTCCTGGGCGGCATCCGCGCCAGTTCCCAAATGATTTCCTATGAAGTGGCCATGGGGCTGTCGGTGGTGCCGGTGTTTCTCATGGTGGGCGATTTGAATCTCACGGCCGTGGTGCAATACCAGGCCGGCAGCTTTTTCGACTGGCTGATCTTCAAGCAGCCGCTCGCCTTCGCCATCTTCCTGGCGGCCATGTTCGCCGAAATGAACCGGCTGCCGTTCGACCTGCCGGAATCCGAGCAGGAACTGGCCGGGGGTTACAACGTCGAATACAGCTCCATCAAATTCGCGCTCTTTTTCATGGGCGAATACGCCGCGATGACCGTGGGGTCGGCCCTGTTCGTCACGCTGTTCCTGGGCGGGTGGAGTCTGCCGTTCGCGGGCCTGGACCAGCCGGCCACCACGTGGCTGGGCGGCTTCCTTCACATTGGCATCTTCCTGGCCAAGATGCTGTTCGTCGAGTTCATGATCATCTGGGTGCGCTGGATGTGGCCGCGCTTCCGCTACGACCAGTTGATGAACCTCGGCTGGCGCCGGTTGGTGCCGCTGGGCCTGGCCAACATCATCGTCACGGCGGTGGTGCTGTGGGCATTGGCAAAATAGAAGGCGCATGATTGTTAAACGCAAAAAACTGAACCTCTGGGAACGGCTTTACCTGCCGGCGATCATCGGCGGGTTTTGGGTGACCCTACGCCATTTCTTCCGCAAAAAGGTCACCATGCAGTACCCCGAGGAAAAATGGGTGGTCCCGCCCGGCTATCGGGGCGCGCCTTACCTGGTCAAGGACCAGGCCGGCCGGACCAAATGCGTTTCGTGCCAGCTCTGCGAGTTTGTCTGCCCGCCCAAAGCCATCCGGATCATTCCGCCCGGACCCGACGGCGCCCCCGAGGCCGGCAATGTGGAAAAGGAGCCGCGCGAGTTCGAGATCAACATGCTCCGCTGCATCTTCTGCGGGTATTGCCAGGAAGTCTGCCCCGAGGAGGCCATCTTTCTGATGCAGGATTACTCGCTCAACGGCTCGAGCCGCGAGGAGATGATTTACAACAAGGAAAAGCTGCTCGCCTTGGGCGGGGTCCACCAGGACCCGATTCGCAAATGGAAGCGCAAGGCGGATGAAGCCCAGGATCAGGGGGTGGCGCCATGAACCCGCCCCCAATTAAGGCGTTACAACCGACCGCCGGGCTGTTATTCCTCTGGCGGGACCTTGAGCCTGACGGCAAATCATGACGGCTGACCTGTTCTTTTATTTGTTCGCGGCCTGCACCCTGGTGTGCGGGTTCCTGGTCATTGCCAATCCCTTCAGCCTCAACCCGGTCACCAGCGCCATGTTCCTGGTGCTCACCATGGTCTTTCTGGCCGGCCTGTTCGTGCTGCTGCACGCTTTTTTCCTCGCCGCGATTCAGGTGCTCGTGTACGCCGGCGCGGTCATGGTCTTGTTCCTCTTTGTGATCATGCTCCTGGATCTCAAGACCGAGGAGCGCCGCCGCCTCAAGGTCTTTGGTATCGCCACGGGCCTGATCGCCGTGGGCGCCATCCTGTCCATCTTCTTCCGCACCCTGGCCCGCGCCCCGCTGGGCGCCAGTCCGGCCCCCGAGTTGGAAGGCAGCACGATGGCCCTGGGCAAGCTGCTTTTCACCCGCTACCTGCTGCCGTTTGAAGTCGTGTCGGTCCTGCTGTTGGTGGCCATGATTGGCGCCATCTTTCTGAGCAAAAAGGAGCTGAAATGAGCGTGGGCCTTGCACATTACCTGGTGGTCAGCGGCATCCTGTTCAGCCTCGGGCTGCTGGGGGTGATCCTGCGGCGCAACCTGCTGGTCATCTACATGGGCCTGGAGATGATGCTCAACGCCGCCAACCTCGCCCTGGTGGCCTTCTCCCGGTTTACCAACAATCTCGACGGACAGGTGTTCGTCTTTTTCATCATTACGGTTGCGGCCGCCGAGGTCGCGGTGGGCCTGGCGCTGATTGTGGCGCTGTATCGCCGGCGCCAAAGCGCCCACGTCGAAGACCTGACTTTCATGAAACTCTAGCCGTCCCAACGCGCACCCGATGAAACTCCAAGTTCTGCCCTGGTTGATCCTGTTCCTGCCGCTGGCGGCGGCGGGGCTGATCACCCTGTTCACGCTGCGCAATCAAAAGCTCAGCGCGGGGCTTTCCATCGGGGCGGTGGTTGCCGGTTTTGTTCTCAGTGTTCTGTTTCTGGCGGTCAATCCACTCTCGCCCGCTCGTGAACTGGGCCTGAACTGGTTGTCCATCGGCGAATTTCAGGTCGAGTTCGGGCTGCGCCTGGACCCCCTGAGCCTGCTCATGATGCTCGTGGTGACCGGTGTCGCCGGCGTGATCCACATCTATTCCTGGGGCTACATGCGCGGCGATGGGGGCCTGTCGCGCTACTTCGCCTGTCTGAGCCTCTTCACCTTCTCGATGCTGGGCATCGTCCTGGCCAACAACTTCCTGCAACTGTTCATCTTCTGGGAGTTGGTGGGTGTTTCGAGCTATCTGCTCATCGGGTTCTGGTATGAAAAACCCGCCGCGGCCGATGCGGGCAAGAAGGCTTTTATCACCAACCGGCTCGGCGATTTTGGTTTCATTCTGGGCATTCTGACCGTTTGGGCGGCGCTGGGGTCGCTCAACTTCGGCGTGCTGGCGGAGAAACTCGGAGCCAATCCCCAGGCGCTCGGGACGGCGACCACCCTCGCCGGGCTGCTGATTTTCTGCGGGGCGATGGGCAAGAGCGCGCAATTCCCGTTGCACGTCTGGCTGCCGGATGCCATGGAGGGCCCCACGCCGGTCAGCGCCCTGATTCACGCCGCGACCATGGTCGCCGCGGGCGTTTACATGCTCTGCCGGGTGTTCTTCCTGCTGAACGCGGACGCGTTGGAGGTCATCGCCTGGATCGGCGGCTTCACCGCCCTGATATCGGCCCTGATGGCGATTCAGCAAAACGACATCAAACGCATTCTCGCTTACTCGACCCTTTCGCAACTCGGCTACATGGTCATGGCGGTCGGTCTCCACGGCCCCACCCCGGCCATGTTCCACCTGACCACCCACGCCTTCTTCAAGGCGCTGCTGTTCCTGGGCGCCGGTTCGGTCATCATCGCCTGCCACCACGAACAGGACATCTGGAAGATGGGCGGGCTGTGGCGAAAAATGCCGGTGACCTTCTGGACGTTTCTGGCCGGCACCCTGGCTTTGGCGGGGGTGTGGCCGCTCAGCGGTTTCTTCAGCAAGGATGCCATCCTCGCCGAGGCCTTCGAGCGGCATCATTACGGGCTGTTCGCCCTCGGCGTGGCGGTGGCGCTGCTGACCACGTTCTACATGTTCCGGCTGGTGTTTGTGGTCTTCTTCGGCGCCACCAGGGCCGAGGCGGCCGGCCATGCGCACGAATCGCCGCAGGTCATGCTCTGGCCGCTGCGAGTCCTTGCCACCCTTAGCATTGTGGGCGGCGTCATCAGCCTGGACCACCTCTACCGGCTGCAGTTTGAGCCTGCCGCGGCCGAAAAGGCGCTTCCCTGGACCGCGCAACTGATGCATCCCTTCCTCCATGCGCCCGTGCCCGCGGCGCTGGGTTTGTTCGCCGCCCTGGCGGGCTTTGCGGCCGCCTGGACCTGCTACCGCCGGGCGGAAACCGATCCTTTGCCGGCGAAACTGGGGTTGGCGGCGCGGGCGATGCGCGACCGGTTCTACTTCGACGAGCTGTATCAGGCGACGGTGATACGCGCGCATGATTTTGTGGCGACTCTTGCCGATTGGGCCGACCGGTGGCTCATCGCCGGTCTGGCGGTGCGCGGCACGCACGGCACGACCGAGCTGATTGGCCGCGCCCTGCGGCTGGCGCAGACCGGCAACCTGCAGACCTACGCGTTTCTGTTCGCCCTGGGGGTCGCCTTTGTTTTGTGGTGGGTGCTGGGATGAGCCAATGAACCAACCAACGCGCTGATATGTCTCCGCTGACCTACATCCTCGGCTGGCCGCTTCTGGCGGCGCTGGCGCTGGTGTTCGTCCCGCGCAACTACCGGGTGGTGATCCGCGCCACCGCCGTCGCCGCCACCCTGCTCTCAGCGGTGGTGGCGGTGAAAATGTTCGCGCAATTCGCCGGCGCGCCGGCGGGCGCGTCGGGTTACCGGTTCGAGCAGGTGGCGCCCTGGGTGAACGCCCTGGGGATCAGCTATTATGTGGGCGTGGACGGCATCAACGCGGGGCTGGTGCTGATGGCGGCCATCGTCGCCTTCGCCGCCGCGTGCGCCTCCTGGGAGATTCAGCAGCGGGAAAAGGAATTCTACATCCTGCTGTTGGTCATGGCGGGGGGCATCCTGGGCGCTTTTGCCTCCCTGGACCTTTTCTTCTTCTACCTGTTCCACGAGTTCGCCCTGGTGCCGACCTTTATCATGATCGGCCTGTGGGGGCGGGGTGAGCAGAAGAACTACGCCACTTTCCAAATCACGCTTTACCTGAGCCTCGGCTCGCTGGTGGTGCTCGTGGGATTGATCGCTCTTTACCTCCAGGCTGGCCTCAACACTTTCAGCATCCCCGCGCTGGTGGCGCATTTCCGCCAGAACCCCATGCCGCTGGGCGCCCAGCAGTTCATCTTCCCGCTGCTGCTCTTCGGCTTTGGCATCCTGGTTTCCCTGTGGCCGTTTCATAGCTGGGCCCCGCCCGGTTACGGCGCCGCTCCCTCGGCGACGGCGATGCTCCATGCGGGCGTGCTCAAGAAGTTCGGCCTCTACGGGCTGATCCGGATTGCGTTGCCCATCATGCCCGAGGCTGCGCGCGAGTGGATGCCGATCCTGGCGTGGCTTTGCCTGGGCAACCTGCTCTATTGCGGGTGGGTGGCGATGAAACAACGCGACTTCAACTGGCTGGTCGGTTACTCGAGCGTGGCGCACATGGGCTTTGTGTTCCTGGGCATCGCGACCCTCACCCCGATCGGCATCACCGGCGCTGTCCTGGTGATGGTCGCCCACGGTTTCCTGGCCGCGCTCACGTTCGGCCTTAACGGCTACATCCATCACCAGACCGGCACCCTGCAGATGGACCAGTTGGGCGGCTTGCTGCGCCGCCTCCCCTTCATCGGCGGAGCCTTGATGATGGCCGCCTTCGCCGGGTGCGGCCTGCCGGGTTTCGCCAATTTCGCGGGGGAAATCACGGTCTTTTTCGGCGCCTGGAAAGTGTATCCGCTGGTGACGGTGCTGGCGTGCTGGGGGGCGCTGATCGTGGGGGCGGTTTACATGCTGCGCGCCGTTCGCGCCGTCATGCACGGGCCGCTGCCGGAGCGCTGGGCCGAGGTGCCGGACGCGCCTCATTTCTGGCGCAAACTGCCGTTCCTTGCCTTGCTGGCCGGCCTGTTGCTCTTTGGCTGCTTCCCGCGCCTGCTGACGGACAAAATCCAGGGCGGCCTGGCGAGTGTCCTGACCCCCTCCCCCATCGCGCGGGTGGGGGTGAGCGAACCCCTGGCTGCCGCCATGCCGCCGGCAGACCCCACCCCTTTTGAGCCGGAGCGCCCGAGGGTTCCGGCAGGCCCGACTGTCCGCGAATGAACACGTTGCTGCTGAGTCACGAACTGCTGGTGCTGGCCCTGGGCCTGATCCTGCTGCTGGCCGACCTGTGGCTGCCCGCCGCCGCCCGGCGGCAGCTCGGTTATGTGGCGGCGGCGGGTCTGGCCGGCATCCTGCTCTACAGCTTCATCGCCGTGCGGGTCGCGCCGGGAGAAATCCAATACGCCTTTTTCGAAATGTACGCCTTGGACGGCCTGGCGCTGTTCTTCAAACGGTTTTTCCTGCTGGCCGCGTTGATGGTGCTGCTGATGTCCGTCGAGTTCTCGGGAACGATGTCCACCGGGGTGTCCGAATACTACGCGCTGATCCTGTTCGCGCTGCTGGGGATGTTGCTGGCGTCCTCGGCCAATGACTTCGCGCTGCTGTTCGTCGCGCTCGAGCTGATGACGATCACCTTCTACGTGCTGACCAGTTTCCATCGCTCGCGCATCACTTCGCTCGAGGCGGGCGTCAAATACCTCATCATCGGCGCCCTCTCGACCGGGTTCACGGTTTACGGCATCGCCCTGGTTTACGGGCTCAGCGGCAAGTTGAATTTCAATGAGCTGGCCGCCGTCTCGGGTTCGCTCGGTGGCAACCCGCTGTTTTTGTTTGGGCTGGTCCTGATCCTGGCCGGGCTCGGATTCAAGATCGCCGCCTTCCCGTTCCAGATTTGGGCGCCGGACGTTTACCAGGGCGCCCCGGCGCCCACCACCGCCTTTTTGGCGGTGGGTTCCAAAGCCGCCGGTTTTGTTTTGCTGCTGCGGGTGCTTTTTGTGGCGGTGCCCGAGGTGAGTTTCCAGTGGGTGAACCTCCTGATCGTGATTTCGGCGATCACCATTTTGTACGGCAACCTCTGCGCGATCCCGCAACGGAATCTCAAACGGTTGCTGGGCTACTCGAGCATCGCGCACGCCGGCTACCTGCTCATGGGGATCGCCGCCCTGAGCCGGGACGGCCAGTCGGCAGTGCTCTACTACCTCGGCGGCTACCTCTTCACCGTGCTGGGCGCTTTCACTGTGATCTGCCTGGTGATGCGCCAGGTGGAAAGCGAGGACATCGCTTCGCTGGCCGGCCTGGGACAGCGCTCGCCGCTGCTGGCGGCCACCCTGACGCTGGCCATGGTGTCCCTGGCGGGCCTCCCGCCGCTGGCGGGCTTTGTGGGCAAGTTCCTCCTGCTGATGTCGGTCCTCGCGCAGGCGCCGGCCCAGCCCGGTTATTATTGCCTCGCCTTCACCACGCTCGCCGGCGTGGTGATCTCGCTCTACTACTATTTTGGCGTGATTCGGGCGATTTATTGGTCGAAAACCGCCGCCGACCTTTCTCCCATCCAGCCCTCGGCGCCCATCCGCGCCACGCTCTACGCCTGCATCGCGGGCATGCTCTACCTCGGCCTGTTTCCCGGCGCCCTGGTCAATCTCACCGAAGAGGTGGTCAAAGTGCTGCGTTGAGGCGGGAGGAATCCCGGTTGCAGTCTGCTCCGGCTGCGCCTAAGTTCACGCGCGTGAAGCTGTCGGTCAAAAGTGATTACGCCGCCCGGGCGGTCCTGGGTCTGGCCCGTCATTACTCGGCGGGACAGGCTCTGCGGGTGGAACAAGTGGCGGCCGAGCAGAACGTGCCGCCGAATTACCTGGTGCAAATTCTCATCGAGCTCAAGGCCCAGGGGATCGTGCGCAGCCTGCGGGGCAAGGAGGGCGGATACCTGCTGGCCCGCCCGCCCGCCGAGATTTCCATGGGCGACATTCTTCGGGCCATGCATGGCGCGGTGTTCGACACCCCCGCCCTGTCCGACCCCGAGTGCCCGCCCGAACTGCGCGCCGCCTGGCAGGCGCTGCGGCACAACCTCGAACGCACCGCCGACAGCATCACCTTCCAGCAACTGCTCGACGAAGGCAACGGCAAGGAAAAGATGTATTACATCTGATCCCCGCCCGGCCCGCCCGGCGGTTGCGCGCGCAAGAGTTTGCGCACCTCCGCCGGATCGGCCGTCGGCGCCTGGCAACTGGCGCCGTAGCAGAGGTAAACCCGCGCCGCGCCGCTCTCCAGAGTCTGGGCGAAAGCCTCGACCGGCCCGCGCGTTCCCAGCACGACTTTGCCCGGCTGATAGACTGAATGCAACGCCCGCAACAAGGGGCCGGCCTGCTCCGGCGGGCCCGAAACCACCGCGCGCACCGGCTCGGAGAGGCAGAGGTCGGCCGCTTGAAGCAGATACGGCACCGCTTGCGGTTGCTGTCCCATCCGGCCGGCAAAAAGCGCCAGGCCGCGTTCCGCCGCCTCTTCGTACTCCCGCCGGCCGGTGATCTTGCCCAGCTCCAGCAAGGCAAGAATGGCCACGGAATTGCCCGAGGGTTCCGCCCCGTCGTATTCATCCTTCACGCGCAGGATCAAGCCGGCGTCGGCGCTCTGCCAAAAACCGCCCCGTTCCCGATCCAGGAAGGTGGCCAAAAGCGCGTCGGCGAGGGCCACGGCAAACTCCAGATGGGCGGGCTCCACCGTCGTTTGATAAAGCTCGAGCACGCCGGAAAGCAGAAACGCGTAAGCATCCAGAAGCTGCACCCGGTCCCGCTCTCCATCCCGCCAGCGATGATACAGCCGCCGCGCCTGTCCATCCCAAAGCCGCGCCTTGAGAAACGCCAGGTTCCGCTCCGCCGCCGCACGGTAACGTTCCTCTCCCAGGACGGCGCCCGCCCGCGCCAGGGCGCCCAGCATCAAGCCGTTCCACGACGCCAGAACCTTGTCGTCGCGGTGCGGCCGAACCCGCCGCGCCCGCGCCTCGAGCATCTTCCTTTTGGCGGACGCCAGCGCCGCCCGCCCCCGATCGTCCGCCAGGGGCTCCGCCTCATACAACACATTCTGGTTCGGGAGCGGCTGCGGGTGGCTGTGATCCACGAAATTGCCCGCCTCGGTGACGCCGAAGTGACGCACGGCGGCTTCGAATTCGTCCGGCGCAAGCAGGGCGGCCAATTCCGCCCGCGTCCAACAGTAGAATTTGCCCTCGTGTCCCTCGCTATCCGCGTCCTCGGCGGAATAGAACCCGCCCTCGGGATGGGTCATGTCGCGAAGCACGTAATCGAGGATGCCGCGGACCACCTCGGCGTGGCGGGGCTCGCCGCTGACGAGGAAGGCGTCGAGGTAGAGTTGGGCGAGCTGGGCGTTGTCGTACAGCATTTTTTCGAAGTGCGGCACCCGCCATTCGGCATCCACCGCGTACCGCGCGAAGCCGCCGCCGAGCTGGTCATGAATTCCGCCCTGCGCCATCCGGTCGCAGGTGTGCAACACCATCCGCCGCGCTTCCTCGTCCCCAAAACGATGCGCGTACCGCAGCAGAAATCGCGGGTGGCTCGGCTGCGGAAATTTGGGCGCGTGGCCGAACCCGCCATGGCGCGGGTCGTACCCATCCTTAAGCCGCGCGCCGGCCTGGCGCAGGAGCTCGGGTGCCAGGGGCGCGGCGGCGCCGGCCAGGGCCGCCGCGGTGAATTGCTCGAGCTGGGCGTGAATGCTGCCGGCCGACTGCTCGAGGTCCGCCCGCCGGTCCCGCCACAGGTCCGCAATGTGGCGGAGAAGCTGCAAAAAGCCCGGCCGGCCATGGCGCGGCTCCGGCGGGAAATAGGTGCCGCCAAAGAACGGCTTGCGCTCGGGCGTGAGAAAGACGCTCAACGGCCAGCCCCCCTGGCCCGTGGTGGCCTGGACAAAGGTCATGTAGATTTTATCCACGTCGGGCCGTTCCTCCCGGTCCACCTTGATGCTGACGAAATGTTCGTTGAGGAACCGGCCGACCGTCTCGCTTTCAAAGGTCTCCCGCTCCATGACGTGGCACCAGTGGCAGGTCGAATAACCAATGCTCAGGAACACCGGCTTGTTCTGCTGCCGCGCCCGGGCAAACGCCTCGTCGCCCCAGGGGAACCAATCCACCGGGTTGTGTTGATGCTGCAACAGGTAGGGCGATTTTTCGCGCGCCAGCCGGTTGCCCTGCGCCCGGGTCGCGTCGGTTCGAGTCTGCATGTCTCCACCCTAACCCCGGCCGGCCCAAAGCGCAAAAAGCGCCGCTCAAACCGCCACCGGAAACTTCACCGGCGGATGCGGATCGTAGCCCGCCAGCTCGAAGTCCTCGAATTGATACTCGAAAATCGAGGCGGGGCGGCGCTTGATCACCAGCCGCGGCAAAGGCCGCGGCTCGCGCCCCAGCAGCACCCGCACCCCCTCGAACTGGTTCCGGTAAATGTGGCAGTCCCCGCCGGTCCACACAAAATCGCCCGGCTGCAGGTCGCATTGCTGGGCCACCATGCAGGTCAGCAGGGCGTACTGGGCGATGTTGAACACCAGCCCCACCGGGCAATCCGTGCTCCGCTGGTAAAGCTGACAGGACAGCCGGCCGCCCGCCACGTAGAATTGAAACAGCGCGTGGCAGGACGCCAGGGCCGCCCGCCCCGCCTTCACATTGTCCTGCGGACTGAGCCGGTCGTCGGGCAGCACGGCGGGATTCCACGCGCTGACCACCAGCCGGCGCGAGTTCGGGTTGGCTTTGATCTGGGCGACCACCTCGCTGATCTGGTCAATCCGCCGTCCGTCCGGCGCCTCCCACGCCCGCCACTGCGCCCCATACACCGGCCCCAAATCCCCGTTCTCATCCGCCCAGGCATCCCAAATATGCACGTTATGGCGGTTCAAATACCCGATGTTGGTGTCCCCCTGCAAAAACCAGAGCAGCTCGTAAATGACCCCTTTGAAAAACACCTTCCGCGTCGTTACCAGCGGGAACCCCGCCGCGAGGTCGAAGCGCAATTGCGCCCCGAAAATGCTTCGCGTCCCCGTGCCGGTCCGGTCCCCGCGGTCGGCGCCCGATTCGAGGATGGTCCTGAGCAGTTCGAGATAAGGTTTCATGGCGCTGGGGCCCGGCGCACCGGCGCGGGGCCCGGCCCGGAAAGGTCCCGGCAGCCCGGCGGGCGCCGGCCGTTCAGGACGCCGACCATCGCGTGAGCTCAGGCGGGCGGCAGTTCCGTCCCCGGAGGAACTTCCTCGATGACCGCGTGTTTCTCGAGCAGGTCGAGGACCTTTTCGTTCATGATCTGGTCGTAAATTTCAATCAGCCCGTTCCGCTGCTGCAAGTCCTTGAGGAATTTCTGGGCCGGAATCTGGTAGCTCGCGGCCAGGCGCATGACGCGCCCGAGGATTTCGTCCTGGCTGACCTTGATGTCCTCCTTTTCCGCGATCTTTTGCAGCAGGAACTGGACTTTGACCCGCTCCTTCGCGCTCTGGGTCGCCGCGGTGTAGATGCGGTCCTTGTGTTGTTCGATCGCCTGGCGCGAAACGCCCCGCCGGGCATTCTCCTGCACCAGGTCGTAAACCACGTTCCGCGTTTCCCGCGCCACCGAGCTTTCCGGCAGCTCAAAATTCACCCGGTTCAACAGCGAGGTGATGACTTGATTGCGAACCTCGCGCTCCTGCTTGTATTTCAGCTCGTTCTCGAGGTCCCGCCGCACCCCCTGACGCAGCTTCTCGAGGTTCTCGGCCCCGTAAGCCTTCGCAAAGTCGTCGTTAATCGGAGGCAACACCTTCTCCCTGACCTCGACCACCTCGACCTCGTACACGCCTTTCTTGCCCGCCAGTTGCGGGGTGACAAAGTCGGCCGGAAAATCCACGGTGACGGTCCGTTTGTCCCCGGCCTGGGCGCCCATCAGTTGCTCATCAAAGCCGGGAATGAACCTGCCGGATCCGATCTCGACCCAGAAGCCCTGCTTTTGCGTCAGGCCTTGGGCGGTGGGCGCAAGGTCAGTGATCGGCTTGCCCTCACAGGTCCCCTGGTAGTTCACCACCGCGATATCCCCCGTCTGCACGGGCCGCTGCACCTTCTTGAACTCGGTTTTGGGCTCCCGCAGGGACTCCAGCGCCCGATCCACATCCTCCTCCGTCACCGTCCGCGCCTCGCGCTTGACCGGGATGCCTTTGTACTCGGGCAGTTCGAACTCCGGCGCCGTCTCGACCGTGGCGACAAACTTCAGCGGCTGGCCCCGGCTGAACTCGATTTCCTCGACGTCCGGCTGGCCCACCACATCCAGCTTCTGTTCCTCGACGGCCTTCTTGTAGGACTCGTTGATCAATTTCCGCTTGGTTTCGTCCTCGATATCCTTGCCAAACTGCCGCAGGACCATCTCGACCGGCGCTTTGCCCGGCCGGAACCCCGGGAGGCGGGCCTCGCGCCGAAACTCGCGCACCACCGACTCGAAGACCTCATTCACCTTCTCGGCCTCGACTTCCACCCGCACCAGCTTCTTGCACGGGGCCAGATTATCAACCGTCACATTCACAAGTAACCTTTCCGTTGTCGCGCCTGAGTCATTCACCGGCCGGGGAATCTCCGAGCCGCCGCCGCAGGCGAGTCGAAAACCTTAGGGAACCCCGCCTTGGAGGTCAAGCCTCCGAAAAAACCGCAAAACAACCCCCAATCATTAGCGAGTAGCGTGGGCGGCTCTCGGCGCGGAGATGTGGACCGG
>CAZVYG010000101.1:0-16678 GCA_964631605.1 uncultured Verrucomicrobiota bacterium
CCTCATCCATGAGTCCGTCGAAGCCGGTGCTGGCGCCCGGATTGCCAAAATACACATCGCCGGACGGCGCACTCACCGCGCTGGTCGGGTCACTGGGGCCGCTGGGCACGCCGTTGACATAGAAGGTGGTGACCCCGTTGTCGTTGACCATCGCCAGATGCGTCCAGGCATTGGTGTTGATCAAGACCGGCGTCCCCACGTCCACGTTGCTTGCCTCCAGAATGGTGCCCACGAAATAGGAGTTCATGCCATCGTCCTTGACCCGCAACACATAACCGCGGGAGGAGTTGGCGGCGAAAATCCAGGCGCCGGAACTGCCGTAAACATATCCCTTGCCGTGAGGTTGCACCCAGATTTCGATGAAGTAATTGGTCGGTGGCGGAGCGTAACCCGCGGCATTCCACATCGTGCATATCATCGTGCCCCAGGCTCCCGCGCGCAGACTGGTGGTGCTGGTGAAGCCGCTGTCACCCAGCGGCCCTCCCACGCCGGTCGGGGTAATGATTCCGTTGAAATTCCCCCCATAGGCAGGATTGTTCCACGGAATGTGCGAGTAGGCCGAGCCAATGCGCCGCGCATTGGCCGTCGCGTCGGCATAATAGTCGGCAATCTCGCCCAGGTGATACCATGCTTGAACTGTGACGGCGGCAGAACTGCTCATAGCAGCCGCTAGAACCGCCGCGAGGGATAGGATGGTTCGTCGCATAATTACGGTCTCCTCATCTTGAGCATTTTTTTGCTCTGGCCTAAGAACTGAGGTCCACTCCGCACAGGTTATCGGGGCGGGATGAAAAGCATCGGCCTCGCGTGGCTCGCTCAGTAGTGGGTCATTAAGACGTAGTATCCCATGCGGCACCAGGAACGTCAACCGTCTTTTTGTTCTCGTTTTTGCTTTTGATGTAACCCCTCAGTCAAGGCGGGCAGGGGGCCGGTCCGCGCGCGTTCTGCCTCGTCCCGCCAAAGACCGAAAATCCCCGTTTACAATGGGGTTCAATCGGTGGGGCGCGGCTTCGTACCCCTGGACTCCGTTGGGGAGTGCAACGGAGAGGTCAATTTTCTGGGAGTTGCTGGCCGAGGCGGCGGTCGGACCCCGCTGCCAGCACCTTCTTGCGCGGCGGCGTCTTGCGCGGGGGCTCGGGGGTCGGATCGGTGAACGGCGGGCGGTCGAAAGTCTTCCCGTCGCCCGTCACGCGCGGATCGGCCGTCTCCCTGAGGATTTTCAGCAGGCGTTCGGACATCTGGCGGCGGGTCTCGGCATAAGCGGGGTCGGCGGCCCGGTTGCGCGTTTGCTCGGGGTCCTGGCGCAGATCGTACAGTTCCTCGGCGGGGCGCTTGCCAAAGGCATAATCATAGTGCCACTTCCAGCGCGGCTGGTTCCGCTGGCCGAACAGCCAGGCTTTGGTCGGGCTGGCATCCATGTCCGCATAGGCGCTGCGCGTGTTGGTCTCGATGTCTTCCACCGGCGGCGCGTCCTCGTCGCCGCTAAAATTCGGCTGGCCCATGGGCCAGCGATCGGGCGCGAAGTTGCGCACATAAAGAAAGTCCTTCGTGCGCAGGGCGCGGTGGGGATAGGGCAGGTTGCCCTCGCGCGCGGTGGCCACATGGCGCTCCCGGCCGGTGACCACCCAGGTGCGGGCGGGGTCCACCTGGCCGGATTTGTCGGACCGCAGGATGGCGGCCAGGCTGCGTCCGGTCATGACCTCAGGCGGTATGACGCCGCCAAACTCAAGAAAGGTCGGCGCCAAATCCATCAGGTTGACAAAATCCTCGACCACGCGTCCTCCCTTGCCTCCGGGCACCCGCGCAATCAGGGCCACGCCCACCCCAAAATCGTACAAATTGCATTTCCCGCCGGGCACGCCCGGCATGCCGTGATCGCCGCTGATCACCACCAGCGTGCGCTCCAGCTCGCCCGCCTGCTCGAGCTCGCGCACCAACACCTCGACCCCCGCATCCCACGCCTGGATTTCGCCAAGATAATCCGCAAAATCCGCCCGGACCTCGGGCACATCCGGAATGAATTTTGGCAGCTTGCCCTGCAGGCGGTCAGGTTCAATGCCCCACAACGCCTGGCCGGAGCCCTTCTCGTATGCCCGGTGGGTGAGCGTCGGGCCGAACCAGTAGCAAAACGGCTGGCCGGCTTTTCGCGCTGCGAGGAAATCCAGAAAGTTCTGGCGGACCTGGTCCAGAATCCGGGCCTTGGCAGCCTCAAAGGTCATTCCTTCCCGCACGAGCCGCGTGGCCACCTCGCTGAAATTGTTGAAGTCGCGCCCGGCTTTCTCGTACGCATGGGTCTGACCTCCATACGGAGCATCCACCGGCGTGCCCGGACTCCAGACCTTGTAGCTCTTGCCGAGGTGATACCCCGCATCACGCAGCAGCAGCGGATAGGACGGAATCGCCGCGTCCCAGCGCGCCCCGTTCAGAATCGCTCCCAGCCCGGTCCGCCAGAAATACTGTCCGGACAAGAGCGAACTGCGGCACGGGGTGCAGCTCGGGGCGGTCACAAACGCGTTCTTAAACAGCACGCCCTCCCGCGCCACGCGGTCAATGGCCGGGGTGCGGACCACCTGGTTGACCGACGGGCGGTCCTCATGCGCGGCATAGACTCCCGCAAACCGTCCCCAGTCGTCGGCGAAACAAAACAGGATGTTAAGCCGGCCGGAAGGTTCGGTCTCCGCCGCGCCCAGAAGGTGTCCAGGCGCCAGACAGGCCAAAAGCCCGGCCAACCCCATCCCGGAACAAAAGGCGGCTCTCATGATTGGCTCCTGTTGTGGTGGCTCATGAGATTTTCCAGGGCTCGCGCATTGGCCGCAGCCGCAGCCGCCGGTTTGCGGCGGGGTCACCCGGGAATGTCTCCGCCGTGATGTCGAAGGTGAGCTTGCGGTTGAGCCGCAAGGCAATGTCGGGCAGATGGCAAAATGCGTCGGCCAGCACTGCCGCCTCGACCGGGGAAACGGTGGGCTGGCGGCTCTTCACCGCCGCCAAAAAGCTTTTCACCTGGTCCGAACTGCGCGTCAGCTTCACCGCAAATTTCTCCGGGTCAAGGTCCAGCAGGCTCTCGGGATGCACCTGGATGCGGCTGCGGTCCACGTGGACCCAGCCCTCGGTTCCCTCGAAGGCCGTTCCATGGGTTTCGATCGCGCCATACCGCTGGCGCCATTCCTGCTCCCGCGCGTACTGCTCCTTCGCGCCGTCGGGCCGCCCGCAAAAACGCATCGTCAGCCCCGTGCCAAACTTGAAGTTCACGTCCCAGTCCGACGCCGTGTCGCAGATGCCCTCCGTGGGATAAGTGCCGCTGCCCTCGACTTCCACTTTTCCGGAGGCGCGCTCGCCGGCGCCCCACAGCGCAATGTCCATGGGGTGAATTCCCCACCCGGCGATCCAGCCCAGGGCGAAGTCCGAGACAAACCACCACCGCTTTGCCCAACCGACCGCGACGAGGTTCTCCGTGTAGGGCCGCCAGGAGGCCGGCCCCAGCCAGAAGTCGTAATCCAGGGTCGCCGGGGGCGGGACCTGCCGGGTGGAACCGCCCGGCACACTGCCCGGCGACCACAGGTTGATATGTTTGAGCGTCCCAATGCCCCCATTGCGAACCAGTTCGCAAGCCAGGCGGAACTTTCGATCCGACCTTTGTTGGGTGCCGAACTGAAACACGCGGCGGCGCTGGAGCACCTCGCGGCGCAATATCTGATCCTCTTCCAGGGAAAGCCCAAGCGGTTTTTCGACATAGGCATCCTTGCCTGCCCGGACGGCCGCCAGGGCGTGCGGCACATGCCAATGGTCGGTTGAGGCAATGAGCACCGCGTCAATGTCCGGCCGCGCCAGCAATTCGCGGAAATCGGAGTAGGCGCGGCAATCCTGGTTCTGGTAGCGGCCATCCACCAGCGCCTTGGCTTGCTCGACCATGTCGCGGCGGACGTCGCACACCGCCGCCACCCGACACTCGGCCTGTTGCACAAAATGCCGCAGCACATCCTGACCGCGGTCCCCTGTTCCGATGGCGCCCAAGACCACCCGCTCGCTCGGAGCGGGGGCGCCGCCGCGGCCCAGGGCGGAGGCGGGAATCAGGGTGGGAACGGCGCCGGCGGCGAAGGCCGAAGCGGCAGCGCGCAGGAGGAAGGCGCGACGGGAAAAGGTTCGATTCGGATTCATGACGGCTAGTTTCAGAATTCAGCGCCGCGGCGCCAGCCAAATTTTCGGCCCGCCCCCGGGCCCGACTCAATCTTCCGCAAAGAGATATTCCAGGTCCGCCTTGGACAGGCTGCGCGCGAAGCCTTCCTCGCCCAGAACGTCCGCGATGGTTTGGGCTTTGCTTTGCTGGAGTTCCCAAATTTTTTCCTCGACGGTGCCCGGCGAGATGAGGCGATAGGCGTTGACGGTCTGGGTCTGTCCGATGCGATGGGACCGGTCAATGGCCTGGGCCTCGACCGCCGGATTCCACCACGGATCGTAAAGAATCACGTAGCTGGCCGTCGTCAGGTTCAACCCCGTTCCCGCCGCCCGCAGGCTGAGCAAAAACACCGCCGGATTCGGATCGCTTTGGAACGCTTGAACCACTTGCTGCCGGTCCTTGGTCTGGCCGGTGAGAATGTGGGTCGGGAATTGGCGTTGGAGACATTCCTGCTGCAGCAGCTCAAGCATCTGAACAAACTGGCTGAAGAGCAGCACCTTCTGCCCCTCCGCGATGAGCGAGTCCAGCAACTCGAAGAGGGTTTCGGTTTTCCCGGAGGGCGCATCGTTGCCGACGAGCTTGGGATGGCAGCAAATCTGGCGCAGGCGCGTCAGCGCGGCCAGCACATGAATTTTGCTCTTGTTCAGGCCCTTCTCCGCCACCGTCTTCATGACCTGCTCGCGGCTGCGCCGCAATTCCGCAAGGTAAAGCTTGCGCTGGTCTTCGCCCAATTCACAGTCGCGGCGCTGCTCGATGCGGTCCGGCAGGTCTTTGGCCACATGCTTCTTGAGCCGGCGCAGCAACAGGGGGCGCAACCGGGCGGACAGCCGCTTCCGCGCGATGCGCTGGGCGGACTCGGCGTTTTCGCCGCGCGGGTCGTAAGTCTCGGTGAACTGTTCCTGGCTGCCGAGGTAGCCGGGCTGGACAAAATCCGTGATGCTCCACAAGTCCAGCAGGCGGTTTTCCAGGGGCGTGCCCGTCAAGGCGAGCCGATGCTCGGACTTGAGCTGCTTGACCGACTGCGTCACCTGCGCCCCGGGATTCTTGATGAATTGCGCCTCATCGAGAATCACGGCGCGGAACGAAAACTTCTGCAACTCCTCCAGATCGCGGCGGAGCAACGCGTAATTGGTGACAATCAAATCGTGCTGCGGAATCTGCTTGCGCAGGTTGTGCCGCGCCGCCCCGCTTTCCAGCACCAGCACCTTCATTCCCGGCGTAAACCGGCTGGCCTCGCGCCGCCAGTTGTGCAGCACCGACGCGGGACAAATCACCAGCGAGGGCTTCGGTTGCCGGCCACCGCGCTCCTTGAGCCAGGCCAGCCAAGCGAGCGTCTGCAGCGTTTTGCCCAACCCCATGTCGTCGGCCAGAATTCCTCCCAGTTTGAGCTGGGCCAAATGGCAAAGAAAATCATAGCCCTCCCGCTGATAGGGTCGCAGCTCGGCGACAAGCTGCGCCGGCAGTGGAGTTGAGGGAACGCCTTTGAACGTCTTGAGGCGCTCCCGCAACGCCCGCGCCTGCGGGGAATCGGCAAACCGTTTGAGCCCCTCCTCATCGAGGTGCGCCACCTGTTCCAACCCCAGCTTCTGGGGAACGGCCACCAGCCCATCCACCCCCAGCTCGGCCATCGTTTCGTGCGCCGTTTGCACGGCGGTGGAGTCCAGCTCGACCCACCCCGAATCCGGCAGTTTCACAAAACGGCCGGTGGCAGTTTGAAGCCGCTGCAGGTCCGCCGCCGTCAGCTTGAGTCCTTCCTGCTCCCATTCAGCCGAAACCGAAAGCCAATCTATCCCGGAACCCTTGACGATGATGCGCGGCCGGAGCTGGCGCGGGTTGAGGAACAAACGATGGAAAGCGGGGTTGCCCAGAAAATCGGCCTGCTCGGGCCGGCTGGCCCAAACCCGGGCCAGGGCCCCGAGAAAGCCTTCGTTGGCGTCGCCCACCCAGAGCCCCGGCTCCGGGGTAAACCAGTCAAGCTGCCGCAACCACTGGGTTGCGGTTTCCAACCGCGGATCGTCCAGAATCTGCGGTTTGTCCCCCGCCCGCCTGGGGCCGTCTTGCGCCTGCCACTCATTGCCGTTCCAAAACCAGAGGCTGTGATCCCGCTGACTGCGGGCCAGCAACCGCAGCCGAACGGTTTCGTCCAGCAGCTCGAACACAAATTGCGGCCGCGCGGGATGCGTGACGCAAAGCTGCTCCCAATCCACCCCGTGCTCGGTCTGGGTCTTGCGCAAATGGGTCAAGAGCCGGTGGCTGAGCTTGCGCACGGGCACGGCCGGCCGGCTGGCCCAATGGCCCATCAACTGCGGGGGCGGCGCGTTCCGCAAAAGGTAAAACGTGTGGCCCGCCAAAACCAAGGGAGGGCGCTGGGTGAAAAAACGAATTTCGTTTACCGGATAGAGCTTGCCGCCCGGCACCGCCAGCCGATAGGTGAAGGCCAGTTCCCGGTCCCCGTTCTCCAGATGCGGCTTGAGCTCCGCCAGCTCCCCATTGAACGTCAGCGCCCCGTTGGCCTCCGCCCCGGCCAGCTCCAGCCGGTTGGTATGCCCCCACCGCGTCAGCCAATGAAAAAGTTCCGTGTCCGACAGCAGCAGCCAATCGCTTCCCCCTTTCTGGTGCCCGTGCGTGTCAGTCACCCACTGGATAAAGTCCCAGTCCCCGGGCGCAAACAATTCCTGCTCATGCGCCGCGCGCGTCGTCAGCTCCACCAGCTCCCCGACCGTTTTCTGCTTCTCTCCCGTGCGCGGCCGCAGCAACAGAAACTGAACCGCCAACCGGTGCCGGCAGGGGTCAGCCTCGTCGGGACGCGCCTCGCAGAGCACCCGCAGCGACGCCCGCGGCACATCCAGATGCGCGGGCCGGGAGGGGAAAATCCACGACTCGAGCGCCTGGATCATTTGCTGCTCCCGGGCCGCCTCCTCCACCTGCGCGAAACGCGCCAGATTCCCGTAGGGCGCCAGTTCACTGGGCAGTGAGCGCTTCGCCCGCAAAAACAAAAAGGCCACCTCCTCGAGCCTTGCCCGCCCCTGGGACGACAACAACCGCGGCCACCAGTCGGTCGCCGGAAAATCCTTCCGCGACAGCGACAGCTTCTCAAAGTAATCCTCCAGCAACAGCCACGCCCGCTGGGAATCGCCACAACTTGAAAACGTGCGCAGCAACTCCGCCCGCTCCTGCACCGCCGCCGGCGTGTCTGACAACTCCCGCCGCAACTCCGCCAAAGCGCCGTAGGTTTTTGACAAAACGGTGTTGTGGGCGTCGTACTTCGAGCCCTGCGCTCCACGCAAACTGTTCTTGAGACTTCGAGCCATCTGCATCATCCCGATAAAGGGACCCTATCATCTCGACAAGAAACGCCCTCCGGGTCAATAGAATTGTAAAGGAGTATTTCTTTGGAGCCGTCCCCGGAGCCGTTCCGGCCTTTGCAAGGATTGCACTTGGGCGAACAACCGAGGTTGACTTCCCTCCCAGACCAATTATGATTCGGGCATTAACATTTATGCGTTGCTTACTCGTTTTCCTCGGCTTTTGTTGCCCGGTCCTACTGCAGGCTCAGCAAACCGTGTCCCTCTTTAACGGGAAGGACCTCACCGGCTGGGTGGCTGATGTTCCCGCCGCCGACAAAGACCCGCATCTCGCGCCGACATTCATTGTGCGGAGCAACCTGTTGGTCAGTCTGGGCAAGCCGCCCGGGCATCTGATCACCGAGAAGGATTTTCGCGACTACCGACTGGATGTCGAATACCGTTTCCCCAAGGAGGGGGGCAACTGCGGCGTGCTGGTCCATGCCTCGAAGCCGCGGGCGCTTTACGCGATGTTTCCGCAATCCATCGAGGTCCAGATGCTGTCGGGCAACGCCGGTGATTTTTGGGTCATCCAGGAGGACATCGAGGTGCCGGACATGCAAAAGCGTCGCGGCCCGAAAGAAAAGTGGGGCGGCTCGGAAAAGCACGCCCGACGCATTCCGAATCTGACGGACAACTCGGAGAAGCCGCTGGGCGAGTGGAATCACATGCGGATCGAATGCCGGGGGCGGACCATCAGGGTTTGGGTCAATGGCGACCTGGTTAACGAGGGGTTCAACGCCACCGCCGACCACGGCAAGATTGCGCTCCAGGCCGAAGGCACGGAGGTCGAGTTCCGGCGGCTGGACCTTACGCCCCTCAAGCCCGAGTAGGCGCGCCGGAGGTCGCCGACGACGGTCGCTTGCCAGTGCCCGACATTCGCTTGTAGGTTGAGGGGTATGGCTGTGGCCGATCACATCCGGCGCAAACTTGCCGCCCTGCCCCACAAACCGGGGGTGTACCTGATGCGCGACCGCTTCGGGACGGTCATTTACGTCGGCAAGGCGCGCGATCTCCGCAAACGCGTCAGCCAATACTTCCAACCCTCGCGCCGGATGGGCTGGGACCTGAAATTCCGCGCACTGGTGGATGGAATACATGACTTTGATTTTCACCTGGTGCGCAGTGAGCCGGAGGCCCTGCTGCTCGAGGGCAAGCTCATCAAAGAGCTCCATCCCCGTTACAATGTCAGCTTTCGCGACGACAAGCGCTTTCTCCTGCTCAAGGTCAATTTGCAGGATCCCATCCCGCGATTCACGCTCACCCGCCTCAAGCAGCACGACGGCGCCCGGTATTTCGGGCCGTTTCCCAACTCGAGCGCCTTGCGCAACACGCTGACGCTGGTGCGCCGGCAGTTTCACCTGCGGGGCTGCCGGCCCCTGACCCCGACGGACCGCGACTACCGGCACTGTTTATATGGCCATCTCAAGTATTGCACCGCCCCCTGCATCGGGAATGTAACCCGCGAGCAGTACCTCCAACAGGTCAGCGCCGCCTGTGACTTCCTCGAAGGCCAATGTCAGGAAATGGAACACCAGCTCGAAGCGGAAATGAAGAAGGCCGCCGCGGCCCAGGAATACGAGCGGGCCGCCGACTTGCGGGACCTGCTTGCCGACCTGCGGCAGACCACCCGCAAACTCGAGCGCTTTGAACGGGTGCCATACAGCCTGCCCCAGGCCATTGACCCCGAACGCGACCTGGCCGAACTCGGCCGCGCGCTCGGATTGCCTTCGCCGCCGCGCCGCATCGAGGGCTTCGACATCTCGAATATCAGCGGCACCTTCAAGGTGGCCTCCCTCGTCCGCTTCCGCGACGGGCGGCCCGACCGCGCCAACTACCGCCGGTTCAAAATCAAGACCGTCGAGGGCCAGGACGACTTCGCCTCCGTGGCCGAAGTGGTGCGCCGTCGCTATTCGCGCCTCTTGCGCGAAACCAGCGAGGCATCCGATCAGTCGGCCGGCAACGCCAGGCCCTCCTTGCCCGACCTGATCCTCATTGACGGCGGGAAAGGCCAGCTCAACGCCGCCTGCGCCGAACTGGCCCGGCTGGGCCTGGAACATATCCCAGTCCTCGGCCTGGCCAAGGAATTCGAGGAAATCCACCGCCCCGGCCAAAAGGACCCCCTCCGGCTTTCGCACGACAGCGGGGCGCTCAAGCTCCTGCAACGGGTGCGCGACGAATCCCATCGCCTTGCCAACACCTACAACGCCCAATTGCGCCTCCGCAAAATCTCCGAAAGCATTCTCGACGAATTCCCCAATCTCGGCGAGCGCCGCAAAGCGGCTCTCCTCAAGAAATTCGGCTCGGTCCAGCGCCTGCGCCTGGCGCCGGTCGAGCAAATCGCCGAAGTGCCCGGTTTCGGGGGTAAAGCCGCCGCCGAACTCAAAGCCTTCCTCGAAGCGCGGGGCGGAGGCGAACCAGGCCAGCAGGGCTAAGTTATAGGCGTCAAACGGAACCGGTTCAGGTGCGTCCGGCCACCGTTCGTGTCGGCATGCAGCCGATGGCGTTGTTAAGCGGCCAGGTCTTATGGCTCCCCTCAGAACACCGGGATGGCGGTGTTGGAATAATAATACCCTTTGACAGCCCAGAGAATAACCCCGCCGACCCTGGGGGCCTGAAGGCAGCGCGGCGGGGTTCACTTCAGTGTTTTGTTCGGGCGGGGAGGTCGGTTATTTTGGGATTTTCGGCATGGGCGATGCGCGCATAGATGAGCTGCAGGAGCTGCTGCCCCGGATCATGGTGTCCGACTGGGTGCGGCTGGGCTCGCGTTTGGTCCGGTTGCTGCGTGACCGGCATCACCCGGAACGCCACGACGCGGTCCTGGACCGGCTGCTGGCCGAGGCCCGGGCCTCGTACGCGCTTCGCGAGCGGCGGCGGCGGAATCTGCCGGCGCTTTCCTACCCGGCCAGCCTGCCCATCACGGCGCGCAAGGATGAGATTGTGGCGGCGATTCGGGAGCGGCCAGTGGTGGTGATCGCGGGGGAGACCGGCTCGGGCAAGACGACGCAGATTCCCAAGATGTGCCTCGAGGCGGGGCTGGGGATCGAGGCGAAGATCGGCTGCACGCAACCGCGGCGGGTGGCGGCGCTGTCCATCTCGCGCCGCCTTGCCGAGGAGCTCAACGTGACGTGGGGACGGGAAGTCGGGTGCAAGATTCGGTTCGACGACCGCTCGAGCGCGGAGAGTTACGTGAAGCTGATGACCGACGGCATCCTGCTGGCGGAAACGCAGGGCGACCCGTTGCTGAGCGAGTACAATGCGATCGTGATTGACGAGGCGCACGAGCGCAGCCTCAACATAGATTTCCTGCTGGGCTATCTGCGCGGGCTGCTGGCCAAACGCCCCGAGCTGAAACTCATCATCACCTCGGCAACCATTGACACGGCCGCCTTTGCCGCCGCGTTTGGCGGCGCGCCCGTGATCGAAGTGTCCGGCCGGGTTTACCCGGTCCGGGTCGAGTACGCGCCGCTGGACCCGGACTCGGAGGAACGCGGGGAGGAAACCTACGTGGACGCCGCGGCGCGGGCGGCGGAACGGGTCCTGGCGGAGCCGGGGGGCGGGGACGCGCTGATTTTCATGCCGGGCGAGCGGGACATTCGCGAGACGAGCGACCTGCTGCGAACGCGGCTGGGGGAGGCGGCGGAGATCATCCCGCTGTACGGGCGGCTCAGTTCGGGGGATCAACAGCGAGTGTTTGCGCCGCTGGCGCGGCGGAAGATCGTGGTGGCGACCAACAT
Organism: uncultured Verrucomicrobiota bacterium; assembly: GCA_964631605.1. Classification (GTDB taxonomy): domain Bacteria; phylum Verrucomicrobiota; class Verrucomicrobiia; order Limisphaerales; family UBA8199; genus JARKQH01. The sequence goes on from CAZVYG010000101.1 coordinate 11,256, forward strand.
CGCGGAGACGTCGCTGACCATTCCCGGCATTCGTTACGTGATTGACACGGGCCTGGCGCGGATCAGCCGCTATAATCCTCGGACGCGCATCAAGCGGCTGCCCGTCGAGCCGATTTCGCAGAGCAGCGCCAACCAGCGCAAAGGCCGCGCCGGGCGCTTGCGCGAGGGGCGGTGCGTCCGGCTGTATTCGGAGGCGGATTTCGAGGAACGGCCGGCGCACACGCAACCGGAGATTCAGCGGGCGAATCTGGCGGAGGTGATTCTGCGGATGAAAGCCTTCCGGCTGGGGGAGATTGAAACCTTCCCATTCCTCAACCCGCCGACGCCCGCCGCCATTCAGGCCGGCTACAGTCTCCTGCAGGAGTTGGGGGCGCTGGATGCCGCCCGGGAACTGACGCCGCTGGGGCGGGACCTGGCGCGGCTGCCGATTGACCCGGCGATGGGCCGGATGCTGCTCCAAGCCCAGCGCGAGCATGCGGTGCATGAAATGCTCATCATAGCATCCGGTCTGAGCATCCAGGACCCGCGCGAGCGCCCGCTCGAACACAAGGACGCCGCGCAGGCGGCGCACCAGCGATATGTCCATCCCCAGTCGGATTTTCTCACGTTGCTCAATCTCTGGAACGCGGTGCATGAGCAATGGGAGCAGCTCCCCACCCAGAACCAGCGCCGCAAGTTCTGCAAGGCGAACTTCCTCTCCTACCTCCGGATGCGCGAGTGGCAGGATCTGCACGCGCAGTTGGAGCGGGCGCTGGCGGAACTGGGCACGGTCCGGCTTAACGAAAGCAGCGCCGATTACGCCGCCATTCACCGGTCCATTCTGGCCGGCTTGCTTGGGCACGTGGCGCGGCGCCAGACGGTGTCACCTTCCGCAACCCGAACCCCCAGGTCCGGCGAGCGCCGGGAACGCAATGGTTATGTGGGCATTGGCAACCGCCAGCTCCTGATCTTTCCCGGTTCGGCGCTCTACGACCGCGGCAACCCGCGGTCCGCGCCGGCCCGGCGGTCGGCCCGGACTGAAATCCCGGCGGCCGCGGCGTCGCAGCCCGAGTGGATCGTCGCGGGCGAAATCGTTGAGACCTCGCAACTGTTTGCGCGGACGGTGGCGGGCATAGACCCGCTGTGGATTGCCGAGCTGGCGCCGCATCTTTGCGAGACCGTCCATCAAAATCCGCACTGGAGCCCCGAGGCGGGGCGCGTGTTGGCGGAGGAAATCACCACCTTCCGCGGGCTCGAGGTGCGCCGGCGGAAAGTGGCCTATGGGAACATCAACCCGCGCGAAGCCACCCGCATTTTCCTCCGCTCCGCCCTGGTCGAGGAAAACCTCTTCCCCGAGCGGCCGCAACCGCGGCGGGACGACATCCATTCCGCCCGGCCCAGTCAGCAGGCGCTGCGGGCCGCGGGCGATCCTCCCGAGGAACGGCCGCTGCCGGCACGGTACGCGTTTCTCGAGCACAACCGGCGGGTGCGGCAAAAGATTGAAGTCTGGCAGACGCGGACGCGGCGGCGGGACCTGCCGGATTTGGACGAGGCGCTGCTGGAGTTTTACAGTGGGCGAATCGAGAACGTGTCGTCGCTGCACGAGCTGGACCGCTGGCTCGGGAGCCATCCCGATCCGCAGTTGCTGCGGGTGAGGGAGGCGGACCTTACGGGCGGTGTGGAGCTGACTTTCGACGCGGCGGCGTTTCCCGACACGGTGGCGCTGGGCGGCCAGCAGGTACCGGTGGCGTATGCCTATCAGCCGGGGGAAGAGAAGGACGGCATCACCGTGCGGCTGAACCCGGCGCTGGCGCAGGATCTGCCCGCCGCGGCGGTGGAATGGTCGGTGCCCGGCCTGCGCGAGCCGCAGGTGGCGGAACTGTTGCGGTCGCTGCCCAAAGCGCTGCGACGCGAGTTGATGCCGCTGGCGCCCAAGGTCGCGGAGATCGTGCGCGAGTTGCAGCCGGGCGGGCAATCACTGGCACACGATCTCTCGGCTTTTATTCGACGCCGGTACGGGCTGGAAGTGCCCGTTTCAGCCTGGGCTGTGGGCGCGATTCCGGCGCATTTGCGGCCGCGCATTGAGGTGGTGGATCTCAACCGGAAAAGCCTCGCGGCCGGGCGCGACCTGGCCGAACTGCGGCGGCAACTGGCCGAGCCGCCCGCCGCGCCGGCGCCGACGGGCGAGCCGCCGGCCTGGACCCGCGCCGCGCAGCAGTGGGAGAAATTCGGCCTCTCCGGTTGGACTTTTGGCAATCTGCCCGAAAAGATCACGGTAACCGAAGGGGCGGGTCTGCGGCTGGAAGCCTGGCCCGGACTCGAGGTCGAGGAAGGACAGGTCAATCTCCGCCTGTTTCGGACCCAGACCGAGGCGCGCCGGGCCACCTTGACGGGCATCCGCCGGCTGGTCGAGTTGGCGCTGGAAAAAGACCTCGCCTGGCTGCAGAAGGACCTGCGCGCGCTCGCGCGGTTGGAGCCGCTGTTACGCGGCTTCTGCTCTGCGGATGAACTCGAGCGGTCGGCCTTGGTTCATCTCAAGAACTTCCTTCTGCCGGCCGAGCTGTTCCCGGCCTTGACCTGCGCCGCTTTCGAGGCAGCGGTGACGGAGGCGAAACGAAAGCTGCCCGGCCTGGCCGTTCAACTCAGTGACCGACTCGAAGGCATCCTGAGGCTCCGGCAGGAACTCGTCCGCCGGTTCGGCACGCCCGCCGCGGCGGCGCCGCCGCCGACCGCGCGTTCCCGGACCCTCTCAGACTTCAAACAATTGGGCACACCCCCCGCCCCGGCGCGCGTGGCCGGTCCGGTGCCCGGCGAACTGGCGACGTTGCTGCCTCGGGATTTCCTGGAGCAGATTCCCTTCGAGCGGTTGGAGCACCTGCCGCGCTACCTCAAAGCCCTGCTGCTGCGCGGCGAGCGGGCGGCGCTCAATCCGAGCAAAGACCAGGAGCGCGCGCGGCAGCTTGCGCCTTACGTGGCGGCCTTGCGGCAGTGGGAATCCACGCCGGAGCTGCCGCCGGCGGCGGGGCGATTGGCGGCCGAGTTCCGGTGGATGATCGAGGAATACAAGGTATCGCTGTTCGCCCAGGAACTGGGCACGGCTTATCCGGTTTCGCCCAAGCGGCTGGATCAGCACCTGGAGCGCATCCGCGAGGCGGCCGGGCGGTGAAATCCGCCTCAGAAACGAGACGGCGGCGCGGGGAATGCGCCGGGGCGCGGCCGCTGTGACCTGGCCGCCCGGCGTCCGGATCAATCTTCCGGCCGCTCGCCGTGGGGCGCCATCTTCACCAGCTTCGGGTCGAACTGGCCGAGGATGGTGACCAGGTCGCGTTGCGCGGCCATGACCTCGTGGATGTTTTTGTAAACCATGGGCACCTCGTCCAGGCCGGCCGAGATCAGCGTGACGCCTTTCTCGCGCAGGTAGGCGTTCACTTTTTTCCAGTCGAAGGTTTTGGTTGCCTGGGTGCGGCTCATGACCCGGCCCGCGCCGTGCGACGCGGAGTTGAGCGATTCCGGATGGCCCTTGCCGCTGACCAGAAAGCCCGGGGAAGCCATCGAGCCGGGGATGATGCCCAGCACGCCCCGGCCCGCCGGGGTGGCGCCTTTGCGGTGGACAATGACTTCCCTTTCCTCGCCGCCAATCAGGTGGCGTTCCTTCCAGGCGAAATTGTGATGGTTCTCGACGTCCAGCAACACCTCGGCGCCGAGGTTTGCGGCAATGTGTTTGTGGATCAGGAAGTGGTTGGCCGCGGCGTAGCGGCCCATGAGTTCCATCGCCGCCCAGTATTCCTGGCCTTCCGGCGAGTCCAGCGGCAGCCAGGCCAGGCGCTTCAACTCGGCCGGCAGCCCGCGGAACCGGCTGAAGGCGAGCCGGCTATAGTAATCACAAACTGCGGCGCCGGTGCCGCGGCTGCCGCTGTGCGACAGCAGGGCCAGGTAGGCGCCCGGCTCCAGCCCGCCGATCGGGCCATGCGCCGTGAAGACGCCGAACTCGACGAAATGATTGCCGCTGCCGCTGGTGCCCAACTGCGCCCAGGCCCGGTCCTTGTTCTGTTGGGTGACCGGGCTCACGTTCCAATCCGCGTCCATCACCTCATGGTGGCGGCGGTTCTTGAAGGTGGCGCCGACGCCAAAACGGGTTTCGGCTTCGATGGCGCGGGTGAGGCGCTCGGGATGCCGTTCCAGCTCCCGCAACGGAATGTCCAGCACGGTCATTTTCATGCGGCAGGCGATGTCCACCCCGACGGCGTAGGGAATGACCGCATTCTCGGTGGCCAGGACGCCGCCAATGGGCAGGCCGTAGCCGACGTGCGCGTCCGGCATCAAGGCCCCCGCCACGGCGACCGGCAGCAGGCAGGCCTTTTCCATTTGCAACACTGCTTCAGGCTCGAGGCCCTCGCCCCACTGACGGTACTTGATCGGCGCGGCTCGCGGGGGCGGCGGCGCCTCGGCCAGGGCCCGGGCGAGCTCCCCCCGAAGCGGGTCCTGCAGAAAACGGGCGGGATCGGCCACGACCGCCTTCAACTCCTCCTCCAGGCGGGTCTTGTCCCCCCCGCTCAAGATGAACCGCGACACAAAATCAGCCGCCCGCCGCGTGGCCTCGCCCAGCGGAATCCCCAATCGCAAGAAGTCCTTTGCATTCATGACTGTACAAGCTAAGCGAAAACCTGCCCCGATGCACGCCCGGCCGGTGGGGAGACAGGACAGGGATGTTTGCGGGTCGGGAGCAATCCGGGGCAGGATCCGGTAATCGCGATCGCCGTTGCTCTGCCGAAAGGGCGCGGTCGGGAGCTCATTGGGCGCCACGGGGGCACCGCGTTGCCTCATAAGACTGCCTCCGCATTATTCCGTAAGCCGCTTCCGTATTCGAGCGCATTGCAGAAAGGGAGAGGTTCGGCCTAAGTACAAGATACGACAACAGCGTCAGAGCGGATCGAGTAACTCTCAACGCGTATGGTTCAGGACCGTCTTAACCAGGCTGTGCAGCGCCGATTCAAGGAATTGGGCCTGCCCTGTTCCCTGATCGAGCTGGATGGATTTCGTGACCACTTCCTCTTTCATCGCTGGGTAATGGTGGTTCGCGACCGGGATAACATGGCCGACGTCCACCTCATCGAGCCCCCGCCGCCGGCCGCCCCGCAGGGCGCGTCCCCGTCCCGCCCGACAGATCGTCGCCGACCGTGATTGCTTTTGCGATAGGGTGCGGGTAAGGTTTGGACCGTGAGATTCGGCGTTGCGATGGGGTGCGAGCGGGGGGCAAGGGGTTGGTTTGGAGCATGCGTCCGTCCCCGTCCTGGCTTTAAGGCCCGCTCCGGCGTTGAGCCGTTTGATGGAACGCGCCAGATGCGGGGGGTGCCCGCTCTCATCCGCCTGTTTCAAGGCAGCCGACGACGCGTCCGTAGCTCAATTGGATAGAGCTTCTGACTTCGGATCAGAAGGTTGCAGGT
>CAZVYG010000102.1:0-8028 GCA_964631605.1 uncultured Verrucomicrobiota bacterium
TTACGAGGGCGGCGTGCGGGTGCCCTTCATCCTGCGCTGGCCGGGCAGGATTCCGGCCGGTCGGGTGGACTCCCAATCCCTGGTGGCCGGTGTGGATTGGTTGCCCACGGTTTGCCAGCTTGCCGGAATCCCAATTCCGGCCCATCACGCCCTCGATGGCGAGGATGTGAGTGACATCTTGCTGGGCCAGCCGCGCCCGCGAAGGACGCCCCTCCTGTGGGAATGGCGCTTCCACGTTTTCGGCGAACCGTTCCACCGCAGCCCGATCCTGGCCATCCGCGAAGGCGACTGGAAGCTGCTGCTCAACCCGGACCGCAGCCGGGTGGAACTCTACGACATTCCGCGCGATCCGACTGAGTTGAACAACCTGGCCAAACAGCATCCCAACACGGTGGCGACGCTGGCCAAGCAGGTGCTCGACTGGCAGGCGACGCTGCCGAAGGGGCCGTTCGATTCAACCGCCGGCAAGCAAGATTATCCCTGGCCGGGTGCGGTGAAGCGCGTGAATTAGCTGCTGGTGCCAAGTTGAGTGAAACGACTATTCTTACTGCTCCTGCTGACCACGAGTGTCGCGCTGGCGGCCGGACGCAAGCCCAACATCCTCTTTTTCCTCGCAGACGATCTCGGCTACGGCGAGTTGAGCTGCTATGGCCAGCAAAAGTTCCGGACGCCGAACATTGACCGGCTGGCGGCGGAGGGCATGAAGTTCACGGCGCACTACTCGGGGAACAGCCTTTGCGCTCCATCCCGCTGTGTTCTCCTATCGGGCAAGCATCCCGGGCACGCCTACATCCGCGACAACCGCGGCGGTTTCAGCCGCGAGGACGAGGGCCAGGAGCCGGTCCCCCCCGGCGAGTTGCTCCTGCCGCTCACTTTAAAGAAACTGGGATATCAAGTCGGGGGCTTCGGTAAGTGGGATCTTGGCCACGTCGGCACGAGCGGTGACCCTGCCCCTCAGGGTTTTGATGTGTTTTATGGGTACAAGTGCCACGCTTTCGCCCACAATTACTATCCACCGTACCTGTGGTCGAATGACACCCGCGTTCCCCTCAATAACCCCAGGTTCAGCGCGCATCAGAAATTGCCACCGGACGCCGACCGGAACTCCCCCGATTCCTATGCGCCCTTCAGCGGCGCAGATTACGCGCCGGATTTGATCAGCGAGCAGGCCCGGAAGTTCATCCGCGACAACCGGGACCGGCCCTTCTTTCTCTACTATCCGACTCCCGTTCCGCATGTCGCGCTCCAAGTGCCGGAGGATTCGCTCAAGGAGTTCGAAGGCAAGCTTTCTGACAAGCCATACGACGGCAGCCGCAGCTATTTGCCCCACCGCACGCCGCGCGCCGCCTACGCCGCCATGATCACGCGGATGGACCGCGAAGTGGGCCGGATCGTCCGCCTGGTGCAGGAGCTGGGGCTTGACGAGAACACCATTTTCATCTTCACCAGCGATAACGGCCCGGCTTACAACGGCGCCGGGGGCACGGACACCGAGTTCTTCAACAGCACGGCCGGATTCCGGGGGCGCAAAGGGTTCTATTATGAAGGCGGCTTCCGCGTGCCCTGCCTCGTGCGGTGGAAGGGGAAGATCCCGCCCGGTAGCACCAGCGACCGGGTCACAGGCTTCGAGGACTGGTTGCCAACGTTGTTGGAGCTGGCGGGCGCTGGCGGCGCCACGCCCCGGAGCGCGGACGGTATCAGCTTTGCCCCAACGCTGCTGGGTCGAAAACAACCGGAGCGCCCCTTCCTCTATCGCGAGACGCCCGTCTATGGCGGCCAGCAATGTGTGCGCGTGGGTGATTGGAAACTGGTGCGGAAAAACCTCAACGCCGGCCCGCAAGACTCGCAGCCGCCAGTCACCGAGCTCTACCACCTAGCCAACGATCCCCGCGAAACCACGGACGTCGCGGGCCAGCATCCGGATGTTGTCAGGAGGCTCTTGAGACTCGGCAAGTCGCAACACATGAAATCAGCCCTTTGGCCCGTGAGAGGCCTGGATGTTGCCAATGACTGACGAAACCAGCACAATCAACAACAACAACGAAAGTGCCGTTGAAGCCCAGCATGTTAGCCCTCGCGAGCATTAGCGCGCACGCTCATCCAATTCCTTGGACGTGGGAGAACATTGGCCACCACATGGTCCGCAACAACATCGAAAGCAAAGGGTCAGCTCGCTTAACAAAAGCCACCGCCCTCGGGGTGTGCGGCATCGCGATGGTTTTGTTGCCGCAGACGATTTATTGCGCGGACGGGGCTTCCCCACCGCGAGCCGCCAGTCCGCGAGGTGTTGAAGTGGATTTCTCGAAGCCCATCGGCACCATTCGTCCGCTGCACGGCGTAAACTGCGGCCCGATCGCCGAGGGGTTCACCCTCGACCTGTCGCGCTACTTCCGCGCCCTGCAGATTCCTTATGTCCGGTTGCACTCGCCGAACTTCCCCGGCATTGATTGCGTCCATATCGAGCACGTTTTTCCCGACATGACGACTGATCCGGACAACCCGGCCAATTACAGTTTCCGGCGAACCGACGATTACGTTGCGGCGGTCCTGGCCGTTGGCGCAAAGCCGATCTACTGCCTCGGCCCCGGCAATGACAAGCATGTCCTCGCCAGCGATTTTCGGAAGCTCAACACCCCGCCGTCCGATCCGCAGAAGTGGGCGCGCATCTGCGTGAACATCGTCCGGCATTACAACGAGGGCTGGGCCAATGGTTTTCGCCACAATATCCAATACTGGGAAATCTGGAACGAGCCGGATGCGACCAACTTCTGGTCTGGAACCCTGGAGCAATACGTGGATTTGTACGCCACGGTGGCCACCACGCTGAAACGGCATGACCCCAGCCTGAAAGTGGGTGGGCCCGCCATTTCCCACGATTTCAAATTTCTGGAGCGCTTTCTCGCCCTGTGCCAGAGACGCAGCCTGCCATTGGATTTCTGCTCCTGGCACTGTTACACCGAACGCCCGGACACGGTGCTGAAGAAAGCGCGGGAGGTCCAACGTCTCCTCGATCGGCATGGCTTCACGAAAACAGAAAATCAACTCAACGAGTGGAGTCCCTGCCCGCGACCCTTCCAGGAGATGCGGCGCGACCCGTTCATCGCCCGCGATTTCTTCGAGCGCGCCGGCAGCAGCGAGGGCGGCGCTTTTGATGCCTCCGTCCTCTGTCTTCTCCAGGATAGTTCGGTAAACGTCGCCACGTTCTACTCCGGCGACACCCTGCGCTGGGGATTCATTGACCGCAACGGCGCGCCGAAAACCTCCTACTTTGCCTTTCTGGCCTTTCGCCGGATGCTCGACACCCCGCGCCGCGTAGTCGCAGAGGAAAATGATCCGGAAAGCGGATTCGCGGTCCTGGCAGGATTGTCCGAAGACAAATCCAAGGCGCAAATCCTAATCAGCAATCACCGGCTCAACTGCAAAGGGTATGAGATTCGCGTTCATGGCCTGCCGTGGCAGGATGCCACGACCTGCACCCGCTATGTCGTGGATCAACATACCGACCTCAACCGCTATGACCTGGCGCCTGCTGCCACGAATCGGTTTCCCGCGGGTGATTCACTCCGGCTCACCATGCCGGCCACGGCCTCCTCTGTATTCCTGCTGGAACTGACCCGCGTGCCCGGCAGCAAACCGACGAAATGACTCGACTCAAAATGTGAAAGCTCAATCTGATGGCACCAAAAGTGCGTTAGCGATGGAGGCACCGTGCAAACCCACGCTGGTGACGCCTTGGATAGTTATTCTGCGTGGCGTCTTCCTTTCCTTTATCGGGCTTCTGGGAGTGGGCAAATCCGAAGCCGCCAACACTGGCGGCGTGATTATTTGTCGGAGCGACGCTCCTGCCAATGTGAGGCTGGCCGCCAGGGAGGTGCGGCGGTATATCTATCTGCGCACTGACCAACTCCTGCCGATTGTGGCTGCACCGCGCGGAGGCACGCAAATCAAGCTTCGGATCGATTCATCACTCGCAGAACAGGAATACAGACTGAAAACGGACGGGCCGGTCCTGACGATCGCCAGCGGGAGCGACGTCGGCGTGCTTTACGGCGCCTACGCCTTTGCCGAAAAGCTCGGGGTGCGGTTCTATCTCCATGGCGACACAATCCCGGATGAGAAGATCCCCTTTGTGCTGCCGGAGTTGGATGAAACGCGCAGGCCTTCGTTTGCCTTGCGCGGCCTGCTCCCCTTTCACGATTTCCCCGAGGGACCTGATTGGTGGACGCGCGAGGACTGGCTGGCGTATGTCGCACAAGCCGCAAAGCTGCGGATGAACTTCATCGGTCTTCACACGTACCCATTTGGCAATAAGGACTTGGGACCGGAACCGACCGTTTGGATTGGTGTGCCGCAGGATGTGAACGAGGACGGCACGGTCAAGGTCAGCGATTATGCTTCATGGTACACGACCGCTAAGCACCAACCCTACGGCTGTTACGCCCCGGCGAAAACCAGCAGCTACAGCTTCGGCGGCGCCAGCGTGTTTCCCTCGGATGATTTTGGGCCCGAGGTGAACGGGCCGGAGGATTATCCATTTCCGAAAACTCCGGCGGCCAACGTGGCCTTGATCAACCGCACCGGCGCGTTCTTGCGTGAGGTCTTTGCCGCGGCGCATCGGCGTGGAATCAAGACCTGTGTGGGCACGGAATCACCGCTGGATGTTCCGGATGGGGTGAAAGCGCGGCTCAAGGAGTTGGGATTGCGGCCCGACGATCCCGCGACCATCCGAAAGGTTTACGAGGGCGTGTTCCTCCGCATCTCGCGGGCGTACCCCGTGGACTGGTATTGGCTCTGGACGCCCGAGGGATGGACTTGGGAGGCGGTAAGTGAGGCCCAGGTAACGGCCGCCACCAATGACCTGCTTGCTGCCCATGGGGCGCTGAAAAGCCTCGGCATGCCCTTCCATCTCGCCACCTGCGGCTGGGTGCTCGGCCCGCAACAGGATCGCTCGTTGTTCGACAAGATTTTGCCCAAAGATGTCGCGCTCAGTTGCATCAACCGGGAAGTCGGCAAGGCCCCTGTGGACGCGGGTTTCGCCGCCGTGAGCGGGCGGGGCAAGTGGGCGATTCCGTGGCTGGAGGACGATCCGGGCATGACTTCGCCGCAATTGTGGGCCGGGCGCATGCGCAAAGACGCCGCTGATGCGCTCCGTTATGGTTGCGACGGATTAATGGGATTGCACTGGCGCACGCGCATTCTGGCTCTGAATGTCGCCGCGCTGGCGACCGCTGCATGGGACCAGAATGGAACGAACACGCCTGCTGCCACTCAGAGCCAAACCAACAACTCACGCTTCCTTCCCGTGGACGATTTCTATTCCGACTGGGCACGGGCGGAGTTTGGCGCGGCCGTCGCCCAACCGGTCGCGGCGATCTTCACCCGGCTCGACGGTCGTTTGCCGCGGGCCAGTGACTGGGTCCGGGGGCCGGGGGTTGTGGTGGTGAACCGGAAGCCTTGGACCGAAATCGCACCCGAGCATGCGTTTGTGGAGGAGCTGGCCGCGTTGCGCCCGCAGGTCAAGGGAGCCGGCAATCTGGAGCGATTCGACTGGTGGCTGAACACGATGCGCTACAATCGGGCGATGGCCCGGCTGGGTTGCGCCCGGGGCGCTCTCGACATTCTGCTGGAGAAAATCAACCAAGAACCAGATGCCACGGAACGGCGGCGGCTCGCGCGTGAAGAGGCGTTGCCCCGGCGCCGCGAGTTGGTCCCGTTGCTGGCGGAAATGTATGCGTATCTCCTTGCCACACTGCACAACGCCAGCGAACTGGGCACACTGTGCAACCTCGAGCAACAATCCATGTTGCGCACCAAACTGATCACCGCTCATGACGCGCAACTCGAGGAATGGCTGGGCGCCCCTTTGCCGGCCGATGCGCACCCCTGGCCGGACTACCGCGGCCCCGCCCGCCTTGTCGTGTTGACCGCTCGCGGTCTGCAACGCGCCGGCGAGTCGTTGCCTTTGCGCATCGTGGCGCTGGACCGGCAACCGATGAAGAAGATTTCCGCCCACATCCGGCCGCTGGGTGAAGGCAACTGGAAAACGATCCAGGTTAAGCACCTGGCCCGCGCCGTTTATGAAGCCAGGTTGCCGGCCGCCAGAAGGGACTTCGAGTATCACCTCACCGCCGAAACAGCCGGAGGCCAAAAACTGATCTGGCCGGCCACCGCGCCGGCAATGAACCAAACAGTTGTTGTTGCCGATTAGACTGGTCAAAGGATACCCCCGATAAGCGCCATCCCCCAAAGATGGGTATCGCCGCCGTTCGTTCCAAACCGTAGGTTTTGCTGCGTGAACACTTCAACACCGCCAACTCGCCCCCGACAACGGGCCGTTGTTCAGCCGCGGTCGGACCACCAACAGGAGCCTTCTGTGGGAACCATGGCCGACGGTTCGCCCTCCGGCATCACTCGCCGCCACTTCCTCCACCACACGCTGGCTGCCACCGCGGGGATCGCTTCGCTCAATGTCCTGACCTCCGCGGCGGCAGAGCGCCAAGCAGCCGCGCCCAGGCAGTTTCCGCGAAAAATCAGGCTGGGCGTGATTGGCTGCGGCGGCCGCGGCGCCTGGATCGCCAAATTCTTCAAACAGCACGGCGGCTACGAAATCCACGCGCTGGCCGACTACTTTCCAGACGTTGTGAAGGCTGCCGGCGAGACACTGGGAGTGGAGCCCAGCCGCCGGTTTTCCACCCTGTCGGGCTACAAACGTGTCCTCGAGAGCGGCATTGAAGCCGTTGCGCTTGAAACACCGCCTTACTTCTTTCCCGAACACGCGAAAGCTGCAGTTGCCGCCGGGCTGCACGTCTTTATGGCCAAGCCGGTCGCCGTGGACGTTCCCGGCTGTCTGCAAATCGAAGCCGCTGCACGGGAAGCTGCGCGCAAACGCCGCTGTTTCTTCGTGGATTACCAGCTTCCCACCGAACCGGCCAACCAGGAGGTCAAAAAGCGCCTCAGCTCGGAGGGATTCGGGAAGATTGCCCGCATTTCGACGACCGGCATCTGCGCCGGCTTTCCCGACCCACCGAGGACTGCGACGATCGAAAGCCGGCTCACCAAACTGATCTGGGTCAACGATATCGCCCTGGGCTGTGATTATCTCGGCAATTTCGACATTCACGCAATTGACGCCGCCCTGTGGCTGTTGGGTGAACGGCCCATTGCGGCCACCGGCTTCTCGCGCGTCGCCCGCCCGAATCCGCACGGCGACGGCCACGATGTCTGCTCGTTGCTCTTCGAATACCCGAGCGGCATCGTGCATGATCACTTCGGCCAGGGACTCGCCAACTTCTGCGCCAATGACCTGAGCTGCCGCATCCATGGGCCGACGGGCAATGGGCGGGTGGCCTACACGGGCAAAGTGCATTTCCGCGGCTCGGACGACGTCTTCAACGCCGAGGTGGGGAACGTTTACGATGACGGCGTCGTGCGCAACATCGCCGGTTTCTATCAGGACGTGGTTCAGGAGCGCGCGGCCAATGATACCGTTCGCCGCTCGGTGGATGGAGCCCTAGCCTGCATCCTCGGTCGTGAAGCCGCCGAGCGCGGCCAGCGGTTAACGATGGAGCAGGTCTTGAAGGAAAACCGGCGGCTTGAGGTGGACGTCAACGGGTTGAAAAGGTGAAGTGCTGGCATGGCTGATTGTTTCCCCTCTCGTATCGCGCCCGGCCGCAGAATGAGAACTGTTGTAGGTTTCTGGCTTGGGGTGGTTGTCCTGGTCGCCCCGCCCGCGGGCGCTTTCGCCGGGTTCATAGCGCCTCCGCCGCAATTGCAGGGGTCGGTCTGGAATTTCGGCGACGCAAGCGACGACCTGTCCTGCTGGACCACAGCGCAGGCCGCTGCCTTGCACTACTGTTCGGGAAAACCCTCTTTCCCGCCCATGAGCTGAAACCGGTCAAAGGCAAAGACGAAAAGGACGCTGAGATATTTGAGCCCGGCTAGAAGGAGGCCGCCTCGCTCACCTGAAGTCCTGTCTGTCGCGCGGGAGCTAAATAGGGGACAATGTTTATGGTCATGAAACGAGAGATA
>CAZVYG010000102.1:8038-16383 GCA_964631605.1 uncultured Verrucomicrobiota bacterium
ATCATACGCAACCTCGGGCTGGCGACCTGTGTCTTTGTCGCTGCCGCGTCAGACGCGGCTGTCGGCGCCGGGACAGGCGCGACGAAACCCAACATGATTATCGTGCTCCCCCACGACCTGGGACAATACCTGCACTGTTATGGCGTCAAGACCGTGCGCACGCCGAATCTCGACGCGTTTGCCGCTCAGGGCGTGCGTTTTGCGCGATCCTTCTGCACTTCCCCTGGCTGCACGCCGTCCCGCGCCTCGCTATTTACCGGCCGGTATCCCCACAGCAATGGCGCCATGGGATTGGCGCACGGCAACTTCGGCTGGGACCTGCACGGCCGCGAAAAGCATCTCGCCCAGTTCCTCAATGAGGCGGGCTATGCCACGGTCGCCTCCGGTGTCGTGCACGAAACGCATTCCGGGGCGGAACGATGTGGCTATGAAAAGCACAGAAACATCAAGAACCCCGATGAGCTTACCACCGCCGCCATTGAAGAATTGAAACGGCTCGCTGCGGGCAACCAACCCTTTTATCTCTATGCCGGCTACGTCGAGCCGCACCGCTTGCCCTATGCCAAAGGGCCGGATCAACCTCCCGAAGGTCATGGCTTTCCCGGCCCGCAGCGCAGCATCCGCACGGAATCCCACAAGCTCATTGCCAACTTCTCCACCGCCCTCTCGTTTCAGGATCCCTCGCAGCGGCGGCGGCCCAAATCCGACCCTCTCACGCCCGAATACCCCGCACTGGCCTTTCACCCGCATTTGGAACTCTATGATCTCACCCGCGACCCCTGGGAGCAGGTGAACCTCGCCAACCAGCCGGAGCACTCGTCGGTGCGCAGCGAACTGGCTCGCCGGCTCCACCAGCAGATGGTCGCCACCGAGGATCCGTTGTTGCGCGGCGCGGTTACCTCGCCGCAACATGAAACCACACTCAGGCTGCTGCGGGGCGACCCGTCGGGCAAGTGAGGCATCGGACTTGGCCCAGCCGGCACCCGTTTGCGAAAGCCATTCAACCCACCATTGTGAAACTGGTTCTTGCTCTTTGTTTTCTCTACTCCTTCCTGGGCTCGCGGGCTCCCGCAGCCGACGGGGCCGACTACCACCGGCGCGTCGCCACCGTAACCAGCACACCCGGCTGTGTCGCGTTCTGGGACTTCGTGAAGCGCGAGCCGGCGGGCGCCCGCCGCTTCACCGCGCACGTTCCGCCCGGTCAGACTAATGAGTACGCCCTCGACGCCGGCAATTACGTAAGGGAATATTGGGGTGAGGGTCGCGAAGCCACCTACGCGGACTTTCCCCTGCTCGGCCGCGGGCCTTTTGGGCAAGCCGTCCGCATTTGCAGCGAGGAGGACCCAACGTTTCGTCCGCTGCTTTTTGTCTCCCGGGCCCGGCTGCATGATTCACCGCTGGACATCAAGGGGAGCAACCGTTCGGTGACCGTTGTCGTGTGGGCCATTCGCGAGAGTGGCAACCACGCGCTGGCCGGCATCTGGCACGAGGGAACGGATTTGAAGCAAGCCAGCACCACCAACATCCAGCGCGCCGTACGTGGCCAGCGGCAATACGGCCTCTTTGCCGGGCTGAACAAGCCCGGTTCGGCCTGCGGGCATGTGTCCGAGAACGGTGCAGGTTCCTTCGCCCATAAGTATGCCATGCACAAGTGCAATTCCGGCGAGGAGGCGCCAGCGGTGCCGGCAAATTCTCCGCCGGAGGTGCTGGACCAGGCTTGGCAGTGCTTCGCCATGACCTTCGACCATGAGCGGAACGAGTTGACGGGCTGGCTGAACGGAAAGGCGACGGAACGCTGGCAAGAGAATGTCAAACTCGCCCTCCCACCGGTTTACAAGGCCTGGTTGCAAGGCGAACTCCACCGCCGCCCCGGCCGGCAGCCCGGCGAGGATGCAAGCTACCCGGCGGATCAGTTTTACAACCCACCCGAAGGAAAGCCGCTGTCCGTTCGGCAGCTCCGCCAAACCGCGGAAGAGCGAGTTGAGCTGCACGAGTTCCCATATACCCGCGTGGAAGTAGTCTGGCGCCGGGGCGAGGAGGGGAAGTTTGCCATCGCCAGCCGCGACCTCGCAGCGGTCTGCCTGAATCCCTGGTGGTTCCCTCATGACCTGTATGCGCCGCCGGACGCTTCCGTGGGCGCCCCCTTCACGATCGGTCGCGTCATCCACAGCTCGCGCAGCGTCGGCTTCACCGGCTGGATCGGCGGCGTGGCCGTCTTCGATCGCGCGTTGAATCCGCAGGAGATGGCCACCCTTTCCGACCTCGGCCGCGGAGACCCGATTGCGGTTCCGTCAGCCGCCGCCCGGATTCCATCGGTGATCTTCGATACAGACATGGGGTCCGACTGTGACGACGCCGGAGCGCTGGCGGTGCTGCACGCGCTGGCGGACGCCAGTGAGATCCGCATCCTGGGGGTCATCTTCAGCAGCGGGAGGAACAAGTTCGGCGTCGGCACCTGCGACGCCATCAACACCTGGTACGGGCGCGGGGACCTTCCGTTGGGGCAGTACAAAGGCACTGATGTGGGCGACCCCACGGACTCCTATACGCGAAGCATCGCCATCCGCACCAATGTCTTTGGGCACGACACGGTGGACGACGCCCCCGAACTGGTCTCCGTTTATCGAAGCATTCTGGAGCCACAGCCAGACCGGAGCGTGACGATTCTCACCGTCGGACATCCGCACGGCCTGGTGCACCTGATGCGGGACCAGCGGGGCATGCACCTGGTGCGCGCCAAAGTGGAGCGGTGGGTGGCCATGGGGATGGGCGGCTGGAACTTCGAGCAGTGTGGGATGTCAGCCTATTCCGAGGAACTGCTGAGGAACTGGCCGGCGCCCTTCTACCTGTCGCCTGCCGGCGCGGACATCATCACGGGCAACCGGCTGCTGCCCAAGACTCCCGACCACAACCCGGTCCGTGAGGCTTATCGCCTGTGGAGAACGGCCCTGGCCGACGGTCGCTCCAGTTGGGACCAGGTCGCCACGCTTTTCGTGGCCCGGCCGGCTTTGTTCAAGGTGGAACACCATGGCCGCGTCGAACGCACCCCGGAGGGGCCGATTGTCTGGAACGCGAAGGTGGATAATCCGAGGCATTATTTGGTTACGCCAGACATTCCTCACCCACAGATGGCGGGAATCATCGAGGAATTGATGGCGCGTCCTCCCAAAGCCCGGGCCCTCCCAGAGCAACGCTAGCGGTCCGGTCCGGCCGGTGGACTGAATGGCGCCGCGGGGTGTTGAGTTCGCAGCCAGGCCCCGGGCCGTTAAGGTGTCCGTTGCAGGCCCCCTGAGGCTGTTCACCCTCTCGCCAACATAACAAGGGCGCCGCTTGCCGGCGAATCAAACCTCTCGGCAGGGGGGTCAGCGAAAGGACTTGGAAACCAGGGCTGGCGGCCGGAGTCAAGCGCCCGAGTGCCACCCCGTCAAATCCAATGGACAGCCGCCCGCGACTGGGTCATTCTGAGACCGGCACTCAGTAAGGTCTTGTTATGAGAACATTGATTATTGGCCTGGACAGCGGCACGCAATCCACCAAGGCGCTGGTCATTGACGCCCGCGACGGGCGCGTCCTTTCCTCCGCCGCGCAGGAGTACGACCTCATCCCCCACCTGCCGCCGGGCGCCAAAGAGCAGCACCCGCACACGTGGCGCGACGCCGCCGCGGCCGCCATCCGCCGCGCGCTTCGTCAAGCCAAGGCCGCGGGGTCCGAAGTCAAGGCCATCGGCGTGAGCGGCCAGCAGCACGGTTTTGTGGCTCTGGACAAGAATGGCGAGGTAATCCGCCCGGCCAAGCTGTGGTGCGACACGACGACGGCCGCCGAATGCGAAGAGATCATGGAGCGGCTTGGGGGCCAGAAAAAGACCGTGCGGCTCCTGGGTAACGCGGTGCTGCCCGGGTTCACCGCCTCGAAGATTCTGTGGCTCAAGAAGCATGAACCCAAGCATTACCAGCGCCTGACCACGGTGCTGCTGCCGCACGATTACCTGAATTTCTGGCTCACCGGCGAGCGGGTGATGGAGTATGGGGACGCCAGCGGCACGGCGCTTCTGGATGTGCGGAAGCGGAAATGGTGCGCCGAGGCGCTGGCCGCGATTGACCCGGCGCTGGTGGAAAAACTGCCGCCGCTGATCCCCAGCGACCGGCCGGCCGGCCGCCTCCAGGCTACGACCGCCCGGCAGTTGGATTTGAACCCGGGCGTGCTGGTCAGCGCCGGCGGGGGAGACAACATGATGGGGGCCATCGGCACCGGCAACACGCGCGAGGGGGTGATCACCGCCAGTCTCGGAACCAGCGGCACCATCTATGCCTGCGCGGAAAAACCCGTGGTGGATCCCCAGGGCGAAATCGCCGCCTTCTGCGATTCCACCAACCGGTGGCTGCCGTTGCTCTGCACCATGAACGTCACCGTCGCCACGGAAATGGTGCGCGAGGATTTCGGCTGGTCGCACGAAAAGTTCGCGGCGGAATCCAGCCGCATCCCCGCCGGGAGCAATGGCCTGTTGCTGCTGCCGTACTTCGAAGGCGAGCGGACTCCCAACGTGCCCGACGGCACCGGCGTATGGTTCGGTGTCAATGGCCGCACCTTCGATGCCGGGCATTTCGCGCGCGCCTCGATGGAAGGGGTGACCCTGGGCATGAACTACGGTTTGCGCCGGCTGACCGATCTGGGCGTGCAACCGACACAGATTCGCGCCACCGGCGGCGGGTCCCGCTCCCGGGTCTGGCGTCAAATCATGGCCGATATTTTCAATGCCGAAGTGGTCACGCTCAAGGTTGGCGAAGGCGCCGCCTACGGGGCCGCCCTCCAAGCGCTCTGGTGCTGGCGCCTGGAGCAGGGCGAAACCCTCGCCATCAGCGACCTGACCGACCGCTTCGTCGAAGTCAACCGCTCGGAAACCGCGGAGCCCAACCCGCAAAACGTCGAGGTCTATCGCGAGCTGCAGTCCCTCCAGGATCAACTCTCCCTCTCGCTGCGCGACCTGTTCCGCGAGCATCGGGCCTTTGTCACGCGCCGGTCCTGACGCGTCTCGAAAGCGCGCCGTTGCTGCGTGATTGCCAGATGGCGTGGGCAATACCCCCGCCTCTCGCAACAAGGACTCACGGGGAGAGCACCTACAACCATTTTGCGGGCGCGGTGTTCTTGCTAACGAGACGGTTTCAGGTTAACGATAATCATTTGAGCAAAGAAGCCCCGGTTGCGCGCGACGCCGGCCCGCGGGGCGCAACCCAAAGGGCGTCAGGCAGAAATATGCATCGTCGTTTGAGTTTAATCGGAACCACGCTGGGGATGATGGCACCCGGCGTGTTGTCCGCAGCCAGCATTACCTCCTTCACGCCAACCTATGGCGCCGCCGGGGACCCAGGCTACATCAGCATTTACGGCTCAGGCTTTTATCCCGGAACGCTGGATGTGCGTTTTAATGGCGTTCAGGACCCCACAGCAGTGGCGACCCTGGCGGACGGCACGCTGATCCAGGCCCGGGTGCCCGCGGGCGCGCCTCTTGGCCCTGGGCGGATCCGTATCCGGGTCGGTTCCAGTGCCTGGGCTGAGAGCCTGCAGGATTTCACTGTGATCGGCCCCGGCCCTTATGTTCACTCGTTCAGTCCGACAAGCGGTTCAGCCGGAGCCCTGGTAACGCTGACCGGCGCGCATTTTGCAGGCGTGACCAACGTCACCTTCAATGGCAAGCCCGTCACCAACCCCCTCCCGCCCCCTTCCGACACGCAAATGCAGGTCAATGCGCCGGCGGGGGTGACCACCGGCCCGATTACCCTTCGCTCGGCCAAAGGCGTTTTTACCACCTCAAACTTCTATGTGCCGCCGGTCCTTGCCGGCTTTTTGCCAACGACCGGCCGGGCCGGCACGAACGTCATCATCACGGGCGCCAACCTTGTAGGAACGACCTCCGTGCTGTTTGGGGGGCCGGGCGGCAGCTACAGCCTTCCGGCGACAAGTTTCACCGTGCTGAGCAATGGCGCCCTGCAGGTGACCGTGCCCGTCGGCGCGTACACGGGTGCGTTGCGCGTCGAGACGCCTGCCGGGGCGGCGACTGCCACCAGCAATTTCGTGGTCCAACCGCTCATCCAGGGTTTCTCGCCAACTTCAGGCGGTGTCAACACCCCGGTATTGATTACGGGAGCCAACTTGAACGTCGGAACGCCGACGATCCGGTTCAACGGCGTGACCGCCTCGGTCGCGGGTGTCAGCTTTGGTCAATTGACCGCTTATGTGCCGGCGACGGCCACCACCGGTCCCCTCTCGGTTCAAACCACCCATGGCAGTTACACCACCCCCGACAAGTTCTATGTTCCTCCGACCATCACCAGTTTTACCCCCAATACCAGCGCTCCCGGCAGTCGCATTACCGTCACGGGCCAGAACTTTACCGACGCCACCACCGTCAGTTTCAACAGCCAGCCGGCCGCGGCGTTTTTCGTAACGAACAACACGAGCTTGGGAGCGGTCGTGCCGGCGGGAGTGACCACGGGCCCGCTGACGGTCATCACACCAGGCGGCCTGGCCACCAGCGCGCTGCTTTTTTACGCCGCGCCCATCATCAGCGATTTTATTCCCACTCACGGCGTGCCGGGAACGGTCGTAACCTTGACCGGCCAGAATTTTGTCGGCGCCACCCAGGTGCAGTTCAACGGCGTGGCGGCCGCGAGCTTCACGGTGGTCAACAACACCACCCTGCAAGCAACGGTGCCGGCCGGCGCGCAGAACGGGCCGATCACTGTTGTCGCACCGGGGGGCACCGCGCAGTCTGCCAGCCCATTTTTATTGGACTACACCAGCGACCTCTCGGTTACCATCACCGCCGACCCGGACCCGGTTTGGATCACCAGCAACCTCGTCTTTACCATCGTGGCTGCCAACGGCGGCACCTTCGCCGCCGCCAACACGCTCCTGACCAACACGCTGCCGCCCACCGTGACTTTTCGCTCCGCCCACAGCTCTCAGGGAACCGTCGCCCACCAAAACGGGCAGGTCATTGCCAACCTTGGCCTGTTGAACCTCAATTCCGCAGCGACGGTTACCGTCACGGTGACCCCGCAATCCGCCGGTTCCCTCCAAAGCCAGGCCAACGTGGCCAGCGATTATCCCGATCCCCAACCATCCAACAATTCGGCCAGTGTCACGACGACGGTCATGTCCCTGCCCCTCTTAAGCATCCGCCAGATGCCTCCCGACCGCGTGCGCGTGGCCTGGCCATTGGACCTCGCCAGCTACCTGCCGGAGTACAACGCCGACCTTTCGACGACAAATTGGCTTTCCGCAACCTCGCCGGTAGTCTCCGTCGGCAATGAACGGGTGATGGTCGAGACGAATATCGGCAAGGGCCGGTTCTACCGCCTAAAGCGTTAGGCGGAAGTTATTCGCAAGTTTCGTCCGTACTATATCGGATTGATTTTTTGGATAAAACCGGCATGATACGACTGCACTCATGTACGGGGCGCCACGCGCCAAGAGTGCCTGCGGTAATGCTTTTCAAGAGGGGAAAGTTTTTCCGCTGTGGATGCCGGCTTTTACTATACTAACCCTCTAACCAGCGCGGCTGTTGGCGCTGGTTTTTTTTGCCTTTTTTCAGGGCAGTTCAGGGCGCGGCAGCCTTCAACCGCTTCTCGAATTTTTCAACCTTGGGGCGGATCACCACCCGGCAGTACCCTTCATTGGGCCGGTTCCGGTAATAATCCTGGTGGTAACCCTCCGCGGGATGGAATTTGGTAAACGGGACAATTTCCGTCACAATGGGATCCCGGAATTTCGCCTGGGCCTCGGCTTTGGACTTTTCGGCAGCGACTTTCTGAGCCTCGTTGTGGTAGAGAATGATTGAACGGTACTGGGTGCCCACATCCGCTCCCTGGCGATTGAGGGTGGTGGGGTCATGCGCCTCCCAAAAGGTCTCCAGCAGGCGTTCGTAGGAAATCACCTTTGGGTCGAATTGAATCTGAATGACCTCGGCATGGCCCGTTGTCCCCGAGCAGACTTCCTTGTAAGTCGGGTTTTCTTTTTGGCCGCCGGCGTATCCACTGGTCACGGATTTGACCCCGGGCAGCATTTCGTAAATGGCTTCGGTGCACCAGAAGCAGCCGCCGCCGAGGGTGGCGGTTTCGAGGGCTGGCTGGGCGTTATTGTTGTTGATCATAGTTCCGGATTGAGCCAGCACCTGCACCGGGCTTGCCAACAGCAGGCTGCCTACCATCAATCGAGCAAAGCAACGGCTCTTCATGACTCAGTTTGGCACAGAACCCGTCCAACGCCAAACGGAATGGCCAGGTGTCATTCAGCCCCCCAATCATTAGCGAGTAGCGTGGGCGGCTCTCGGCGCGGAGATGTGGACC
>CAZVYG010000103.1:0-15850 GCA_964631605.1 uncultured Verrucomicrobiota bacterium
GCTCGAACCTGTCGGCCTGGGACTTGAGTTGGCGGTCCAGCAGAAAGATGCACAAGTTGAGCAGCGAAAGTGCGCCGTTGGCGGCGAGCACCGCGCCAAGCTGGTGGGGCGGCACGGACGACACGGACCGGCACGGACCCGCGGCATCATTGTGGTCATTCGTCTGTGTCCTTCCGTGTTCGTCCGTGTCTTCTCCACCATGCTTTTCCCAGCGCCGCGCTTCTTCCGCCACCCAGCGCCGGAACGCCTCCAGCGTGGCGCAGCGCAGCGCCTTGAAGCGGAGCAGTGCCGGGTGGTCCGGCGGCCACAGCGGCAGGCCGCGCTGACGCAGAAAGTCTTCATAGTCCAACCGCAGTTCCTCGAGGCTGCCCTTGGCCACGCCGGTCAGCTTCATTTCCATTTTCTTCGAGGTTGCGGAATCCACGCTGCCCTCGGCGATGTTCTGCCGGCCGCTGCGGGCGGCCTGCACCATCTGATCGCGGGTGCGGCTGCGCCGGTCAACGAAGCGGTCGCAGAAACGGACGGTCACATCGTAGATCAGGCTCGCCAGTTGGAAGGTCTTGAGCTTCCGGTACCCGCCATGCTTGGGAATCAGCGTCTTTTCTGTCTCTGTCCGTCCGTGTTCGTCCATATCTCCACTCATCTCACAGCTCTCCGTTCAATGCCTTGCGCAGCAGCGCCGCCGGCAGTTCGTTCTCCAGGAGAGCCTCGACATAGTGTTGCAGCCCTTGCTGCTGAATCTGCCGAATGTCCAAGTCAAACGCGGTCTCCGGACTCCCGGCATAGCGCCCTGATGGGACAGCCGCGGTAGAGGGAGTCGAGCAGGTTGCGCACTTTGGTGGCATCCCATACGAACGGCCGCTGAATTTCGGGGATGGCGATCTCGCCGGATTTCACCCATGTTAACAAAGTGTCAATGGGATGGGGGGTAACCGAGTAGCGTTGTATTGACATTGGCAATATCCTCCAAAAGATCCTCTCAAAAACACAGCGTTCCCGACAAGGGTTTTCTGCAGGGTAGTGTCAAGGTAAACTTTAGCCCAAAAGGCTCGGGTTGACAGAACCCCTGAGTTTTTTTGCGTTGCCCGAAAGTGTTCTTACGTGCGGTAGCCTACGAGCCCTCACCGCCGCTTTTTCGTTTTCAACCAATCAATCAGTTCTTCCGGATGGTCGGTCTGCGCGCCGGTGAACCCGCGGTCCAGGACCTTCTTGAAATACTCCGGGCCTTCCTCCCGCGCCTGAATATCAGGCCAGACCTTGATCCCCGCCCGCTCGGCCGCCGACACCATCTCGCGAGAGTAAAGTTCCCATGAACCGTCGAGCGCCTCCACCCCCAGCCGCCGGGCAAACGCCACCAACGCCTCCCCGTCCCGGAGGTCGGGGGGCGGCGACACCATCAACGGCAGCTCCGGCGCCGCCTTTCGCCACGCCGCCACATTCTCGGGCCGATCATAAACCAGCACCTGCCGCGCGACCCCCGCCTCGCGGATCCGCCGCGCGACTTCGTCCCGATCGCCCTGTTTGAAATCCAGATACACATTGACGCGCCCCTTGATCACCCCCAACGCCTCCTCGAGGGTGGGGATGCGCTCCGGCGGCACCGCCGGCCGGCCCGGGTCGCGCACGGTCAACGCGCGCAACTCCGCCAGCGTCATCTGCCCCACGCTGCCCCGCCCATCGGTCATCCGGTCCATCGTGCCGTCATGCATCAGCACGTAATGCCCGTCCGCCGTCCGTCGCACATCCAGCTCGACATAATCCGCGCCGGCGTCCGCCGCCTCGCGCAACGCTTTCAACGTGTTCTCGTGCGCCCGCGTGTGATTCCCGCGATGGGCAATCACCACAAAACCATTCCGCGCCGGCGGAAGCTGCGCCCCGACCACGTCCGCTGCCACCGCCAACACGACCAACCCAACCAACGCTTTCATGCGACCATTCTACCCTCCTTCTCCACACCCGTCACCCTCCGTTCGGACCGCTTCCAGGTTTCCTCCCTCCTCCCTCCCACCGCATTCCCCATTCCCCAAAACACCGCCAGGCTCGGCCCCTTCGCCGTGCGCCGGTCCTTGAACAGCCAATGCCAGATTTCGTAGGGCCAGACCTTTCGGCCAATCGCGTAATACCACCTCATCGCCGCGCGAAACCCCTTGTCCCGGTGCGCCCACAACCGCCAGAGGGATTTCGGACGCAACTGCATCACGGCTTCGATCAGCTTCATCCAGGCCAGCACCCGCCAGTTGGGCAGTTGCGGGCTTTCCAACACCTGGTGCTTGTAATCCCAGCGGCTCAAGTCGGTCTGGATCACGCGCCGCCCCGCCTCCTGCCGCGCAAACGCCGTCCACCGATGCGGCGTCGCATACAGTCCCTGCACCTGGTCCGGATCATAGGAAACCAGCTGTCGCAGCGTCCGCCAGTAATCGCGGTCGGTCTCGTGCGCAAAGCCCGACACCCAGGCCGCCATCGAAATAATCCCGTGCCGCCGCAGCAGCCGGATCGCCTCCCGGTCCGTCGCCTCCGTGCTCCCTTTCCTGATCCGCCGCAACGTCGCCTCGTCCGTGCTTTCGATCCCCAGCAAAAAACGCGCGACGCCGGCGCGCCGGTACAACGGCAGCAGGTCCGCATCGCGAACGATGTCGCCCGCCCGCGTCGAACCCACCAGGATCAACGGCACTTTCTCCGCAACCAGCGCCTCGAGAAAACAACGCCACGCCTCGCGCGACGCCGTCGGATTCTCGTCCGCGAAGTTGATCACTTCCACCCCCTGCTCACGGTGCAGCCGCCCCAGCTCCGCCGCAAATCGCACCGGGTCCCGATGCCGCCATCCCGCCCAGAAATCCCGCTGCCCGCAATAATGGCAGCCGTGCGGACACCCCCGCGAAAACTGCGCGACCACCGCGCGCCGGTTGCCCCAATAGGTGTACCGCCGGGCGTCAATCAACTCCCACCCCACCCGATACGCATCCAGGTCCAGGATCGGCGCCGCCGCCACCGTCGCCCGCGCCTCCCCAGCCTCTGCCGCGCCGTTCCCCAACCGCCTCACCCCCGCCCTCCTCCCCGCCCGAAATACAATCCCCGGCACCACCCCCAGCCGCTCCTCCCGCTCCAGCGCCGCCATCAGCCTCACCACCGTCTCCTCCCCCTCCCCGCGCACGACCAAATCCACTTCCGGCTCCTGTTCCATGATCTCCGGCCAGTGAAAGGTCGGAAATACTCCTCCGTAAACCATCCAGGCCCGCGGCAAGGCCCGGCGCAGCGACCGCACCACTCCCATCGCCGTCGGATGCCCGGAGGTCGAACCGGAGTGGCCAAGCAACACCGCGTCGGGATCATACCGGGCCGCCTCCGCCCCAATCTCTCCCTCCCGCATCGGCCCAAACTCGGCATCCAACAGCCTCACTTCATGCCCCGCATCAATCAACGGTCCCCCCACACACAACAAACCCAGCGGCGGCAGATGCTCCCTCGGGACGCGGCTCCCAATGGCCGGATGCGGCGGATTCACAAGCAGGATTCTCATAAGGCCATTTCTGTCCCGGCGACTGGCTGGCGGCGGGGATCCTTTTGATCCCATCCGGCTGGCCGGCCGCCGATATACTTTGTATTACAAAGTATGACCGCATTAACCTCGCTTTTGTTCAATCCCAGAACCCACCCCGCTTCCAAGACGACTTGAAACTACAAAATATTTATGAACAGTATATTATGAGTTGAAGTCCTATACTAAATTACCCAGTAAGAACTGTAATAATCTATGTAGAATTCCACTTTTCTTTGCAAAGTATGTGAAAGACTTGGAGAGCGCCGCAGCTCTGGCGCCGGTGTTGAGATGGATCAGCGGGTTGGGGGAGGGAGGATTACAAGAGCCAAACACATCTTGAGCCTTTCTCCCGTCGAATAGGGACACGGAGGACGATGATGCTTAAGGGGCCTCGCCGACTGCGTTCAACGCCTGTTCGTACAGAGGGCGGGCAAGGCGGAAGCTGTGTTGCCCGATGAGGGTGTCTAGCAGCGGTCTCAAGGAGGGCACGGCACCGGCTTGTTTTGCCCGCAACAGTATGCCCAGAGTGCCGGTTACCGGCACACCGAGCGACCGCGCCTTGGCTCTGCCGTCGCTCTCGTCCATGAGCAGAAGGCTTGCGCCCAACTCGCAGGCCAACGCAATCGCCTCCGCCTCACCCGCGTCCAGTGTGGTTTGGAGCGATGAAACCAAGGCGCGGTTGCTGGCCGTTCGCCTCTGAAGCCACCCCTGCTGGCTGGCTTGGATCGTTTCCTGGGCACCGGGTCGGGTCGCGGCGACGACCGTCACTTCCTGCCACACTGCGTCTGGAAGAAAAACCTGCCGGTAAAAGTCCCGCAGAAGTTGAAGTTGTTGCAGCGCCCCCAGACAGATCAGGACCGAAGCGTCACTCACCACGGCGGGCATAGGCCAGGTCTTCGTTGAGTTCCGTCTCGCTGTAGTGCATGGGCACGCCGCGACGCGCCAAGAGGTCGTTCAATTCCCAGCGCGAAAGCCCCGCCAGCTCGGCTGCTTTGCCAAGGCTGAGAATCTGCTGGGTGTAGAGCGACACCGCCAGTTCCAGTCGCAGCCGACTCTGGATCTCAGGCGGCGGCAAGCGGAGAGCCGACGACACCGCGTCCGGTATTTCCAGCGTTACACTCACGGCCATATCGTAGCAGGCACCTCGAGGCGAAGCAAGGGCGGGGATCCGGGCTGTCAACGACGGCCTCGTTCGCGGTCGCCTTGCGCGCCGGGCGCTGAATCGGCCCCCGGGGGAGCGGGCCCCCGGCGGGAGGGCCGGTTACTCCTCCTGGCTGGCGACCAGGGCTCGGCTTTGAGCCTCCCGGTAACTGTGGAGGAAGAGCGTGTTGTCCGCCACGGCTTTTTCGATGAGCTGCTTGAGCAGGAACAGTTCGGAGCTGTTGATGACGGCGTGGACGCTGTATTGGAACGCCTGCATCGGGGTAAAGGTCTGAAACGAGTTGCCAAAGAGGATGATGGTGGCGTGGCGCCGCTGGCTCATCGGCATCGCCTGGAGGGCCAGCAAGGTCGAGTTTTCGCTCGGCTCATTGGCGGCAAAGAGCTCCTCGACAATCACCACCTGGTAGCGAATCTGGCTGAACCGGATCAGAAAATCGCCGTGGGTGGCGGCGGTGTGCACCTTGTAACCCAGCTCGGTCAGGGCGGTCTTTGCCGCATCGAGCCATTCCGGCGTCGAAAAGGCCAGGAGGGCCGGCTTGTCGGAGGCGCTGATGAAATCGAATTTGTTGGACATAAGCGTGGGTTACTTGAGTTTGAGCGCCATCGGGATGGGCGGCGGGCTGGCCTTGCCGTTGTCCTGCGGGCTCTTCATGCGGAGCGAACTGACGCCCAGCGAGGACTCGCCGCGCGCTTTCTTGATGTTGTCAATGCCGCGCGTGACCGGCCCACGCTTGGTGCAATAGAGCAGGGCGGTTTCCTCGGTGATCTTGCCCTGCTCGTAGGCTTCGAGGGCCGAAAAGTCGAACGTGCGCCAGCCGAAGGGCTGGCTGGCTTCGATGATCTCGTAGAAGCTCTTGCCTTCGCTCTCCCCGAGGCGAATGCTCTCCTGCGTGCGCAGATTGGACCCCATGATTTCCAGCAGCGGGTAGCGGCCGCCCCCCACCTTCGGCACCAGCCGCTGGCTGATGACCCAGCGCAGCGTGTCGGCCAGCCGCGCCCGGATCTGCTCCTGCTCGTCGGTCTCGAACATGCCCAGGATGCGGTTGATGGTCTGGCCCGAGTCAATCGTGTGCAGCGTGCTGAGCACCAGGTGGCCGGTCTCCGCCGCGCTCAGGGCAATCTTGACCGTCTCCCGGTCGCGCATTTCCCCCACCAGAATCACCTTGGGCGCCTGCCGCAGCGCCGCGCGCAAGCCGTTGGAAAAGGTGTCGAAATCCGTCCCCAGCTCGCGCTGGTTGAACGTCGCCAGGTCGTGCGAATGCACAAACTCGACGGGATCCTCCAGCGTGACAATGTGCACCGGCCGCGTGTGATTGATCTCGTTGAGCACCGCCGCCAGCGTCGTGGATTTGCCCGAACCCGTCGCGCCGGTGACCAGCACCAGCCCGGTCTTCTCCCGCGGAATCTCTCGGATGATGTCGGGAAACTTCAGCCATTCCAGCGTCGGAATCACCGTGTTGAGCCGCCGCAGCACGATCGAGTAATTCCCGCGCTGCGAGAAAATGTTGATCCGGAACCGCGCCTTGTCCGTCAGCGTGTAGGCGGTGTCGCACGACCCGCGCCGGATCAGGTCCGTCAGATGCCAGAGATTGTCGCCAATCAGGTTCAGGGCGACGGTCTCGGTCTGGAACGGCGTCAGTTTCTCGATCGGCGGGTCCAGCGCCACCGGTTTCAACTCGCCGAAGGACTCCACCTGCAGGGGCTTGTCCACCGTGAACAGGAGGTCGGACACCTCCGGCTGGGACTCCAGCATGGTGGTCAGGACGTAATCAAGTTCGGGACGGCGCATAGCTTACACTTCCTCCTCGTCGGGCGGGTTGGGCAGGAACCCGCGGAATTTCTTTTTGTCAAAAGCCTTGTCGTAGGCTTCCTCGGGCGAGATGCGCTTCATGCGCAGGTGCTCCATGATGGCATCGTCCAGCGGCTGGTTGCCGAGTTTCTTGCCCACCTGGATCATGCCCGGAATCTGGTGCGTTTTGCCTTCGCGCACCAGGTTGGCGATGGCCGTGGTAAAGACCAGAATCTCCAGCGCCGCCACCCGGCCTTTGCGGTCAATCCGCTTGAACAGGTTCTGGGCCACCACCCCTTTCAGCGCCTCGGACAGCGTCGCGCGAATCTTGTTCTGCTGCTCGGCGGGGAAGACGTCAATGATGCGGTCCACCGTTTTGGCCGCGCTGGGGGTGTGGAGCGTGCCGAAGACCAGGTGGCCGGTGCTGGCCGCCACCAGCGCCAGCTCGATGGTCTCCAGGTCGCGCAGCTCGCCGACCAGGATGATGTCCGGGTCCTCGCGCAGCGCGCCGCGCAACGCCGACGCGAACGACTTGGTATGCACCCCGATCTCGCGATGGTTGATCAGGCAGTTCTTGCTCTCGTGGACAAACTCGATCGGGTCCTCGATCGTGATGATGTGGTCGCGCCGGTTCTTGTTCGCATAGTCCACCATCGCCGCCAGCGTCGTGGACTTGCCCGACCCGGTCGGCCCCGTCACCACCACCAGGCCCCGGTGCAGCATCGAAAACTTCTTCAACACCGCCGGCAGCGGCGCGTCCAGTTTCTCAAAATCCTCGAACGCCAGCACCCGGCTCGGGATTTGGCGAAACACCGCCGCGATGCCGTATTTCTGGTTGAAAAAGTTGGCGCGAAAGCGCGAAATGTTCGGAATCTCGTAGCCGAAATCCACGTCCCCCGTTTCCTCGAAATGCTTGATTTTATACTCCGGGGCGATCTCGTAGAGCATCTTCTTGAGCTCGTCGTTGTCCAGCGGCGGGTGGTCCACCCGGTGCAGCTCGCCATTGATGCGGAGCATGGGGTTGTTGCCCGAGGAAAGGTGCAGGTCGGAGGCCTTCTGCTCGAACATCAAATTAAAGAATGCGTCGATTTTCGCCATAAATTCAGTACGCTCGGGTGCCGTGATAGCTAAATCCGCACCAACCGCCTGCCATGCCTGAAATCCTGGAGAAAATCGCTGCCGCCAACGCCGGCGGCAAACCTCTCTCCTTCGCCCAGTTCATGGACTGGGCGCTGTATTGTCCTGTTTATGGATACTATGATAAGGAAGGGGACAGCATCGGCCGCCAGGGCGATTTCTACACCAGCGTCAGCGTGGGTCCATTATTCGGACAGTTGCTCGCCGCGCAGTTGGCCGCCTGGCTCGAGGAATCCTCCCGCGCGGCCGGTCCCCCCGAACCCCCCCTGCACCTGGTCGAGGCCGGCGCCCACCGGGGCCACCTGGCCCGCGATATCCTCACCTGGCTCCAACACCACCGCCCGCTTCTGTTCTCCCGCCTCCAATACTGGATTGTCGAGCCTTCGGCGCGCAGACAGGCCTGGCAGGCGCGGACGCTGGCAGCCTTCCAGGACAGGGTCCGTTGGGCCGCAGCGATCGAACACGCCGCCGGCGGCCGCGCGCGCGGGGTGGTGTTCGCCAACGAGCTGCTGGATGCCCTGCCGGTCCACCGCTTTGGCTGGGATGCCGCCCGCCGCGCCTGGTTCGAGTGGGGCGTGGCCGTTCGGGACAACCGGGTGGTCTGGGCTCGGATGTCCCCTTCGTTCGACCCCGCGCCGGACGCGCCTCCCGAATTGCTGGCCGTCCTGCCGGACGGCTTCACTTTGGAGCGTTGTCCGGCGGCGGAAGGGTGGTGGCGGCGCGCGGCGACCGTGCTTGACACCAGCAGCCGGCTCCTCACCCTGGATTACGGCGGCTGCGAGGAGGATTTCTGGCGCCCCGAGCGGCCGGCTGGAACCCTCCGCGCCTTCCGCGGCCACCGGCAGCAACCCGACCTGTTGAAAGACCCCGGCCACCAGGACTTGACGGCCGACGTGAATTTCAGCCGGATTGAAGCCGCCGGCCGGGCGGCGGGTTTGCGCACCGAGACCTTCTCAACGCAACAGGACTTTCTCACCCGGATTGCCGGGCGCATCTGGGAGGGACAACTGGCTTCCAACCCGTGGACCCATGAGCACACACGCCAATTCCAAACCTTGACCCACCCCGAGCACCTCGGACGCGCCTTTCGCGTACTGGTGCAACAGCGCGAAGCCCGCCCCTCCGCTCACTGCGGCGCGAGCAGCTCGTAGTTGAGCACCGAGAGGCAGTAAAGGGCCGCGGTGTCCGCCCGCAGCACGTTGGGCCCGAGCGTGATCGGACGGGCGCCCGCCGCTTCGATCGCCTGAACTTCCGCCGGCGTGAAATCTCCCTCCGGCCCAATCCAAACGCTGACGGAACGCGGCCGGTGGCCGTTCTCGGCCTGGTAAGCCGCGAGATACTCCCGTGGATGGCGCGCGCCGGGGTGCAGGGAAGCGACCAGCGACAGATCGAACCGCTCCTCGCGCCCCAAATACTCGCGCAGCGGCACCGCCGCTTCAATGCGCGGCAGCCGGGGCGAGCCGCACTGTTTCATGGCGCCGATGGCAACCAGCCTCCACTTGGCCGCCTTGTGCGCGGCCTCGTCCGCCTCGAGCCGCACCACGACTCGCTCCGTGATCAGCGGAACGATCCGTCCCGCCCCCAGCTCGGTGGCTTTCTCGATGATGGTCTCGGCGGCTTTGCCCTTGGTCAGCGCCGGCAGCAGCGTGATGCCAAAGGGCGGCTCCGGCGCCCGCTCCCGTTCCAGCACCGTCAGCGACACGGTGTGCCGTCCAGCCGACTCGATCCGGCACTGGAGCCGCTGCCCGGCGCCATCGAGCACTTCCACGGGGTCGCCGACTTTGAGCCGCAGCACCTGCAGCGCGTGATGCGCTTCGCTGCCCTCGAGTTGGAGCCGGGGGCCGTTGCAGGCGCCCGGCGGCAGATGGAACCGATGCATGGCGTCACCCCCACCTCACCGGAACAGTTTCTTCGCCTTCTCGAAAAAGCTCTGGCTGATCGGGTTCTCGTGCCCGTTGCACAAGGCCGCATACTCCTCCAGCTTCGCCTTTTGCGCCGCAGTCAGCCGGCTGGGCACCTCGACATTGATGCGAACGTGCAGGTCGCCGTGGCCATAACCCTGGATATTCCTCACCCCTTTGCCCTTCAACCGGAAGATCGTCCCCGGCTGCGTCCCCGGCGGAATCCGCACCGAGGCGCTCCCGTCCAGCGTCGGCACCTGGATTTCCGCCCCCAGGGCCGCCTGCACAAAGCTCACCGGCACCTCGCAAATCAGGTCGTCGCCGTCCCGCTGAAAAATCTCATGCGGCTTGACGTGGAGCACCACATACAAATCCCCCGGCGGCCCGCCGCGCCAGCCTGCCTCGCCGTTGCCCGAGGACCGCAACCGCGACCCGGAATCCACGCCGGCGGGAATGCGCAGCGTGATCCTGGAGGTTTGCTCGCGGCGCCCGGTGCCCCGGCAGCTCCGGCACGGTTTGTCAATCACCCGGCCGGCGCCCTGGCAATGCGGACAGGTTTGCGCGAGGCTGAAAATCCCGCGCGAGGTAATCACCTGCCCCCGCCCGCCGCAGGTGCCGCACGTCCGAATCCGGGACCCTTCCTCCGCCCCTGACCCCCGGCAGACGCCGCAACGCTCCGGTTTGGTGACCGTAATCTCCTTCTCGCACCCGTGCGCCGCTTCCTCGAAGCTGATCTCCAGGTCGTAGCGCAGGTCATCCCCCCGCTGCGGCTGGCTCGGATCACTCCGGCTCCCGCCAAAAAGGTCCTCGAAGATGCTTCCCCCGCCGCCAAACACTTCGCGGAACACATCAAACGGATCGTGGAAACCGCCCGCGCGGCCAAAGCCCCCCGCCCGGCGATCGAACGCGGCGTGCCCATACTCATCATAAGCGGCGCGCTTCTGCGGGTCCGACAACACCTCGTAGGCCTCGCCGAGTTCCTTGAACTTCTCCTCCGCGGTCTTGTCGCCCGGATTCTTGTCCGGGTGATACTTCACCGCCAGTTTCCGGTACGCCTTCTTGATCTCCTCCTCGCTCGCGCCTCGGGCGACCCCCAAAATCTCGTAATAATCACGTTTGGCCATGGAACCCGCCTCAGGTCGAGGGTGCTTTGGCGACAATCACCGTGGCCGGCCGCAGCAGACGCTCCCGCAGTTTGTATCCCCGCCGAACTTGCTGCAACACCTGGCCTTCGGGCACCTCCGCGCTTTCCTGTTGCGAAATCGCCTCGTGCAGATTCGGATCGAACATTTTCCCGGTGGCGTCCACTTCCTCGACACCCGCCTCCTGCAACACGGCCCGAAGCTGCTGGTAAATCATCGTCACCCCCGCCTGCAGCGACTTCCCACTCTCGTCACCCGGGGTCTGCGCGGCCGATAACGCCATCTCGAAACTGTCGAGGACCGGCAGCAGCTTGGCAATCAGCCCCTCGTTGGCGAAACGAACCGCCTCGACCTTCTCCCGCGCCGCGCGCTTGCGATAGTTGTCAAAATCCGCTGTGGTGCGCAGCAGCCGGTCCCAATGCTCGTCCGCCTTGGCTGCGCGCTGCTTGAGCTCCTCGAGTTGTTCGGGATTAATGGTAGCAGCCTCGATGGGCGCGAGGGGCTCCGCAGCCTCCGCCTGCCCGGCGGCTTCAACAGGCGCGGACGCCGGCGGCGCCTGGTTCACCGAGGCGGCTCCGGACGAGTGATCTGCCATATTCTTTGCGTCTGTCTTCTTCATGAATTAGCTGAAACCTGACTCCAATTGAACACGCTTTGGAAAATAGACGATTCCCGCCCCTCCGGCAACCGGGATGTTGGGTGGTGGGAGGTTGGGTGCGCCGGGCGAAAACTCAGGCTTGCCTGCGGCCGCCCATTCAGGGTTACTGGGACCATGAAATCCTTCCGGTTCAAATGGGCGAGTGCGCGCAAGGCCGGGCTGGCCCTCGCCGCGGGGTCGCTGGCGCTGGCCGCCCCGGCAACAGGCAAAGACATGCACGTCTATATTGGCACCTACACCGGCTCGGGCAGCCAGGGCATCTACGTCGCCCGCTTCGACTCCAAAACGGGCCGCTTGAGCGCCCCGCAATTGGCGGCCGAGACCAGAAATCCAAGCTTCCTTGCCGCCCATCCCAACGGCCGCTGGCTCTATGCAGTCGGGGAAATTGGCGACTTCGCCGGCCAGCGCACCGGAGCCGTCAGCGCGTTTCAAATGGATTCGGCCACTGGCAAGCTCACTCTCCTCAACCAGCAACCGTCCGGCGGCTCCGGCCCCTGCCACGTCGCGCTGGACCAGACCGGCCGGTGTGTGCTGGTTGCCAATTACGGCAGCGGCAGTGTGGCCGCGCTGCCCATTCAATCCGATGGACGCCTCGGCCCCGCCGGCAGCGTCGTTCAGCATACCGGCTCGAGTGTAAACCCCAAACGCCAGGCCGGACCTCACGGCCATTTCATCAGCGCCGACCCCGCCAACCGCCGCGCCCTGGCCTGCGACCTGGGCCTGGACAAAGTCCTCATCTACCACCTCGACCCCGCCGGGGCCCGTTTGACGCCGGGCAGCCCCGCCGACGCGTCCGTGCCGCCCGGAGCCGGCCCCAGGCACCTGGCCTTCCATCCGCGCGGCCGACACGTTTATGTCGTCAACGAAATGGGCTGCAGCGTCAGCGTCTTCACCTATTCGGCCCGCAACGGCGCGATGCAACTTCTGGAAACGGTCTCGACCCTGCCCCAGGGCGCCACCGTCGAAAACACCTGCGCTGAAATTCAGGTCCATCCCTCGGGCAAATTCGTTTATGCCTCCAACCGCGGCCACGACAGCCTGGCGATCTTCAAAATCGAAGGGCGCGGCGCCCGGCTGAGTCCCGTCGGCTGGCAGCCGGCTGGCGGCAAAGTCCCGCGGCATTTTGCGATGACCCCGGACGGCCAGTGGCTGCTGGTGGAAAACCAGGGGTCGGACAACGTCGTCGTCTTCCGCATCGAAACGCGCACCGGCGAATTGACGCCCACGGGCCAGACCATCGTCGTCTCGAAACCCGTTTGCGTCGAATTCGTCCCGCGGCCCTGACCCGCCCGCCCGCCGGCAGCCCGCCGCCGGGCCGGAACCTGCGCCCGCCGCGCGGAACGGGAGCCGGGCGCCAGGACGGCCGCGTCTGGTGTGGGCAGCGGCGCCAGCCTGCCGCCATGGTTTAATAATCTAATCCTTGTAAAAAGGATATCTTGTGGTAGAGATATTACTGGAACCTTGCGAGCAACAAAAGCCTCGCGGGTTCCGCTAGCGGCGGCCAGGGCAGGGTGCCGGGGCGCCGCGGAAGGATTGGAATGATGAGGCTCGGTGGCGACGGCACGGTTGCGGTCCTTGGGAGTGGAGAGGGCACCGGGGGAGTGCATCTGGCTCCGGGGCGCGGGGGCAGGGGGTCATGAAAGCGACCGGCCTGGCAAAGGAGCGGAAGCGCGCGGAAGACCTGGTCCGGGAGAGTGAGCATCGCTACCGGCGGTTGCTCGCTTCGGTGACCAACTACGTTTATTCGGTGGCGTTGGGGCCGGAACGCGCCCAGGCGACGACGCATGGCCCGGGATGTGAGGCGGTGACCGGCTACACCTCGCAGGAGTTTGAGGCCGACCCGTTTCTCTGGTACCGAATGATCTTCAGCGAGGACCGCCCGGCCGTCATGGCGCAGATCGAGCGGGTCCTCGCAGGCGAAACGCCGGCCCCGCTCGAGCATCGCATTGTCCACCGGGATGGCCGGCTGCGCTGGATCCGCAACGCACCCGTGCCTCACCGGGATGAGCAGGGCCGGCTCATTGCCTACGACGGCCTGGTCTCGGACATCACCGAGCGCAAGCGGGCGGAGTTGGCCTTGCGCGAGAGCCAGGAGCGGCTGGCATTGGTGATTGAAGGCAGCAACGACGGCATCTGGGACTGGGACCTCACGACCGACGAGGTGTATTACTCCCCTCGCTGGAAGGCCATGCTGGGTTACGACAACCACGAGCTGCCCAATCGCTATTCCAGTTGGGAACAACTCCTGCACCCCGCGGACCGCGAGCGGTCATTGGCCAGCCTCCAGGCCTACCTCTCCGGACAGACCGCAACTTTCGAGCTGGAACACCGCCTGCGGCACAAGGACGGCAATTACCGTTGGATTCTGGCCCGGGGTGTGGCACTGCGCGACGCGCAAGGCAAACCCATTCGCATGGCCGGCTCCCACGTGGACCTGACCGCGCACAAGGAGGCGGCGGAGAAATTGGAGAAAGCCTACAGGGAGTTGTCCAAGAACGAAGCCTCGCTGCGGATCGCGTTGGAGAAGTTGAAGGCTGCCAACAAGGAGTTGCGCGACACCCAACTGCAGTTGATCCAGGCCGCCAAATTGGAGTCGGTCGGGACTTTGGCTGCCGGGGTCGCCCGCGAAGTGAAGAACCCCCTGCAGACCATTCTAATGGGGGTGGACTATCTGGAAAACAGTGGCGGCGGCGGGGACCGGAACTCAATCCAACTCGTTCTCAATAATATGCGGGCGGCCGTGACTCGGGCGAACAGCATTGTGCGCGAGCTGCTGATGTTGTCCGCCCCGACAGATTTCAAGCCGCAGGCCGAGGACCTCAACGCCCTGATCGAGCGCTCCCTGTGGCTGATCAGCAACGAGATCGTCGCCTCCCATACTCGGGTGGTCCGGAACCTGGCCGCCGACCTGCCGTCCGTGATGCTCGACCGCGGCAAAATGGAACAGGTCTTCATCAACCTCTTCATCAACGCCCTGCAGGCCATGTCCCAGGGCGGCACCCTGACGGTCTCGACCCGCCTCAGCCGTTTTGGCCAGGAACTCCAGTTCAGCGGACCCGCCTTCGCCCGGTTCACCCCCGGCGAACCGATGGTTATCGCCGAGGTGCAGGACACCGGCAAGGGCATCCCGGATGCTGATTTGCAGAAGGTCTTTGATCCCTTCTTCACGACCAAACCCACCGGCGTTGGCACCGGGCTGGGGCTCTCGGTGGTCAAGAAGATCCTTGACCTGCACGGTGACGCCATTGTGATCCGCAATGCCCCGTCGGGGGGAGTCGTCGTAACCTTGGTGCTGGGAACCGAACCTGAGGCAGAACCACGGCAAGAGAACAGTGTGAGGGGCTCGGGCGGTGGCGGGAAGTCCCCCGACCGCCGCGGCGGCCCGCGAGGACAAGACAATGAATAATCACAAAAAGCGCATCCTGGTCGTGGATGATGAGCCCGGTATCACCCAATTGCTCCAGCTCAACCTGGAACAGACGGGCGATTACGAGGTCCAAACCGAGAACATTTCACTCGCAGCCTTCGCCACCGCCGAACGGTTCCGGCCCGATCTGATCCTGCTCGACGTCATGATGCCCGGCCTGGACGGCGGGACCCTCGCTGCCGAATTTCAAAACGGTTCCACGCTCAAAGGTGTGCCGATCGTGTTTCTGACCGCCGCGATCACTCGGGACGAAGTTCTCCGGCGCAATGGCCGCGTCGGCGGCCTGCCGTTCCTGGCCAAGCCGGTCAACCTGCACGAAGTGCTCGCCTGCCTTCACCAGTTGCTGGGTTAGCCCCCGCTGCCGGCAGCCGAAGCCCGCTGAGAGCCTCGTGGGCCGGTCTCGCCTGCTCGATTCTCCCACCCCGCACCCCAAGCTCGTGCAGTCGCAGGGTGGAGCAGGCCTCTGACCTGCTGGTTCCGGGAGTCTCTGACTCCGGTCCGGGGCCGCTCTGCCCGCTCAGGCCCCGGCGGCGATGACGCCGCTCATCGCCGCCTTGATCTCCGCCTGGCGCTGTTGCCACGCCGATAACCGCTCCGCCGCCTCCGGCCGCAACCCTTCCCGCTCCCACGCGTCCCGCCGACTTCGCACCTGCGCGGCCCGCTCCCGGTGCCCCTCCCGCTCCAGCATCGCAATCAAGTCCACCGCCTCCCCCCGCAATCGCCACGCATAATTCCCCGGCGCCTCCCGAATCGCCCGCATCTCCCGCCCCACATCCGCCAGCATCGCCTCATACTAGCTCAGGTCGTCGGGCTGATTGCGCAGCCGGACCCACCGCAGCTCCTTGAGCTTGCGGGTCTCGTTGGTTTCATATTCCTCGTCCCAGTGCGCCACCCTGTAGAAGGGGGCGCGCGACGGGGTTGCCGCAGGATCAGTTCGACCGGTTTGGGCCATCATGATTTCGCTCATAAGCTTTTACCCCGTATAGTTGGACAATTTTGTTCTCTTCCTTCTTTCCAAGGGAGGATTTCCCGACGCTCCGGGAGAATCTCCCGGAACACCGGGAGCTGGCCGCAGAGGGGGTCCACACCGCGCGGCG
>CAZVYG010000104.1:0-15293 GCA_964631605.1 uncultured Verrucomicrobiota bacterium
CGCATCCACTCATAAAATACATAAGTCCTTGTTGTACAAGCATAAAATTAAAAAAAGTTGTGAGTAATACAAAGAGGGGACTGCCGCACTCCAAGCCGCTTCGCGACCTTCAAGCGCCTCCGGCCAACGCGCCAGCGTCTTGGACTGCGCCAGGCCTCTGGCGCTTTCGGCCCGGGGATGGCGCCGCGCCGCCGAAAAACCAGAAGCCAAAAGGTGAGGAGGCCCGGGTACTACAAACCTTTCGCCCGGCTGGCCGCTTGTGCCGCGCAACGCCCTCCTTTAAGCTGCGCGCCATGCAAAATCTGATTGCCAAAGCGGCAACGCTGCTCGAGGCGCTGCCCTATATTCAGAAGTTCAGCGGGGCGACTTTTGTCGTCAAATACGGTGGCAGTTTCATGGACTCGCCCGATCCGGAAGTGCGCACAGGCGTGGCGCGGGACCTGGTGTTTCTCGAGGCGGTGGAAATCAACCCGGTGGTGGTTCACGGCGGCGGCAAAGCCATCAGCCGCGCCATGGAGAAGTCCGGGCTTAAACCGACGTTCATCCAGGGCCAGCGGGTAACCGACGAGGCGGTGGTCAAAATTGTGGATGAGGTGCTCTCGCGCGAAATCAATCCGGAGGTGGTG
Source organism: uncultured Verrucomicrobiota bacterium (assembly GCA_964631605.1). Lineage (GTDB taxonomy): Bacteria > Verrucomicrobiota > Verrucomicrobiia > Limisphaerales > UBA8199 > JARKQH01. The sequence goes on from CAZVYG010000104.1 coordinate 627, forward strand.
GCGACGATCAACTCGCTGGGCGGCGCGGCGCGCGGGTTCCCCGGGCCGGAGATTTTTAAATGCCGAAAGGCCCGGGTCCACGGGGCCGACGGCAAGGAGATCGAGCTGGGTTTTGTCGGGGAAGTGACGGAAGTCAGGACGGCTCCGCTGCTGGAATGCATTGCGCAGGGGGTCACTCCCGTGATCAGCCCCACGGCGCGGGGGGAGGATGGCCGCATTTACAATTGCAACGCGGACATCGCGGCCGCGCAGGTGGCGATCGCCCTTAAAGCCCGCCGGCTGGTTTTTATGAGCGACGTGCCCGGCTTGCTGGAGAATCCCAAGCGGCCCGATTCGGTCATTTCGCAACTGCGCATCGGGCGGGTGGACGCCCTCAAGCAGGCGGGGGTGATAGACAAGGGGATGATCCCCAAGGTGGACAGCGCGGTGGCGGCGATCAAGTCCGGCGTGGAAAAGGTTTCGTTTGTGGACGGGCGGGTGCCGCACGCGCTGCTGCTGGAGATTTTCACCGACGAAGGGGTCGGGACCGAGGTGGTGCTCTAGGCGTGGACTCGCTCCCGGCCAGCGGCTAGACTGCGCGGTCCATGTCGCAGATGCTCAAATCCTCGGGGGCGATGGCCGCCGCCACCATGACCAGCCGCGTGCTGGGCATGGCGCGCGAGATGGTTTATGCGGCTTTCATGGGCAACACCTGGGTGGCCAGCGCGTTCATCCTTGCCTTTCAGGTTCCCAACCTCTTCCGCCGGTTGCTGGGTGAAGGCGCGCTCACCGCCGCGTTCATCCCGATTTTCAAACGCAAAGGCGTGGTCGAAGGCGAAGCCGCCATGTGGCGGACGGCCAATGTGGTCATCTCCGGCCTGCTGGCCGCCGCGGGCGCGATCACGCTTCTTTCGATCGTGGTGATTTCGGTTCTGCTGTGGGTCGGCAGTTACCGGGAGGAGACCGAACTGATGCTGCGCCTGCTGCGCCTGATGTTTCCTTACATGCTCCTGGTGTGCCTGGCCGCCGTTTTGATCGGCATGGCCAACGCCCGCGGCCACTTCTTCATCCCCGCCCTGGGGGCCGCCATCCTGAACGTGGTGATGATCGCCAGCGTGCTGTTCCTCGCTCCGCGCATGGGGGCGACCCTGCCCGAGCAAATCCGGGCCCTGGCCATCGGTGTCGTCCTGGCCGGCATGGCGCAGGTCCTGTTTCAACTGCCCAGCCTCTCGCGCGAAGGCTACCGCTATGAATGGGTCTCGCCCTGGCGCGACCCGGTCGTGCATGAAGTGGTGCGCAAGATGGTCCCCGGTTCGATCGGAGTGGCCGCATTCCAAATCAACGTCCTGTTCACTCAGTTTTTCTCATTCTGGGTCGAGGGCACCATTGTCTCGACGTTCAACTATTCGGTCCGGCTCATGGAACTGCCGCAAGGCATGTTCGGCATTTCCCTCGCCACGTACCTTTTGCCCACTCTCGCCGGGCTGGTGGCCGAAAAGAACTACGGCCAGTTCCGGCAAACCCTCAGCCAGGGACTCAGTTACCTGGCCTTTGCCAACCTCATCGCCGCCGCCATCTCGCTGAGCCTGGCCCAGCCCATTGTCCGCCTGGTCTTCGAGCGCGGAGAATTCGGTCCCGACGCCACCGTGCGAGTGGCGCTGGCCCTGGCCTGCCTGGCTCCCGGGTTGCTGTTGTTCTCGATGAACAACATCCTCGCGCGCGCGTTTTATGCCCTCGACGACATCCGGACCCCGATGAAAATCAGCATCCTCTGCCTCGGGCTTAATCTGGTGTTCGCCTTCTGGCTGGTGCAACGGTACCGCGAGGCCGGGCTGGCCGTGGCCAACACCCTCAGCGCCACGCTCAACACCGGCCTGCTCACCTACGCGCTGCGCCGCAAAATCGCGCGCCTGGACTGGGCCGATTTCCTTCGTTCCCTGCAAGTGCTCGTCCCGGCGGCGGCGGCGGCCGGCGTCGCTGCTTTCTTCATTCACGCCGCCTGGGACCGCCGTTTCGGCCACCAATCCCTCCTCCCGCAACTGGGGGCGGTCTTCGTTCCCACCGCGGCCGCCGCCTTGGTCTATTGGGCCGCGGCCTGCTGGGGAAAAGTCCCCGCCGCCAGCGACATTGTCGCGGCTCTCCGCCGCCGACTGGGTTCCACCCGGCCCTGACCCTTTTGCAAAGGAGGGCGCCGGCCGGCCGATGACGAAGCCGTGAGTCCAGCACTCGAAAAATCTTTGGAAACAGGGCTTGACCGGGACCGGGAGGACCACTAGAGTGCGATTGATGTTGAAATCAATTCGACAAGTCGTACTGCTGGTAGTCGTTGTAAGCGACGCCGCCGTAGGCGTTTGTCGAAGATGATTTGAATTTCGACAAAAACCCACGGCTGGCGACGGTCGTGGGTTTTTGTATGCCCATGACGGCCGGCCAAAACCGTAGAAAACATGAGTATGATCAAAACAACCAAGAAAGCAGCCGCCCGCAAGCAGGGCGAACGAGGTCCCGCCATGTCGGGGAGCGAGATTCTCGTGGCGTGCCTCGAGCGGGAGGGCGTGGACACCATCTTCGCCTACCCGGGCGGCGCGAGCATGGAGATTCACCAGGCGCTGACCCGGTCGAAAATTCGGACGGTTTTGCCGCGGCACGAACAGGGGGGAGTGTTTGCCGCCGGCGGGTATGGCCGGGCGACGGGCCGGGCGGGGGTGTGCATGGCGACCAGCGGCCCCGGGGCCACCAACCTGGTCACCGGCATTGCCGACGCTTACATGGACTCGGTGCCCCTCATTGCGATCACCGGCCAGGTCAACCAGGCCATGATCGGCAAAGGCGCCTTCCAGGAAACCGACATTTACGGGATGACTCTGCCGGTGGTCAAACACAGCTACCTGGTCACGGACGTCAACGACATTCCGCGCATCGTCAAGGAAGCCTTTTACATCGCGCAGACCGGCCGCCCCGGACCGGTCCTGATTGATCTGCCCAAGAACATCCAGCAGGCCCGCACGCAGCCGGTTTTTCCCGCCGAGGTGACTTTGCGCGGTTATAACCCCTACCCCAGAGCCAGCGACCTTGCCCTCAACGAAATCATCGGTCTGATTGAGAAAGCCGAGCGCCCGGTGCTCTACGTCGGCGGCGGCATCATCACCGGCAACGCGGCCGCCGAGCTGCGCCGCTTCGCCGAGGCGACCCAGATTCCGGTGACGACGACCCTCATGGGCTGCGGCGCGTTCCCGGAAGACCATCCGCTGTCGCTGCGCTGGCTCGGAATGCACGGGGCGGCCTTTGCCAATTGGGCCGTCAACGGCGAATACGAACCCCGCAAGAACCCGAACGAGCCGATGCGGTTGAAGGCTCCCGGGGCGGATTTGCTGCTGGCCTTCGGCGTCCGCTTCGATGACCGCGTCACCGGCAAAGTGGACAAATTCTGCGAGACGGGGACGATTGTTCACATAGACATTGACCCGTCGGAGATCAACAAGAACAAGCCGGCGAACCTGCCGATCGTCAGCGACATCAAGTACGCGCTGGGGCGGCTGGTCCGCATGATCAAGGAACGGCCCATCCAGAAAAAATTCACGGCCTGGCACCGCCAAATCGAGGCGTGGAAAGCCAAGGCGCCGTTTGGTTACCGCGTGACCGAAGAGGTCATGAAGTCCCAGCACATGCGCGACCATCTCAAAGGCCGGGAAAGCGAGGTCATTCTGCCCCAGATGGCCATTGACCTGCTCTACCAGCTCACCAAGGGCGAGGCCATCATTACCACCGGCGTCGGCCAGCACCAAATGTGGACCGCGCAGTTTTACCGGTTCAAATACCCGCGCCAATTGCTCACCAGCGCCGGCCTGGGCGCCATGGGCTACGGCTACCCGGCCGCCCTGGGCGTCAAGGTCGCTTTCCCGGACCGCCAGGTCATTGACATTGATGGGGACGGTTCGTTCCTCATGAACATCCAGGAACTGGCCACGGCGCACATCGAAAAAATTGCCGCCAAGGCCATGATTTTGAACAACCAGCATCTCGGCATGGTGATGCAGTGGGAAGACCGCTTCTACGGTGGCAACCGCGGGAACACCTACCTGGGAGATCCCCAAAACCGGAAAGCGATCTATCCGGACTACGTGGCCGTCTGCAACAGCTTCAACGTGAAGTGCGAGCGCGTGATGTTCCAGAAGGATCTGCCCGCCGCCATGGAGCGAATGCTTTCGGCCGATGAACCTTACGTCCTGGACATCATCGTTCCCTACACCGAGCACGTGTTGCCCTTCATCCCCGCCGGCCGCACCGTTGCGGACATGATTTGGGAGCCATAATCGTTCCGGTGTGGCAGCCTGCCCGGCGCATGCGCAGTTTATTATTCTGGATGGTCGCCCTCTCCGCGGCCGCAACACTTTCGGCCGCGGAGAAGACCTTTGACTTCTCTCAGTTGAAGGAGGGCCAGACGCCGTCCGGATTCCGGAGCGCGGTGGGCGGCGGGGGCAAGCCCGGGGAATGGCGCATCGTGCTGGACGAGGTGCCTTCCCTCATGCAGCCGATGACGCCCCAGGCCCCCTCGGTTTCGAAACGGCCGGTGCTGGCCCAGGTGGCCCAGGACCCGACGGACGAACATTTCCCGCTCTTCATCTACGAAGAGGAAGTGTTCGGCGATTTCACCCTCACCACCCGCTTCAAGACCGTTGCCGGCTCGGCTGAGCGCATGGCGGGCATCGCGTTCCGACTCCAGGACGAAACCAATTACTACGTCTTGCGCGCCAGCTCCCTCGGCAACACCTTCCGCTTCTACAAGGTCGTGAATGGTGAACGCGGCACCATCATCGGTCCCGAAGTGCCCATCCGGAGCGGCGTCTGGCACGAGCTGGGCATCGAGTGCAAAGGCAACAAAATCCGCTGTTTTCTCAACGGCAAGGAGGCGTTCCCAACTCTCACGGACAGTTCGTTCACCAAGGGCAAAATCGCCTTCTGGACCAAATCCGATTCGGTCAGCTATTTCACCGATACGCGGATCGTTTACACACCCCGCGAGCCGCCGGCGCAGACGCTGGTGCGCGAGCTGCTGAAAAAACAGAAGCGCCTGCTCGGCCTCAAAATCTATGTGGCCGGCGAACAGCCCAACACCACGCGGCTGGTGGCCAGCCGGGACGAAAGCGAGCTGGGCGCGGCCGGCGGTGACACCGAACTCAAAGTCATCCAGAGCGGGCAAATCTACTACGTCAAACGGGACGACTCAGCCATTGTCGTCATGCCCTTGCGCGACCGCAACGGGGAGCCGATCGCCGCCGCGCGCGTGATCATGACCACTTTCCCCGGCCAGACCCAGCAAAACGCCGTCATCCGCGCCATGCCCATCGTCAAATCGCTCCAGGCGAAAATCCACAGTCTGCAGGACTTGGTGGATTAGTGCCCGGGCCTGACTTGCCGCTGGACAAATCTGCCTGCCAGCGGGACGCCGTCCGCCACCCCTTGCGAACCCCATCCCAGCGGGGCTTCCGCCCGCAGTTGCCAGTGCCAGAGACGCGCCCACCGGTCGGAGTTGCCGCGGGCAAATGCGTTCAACCAACTTGAATTCAACAACTTAGACAATTCGAGAAGGTTCGTCCCCGCCAGTTATGTCGGGGCCTCGAATATGGGGCCAGAATCCGGCTTTGGGGTTTTCGGGTGGTCTGAGCCAAGTAGGCGAGCTTCTTGCTGTTTCACGCGGCATGAAGCTGGGCGTATTTATTGAACGTGACGGCTTGTTGAACCAGGCCAGAGTCGAGCGGAACCACCAGGTCAGTCCGCTGACCCTGGACGAATTCCACGTGAACGAAACCGTTGCCCCCCTGCTCAAGCGCCTGAAAACCGCCGGCTTCATGCTCATCGCCACGACCAACCAACCCGGCCTGTCCCGTGGTTACCAATCCCGGTACCAACTGGACCGGATGCACCAGCTTCTGACCACCCGCCTGGGCCTGGACGACATTCTGGTTTGCCCCCACGACGAGACCGACCGCTGCCCTTGCCGCAAGCCCAAGTCGGGCTTGTTTCTTGAAGCGATCTACAAGTGGCACCTGAACGTGGATCGCTCGTTCGTTATCAGCGACAAATGGCAGGATGCCGAGGCCGCCCGCGCCATCGGTTGCACCTCGCTCCTGATTGATTCCCCCTGGGTCGGCACCGTCCACCGCGATTTTCTCGTCCCGGATTTTAAATCCGCGGTCGAAAAAATCCTGCAATTGCGCGCGCTCTTTCGCCCGGTGCGGGGCGCAGCCCTCAGTTGACCGTTCGGGTTCCGGTTTCGGCAATTGCCCTGGCGACACCCGCGGCGGGCTTGTCCTCAAACTTCCCCATGCGTGTAGTCGGCCTCGGCCCATGCCAAAATACACTTCTCAAGGCCGGGCCGTGACATCATAATGCAATTCGTCCATGAAGCATCACCTGAGCCGACGCAAGTTTCTCAAAGGGTCCGTCGTGGCGGCGAGCACCGCGGGGCTTGCATTTCATTTCGAGGAGCGGGCCTTGCTGGCCAATAACCCGCCCGCCGCCGCACCGCCGGGGTTGCCGGTGGCCCGGCCCAAAGACTTTCCCCAATCCAAAATCGGCTCGGTCTCGATCAGCCGGCTGATTTGCGGCGGGAACCTGATCTCGGGCTTCGCCCACAGCCGCGACCTGATCTATGTGTCGCGGCTGCTCAAGGAATATTTCACGGATGAAAAGGTGTTCCGAACCCTGGCCTTGTGCGAAGCCGAGGGAATCAACACGGCCATCCTGCGGCTGGACGAGAACACGCTGCGCATCCTGCGCACGTATTGGAAGGAGCGCGGCGGCAGCATCCAGTGGCTGGCCCAGATTGACATTCGCCACGACCCGGAAACCAGCATCCGGCAGGCGGCGGACAGCGGGGCGGTGGGCGCGTTCACCCACGGCAACGTGGGCGACGATTACGTGCGCGACGGGAAGGTTCACCTGCTGGGCGAAGCGGTGGCCGCGATCAAAGCGCGGGGATTAATCGCCGGCATTGCCGGACACTCGTTGGAAGTGCCCAAGGCTTGCGAAGCCGCCGGCCTCCAGCCGGACTTCTACATGAAAACCTTCAACAGCAAGCGTTACTGGTCGGCCGGCCCCATGCCCCGCCACGACAGCGTCTGGGAGGAGACACCGGAGGAAACCCGCGCGTTCATGGAAAAGGTCAACCGCCCCTGGATCGCCTACAAGGTGCTGGGCGCCGGCGCCATCCACCCGCGCGAAGGTTTCCGCTACGCCTTTTACCACGGAGCGGATTTTGTCTGCGCCGGCATGTTTGACTTTCAAATCGAGGAGGACGCCGCCCTGGCCCGCGAAGCCATCGCCAAAGCCCGCAACCGCCCGCGCCCCTGGTGCGTTTAAATCCATGAAATTACCTTTTTCAGTCCCTGCCGTGTCACCAATGACGCCTCTGCCGGGGCGTGGGGGTTCCGGTCCGACGATTCGAAAACTGGGCAGGGCACTCCTTGCGGCTTTGCTGCTGGCTGCAACGACGGTTCTGGGAGCCGAGGCCCGCCGGCCGAACGTGCTCATGATCGCCATTGACGACTTGAACGATTGGGTCGGGTGCATGAACGGTCATGCCCAGGCGCAAACGCCGCACCTGGACCGCCTGGCCGCGCGCGGCGTCCTTTTCCGCAATGCCCATTGTCAGGCGCCCCTTTGCAACCCCTCGCGCGCGAGTCTGTTGACCGGCCTGCGGCCCACCACCACGGGCATTTACGGGCTGGCGCCCGGCATCCGCGACGTGGCGGCGACGCGGGACCGGGTGACCCTGCCCCAACACTTCGCCCGGAATGGCTACTTCACCGCCAGCTTCGGCAAGGTCCATCATGACGGCTCGATCCCGCCCCGCTGGCGGACCAATGAGTTCGAGGTCTGGGGACCGGCCCCCGGCATGCCCGTGCCGAAAAAGAAGTTGGTGGATACGCCCGCCAAAATGGCGGTCATGGACTGGGGCGTGTATCCCGAGGACGATCGGGACCAGGCGGATTGGAAGATTGCCGACGCGGCCATTGGCCAGTTGAAAAGCCTGCCGCCCGGCAAACCGTTCTTTGTCGCCGTCGGCTTTCGCCTGCCGCACGTTCCGTGTTTCGCCTCGCAACGCTGGTTCGACCTTCACCCCCGCGAGGAGGCCATCGCGCTGCCTCCCTGGCGGGAAGGCGACCGCGACGACGTGCCGGACTTTGCGTGGTATTTGCATTGGAAACTGCCCGAGCCGCGCCTGGCCTGGCTGCGCTCCGCCGGCCAATGGCGGCCCCTGGTGCGCGCCTACCTGGCCAGCACCACCTTCATGGACAGCCAGGTCGGGCGGGTGCTGGCCGCGCTCGAGGCGATCGGCGCCCAAGACAACACCGTGATCGTCGTCTGGTCCGACAACGGCTGGCATCTCGGCCAGAAAGACATCACCGGCAAAAACTCGCTGTGGGAACCCTCGACGCGCGTGCCCCTGATTTTTGCCGGGCCCGGCGTCCGGCGCGGCGGCGTATGCTCGGCCCCGGCCGAGCTGCTTGATATTTACCCGACCTTGATTGACATTTGCGGTCTCCCGCCCCGGCCCGGACTGGAAGGGCACAGCCTCCGGCCCCAGTTGCAGGACCCCGCCAAATCCCGCCGCTGGCCCGCCATCACCACCCATAACCCGGGCAATGACGCCGTCCGCACCGACCGCTGGCGCTACATTCACTACGCCGACGGCTCGGAGGAATTGTACGACCTGCGCCGCGACCCCAACGAGTGGACCAACCTCGCAGCCCAAGTCGAATTCCGGCGGGTCAAGCGCGACCTCGCCCGCTGGCTCCCCAAGACTCCGGCTCCCCATGCCCCCGGCAGCGCCCACCGCATCCTCATGCGCTCGGGCAGCCAATGGCTCTGGGAAGGCCAGCCCATCCGACCGGAAGATTTTGACGCGATTCAATAATCCCCCGCATGAACTCGCAACTCCGGTTATCGTTGGCCCCTTTGGTCATGATTTGGTGCCTGGGCGCCGTTGCGGCGCCACCGGCATCGCCAGGAGACGAAACCGGGAAGTGGCTGAGCCAGGGCGACACCCTGTTGCTCGAAGGCGACCCCGCCGGGGCGCGGAGTGCTTACTCCACAGCCCTGGCCGATTCGCAATTGAAAGCCGTCGAACGGGCTCTCGCGCGTTTGCGGCTGGCCGAGGCCTTGCGGCAGTTGAAGGATTCTGATGCCGTCAAGGCCGAACTGGAAGCGGTGGCCAACGGCGCCGACCTGCCCCACCATGTGCGCCAGGAGGCCCGCCTCCGCCTGGCGCAATTTCAACTCCGCAAGACCCCCACCGCCGACCCCTCAGACGATTCGGCCCGTTACAAGCTGCCGGACCTGCCGAGGCCGGCGCTGAGCCTGTACGTGGCCGCGCGAGGCGATGACACGAACCCCGGCACCCGCGAACGCCCGTTCGCCACGCTGGACCGCGCCCGAGACGAAATTCGGGCGCGCCGAAAGCGCGGCGATTCCTTCGAGGGCAGCCTCGAGGTTGTGATTGGGGGCGGCGCCTATAAGCTCGCACGAACGTTCCGCCTCGAGTCGCAAGACTCCGGGACCGCGGCCCAGCCGGTGGTCTATCGTGCGGAAGCGGGGGAGCGTCCGGTCTTCTCGGGCGGCGTGCGTCTGACCAAGCTCGGGCCGGTGAAGGACCCTGTGCTGCTCGGGCGGTTGCCCGAGTCAAGCCGGGGCCGCGTGTACGAGGCGGACCTCGCTGCCAACGGAGTCACCAAAACGTGGCCGCTGGTCCTCGGCGGCTTCAGCAGCGGGCGGGGTTTCAAGTCCCATCCCGTCATGGAGCTTTATTGCAATGGTGAGCCCTTGAGACTGGCGCGCGGGCCCAATGAAGCGACGCTGCGCGTGGCCGAGGTGTGCGAGCCCGATTCGGAAAAATCCCACGGCTCGGTTTACAGCAAGGTGGGCCGTTTTCGAAGCGTCGAGGCTCTGCCGGCCGCCTGGAAAGACGAGCCGGACCTGTGGCTTTACGGCTACTGGTTTTTTGGCTGGGCCGATTCTTACGAGAAAGTCGTGTCGGTGGACCCGGCGCGCAAGGAAATCACTTTGGCGCCTCCTTACCACGGCTACGGCTACCGCGCCGGCCAGCCGTTTTACGCCGTCAACGCCCTGTCCGAACTGGACCAGCCGGGCGAGTGGCACCTGGACACCGCCCGTCAGCGCGTTTGCTTCTGGCCTCCTGCGGACCCGGCCATGGCCGTGATCGAGATATCAGCGGCGGACTGGCCCCTGGTCGAGTTGAAGCAGGTGTCCCACGTCCGTCTTGAGGGTCTGGTCTGGGAACTGGGTTGCACGGACGGCATCCGGATCGAGGGCGGCGCGAGCTGTGTGTTGGCGGGCTGTGTCGTGCGCAACCTCGCCGGCGCCGGAGTGATGGTCTCGGGCGGATCAAATCATGTGCTGCTTTCCTGCGACATCCATTCGCTGGGACGCGGCGGGGTCGGGCTCGCCGGCGGCGACCGCAAAACCCTGACGCCCGGCGGGCACCTCGTCGAGAATTGCCACATTTACAACCTCTCGCGGCTTGACCGCACCTACACGCCGGCCGTTTGGTCCACCGGCGTCGGGCAGCGCATTCGTTACAACTGGTTCCACCAGATTCCCAGCAGCGCCCTGCGGGTTGGCGGCAATGACAATCTCGTTGAATGGAACGAGGTCAACCACGTCGTGCTCGAATCCGACGACCAGGGCGGCGTGGACATGTGGGGCGACCCGACCTATCTCGGCAACATTTACCGGTTCAACTTTTTCCATCACATCGGCAACTGGCGCCACCCGCACCAGGGACCGGATTGCGGCCAGGCCGGCATCCGGCTGGATGACGCCATCTCGGGGGTGTTGATTTATCGGAACCTGTTTTACCGCTGCGGCGCGGGCAAACTAGGTTTTGGCGGAGTGCAAATCCACGGCGGCAAGGATAATGTGCTGGACGCAAACGTCTTCGCCGAATGCCCGTGGGCCGTCAGCTTCAGTCCGTGGGGCGGCGCGCACTGGACCAATTTCACCCGCGGCCCGCGCGCCTCCGCCGAAATTGACCCGGCGCTGTACGCGGCGCGTTACCCGGAGTGGACCCGGCTGGACCTCGACCTCAACGCCAATTTCGTCTGGCGCAATCTTGTTCTGAACTGCGGCCCGATGCTGCATCGCAATCAGGGCGGCGCACGGCCCTATGGCAACCTGGTCGTTTCGAACCAGCTCAGTTTCGCCAGCCAGGGCGGAGCCTACCTGATTCCCCGAGGCAAATCCGCCACGACCGGGCCGGCCCTGTTCGGCCCGCATGAATTGAGCCAGATCGGCCTTTACCGCGACGCCTGGCGCCGCGACCTTCCCGAAACCTTGAATCGCCGGCTCCGCGCCGACCCCTGAGCCAGGGCACTCCCGGCCCACACCCCGCGCGGCAAGGTCCTGCCTGGGCATCTCGTTTTCAACCTCTTGCTTTTTCACTTCAACGGGACAACGCGCTTGCCTCCGCGCCGCGTTTCTTGCCAGCATGACCGCCACTGAGCTATGCCGACCGCCGCACCGCAAACCCTAAGCCCGGCCCCAGCCGTCCGCACTCGTGACCAATGGCTGGTCCTCATCGCCGCTTTCCTCGGCTGGATGTTCGACGGCCTCGAACAGGGCGTCTTCCCGCTCGTCGCCCGCCCGGCGCTGCAGGATTTGATCGGCGTTGAGGGGGACAAGTTGATCGGTCCCTGGATGGGTTACATCACGGCCCTGTTCCTGGTGGGAGCGGCGTGCGGCGGGCTGGCCTTCGGCTGGCTGGGCGACCGCCTGGGCCGGGTGCGCGCCATGGTGCTGAGCATCCTGGCCTATTCCCTTTTCACAGGCGCGTGTTATTTCGCCCAGGCCCCGTGGCAATTGGGCTTGTTCCGCTTCTTCGCCGCCGTGGGCATGGGCGGCGAGTGGTCCCTGGGCGTGGCGCTCGTGATGGAATGCTGGCCGGAAAAACATCGCCCCCTGTTGGCGGGCGCCATTGGAGCCGCCGCCAACATCGGCTTCGGCCTGCTGGGCCTGCTGGGCACGCTTTTCCAAGTCACGCGTGATTCGTGGCGCTGGGTGATGCTCGCCGGCGCCACCCCCGCGCTCCTGGCGCTGTTCATCATCCGCTATGTGCCGGAATCCGAACGCTGGAAACGAGCGGTCACCAAAACCTCCGCCCACCCCGTGCGCGAGGTGTTCTCGCGCGGCCTGATCAAGCACACGCTTTTGGGGATCGGCCTGGCTTCGGTGGTGCTCATCGGCACCTGGGGCTCGGTCCAGTGGATGCCCGCCTGGGCCGACCAGCTCACCGGCGGCAAAATCCACAACGCCAAGGGCATCACCCAAATGCTCCTTGCTTTCGGCGCCGTCGTCGGCTGCTTCATCGGACCGCTCATCGGCGGCAAGATGGGGCGCCGCCCCGCCTATTTCCTCCTCAGCCTGGCGTCGCTGATCTCCTGCGGCTACCTCTTCCGGTTCGTGGACGCCTACGGCGCGGTCTTCCTCCTCATGGCCTTTGTCGTCGGCGCCGCCACCGCCGCGTTCTTCGGCTGGCTCCCGCTTTATCTGCCCGAGTTGTTCCCCACGCGCGTGCGCGCCACCGGCCAGGGCCTGTGCTACAACTCCGGCCGCATCTTCGCGGCCGTCGGCGCCGTGCAGATGGGACACTTGATGAAATTCTACGAGGGCAGCTACGCCCGCGCCGGCGCCACCATCACCCTCATCTACGTCGTCGGCCTGATCATCATCTGGCTCGCCCCCGAGACCAAAGGCAAACCGTTGCCCGAATAATCCGCCGCCGCTCATGCCTCCCCGCATCCATCGCATCGTTGGCGTCCGCCTCTACTTTCTGCCCGTTCAAACCCGGGTCCCGCTCAAGTTCGGCCCCGAAACGCTCCATTCGGTCACCTGCGCCCGCGTCGCCCTGCGGGTCGCCGATGACCAGGGCAACGAGGCTGAGGGCTGGGGTGAGACTCCGCTCAGCGTGCAGTGGGTCTGGCCCTCCTCCCTCCCGTACGAACCGCGGCACGACGCGCTCAAACAACTCTGCCGCCAGTTGGCCGGCGCCTGGCTCGAACCCCTCACCCCCGGCCACGCGCTCGAAATGGGCGCCGCGTTCCTGGAACAGCGCCTCCCCGAGGCGCGGGACCGCTGCAACCAGGCCCTTGCCCGGAATCCCAACGGACCGGGCGAACCCATCCCCTGGCTGGCCGCCCTGGTCTGCAACTCCCCTTTTGACCTCGCTTTGCACGACGCCTACGGCCGGCTCGTCCGCCGGCCTGTCTATGACACCTACGGCCCCGAGTTCCTCTCCTCGGACCTCTCGCGCTACCTCGAACCCGCCAAAGACTTCGACTGCAGCTTCCAATCCCGATTCCCCGCCAGCTTCTTCGTGTTCCGCCGGCCCAAACGCCTGCGCGCCTGGCACCTGGTCGGCGGACTGGACCCCCTGGATGCTTCCGAACTCACCGGCCAGGAACCGCAGGACGGCCACCCCGTCGTCCTCACCGACTGGATCGAACGCGATGGCCTCAAATGCCTCAAAGTCAAACTCCGCGGCAACGACAGTGACTGGGATTACTCGCGCCTGGTCAAAGTCGGAACGCTGGCCCTGGCCCGCAACGTCGAATGGCTCAGCGCCGACTTCAATTGCACCGTCCAGGACCCGGCCTACGTGACCGACATCCTCGACCGCCTCCAAAAAAAGCATCGCCGGATTTACCTCCGCCTCTTCTACATTGAACAGCCCTTCCCTTACGACCTGGAATCCCATCCCCTTGACGTGCACAGCATCTCGGCGCGCAAACCGTTGTTTCTGGACGAAAGCGCCCACGACTGGCGCCTGGTCCGCTTCGGGCGCGAGCTGGGCTGGACCGGCGTGGCCCTCAAAACCTGCAAGACACAGACGGGCGCCATCCTCAGCGCCTGCTGGGCCAAAGCTCACCGCATGCGGCTCATGGTCCAGGACCTCACCAACCCGATGCTCGCCCAGATTTCTCACGTCCTGCTCGCCGCTCACGTCGGCACCATCGCCGGCGTCGAAACCAACTCCATGCAGTTCTACCCCGCCGCCTCGGAGTTTGAAGCCAAAGTTCACCCCGGCCTTTACCAGCGCCGCAACGGCAACGTCGAGCTCTCCACCATTTCCGGCCCCGGCTTCGGCTATCGCCTCGAGGAAATCAACCGCCCCCTTCCCCAACCCGCAGTGGAACTCCGCGCCGATTGACGCGGCTTGCGAGAACGCGAAGCGTCTTGGACTGCGGCAGTCCCCTGCCGCTTTGCCGGAGCGCGGACATTCCCAACCAGCTTGGATCGAGGAATCGTAAGGACGGTGCTCCCCCCGTCTGCCTCTCAACTCCGCAACCTTCCCCCAAAAGCGCTCGAGGGCTCGCGCCTTGCGAAAGCCGGCGCCGCTTCACACTCGGCGGAATCAAACGCCCACCCGCCCCCTGAAATCGGGAGCAGGAGAACCAAACCGCCCGTGACGACACTCAAGAAACTCTCCTTCCGACCCCGTGCCTTTCCCTGAAAGCCCGCAGGCACCGAACCCACCGGCAGTCGTCTCGTCAGCATAGTCCGAAAAGGGAGAGTCTGTAGTGTCAAGGAATCCACCATTGAAACTGGCGGAGAGAGGGGGATTCGAACCCCCGGTACGGCTTTTGACCGTACAACGGTTTAGCAAACCGC
>CAZVYG010000105.1:0-14476 GCA_964631605.1 uncultured Verrucomicrobiota bacterium
TAAACCGCCACGACTGACAGGTTGCCGGGATAGCCTTCCTCGCCGTCCTTGAGGAGGTAGCGCAGGTCGAGGGCAGGGCCTTCCGGGGTGGCCAGGACCTTGGGTTCCCAAACCACTTTATCAAAACCTTTGATGCCGCCGTGGAGGTGATTGGGGCCGTTGTTGGTGGCCAGGGTGTAGGTGTGGCCGTTCAACGTAAACTTGCCGCGCGCAATCCGGTTTCCATAGCGGCCAACCAGGCAGCCGAAATAGGGACTTTCCTTGAGGTAATCCTCGAGCCGATCATAACCGAGCACAACGTCGCCCAACTGGCCACTGCGATCGGGCACTTTAAGCGAAACCACGATGCCGCCGTAATTGCAGATCCGGGCTTCGACGCCATTGGCGTTTCGCAACGTGAAGAGTGTGACCGGAGTGCCCTCGCGGGTGGTGCCGAAGGGCTGGGCGCTGATTTGCGCCGGCTTGGATTGGGAGGAGACGCCCGCGCACCCGGCCAGAACGGCCGCGCCGAGGGTGAGGGTCAGGACTTTGATCCAGCTCGAGGTATTTTCCATAATGGTTGTATGAATTGCGGTTGTTATGTGCGTTTGCGATTGGCTTCCGCGGTCTTGCCGCCCCCTTGCCCGTAATAGGCGCCGGGGCCGTGTTTGCGCAAGAAATGTTTGTCCAAGAGTGCCTGCTGCATGGGTTTGGCGGAAGGAAAAACCTTCAGGGTTTCCGCCGCCAGCCGCACCACATGCTCGAGGACGATGGCATTGTGAACGGCGTCATGGGCGGTTTTGCCCCAAGCGAACGGCCCGTGGCTGGCCACCAGCACGCCCGGGCACGATAGAGGGTCGCGGCGCCGATAGGTTTCCACGATGACATTGCCGGTCTCGGCTTCGTAAGCGCCCTGAATTTCGGCTGTCGTCAGGCGGCGGGTGCAGGGGATGGGCCCGTGGAAATAATCGGCGTGGGTGGTGCCCAGGGCGGGCACGTCGCGGCAGGTTTGCGCCCACGCGGTCGCGTGGAGACTATGCGTATGGACGATGCCGCCCAGGTTGCCAAAGGCGCGGTAAAGCACCAAATGCGTGGGAGTGTCGGAACTGGGGTTTAATTTCCCCTCCACAACCGCCCCCGTCTCGAGCGACACGACCACCATGTCTTGCGGCCGCATTTTGTCATACGGCACGCCGGAGGGTTTAATCACCACGAGGCCGCGCCGGCGGTCAATCCCGCTGACGTTGCCCCAGGTCTGGATCACCAGTCCCGCCCGGACCAGGTCCAGGTTTGCCTCGCAGACTTCTTTTTTGAGTTGGTTTAGCATCAGGTAACCTCAGGGAAACGCGGCGCGGCAGCGCCGCAATCGAAAGCGGCCCTTGGCGTTGTGGTTCCGACCGGTCTGAGCCGAGCCATTTGCCCTACTCCTTTCGGGCCTGGTCCCGGATGCGGATCAGCGCTTTCATCACGTCGTAGAGCGAGCCGTCGCCCTCGCGCGTGCCGAACGCATCGTGCAACTGGCGATAGAGACCGTACAACTGGCGGTAAACCGCGTGCGCTTTCGGGTTGGGCTTGAACACAACCGGTTTCAGGCCGGTCATTGCCTTTTGCGCGGCGGCGAAAGTGTCGTGGCCGCCCGCTTTTTTGCCCGCCACGACCGCGCCCGCAATGGCGGCGCCCAAGGCGCAGGTTTGGGCGGAGCGGGAGATGCGGATGGGACGGCCGGTCACATCGGCATAGATTTGCATCACTAGGGGGTTTTTCTCCGCGATACCCCCGCAGTTGACAATCTGACCCACTTTGACGCCGTACTCCTCGAATCGGTTGATGATCGTAAGCGCGCCGAAGGCGGTTGCTTCGATGAGCGCCCGGTAGATTTCGGCGGGAGTGGTGTAGAGGGTCTGGCCGACCAACAGGCCCGTGAGGCGCTGGTCCACCAGTATGGTCCGGTTGCCGT
The DNA here is from genome assembly GCA_964631605.1 of uncultured Verrucomicrobiota bacterium. Lineage (GTDB taxonomy): Bacteria > Verrucomicrobiota > Verrucomicrobiia > Limisphaerales > UBA8199 > JARKQH01. The sequence continues at coordinate 1,937 of CAZVYG010000105.1, forward strand.
TGTTCCAGTCCAGGGCGAGCAGGCCGGACTCGCCGGGCGCCAGTTTCGCGGCAGCGGCGCTCAGGGCCTCATGCGTTCCAGCCTTCCCCAGCGGCTGAAGATAATTAACGAACCAATTGAAAATGTCGCCCACGGCGGATTGGCCGGCTTCGAGCCCGTAATAGCCGGGCAAAATGCTGCCGTTGACGATGCCACACAGGCCGGGGATGTCCGGTAGTTTCCGGTTGAGCGGGGCGACCATCATGTCGCAGGTGCTGGTGCCGATGATCTTGACCAGTATGCCGGGGGCAATGCCCGAGCCGACCCCGCCCAGGTGAGCGTCGAAGGCGCCGACGGCAACGGGAATGCCGGCGGGCAGCCCGGTGCGTTTGGCCCAGCCTTCGGTCAGGCCGCCGACCGCGCGGTCAATGGCATAAGCCTTGGGGCGCAGCCGGGCGCGCAGCGCGCCGAGTTGCGGGTCGAGTTTGGCGAGAAACTTTGCGTCCGGGTAGCCGCCCCAATCGTCGCTGTACATGGCCTTATGGCCGGCGGCGCACACGCCGATGGTCAGGCGGTCCGGCGCTTCGGTACCGGTGAGCATGGCTGGAACCCAGTCGGCGCATTCCACCCAGGTGTAGGCGGCTTTGAAAACCCGGGGGCTGGTCCGGAGGCAATGCAGGATTTTGCTGAAAAACCACTCGCTGGAGTAGGTGCCGCCACACTTGACCAGATACTGCGGCCGCAGCTTCCGGGCCAGGGCGGTGATCTCGGCCGCCTCAGCAACGCCGGTATGGTCCTTCCACAGCCACGCCATGGCAGCCGGGTCATTGGCAAACGCCTTCTGAAAGGCCAGCGGCTGGCCCGCCGCGTCCACCGGGATGGGCGTGCTGCCGGTGGTGTCCACGCCCATGCCGATCACCTGCTCCGGGCGGAACCCGCGGACGTTTCGGCGCGCCTGGGCCAGCGCCTGTTTGAGGGTGATTTCCGCGCCGGTGACGTAATCTTTCGGATGTTGCCGGGCCAGGTTGGGATCGCGCGAGAGGATCACTCCTTGTGTCCCATGGGCATACCCCCAAACGGCGGTTGCAATCTCACGGCCGTCGGCCGTGTCAACGATCACCGTGCGAACCGAGTTGGTTCCGTAGTCGAGTCCAATCGTGTAGGCTGCGCGCATAAGCTTGTGAGTCGGTTTTTTCGGAAGTCTTGTTTCAAGCGGTTCTTTTTGCCAGACGTTTTCTTGCCGCACGCCCGCTGCGCGACGGCGCCCGGGTACGGGTGGCGTCTTCGCCGTTCGGAAACACCAGCCGATCCAGGCCAACGGCCACCAGCCCGGCCGCGCGGCGGCGCGGCGCGCTCTGGCAGATGACCTGGCCAAACCTGGCCCACATGGCGCCGCGCTGAATTTGATCGGCGAGATGCGCAAAAGCGAATGACGGCAATTGCGTGAGCAAGCCGGTCACCACCACGCGATGCAGACCGAGGACATTGAGGGCCCCCGAGATCACCTGCGCGGTGGCGTTCAGGGTGTCCAGCAGCCACGGTTCCATTCCCCGCGCGGCCACGTGCTCGACCAACTGGTCAATGGATCGGGCAGGCTGCCCATGGGCCTGGGCAAAACTCTCCAGCAAACCCCGCTCGGACACCAGCGTTTCCAGACAACCCACCGCTCCACAGCCGCACCGCCGCGGGTTGTTGGCGACCGGCGTATGGCCAAACTCGCCGCTCAGCGGCGTCGGATGCGAGTAAAGCTGGCCGTCAATGACCATGGCTCCGCCGACGCCTTGTCCAAAATCCACGAGAAAGAAATCGTCGCCCTCCGGCTCGGCGCTTAAATGGCCCAGCGCCAGCGCCCGGATTTCCTGCACCAGCAGAACCGGCGCCTTGAGCCTGGCGTTTGCCAGCTCCGGCAGATTGGCTTGTTCGAGCCAGTGCAGGTTTGGGCTGAACAGCACCTTCCCCTGAGCTTCATCCACGATGCCGGGGACACTGATGAGAATGCCCCACAGCGGACCGGTGACCAGTTCGGCGGCCACCCGGTCGAATTCTCGCCTCCAGGCTTCGGGCGTGGCGGGCGTGGGGAAACTCCGGGCCCACTGATCCCGCAGCTCGACGCCAACGGGCAGCGCCGATAGGGAAGTCTCCGTGACGCCGAGTTCAACCGCCAGGAACCGCGTCCGCCGATTGTCCAAACGCAGCATCTGGCCGGGCCGTCCCAGTCGCGGCCGGCTGCCGTTTTCGGCAGCGCGGGTCTCGGTCCTGGTTTGCGGGCCCCGTCCGGAGCCCACCTCGTGGAGAATCCCCAGGCTCAGGAGCTCGTTGATGATTTTGCCCGCGGTCGGCTGGCTGATGCCGCCTGCTTTGGCGAGGTCGGCCCGCGAGGCACAGCCCAGCCGCCACAACAGGGACATTACGGTCCGCTGGTTGGTCCGTCGCAGACTGGCCGGCAAGGCCGGTGTGTTCACGCCAAGCATACGCTAAGAATGTGGCGCGAGGCTATTATGTGAACTTTGTTAAGTAAAGCCCTTTGTTTGCCTTTCGCGGATTCCGTTGGCATACGGCCCGCAGCCGCCGACGACGGGCAGGCACCCGCCTCCAAAGGGATGCGGCTCAGGTCCGACTTCGACGCCCGACGCCAGGGCCGGTCGGCGCGGTCAGTAGCGGTAATGATCGGGCTTGTAGGGGCCTTCGATCGGCACGCCGATATAGTCGGCCTGTCTCTTGGTGAGCTTGGTAAGCTTGACGCCAATCTTCTCGAGGTGCAGCCGGGCGACTTCCTCATCGAGTTTCTTGGGCAGGCGATAGACGGCCGGCTTGTAGGTGTCGCGGTGGGCCCAGAGATCGAGTTGCGCCAGCACCTGGTTGGTGAAGGAATTGGACATGACAAAGCTGGGGTGGCCCTCGGCGCAGCCGAGGTTCACCAGCCGCCCCTCGGCCAGCAGGTAGATGCTCTTATCTCCAGGCAGGTCGTAACGGTCCACCTGCGGCTTGATATTCACGCGGTGGACACCCTTGGCGCGGTTGAGGCGGTCCACCTGGATTTCGTTGTCGAAGTGGCCAATGTTGCAGACAATGGCCTGGTCTTTCATCCTGAGCATGTGCTCGAGGGTGATCACGTCGCAATTGCCCGTGCTGGTGACATAAATGTCCGCTTCGCCCAGGGTCTCCTCGACCGTGGTGACTTCAAAGCCCTCCATGGCGGCCTGCAAGGCGTTGATGGGATCAATTTCCGTCACGATGACTCGCGCGCCAAATCCACGCAGCGAGTGGGCTGAGCCTTTGCCGACATCCCCGTAACCGCACACCACGGCGGTCTTGCCGGCGATCATGACCCCCAGCGCGCGTTTGAGACCGTCGGCGAGGGACTCGCGGCAGCCGTAAAGGTTGTCGAACTTGGACTTGGTCACCGAGTCATTGACGTTGATGGCGGGGACGAGCAGTTTGCCCGCCTCGAGCATTTGATAAAGCCGGTGCACGCCGGTGGTGGTCTCTTCGCTGACCCCTTTCCAGTCCTTGACCGCCTGAGTAAACCAGCCCGGGCGCTCTTTGGCGCAGCGCTTGAGAAGCTGCTTGATGACGTCCTCCTCGTGGCTGCTGCTGGGCGTGCTCACCCAGTTGCTGCCATGCTCCATCTCATACCCTTTGTGCAGCAGCAGCGTGGCGTCCCCGCCGTCGTCCACCACCAGTTGCGGACCTTTGCCGCCGGCATGCGTCAGGGCGGCCAGGGTGAAATCCCAGTATTGGTCGAGCGACTCGCCTTTGAAGGCGAAGACCGGCACGCCGGCTTTGGCGACTGCCGCGGCGGCGTGGTCCTGTGTGCTGAAAATGTTGCAGCTTGCCCAGCGGACGGAGGCGCCAAGCTCGACGAGCGTCTCGATCAGCACGGCGGTTTCAATGGTCATGTGCAGCGAGCCCGAGACGCGGACTCCCTGCAGCGGCTTTTGAACCCCATATTTTTCGCGCACGGCCATCAGGCCGGGCATTTCCTGCTCGGCAACGGTTATTTCTTTGCGTCCCCACTCGGCCAGGGTGAGGTCCCGGACTTGAAAGTCCTGCGTGCGGCGGGTCTTTTTCCCGTTGGTTTTCGTCAAAGTTGGCATACGGCTGGATGGTTAATATCGTTGTGCTGAAGAGTCAGTTGACCGGCGTGTTCAGGCCTTGATTCCGACCGCCTGGCGGAGCGCCCCGACCATGTTGATCTTTTCCCACGTGATATCGGGGTCGCTTTTGCCGAAATGACCGTAGTTGGTGGTCTTGGCGTAAATCGGACGGCGCAAATTGAGTTGTTCAATGATGTCCGCCGGCTGAAAGCTGAAGAGTCGCTTGATGGCCCGAATGATCCGTTCCTCGGGAACGCGGGCGGTGCCGAAGGTATCCACACTCACACTCACCGGGTCCGGGTGGCCGATGGCGTAGGCGAACTGGAGTTCACACTTTGAAGCCAGGCCCGCCGCCACCACGTTCTTGGCAACCCAGCGCGCCATGTAAGCCGCGCTGCGATCCACCTTGGTGGGGTCCTTGCCCGAAAAGGCGCCGCCGCCGTGACGGCCCATGCCGCCGTAACTGTCCACAATGATCTTTCGACCGGTCAGGCCGGTGTCGCCTTGGGGACCGCCCACGACGAAACGACCGGTGGGATTGATCAGGTATTCGGTGCGCGAGTTGAGAAGTTTCTTCGGCAGCACCTTTCGGATGACGTGCTCGATGCAGAATCTCTCGATTTCGCGGTGCTTCACCTCCCGGGTGTGCTGGGTCGAAATCACGACGTTCGTGATCGCGGCTGGCTTGCCGTCCACGTAGGCCACCGACACCTGCGACTTGGCATCCGGCCGCAGCCACGGAACCTTGCCCGATTTGCGAATTTCGGTCAGCTTGCGTCCCAGCCGATGGGCAAACATGATCGGCGCCGGCATCAGTTCCGGGGTTTCATCGCAGGCGTAACCGAACATCAGACCCTGGTCTCCGGCGCCTTGTTTGGCCGTTTTCTTCCCCTCGGCCTTCCGCGCGTCCACCCCCTGGGCGATATCCGGCGACTGGCCCGTGATGAGGCAGTTGACGAAAACCTTGTCGGCGTGAAACACGTCGTCCTCATTGACGTAGCCGATGTCCCGGATGGCACGGCGCGCCAGGCCCACAAAGTCAATCACCTCGCTCGGGTTGCGATACCCCAGTTTGGGCACCGTAATCTCGCCCCCCACAATCACGGTGTTGGACTTGGCGTAGCACTCGCAGGCCACCCGGCTCATCTTGTCCACCCGCAAACACGCGTCCAGGACGTAGTCCGAAATGGTATCACACACTTTGTCGGGATGGCCTTCGCCCACGGATTCGGAAGAAAAAATGTAAGTGTTGCTCATTGCAGGTGCTGTCTGGCGTTTCAAAAGCTGTTATATTAACGTATCAAGATAACATGATATGTCACCCGGCCTTGAAGTCAACCCGGGTTTTACAAAAAAGGCGGAAGGCACAAAACCGGCTGGGGATGCAACCCCAAATCTGAAAGAGGCGCGGGTGTCGTGTTGGACAGCACCTCAGTGATTCCATTGCGCTCCAGTCAGTAGGGGATTTTGTCGGGCTTGGATTCCCATTGGCGGAACGCCTCGAGCGCTTCCTGGCGCAGGCACTGGCGCATGGCCAGTTTGCGGCGGCCAACGGGGCGGGCGACTTCCCGGTAAAGAACGGCGTCGTCGAAGCCGATGCGGGCGGCGTCCTGGCGGGTGTTGGCGTAATAAACCTTCCGAATGCGGGCCCAGTAGATGGCTGACAGGCACATGGGGCAGGGCTCGCAACTGGTGTAAAGGACGCACCGGTCGAGACGAAAGGTCTTCAACCGGCGGCAAGCCTGGCGGATGGCCACGATCTCGGCATGGGCGGTCGGGTCGTTGGCCGAGGTCACCCTGTTCCAGCCGCGGCCAACCACCTTGCCATTACAGACCACCACCGCGCCAAAGGGCCCCCCCTCGCCCCGCTGCATTTGCCGACTCGAGAGGCGGATGGCCTCGCGCATGAACTGCAGGTGGCTCATGGCTTTGCCCGGCAGGCGCCGCAGCGGGTGTCCGGGTTACTTAAACAGTTCGCCGATGTTGGTATTTTTGGAAATTTGTTTGCCGCCGTCGAAGAGCTTTTGCACGCCGCCCTTGGCCCACTTGCGGAGCCGGTAAAGCGCGGCAAAGGTGAAGTCCGGCGCGGCGCCGCCCTGGCCGCCCACCAGTTCGCTGCCGCGGCGGACATTGTCCAGCATCCAGGCCGGCAGCAGGAGGTGGTAGGGGTTGCGCTGCACCTCGCCAACGTGGAAGGTGGTGGCGGTGATCATGTCGCCGAGGTCCTGCGCGCTGATCTCGACCATCAGGTTGGGGTCGGTCATCTGGCCCCAGAATTCGGTTTCGACGAGAAAACACTCGAAATCGGCGGGCATTTGTTTAAGCGCGTCCATCACCAGGTAATGGGTGCCGATATGGGTGCCGTTCCAGTCGTGCTCATGCGGGCAGAGTACCACCCGGGGTTTCTGCTGCTGCAGGATGTTGCGAATGACAGCAACGCAGGCGGACCAATGGGCCGGGTCCTGCTGCCGGGCCTTCGGGGTGACGCGCTCCAAGCCGTTGGGCGCGGTGGGGATCAGCCCAAAGCCGAGGTATTCGCAGGCTTTTTGCAGTTCCTTGTAGCGCTCGAGCTGGCGTTCCTTCTTGCTGCCCTGAGTCACCGCCACGTTGATCAGGTTCATGTGCGCCTCCCGCATCAGCCGTACCGCAATGCCGCCCACGATGCACTCATCATCCGGGTGCGGTGAAAAGAACAACGCCTTGGGCGCGTTGGGCGGGATGGCGGGGCGGGGGAGGGGGGGGAAGCCGCCGAGTTGGAGTTTTTTGCCGTCTTGAACAAGGCGAGCAAAGTCGGAGACAAGCTGATGGTAAGGATTCATTGGATGGAGATGGGGTGGTTGGAGTTCACGGTTGTTGGAGGCTGGGCAAGCTGGCCGCGGCGACCGCCTGGCCATGGCGCTTGTCCTTTTCGTCGGGGATATGAAACTGAATCTTGCCGCTGAGCTCGGGGAATTCGGCTCGAAGCACCGCTTTGGCGCCCGCGAGGATCAGGTCGCCTCCCGGGCCCGAGGTGACGCGGCCGAGAATGAGGAGGTTTTCGAGATCGTAGAAATCAGCGAAGTGGGCCACGGCGTAGCCGAGATAGGCGCCGATGGTCTCGTAGATTTTTCGCGCGCGGTAATCGCCCTGGTCCATCAGTTTCTGCACCGCCTTGAGCTTTTCCGGCAGGCTCAGTTTGGGGTCCAGTTCGATGCCGGCAGGTTGCAGCAGGCGTCCGACGCACTGCTGGGAGAAGTATTGCACGCAACAGCCCCGGTCGCCCGACCATTCGTCCGCCGGCGCTTGTGGATTGTAGTCCACCGGGACGAACGCCAGCTCGTTGATCCAGGAGGTGATATTCCCCTCGGCGTTGACGTAGCCGCCCGCGGTGCTCGTCCCGAGGGAAATGCCAAGAATTCGGTTCTTGTCCAACGACATGGAGCCCGCCAAAGCGGTCACTTCGCCGTCATTGACGACCTCCAGCGGGATGTTGTTCCAAGCCTTGCGCACCTCGAGGAACAAGTCCTTTACCCGCCGGTTGAACACGTCGGGCGGAACGCCCCGAAAGAGCGAAGCCACTTTGACGCGGTTGTTGACATAAACCCCCGCCGCACTGCCACCGATCGCATCCACCCGCGGCAAATGCGCCGCCGCCTTCTTGAGCGAATCCATGATCCCGTCGAAGTGGTATTGCGGATCGGGCTGGAAATAAGGGTCCCAGACCGTTTCCTCGCTGAAAACCACTTTGCCGTCAATCACCGCCGCCACCTTCCGGTCGCTGCCCCCCAGGTCGAACCCAATCCGGCACCCTTCAAGATGGCGTCCCAGGGAGGTGGTCCTGCGGCGCTCGGGCGGCAGGGATCGGGTGCGGACGATTTCGAGGGGGTGATCGAACATCTTTTCGCCCACCAGGTTCGAGTCGAATTTGCCCGTGGCGCTTTCCCGGTAATACTTCGCCAGTTGATCCGCCAGCGCCGCCGGGCCGTCGAAATGCACGTGGAAGCCGCCCCGCGACCAGAGCAGGAACTTCAGAATCCGCTCGAGGTAAATGAAATTGCCGGCCGCCTTTGGATGACGCTCAGGAAAGATCGGGGTGCGGAAATGGGACACGCTGCCATCGGATTGTTCCAGGGCCATTTGCACGGGGACCGCCTCCCCGGTGGCGAGGGCCTGCTGGCGGAAAGCGCGGCAGGCCAGCACCGCCGGTCGGAAGAAAGGATCCAGGACGGGCGTCACCTGCGGCGCGATGAGCTCAAGACCAAGGTTCACGTTCATATAATGGCGCAAGGATTTAACGGGGGAGGGGCCGGGAGCGCAAGCGGATAAAAGTTAGGTGACGCAAATGCGTCATATTCAACCCCCTCAGCGGCCGGTATTAGCCGTTCGCTCGTCCCGCGCCCATAAAAAGCAGGCGGAGACTGTTCATCACGACAATCACCGTGCTGCCCTCGTGGCCCACGACGCCGACCGTCAGCGGGATTTGGCCCAGCAACGCGAAGGTGACCAGGACCGCGACCGTGCCGAGCGAAATGACGAGGTTCTGGCGGATAATCCGGCGGGCGCGCTGGCTGAGGCGAAAGGCGGCCAGAAAGTTCTCGAGGCGATCGTGCATGAGCACGATATCGGCTTGTTCGAGCGCCGCGTCGGAGCCCCGGGCGCCCATGGCCACCCCGATGTGCGCCGCCACCAGGCTGGGGGCGTCATTGACGCCGTCCCCAACCATGGCCACCCGGTGGCCCTGGCTGGAGAGGGAGCGGATGACTTCGAGCTTCTGCTCGGGCTTGAGCTCGGCGCGGACGTCGTCAATTCCCAATTCGGCCTGGAGGTGACGGGCTGAGGCCTGGCGGTCGCCGGTGAGCACGACGGTGGTTAGTCGTTCGCGCCGCAAGGCTTCGATCACCTGGCGGGCCTGGGGCCGGATGTCGTCCCGCAGGATGATCCGCCCGACAAGGTCGCCGCGCGCGACCCAGATTTCGGAGAAGCCGGAATCCACCGCCGGCACTTCCTGGATGCGGGAAAAAGCTGCGGTGTCCAAAAGCCACTCGCGGCGGCCCAGCAGGCACTCCTGCCCCTGCTGCCTGGCCCGCAGGCCCTGGCCGGTGAGCGATTCGAAGTGGGCCAGTTCGAGCTCGGCCAGTTGGTGTTGTTTGCCGTAGCGGGTGATGGCGCGCGCCAGCGGATGCGTGGAGAGTTTTTCCATCGAGTAGGCCAGCCGCGCCAGTTCCGCCTCGCGGCCTGGAGGAAAGGTTTCCACCTTTTCCACCCGTAGGTCGCCGGTGGTCAGCGTGCCGGTCTTATCGAGGGCAACCGCGGTGACGGCCGCCAGCTTCTCGACGGCGGCGCCGCCGCGAAAAAGAATGCCGTGTCGGGCGCCCCAGGCAATGGCGGCCAGCACTGCCGAGGGAATGGACAGGACCAGGGCGCAAGGCGAGGCCACGACCAGCAGGGTCATGGTATGATAGAAGGCACTGTGGCCGGAACCTTCCCTGCTAAAAGGCGGCTGGCCAAAGCCGAGCCACCAGACAAAAAACATCACGAACGAGAGCCCCAGAACCGCGTAGGTGTAGGCGGTGCTGAAGCGGTCGGTGAACTGCTGGGAAGGAGCCTTTTGGTGTTGCGCTTCGCGAATCAGGCGGATGATCTTCTGCAACGAGCTTTCCGACACCGGCCGAAGCACTCGCACCTCGACCGCGCCCCACAGGTTCATGGTCCCGGACAGCACCACGTCGCCGACGGTCTTTTCGACGGGCGTGGCTTCGCCCGTCAGGTTGGATTCGTCGCTGGCGGTTCGACCCCGCACGATCTCCGCGTCCACCGGAAACTGCGCGCCGGGCTTGACGAGCAGGCGCATGCCGGGGCGCAGCTTTTCGACGGGCACCTCCCGCTCGAGTCCGCCCGCCTCGAGCACCGTCGCCGACTTGGGCGCCTCGCGGAAGAGCGACCGGATCTCGCGCTGGGTGCGGCCAAGGGCAAAGTGTTCGAGGGCGCCGGACAACGAGAACAGGAACAGGAGTGTGGTGCCTTCGCCCCAGGCCCCGATGCTGGCGCTGCCCGCGGCGACCGCGAGCATGAGCAGATGCACGTCAATGGCGCGTTTGCGAAGGCGTTCCCAAACCTCCTGGGCCGGGAACCAGCTTCCCGCCAGATAAGCCAGCAGGTAGGCGCCAAGCGAATAGGTCCGGAGCTCGTATGCGCCGAGAAGATGGGCTGTCAAACCCAAAATCCCGCACGCCACCGCCAGCGCCAGTTGCACTTTCCACTCCGTCACTTCCTCGGCGTGCTCGAGGAACTCGACGTCGCGTTGGACCACCCGCGGCCAGGGAATGTCCCGCCACCGATAAAACCGGGGCGCGGTCGGGCAGGTGACCCGGGCGATGGTCGTCCGCGTGCCCTGATGCTCGATGGCGACCTTTTGCCGTTCAGCCTCCGAAAGGGGGTGGACGCACTCCCGGCATTCGCCATGGCCCTCGAGCAACCGGCAATGTTGATCGCTGTTGGCCTGCTCGGCCGCGCGTAACCGCTCGGTGATCCGCTCGGTCAACTTTGGCACGTCGGTTCGTCCCAGGGTCGCAATGGAAATGGTTTGCTGGTCCCGGTCAATGGTGACCGCTTCCAGCGTTGGATCCTCCTTCAGAACCTCGGCAACCGACCGTGCGAGACAGACCTCAGCGCCGCGTTTGGCCTTCGAAGCGGGTGGCGCTACAGATTTCATCCATCAAAACAACTTCATGACAGCACCTCACTATACGACTCCCGGGGCAGAATGGCGACCCGGAAACACGGGGCCATGCGTCAGGGCCGCCGGTCACTGGCCTGGGTGCCGGAGGGTCAAAACGGGGCACGGAGCCTGGCGCACGACTTTTTCCGCCGTGCTTCCGAGCAACACGTGCTTAAGCCCGCTGCGGCCATGGGTTCCCATAATGATCAGGTCCGCGCCCAAAGCGCGGGCGGTATCCACGATCTCGGAAGCCGCCCAACCAAGGCGGACAAGCGTTTCGCACGAGAGCTGCCGACAAACCTGCCGCTGGCAGAGCGTTTCCAATCGCTCCCGGCCCGCCTCGACCAGTTGTTGGTTGGTATCGTCGAGAGTCGGCGACAGCGTGAGGTAGTGATCGCCCCCCACCGCCGGTTCCACCACATGGAGCAACACCAGGCTGGCTCCGACTTTGCCCGCAAACGCCGCGGCGTACCGGAGCGCGTGGCAGGCACATTCTGAAAAATCCAACGGCACCAACACCTTGCGAAGGCTAATGGCCAGCGGAGCCTGTTGCTGCTCGCCGCAGACCTCCTCCGGTTCGGTCGTGGAGTCTCCCGACTTCCCGCCCTCCTCATCCAATGTCGGTCTTGCTTTGATCGGCATAGCTTACGCGCTCGGTACGATAGAGCTTTACACAGGAGTTTGACTTCTCTCCGATTGCTCATTCTTTAGCGTTTCTTGCTGAAAAACGGGTCTCGCGGAGTTAACCTCCCTCGTCCGCGTCAATGAATCTTGCAAAAACTGCGGGTTTTCTTCCGTGAATTCTTGACCCTTCGCCGCCTCCATGCATAGTTTCTCGGCCCTGCGCGAAGCACCGGGGCCCGAGAAAGAGACTTTATGACCAAAGAAATGCTTGGCAAACCTAACACGAGCAACAAGACCGTCCTCAAATGGGTGGACGAGATCGCAAAACTGTGCAAACCGGACCAAGTGTACTGGTGCGACGGTTCCAAAGCGGAACGCAAAGCCCTCCTTGCGGAAGCCGTCGAAAAAGGGGTGCTCATCAAGCTCAACCCCAAGAAGCTGCCGGGATGCTATTACCACCGGTCCAACCCCAATGATGTGGCGCGAGTCGAGCAATCCACTTTTATTTGCACGGAAAACCAGGACGAAGCCGGCCCGACCAACAACTGGATGGCGCCGAAAGACATGTACGCGAAGCTGCGAGGGCTGGCGGCGGGTTCGATGCGGGGCCGGACGCTTTACGTGGTGCCTTACCTCATGGGGCCCCCCGGTTCGCCGCTGACCAAGGTGGGAATCGAACTGACCGACTCGATTTACGTGGTGTTGAGCATGGGGGTAATGACCCGGATGGGGACCATCGCTTTTGAACAGTTGGGTGACGGCGACGGTTTCAACCGGGGGCTGCACTGCATGCTGGACGTGCATCCGGACCGGCGCTACATCGCGCACTTTCCCCAGGATAACGCGGTGATTTCGGTCGGCTCCAATTACGGCGGCAATGTGCTGCTGGGCAAGAAATGCCTGGCGTTGCGCATTGGATCCTACCTGGGACGGCAGGAGGGATGGATGGCCGAGCACATGCTCATTCTCGGCGTCGAGGCGCCCAGCGGCGAGAAAACCTACATCGCCGCCGCCTTTCCGAGCGCTTGCGGCAAGACCAACCTCGCCATGATGATTCCCCCGACCGCGTTCAAGGGCTGGAAAGTCTGGACGATTGGCGATGACATCGCGTGGATGAAACCCGGGCCGGATGGCCGCCTTTAT
>CAZVYG010000106.1:0-14455 GCA_964631605.1 uncultured Verrucomicrobiota bacterium
ATCTGGCCCTCCCGAGAGAAACACCAAGAGCCTCCCCCACCTTGCGGAATCGCTGAACATTTTGCAGCAGGCTTGCCAAGGGCAGGCCAACACGGGTAAAAATGCGTTTGTTGTATCGGCAGGCTGCTCTGCGCAGAGCAGGGCGGCACCGTTCTTTCACAAATTAGAATTTGCGTAGCGTTGGCCGCTACACAACGCCACAGGAAAAAAGCCGACCAAAGTTTTTCTTTTCCAAGAAGCGCATAGCAAGTGGACGAAGGCCAAGGCGCGCCCCGAAAGGGCGCCGCCCTGTGCTTTCCACTTGCGGGCGCCTTGGTCGGCTGCCTACCTGGTGGGAGCACGGGTGTGCGCCCCCTCAGGTTTTCTTGGCATGACAAGCGGCCAAACATAAAAGAAAGGCATCTCATGAGAACATCCTTCACACCGAAGACGTTTCTCGTCACCATCGCAATGGTCATCGGCCTTCTCTCGCAGACCGAAAAAACTCACGCTGCAACCTACTGGTTGCAGTCGCAGGAAATATCGCCGCCCTATCCGTTTGACCCGTATGGAGGGGCACTGAAGATCGAGGTTCTCGACGAGAAAGCTGGGCAGTTTCTCGTCTTGGACGCGCCGGAAGACTACGCGGCGTTACAGGCGCTCCATGCGGTGGAAAAGGAGTTGTACGAGAAAGAGAATGGAGGGGGCGCCCGAAATGGACCAGAGGATGAGGGCGGCGAAGCCTACGCGTATGGGCCGGAAGATTTGTGGCTGGAAATCGTGTCCAAGGTTGGCGACACCGCGAACCTCGTGATTCACACGCCGGACCCCGAAGGCATTTACGACCTGTTCATGACGACGAATCTCAGCCCCAATGTGCCGGGGCTGAACCTCACGAACTGGGTTTGGCTGCTGCGGACTGAGCCGGGCGAAACAAATCTGGTGGTCACAAATCTCTGGGCAGACGAAGCGTATTTCCGGCTGGGCACGATGCTCGACAGCGACAGCGACGGGTTGACGGACGCTTACGAAAACCTCGTTGCGCACACCAGTTCCAGCCTGCCGGACTCGGACGGCGATGGTCTTTCCGACGGTCTCGAATTTCAGTTGGGCTTCAATCCGCTGGACGCCTACTCGCAGGACTCCTCGCACACGTTCAAGGATGGCGAGTGGTATCTTACCGCGAAAACGGGACAGTCCGGCACGCGCGCCCAAGTCAGCTTGGAGGACAGTTATTACGATCCATTCGATGACATCACATATTTGCTCTTCGCGGTTTCAGGCATCGCCGAATCCGACCAACACCGCATCTACATCCGGACTCCTTCGATTGATTCGGCGGACACAAATCTGGTTTGGCAGGATATGTTCTTCAACTTCTATGTTGTGGATCATGGTTTCGTTACAAATACGAGCACGCGTTGGTATGAAACGGCATGGTGGGGCGATGCAGCCGATGCAACATTTGCAGCACTCGACGGCATGGATCGGGATTTTGATGGACTTCAGGACGGCTACGAGATTCTTGCTACACAGACAGCGGCGGGCGCACCGAGTTCAGACGGCAGCGGAATTCCGGATGGCGATGCCGAGCCGAGCGCAGACGGAATTTCCAACTTGAGGAAATGGCAATACGGTCTGAACCCGTGGGTCCCGGTAAGCACGCAAGACACGGTCGGAGACGGCATCCCCGACTGGTTCAGGGTTTATATCACGATCTGGTTCGGAACCGGAGCGACAGGGGCGTGGGCGGATGCCGATGGCGACAGCGTGCCGAACATCGTTGAGTTCGACATTGGCAGCGACCCGACCATCCGCGATTTTGGCGGATACTTTCCGCCTCCGCCAAATCCGACGGCTGAATTTGTCACAGTCCATTTGAGCGCGGTGCCGTACAGTGCCAGTCAGGGGCCAAGTGGAAATCCATATTTCCCCACGGTGGCACTCTTGACCGGTCCTCTCGGAATCACGGCAGGGATGGTGGTGACGCCGACAAATTTCGAGGGAGCTGGGGTGGCCGATGTGGACCTCTACATCATGCCAATCCAAACTTTTTACTACAACGTCTGGCCGTTCACCGAGGATGGCACGCCCACTCAAGGCGAACTACAGCGACCGGATCCCGATGACTTGTTCGGCTATCGGGAAATGATGTCGTTGGCGACAGATTTTGCCGACAACTTGTGGGGTGAAATCGAGGAGCCAGTGCTTCAGGCCCTAAGGCATCGAACATACGAGTACGCAAGCGCCACGGCAAAGATGCGGGTGGCCTACGCCTGTCGCCAGATTCAATGGCTTGAATATCACCGGTCGAATGTTGGCGACCAGCCCGGGCTGAGGATGCGCCTCCAGAAGCAAACAAGCATCGTTCACACTGAAATTACCAAGACAACCGCGATTGACGCCAAATACATCGCCAAATATCCCGCTGACGGTCTCCGATACGTCGGCAAGGTAATCAAGGGGGTTCAGTGGCTGTCATTTGCCATGAACTTGCCCGGGGAGATGGAGGATTTCCGAGAGCGGATTCTCGATTATCTCAGTGACGTTTGGAATCAGCGCGATCTGGCGGCACCGGCGCTGTTGTCGCTCAAGATTCAGGAGTTTCTCAGTTCCATCCCCGGGATGCCGGGAGGGTTGATCAGTACCACAACGCCCATCTTCGACCCGTGTCCGCTCGGTTTTTACGAGGGCGGAAGCGGAAGCTGGCAGGATTGTTTGTGGCCATACTGAAATCGGCGAATTGTGGCGGGGACGGCACGCCGTCCCCGCCATTGTGCGTGCTTGTTATGGACGAAGAGAAAAATCCGCTTGAGCGCATAAAGAGGCGGCTCCTGTGGAGCTTGGTCAATCTGCTCTGGCTGCTTCCGCTTGTCTACGGGATCAAATGTCTTGTCACCTTGAACGGGCGTTGCATGGGGCCGGGACGCATCGGTTACAAAACCAAACTGGGCAAGTTGCATTCCGTGGAAGGGGAAGCTGCCGTGTGGGCAGGGTTGGGCTACATTGCTATTGCTGTGTTTGTTTATCTGTACGTTTACAAGAAGGCCGATGCGGATGCGAGTTGGGGCTGGCAGTTGGTTCGCATTCCCGGCTGCTGTGCCAGCTTGCTGGCTTTCGCCTGGTTCTGGTACAAGGCCCTACATGTATGAAACACTGACCGACGAGAATTGACTAAGACATGAGCCCCGCCACCCATTCAGCGCGAATTGCCCGACCTCGCCTCCGCAGCGAGAGGTTACGGCTGCGGACTGGTGGCGAGCAATCGTGGCGAACAAAGGCGTTCACCCTCATCGAATTGCTTGTTGTCATCGCAGTGATTGGGCTCCTGGCGGCATTGCTTTTGCCCGCGCTCAATCAGGCGAAAGAAAGGGGGAAACGGACTGTCTGCCAGAATAACCTCCGCCAGCTTGGAATGGCGTTGACCTTGTACGCCGACGAACATAATCAGTATCCCACCTGTTTCCGCCGGATTCCGGCGGGGCGGGGCGCTGCCAATCCCAAGGGTTCCGAGGTCAGTTTGTGGAATGCGCTTATTCTGCCTTACCTCGGAAATAATTCGGACGTATTCAATTGTCCTTCGTTCCCGCCATTTTTTCGTTGGACGACTGATCCTTCGACGCTGGGCTATATGTATCCCACCAACATCGAGGGCAATCGGCCGTTTTGTTATGCTATCAACGCGAACGGGGTTGCGGTGGTCAATTGGGGCTTGGTCAAAACGACTCCGCTGGATGCAGATACCGTCAGCCGCAAGCCCAATGAGATTCGCAATCCGGCGGACATGATTGCCGTTGGTGACGATACCATTGGCACGACAAATAGCGCATCCCATTCTTGGGTGAAGTTAAATGGCTGGGGCGTGTTTACGCCGGGAATATTCAGTGGCGGTTTCCCGAGTCGTGCGGGAGCCATTGGCACAGTCCACAACCAGGGCGGGAACATGGTCTTTCTGGACGGCCATGTGGAATGGAATCGTTGGTGGCAGTGGATCGAATTCAGCGATGCCGCGGCCCGTCGCTGGAATTATGACAATGAGCCGCACCCAGAAATGTGGGGGAGATAACACGCCCATTCACAATGACCCCTGAAATGCGATTTTACCTCCTGCTCCCCAAGGCGTTTGGTTTTATTTTTGCGGTCATGCTCCTGCTCACGTTTTTGTGCGCCATGTATCGGCGGGAGGCGGTAAACGAGGGCAAGACCTTGTTCCGTAATGCCTTGCTTCCCTTGGTGGCTCTGGGACAAAGGGCCAATCCGCCGCAGCGAGGGCCTCCAAAGAGCCCCGACGGCTGATCTCCGCAGGCCGGGTTCGGCAGACACCGCCCTAACACACGCGCCGAACCTCGAGGTTGAGCAGGGCGCCGAGCTTTTCGATCTTGTCCGCCAGGTGGCCCACGCCGATGGCGCAATGGTGCGCGGGGCCCGCTTTGGACCAGAGGTTCATGAAGGCGCGAGCCCCGACGGCGAACCGATAGCGGCTGTTGGTGTTCCCAATCTGCAGCACCGGCCCGGGCACCGACTCGCCCTCGGCGGTGAGCAGGAAGAGCTTGCCGCCGGCCGCCTGCACCACCGAAAGCAGCGTCACCGGCCCATGTTTGACGGTCATCTGGATGGAAAGCCCCTTGCCCGGTTTGCCGTGATAAACCGGCAGCGGCACCAGCCCGACCCGCCCCTCGGCAATGGCAAAGTGCGCCGGGCCGTCGTGGCCAAGAAACACCACGTCGTCCACGAAATCGGCGAGATAAAACTCGGAGAACGAGCCGCCCGCGCCGAAGAGGTCCATGATCTTCATCGCCTGCATGTTCTTGATCTCGCACTCGCCCGCCACCGGGACGTGATGGCCGGTCAGCAGGGTGTTCCCGGCGATGACCGAGGTCGCAATGTCGCGGTGCGGGCTGCCGTCCGCCCCCTCGTAGTAGTAGGCGATCGAACCGAGATGGTGTTTGGCCACCAGCGCATCCAGCGCGCAGGAGGTTCGCGCCGCGCGCCGGATTTCGGCCGGATCGCACTCTTTGGACACCTCGAATTCCCGCTCGAACTGGCGCATCTTGGCGCTGATGGCGGCGGGCTTGACCTGCTCGCGCAATTCATTGAGCTCGCACATCTCGAGCAGCTCGAAATGGTTGCCGAACGCGGCCGCCTGCTGCGTCATGTCGCTGTACACGTCCAGCATCCCGCAGTAGTAATGCCCGATCACCCCCGCCCGGTTGGCCCGCATCCCGGCGGCCACGCGCGCCGCGGCCACCCAGTCGCGGATTTCCTTCCAGGCCGCCTCGTCCTGCAAATGGCCCGTGACAAGGTGATAGGCCACACCCGCGCGGTTGAAAACGCACGCAATTTCAGGGGCGGAGCAGGCCTGGCAGTGCTCGAGCCAGATTCCGGTCATCAGCCCGCGGTCCCCCAGCGCGTTGAACTTCTCGTAATCCAGTTGCGGAACCGGTTGAAGGTTCAGCACGACCACCGGCACCCGCGTGTGCTGAACCACCGGCAGCACGGTCGAGGACAGCGCGTAGGTCGAAATATAGAGAAAGATCAAGTCCACTTCCTCGCGCCGGAACAGCGAGGCGGCTTCGCGCGCTTTCACCGGGTTGTCCACCATCCCGGCGTCCACCAGCTCGACGCCGCAGGCGCGAATCTCCCTGGCAATCTGTTTCTGGTAACCGGTCAGGCGTTTCAGCAGGCCATCGAACTGGGGCCAATAGGTGTCCAGCCCGATCCCGAATAATCCGATTTTGATTTTCATACTCATAAGCAGGCAGCGGTCAGTTTTCCTCGAATATCTTCACCGGCCCGAACAGGCCGGATTTCATCAGCGGCGTGGCTTGGGTCAGTTTGCGGATGTTGGTTTTGGTCAGGCGCTTTTCCACCGGCAGGGCGTCGTCACCAATAATCCGGTTCGGCCAGAAGTTGACCACCTCCACCTCCAGACGATTCCCCGACGGTCGCACCGTCCCGCTGATCTTCACCCGGAAGGGCGGCGACCACACCACCCCCAAAGATTGGCCGTTCAGCCGAACCTCGGCCAGCTCCCGCAAGTCGCCCAGGTCCAGCCACAGGTCGCCGGCGGACGCATCCAATCCCGCCGGCAGATCGAACGTTCGAGTGTAAACTGCCGTCCCGGAATAATACTTGATCCCGGCCTCGGGCCGGTCGGTCCAGCTCACCAGTTCATCAAACACTGCTGAAGCAGGACCTCCCCATTTCGGGTCAAACTTCACCACCCACGGCCCCGAAACGTTGTGCCGCTCCCGGAATTCACTCCAATTGCCAAGGGCGGTCGTCGAGGCCGGATGCCGCGCCGCCGGTTCCCGAAACACCACGAACCAGGAACCGCACGGTGGAAACTCGAGCGGAACGGTGGTGACGCCGTCGCCGGCTTCATAGGCCGCCGCAAACCGCCGCTCCCCGGTGACCGCATCCCACAGTTCGGGCGCTTTGCCCGCGACCCGGAAGGTGCACCGGACTTCCTCCCAGCGGTTCGAGCCGTTGGCGATGAAGTAAATGTCCGTGCCGTCGGCCGCGCGGTGGATGTAATCAAACACAGCGCCGGGTTTGCCGCCCGCAACCTCGAAATCGGGGCGCACGCCGTCCGCTTGCAACACCTCGCGCGCGGTCCTGCCCGAGATCACCCGCCCCAGGCCCACTGCCCGCTGCTTAACCTTCTGCCCGTCGCAGTCAGCCCAGATTTCTCCAGCCAATCGCTGAACCTCCGCATCCGACTGCGGGTACGCCTGCAGGCCGCTGGCGCGACGCGGTTTGGGACCCAGGACCGTTCCGCCGGCGGACACCAGCTCCTTGAGCCGGCGCAGGACCGGCAGCGCGAGGATGTCCCGGTCGGGCAGCACCAACACGCGGTAGCTCATCCCGTCGGGCAAAACCCACCGCCCCTCCCGCACGGTCAGCCGCGTCAGCACGGCTTCCTCCGTGATCACATCGTAGTCATACCCCGGCAGCACCCGCGCCGGATCCGACCTCTTCAATTGCGTGAAATTCGGCACATGGTCGCCGTAGTAATAACAGGCGTCCGCGACAAACAACCCCTGCTGCAGCAGAAACTGCGCGCGGTTAATGTAGCTCAGAAAGGGAGCGGACTTGGACCACCAGGTGGTGTTGGGGTTGAAATGGGTTCCGGCAAAGTACTGCTGGCCGGGCAGGCCCATCTCGAGGGGCGAACACACAAACGCGTGCCAAACCAGCAGGTTCATCCCCTCGCACAACGCCTTGTCGAACGAGGGCTTGAGGTTGTCCCAAATCGTCTCCTGCCAGTGCGGGCCAATGGTCGTGAACCCCTCGGCCAGAACCAGGTTGCGCCCGTAGGTGTGGGCCGCCGAAGCGGGCTGCTTCAAAAAGAACCGGTTCTGGTCGCCAACACGGTGACGCCACGACCACGCCCAAAACTCGCTCATCGGCGCGTCGTTCCACCCCAGGCACCGTTGCGCGTCAATCGGCACCCCGTGGGGACCGCCCGATTCCGGGTGGAACAACAAGCCGTGCCGGTGCGCCCGGTCGCGGAAGATGCGATAATGATTGTCAATGGCCAGGTCGCCGATGGTCTTGCGGAAATCGTCTAGAAACCGGTTGCTCTCCTCGCGACTGTTCACGATCCGTCCCGCAAGCACGGGCAGAAACGGGCGCGGCTCGTAGCCTCGGCGCTGGCGGAACTCGTCGAACAGCCGTGGGGTCCAATTCAAGGGCTCGACCTCCCAACTGTCGGTGTGCAGGTATTTGAGCGTCTTGCCCGCCAGGGGGCCCGCATCAGCAATCAACGGCTCCACAATCGCATCCCAGTATCGCTCAAACGCCCCGGCATCCAGCACGTCCAGCGCAAAACCTTTCCACCCTTCGCTGCAGGTCGAGACGTAGGAATGGTCTCCAATCGTATAACCAAACCGCAAAACCTGCCATTCGCCCTCCGGCGCCTCCCACCTCAGGGTTCCGTCGGCGCCCAGCTTTCCACTCAGGTCCAGCACCGCGCCTGTCGTCGTGTCCTCCTCGCCCGGCGTGGCGGGGAAGTCCTGGAACAAAGGCGTGGAATCGGGCGCCGAAAACGGTTGCAGTGGCCGAAAGATGGCTTTTTCAGCCCAGTTTTGTATCGGTTTTCGAGCCAACGCCTCCGGTGCCGAAGGCCAGGCTCTGTCTTTGCCCTCCAGCCGCAACTCGGCAACCTGAACATTGCGCGGGGCGTCCGGATAACGCGGATCGTAACTGCTGAAAAACACCACGCGGAAAAACCGTCCGGTGACCGCGTCGAACGTAACGGCTGCTTCGCCCCCGGCTGGGGCGACAAACGCCTTCACCTTGCGAAACGCCTTGCCGTCGTCCGACACCTGTAATTCACAGTCTCGCGGGCCGTAGTTGGCGCGACCCACCAGCGTCAAGCGCTCAGCGCTCACCGGCCGCGCGAACGCCAGTTGCAGCCATTGTGGTTTCTCCCGGCTCGGCCCCTGCCCGGGCTGGTCGGCGCTTGAAACCCAAAACGTGCCCGGGTCGCCATCTCCGGCCAGGCCCGCCGGATGGCTGGCCTGCTCCGAGCTCGCGGTGAGTCCCGTGAACGCATCATCCGCGGGCTGACTCGCGCGCAAGCGGTAGGCCGCGACGAATTGATCCCGGTAATACCCATCCCGATGCTTTGGCACCGGCAGTGCCACGCTGACCTTGCCCGGTCCCGTAACCCGCGCTTCGGACCAGGTGAGCTTCTTTGCCGCATCATCCGCAGTTACGTTGGGCCCGCCCAGGTTCCACCCGCTCATGATGTTCAGGCTCATCTCCAATCCCAGCCGCTCCGCCTCGCGCAAGGTATGCCGATAAAGTTCCCGCCATTCCGGCGTGAAAAAAGTGGGCCCGTGCGGCACCCGGTCATTGCCATCCTGTTCGGCCCCGCCCGCGTCGCAAATGAGCGCGCCGCCGAAACCCTTGGCCTTCATCTCCTCCAAGTCCCGCGTGATTGCCGCCTTGGTGACATTGCCATTCAGCCACCACCAATAAGCCCGCAACCGCGCGTTCAACGGGGGTGTGTCCCAGCCTTGAACCAACAAATCCGACTGCGCCCCGGCCGCCAGCGTCCTCAACGACCCATCACCCGGCGCCAGCCCCAGCACCGCCCCTATCGTCAGCAAAACCGCCAGCCTGAATCGCAACAAGAAAACGCTCGGCATAAGATTCGCCGCCAGAGAACAGCCATGCCGGATTCAAATCAAGTCTATTCACCAACGCCTCGGCCATCCCCCCCCCGGTAAGATGGCTGGGCCCTGCCGTCTGATTTTCGTGAAGCTTGACCCCACCCCCGGGGATTTGAAACACTACTTGCCAGCCAAGGCTGCTGGCATTACGCCCAGCCCTGAGCAACCAAACAAACAATGACCATGCCTGAAGCCACCAAAACCCAGGCTGCCGACTCCTTGGCGGCCGACTCGTCCGGCCCCATGGGCAACTACCGTTGGATTGTCTGCGCCCTCCTGTTCTTCGCCACGACGATCAACTACATTGACCGCCAGATCCTCTCGCTCTTGAAGGAGATTCTCGATCGCGAGATCGGCTGGACCAATGCCGAATTCGGATGGGTCAACTCCGCCTTCCAACTTGCTTATGGCGTGGGGCTGCTCGGGTTTGGGTGGTTCGTGGACCGCTTCGGCACCAAGATCGGCTATGCGGTTTCGATTGCGGCCTGGAGCGTCGCCGCCGCAGCCCATGCGGCCGTGGGCAGCGTCGCCGGCTTCATCGCAGCCCGTGCCGCCCTGGGCCTTGGGGAATCCGGAAACTTCCCGTCTGCGATCAAAGCCGTCGCGCTTTGGTTCCCCAAACGCGAACGGGCCTTTGCAACGAGCATTTTCAATGCGGGCACCAACGCCGGCGCCCTGATCGCCCCCGCGATCATCCCGTGGATGGCCTTCAAATTCGGCTGGCAGTCCACCTTCATCGCTGCGGCGGTGGCCGGCTTCCTCTGGCTGTTCTTCTGGATGCCTTTCTACGACGTGCCCGAAAAGAGCAAATATGTCAAAGAACCCGAGTTGGTTCACATCCGCAGCGATCGCGAGGACGAACGGCCGAAGGACAAGATTCCCTGGCTCAGCCTCCTGGGGTATCGCCAGACCTGGTCTTTCATCATCGCCAAATTCCTGACCGACCCGGTTTGGTGGTTCTTCCTCATCTGGCTGCCGGATTATTTCAACAAGACCCGCCACCTCGAGATCAAGAAAAGCTGGATTCATATCGTGACCATCTATGGCATTGTGACCGTCCTGAGCATCTTCGGAGGCTGGGTCACCGGCTGGCTCACCAAGCAAGGGTGGACGGTCACGCGCGCCCGCAAGACCGGCATGTTTGCCTTTGCGCTCTGTGTGCTGCCGATTCTGGTGGTTACGCAGGTCGGGGATTGGACGGCGGTGCTGCTGATCGGCCTGGCCGGCGCGGCTCACCAGGCCTGGTCGGCCAATCTCTTTACCACCGTTTCGGACATGTTCCCCAAGCGGGCCGTGGCCTCCGTGGTGGGCATTGGCGGCATGGCCGGTTCAGCCGGCGGTTTTATTTTTCCCATCCTCACCGGCGTGATGCTCGATCACTTCCAAAAACTGGGCAAAGTCACCAGTGGCTACGCGATTCTCTTCGGCATTTGCGCCTGCATGTACCTGATTGCCTTCGCGCTGCATCACTTCTGCGCCCCGCGCCTGGAACAGATCGAAATTCGCGAGGCCCGCGCCTGATGAAAATCGGTCTGGGTCTCTACCGCCACCAGTTGACCCGCGAGAATTTTCAGTTCGCGCGGCAGGCCGGCGCCACCCATTTGGTCATCCATCTGGTGGATTATTTCAAAGGCGGCGCGCATAACCCGCGGGATAACCAGCCGACCGGCGGCGACCAGGGCTGGGGCCTGGCCGGCGACCCCAATGCCCTGTGGACGGCGGCCGAGCTCCAGAGCCTCTGCCAGGCCGCCGCTGCCGAAGGACTGAAGATCGAAGCGGTTGAAAACTTCGACCCCGCGCACTGGCACGATGTCCTCCTCGATGGGCCGAAACGGGACCTTCAAATCGAAAATGTCAAAACCATCATCCGGCGGCTCGGCGAGGCGGGGATCCCGGTCATGGGCTACAACTTCAGCCTCGCGGGCGTGGCCGGCCGCATCACCGGCCCGTTCGCGCGGGGCAGGGCGCTGTCGGTGGGCATGAACGGTCCCGTGGATGATCCCATGCCCAACGGCATGGTGTGGAACATGATCTACGACCCGCACGCCCCGCCGGGCACCGTTCCCCCCATTACCCACGACGAGTTGTGGCGACACCTGGCGCGCTTTCTTGACGACGTGCTGCCCGTTGCCGAGCAGGCGGGCGTCAAGCTGGCCCTCCACCCGGATGATCCGCCTCTCCCCACCGTCCGCGGTCAGCCGCGCCTGGTCTATCAGCCGCACCTGTACCAGAAGGTCATTGATCTCAACCCCAGCCCCGCGAATATGCTCGAGTTTTGCCTGGGTACGCTGGCGGAAATGACCGAAGGTGACCTTTACCAAGCCGTTGAACAGTACAGTCGTCAACGGCGCCTGGCCTATGTGCATTTCCGCAACGTGACCGGCAAGGTCCCGTTCTACAAGGAAACCTTCGTTGATGACGGCGACATTGACATGCTCCGGGTGCTGGCCATTCTGCAACGCAACGGTTTTGAAGGGGTTCTGATTCCAGACCATACCCCTCAGATGACTTGCGACGCGCCCTGGCACGCCGGCATGGCCTACGCCTTGGGCTATCTCCGCGCCGCCCTGCAAGCCCTCGACCGTTTCCACAGCGCCGCCCAAAAGCCCGGCGGCCTGACCGCTTGATCGTCTTGCCCTCCCAAACCATTCATTCCTCGTTCTGCCGCAGCGCGGCCGCGTTTGTCCCTTTCAAGGCGAGCAGGAACTCTGATCCCCCCCGCCACGGTGTGCGCGCTTGCGCTGAATTTTGGAGTGGCGCACTTCGGTTAGTTGCGCTTAAATAATTCATAACCGAGCCCTCAGGGGCAGGGATAAGATCAGACATAGACATGGCGCCCGTTGCAGCGGAACCGATCTCAACAGTCGAGGCCGATTCGGCCTGGCTGCCCCCGGCCCCTGTACCGCAAGCGGTCCGATGCTACCATTGTGGGGAGCCCTGTCCCAGCGGCCAGTTCGCGCGCGAGGAAAAGATTTTCTGCTGCCAGGGCTGCCTGGTCGTCCACGAAATCCTCCAGGAGAATGGGCTGGGCCAGTTTTACGATCTTAGCCAACACCCCGGGGTGCGCATTCGGGGGAACGCCGTTCGCGAGAA
The DNA here is from genome assembly GCA_964631605.1 of uncultured Verrucomicrobiota bacterium. GTDB lineage: Bacteria > Verrucomicrobiota > Verrucomicrobiia > Limisphaerales > UBA8199 > JARKQH01. Next base: position 12,255 of record CAZVYG010000106.1, read on the forward strand.
GTGGGCTTTCCTGGACGACCCCGCTTTGCAGCCGCAGTTGCTGGATTTCAGCGACGGAGCCATCAACCGGGTCACCTTTCAGATTCCCTCCATGCATTGCGTGGCTTGCGTCTGGCTGTTGGAGAACCTTTTCCGGCTCCACCCGGGCATCGGTCAATCGCGTGTCAACTTTCCGCGCCGCGAAGTCTCTGTGAGCTACATTCCCGCCCGGATTTCACTGGCTGAACTGGCCGCCTTGCTCAGTTCGATTGGTTACGAGCCTCGCCTGTCGCTCGAGGCGCTGGCCAAGCCCTCCTCGCCGGCCGCCACCCATCGCAAACAATGGCTGCAGTTGGGCGTCGCTGGTTTCGCTTTCGGCAACATTATGTTGTTGAGTCTCCCCGCCTACCTGGGCCTCGACAGTTTCAGCGGCCCGGTTTTTCGCACGGTGTTTGGCTGGCTCAACCTCGCCCTGGCCGTGCCGGTGCTGATTTATAGCGCCTCGGACTACTGGAAATCCGCCTGGCTGGCGGTCCGACAAAGGTTGGTGACGCTGGATGTGCCGATTGCCCTCGGCTTGGCCGCCCTTTACGGCCAGAGCGCCTTTGAAATTCTTTCCGGCCGCGGCGAGGGCTACCTGGACTCGCTTTCCGGCCTGGTGTTTTTCCTGCTCTGCGGAAGGGTTTTCCAGCAAAAGACCCACGAGCGCATTGCCTTCGACCGCGACTACCGATCCTTCTTCCCCCTGTCGGTGACGCGCAAGACCGCCGCGGGCGAGGCCGTGGTTCCCATCTCGCAACTCCAAGTCGGCGACACCCTCGTTTTGCGCCAGGGCGAAATCATCCCGGCGGACGCGACCCTCCTGCGCGGCGCCGGCCGGATTGACTACAGCTTTGTCACCGGCGAATCTCAAGCCGTTGGCCGTCAGCCGGGCGACCACCTTTACGCCGGTGGCCAGCAAATCGGCGCCACCATCGAGATTCAAATCGTCAAACCGGTTTCTCAAAGCTACCTCGCCTCCCTGTGGAGCCACGAGGCATTCCAGAAGCAACGGGGCGAGAGTCTGGACACTCTGACCAACCGTTACAGCCGCCGATTTACCTGGCTGGTGATTGCCATTGCCCTCGGGGCGGCGGTCTATTGGATAACCGATGGCAATCCGGCCCGCGGCATCAAGGCATTCACTTCCGTCTTGATTGTCGCCTGTCCCTGCGCCCTGGCCTTGGCGGCCCCGTTCACCTTTGGGACGGCCCAGCGGCTCCTGGCCCGCCTTCAAGTATTCCTGAAAAGCGCCTTGGTCGTCGAGCGCCTGGCTCGCGTCCAGACCATCGTCTTCGACAAAACGGGAACCCTCACCGCGCCCCGCAGCCAGACGGTGCATTTTCATCCCCTCCTCGGTCCCGACTCCGGCTCGCCGGGCGCCGCCGCCCGTTCGCCAGACCCCAACCGGGTCAAAGAAAGCCGTGTGGACTTACCGTGGGCGCTGACGGCCGGCGAGCAGGCGATGGTGTGGCGTCTTTGCCGCCAATCCACCCACCCGCTCTCCGTTCAAATCGCCGAGTCGCTTCCCCCAGCCCCCGAGGCGCCTCTCATCCAGGATTACCTTGAAACTCCTGGCGCCGGCCTTCGTGCCACCATCGGGCAACACCGCCTCCACCTGGGCTCGAGGCAGTGGCTGGAAAGCTGCGGCATCGCCGTGCCCACGCTCCCTGCGCCCGCCGGCACCCAGGCGATTCTCGCGATTGACTGCCGGGTCCGCGGCGCTTTTGTCATTCAGGGGACGGTCCGGCCCGACACCGAGCGGCTCCTGCGCGAGCTTGGACAACGTTACGACCTGGCACTCTTGAGCGGCGACACCGAACGAGAACGCGAGCGGTTTCAAGGATTATTTGGCCCAACGGCCCATCTTCAGTTCAACCAAAGCCCCATGGACAAGCTCGGGTTTATTCGACGGCTGCAGGAAGGCGGCCAGGTCGTCATGATGGTCGGGGACGGCCTCAACGACGCCGGGGCTCTCAAGCAAAGTGACATCGGTGTGGCGGTCGTCGAGCGGATCGGGGCGTTTTCCCCCGCCAGCGACATCATTCTGTCGGGCAGCCAGGTCCCCCGCCTTGGCGCCATCCTTCGCCTGGCCGGGCAGGCGACCCGTATCGTGCGCTTGAGTTTCGGCATATCCGCCCTTTACAATGCGCTTGGGATCAGCATCGCGGCGGCGGGCATTC
>CAZVYG010000107.1:0-14452 GCA_964631605.1 uncultured Verrucomicrobiota bacterium
GTCCGCCTCCGAGCGGGTGGCGGATTTTCTTGAAATCCACGGCCTGTTTGACGAGGAAACCGCCCGCGAGCAGGCCAGCCGTTGTATTCAGTGCCCCAACCCAAGCTGCGTCAGCGGCTGCCCGCTTTGCAACCCGATTCCCCAATGGATGCAACTCACCGCCGAGGGCCGCTTCCTCGAGGCGGCCGCCGTGCTGGGTTCGGTCACGAACCTGGCCGAGGTTTGCACCCGCCTCTGTCCGAGCGACCGGCTTTGTGAGGGCTCCTGCATTCTGGATTCGGTGGGCGAACCGGTGGCGATTCAGGCCATTGAACGTTTTCTGTCCGATTACGCCTTTCAGCATGGCGTGGTGGACGCGGTCACGGCTCCGCCCAATGGCTTTAGAGTAGCCGTGATCGGCTCCGGCCCGGGCGGAATGGCTTGCGCTGAGGAGCTGGCTCGCAAAGGCTGCTCGGTCACCCTCTTCGACTCCGACCTGGTTCCCGGCGGATTGCTCGTCAACGGAATTCCAGCGTTCCGGCTCGACCGCTCCATCGTCCAGCGCCGCGTCGAGCTCCTCAAAAGACTTGGGGTCAGCTTACAGTTGGGCGCGCGGCTATGGGAGGAGGTAACCTTGACCGACTTGCGGGATCGTTTCGACGCGGTCTATCTGGCCCAGGACTGGCGCACGGCCCGGCTGCTGGACATTCCCGGCGCCGACACGCCGGGCGTGATTCCCGCCTTGACCTTCCTCCTCCAGAAAAACACCCCCATCAACATGGATTTGCCCCCCATCAACATGGCCGGCCAGCGGGTGCTGGTCATCGGCGGCGGCAACGCCGCGATGGATTGCCTGCGCACCGCCATCCGTTGCGGCGCGGCTCAGGCCATGGGTCTTTATCGTCGCAGCGAAGCGGAAATGCCCTGCGGCCGGCGGGAATACCAAAACGCCGTTGAAGAAGGGGCCCGGTTTGAATTCCACGTCACCCCCGTGGCCGTCCGCTCGGACGCGGGACGCGTAACCGGATTGCGCCTGATCCGGACCGAACCCACCGCGCCCGGGTCACTCCGGCCGGAAACACCCAAAACCATTCCCGGCTCCGAATTCGAGCTGGAGGGCGACTGGGTGATTCCCGCCCTCGGGTTTAAGCCGCTGCCCTGTCTTCGCAGCGGCGGGCTGGACAGCCTGCAAACCAACGCCTGGGGCGGTATCCTGGTGGACTCCTTCCAGCGCACCAACGTGCCGGGTGTGTTTGCCGGAGGCGACCTGACCCGCGGCCCCAGCACGGTGCTCGAGGCCGTTCGCGACGGTCGCCGCGCGGCCGCTCAAATCCACGCCTGGCTCTCACGTTCCCCGGCCACGTGAGAGATGGGCCGGTTTAGTTCCTGGCCAGCCGCCGGGACACGTCCAGGCGGAAACCTCGTTCCGTTTTGGCCACCTGAACCGAGTAACCGTTCTTGGCCGCCCATTCCTTCAGCAGGTCCACCCGCTGTTGGCTGGGAGTCGAGATCTTGGTTTCCCCATTCACAACCATCGTTTTTACCGCCTCGAGCCACTTTTGATCCGCGCTCGTCGGCTCGGCGAAAGCCGAAATCTGGAACGTGAGGAGGCACCCAAGCATTAACAACGCTAGTTTTTTCATACTCTTGCTTACCGTTTCGCCACCGCTACCCGGCAGCTTGGGTTTCGGGAAGCAGTTCCCGGGCCAGACCTTGTGACAATCCAGCGCCACGCCTCCCTTTTGGCTCTGCCGAAAAACTGGACACTCGGTTGTCCGCCTGACTTGGAACCAACGCCAGTGCGCGTGGCAGGCTGGCGGGTATTTCGGACGTGGAGGTCCCGGCGCACACCAAACTGCAAGCCCGATCAGCCAGCCGTTTTCTCTGAGTCAGCACCGGGGGACTGGCCGTCGTCCTCCACCACTCTCACCCGTTGCCACTTGTATTTGTCGTCCCTCACCGTCTGCCAGTAGAGCCGGCCCGACCGCCGCCAGCCATCCAGCACCACGCCCTCCTCGAAAGCCTGTCCTGGCGCCGTCAACACCACCGAACTGTGTTCCCCGCGCTTTCCCAGCCGCGCTACTCCCCGGTGAATAACCAGGGTCCGAAGTTCCAACCGCTCGAGCTCTGCCGAAATGTCCTCGGCCCAGTGAAAGCAAAGACCGCGCTGGCGATAGCCCAGGTTCACCAGGATATTGTGCACAAAAGGGGGACGGACCGCACGATACTGGTTGGCGAGGGCCAGCGAATAAGAGCAAGCCGTCTCCGCGGCAAGCAAGGCCTCCGCCGGGTCCACCTCCGGGCCCAGAGCAGAGAGCCTCCGGGCCAGGTCACCGGTGCCGTTCCGCGAAGGACCGGGAGAAACGCAGCCTGCCAGCATCCCCAAAATGGCTGTTCCGATGGCGAGAAGCCTCAATCGGTTGCTCATGGTTTCCGATTTGCCCTTGGGTGGAGCGCCGGTCGTGATCCTGCCGCCGCCACCGCCGGCGCCGGAAGCAAATTGCGCGGCCCGGCCGAAACCGGGCGGCGCATGAATCTCAAACCAGTTGCCGGAGCCGAAGACGGGTTCGGATCCGGCTTTGGTGGCGTTTAGTAAACGCGCGTGCTCTCTTCCTCGGTGGTCGGCGCCGGGATGTCCGTCGAGGTGCGAACCACGCTGATGCGGGCGTCGCCGGTTTTTTCACCCTTGGCCTGGATGGTGTAGGTGAAGGCGGCCTTCGGCGCCAGGCGAGGATAGACCGGGAAGGTCACGCGTTTGCCTTCCACCTTGCCGCCGTTGGAGGCGCTGGTCGGCGTGATTTCCGCCGGGAATTCCACCACGATCCTGATGTTCGTGTCGTCCGCCGTGCCCTGGTTGGTCACGCGGATGGTGTAGGTGGTGTTTTCTCCCACCGAGATCGGATCGGGATCATCCACGCACTCGAGCAGCAAGGCGGAAACACCCACAATCCGAGTCGCACAGGTGGTCGAGACTTCCTTCGCGCAAGCGCCCTTGGCCGTCGCGTTGAACTGGAAGTTGCCCGCATTCGCCGCCGCAAAGGTGGCGCAGACTTCCTTCGGCGCATTGGCCGGCAGCGCGCCCAGATCCCAGACAAGGTTGTTGCCGGACACACGGCCGCCCGCCGTCGCGGACTTGAAGGTCAGGCCCGCGGGGATGGGCACCTGTAACATCGTGCCCGCCGCCGCGACGTCACCCTTGTTCACCACCGTGAAGCAGACATCGAAATTGCGTCCCATGTAGCGTTGGTCGGGGGCCTGGCACGTAACCGCCAGGACCGGCTCGCGCACCGTGGTCGTGGACGAGGCGTCGGCCGAGATGCCCTCCGCCGACGTCGCTTTCGCGTTGTTCACATAACGGCCAGGCTTGGTCGCCGCCGCGTTGAACTTAAACTCGCGCGTCGCGCCCGGCGCCAGGTTGCCCGCGTCGAAGGTCAGGCTCCGCTTGCCGTCGCTGACCAATCCTTCCGGCAGGGTGTCCGTGACTTTGACGCCGGTGAGTCCGCTGCTGCCGGTGTTCTTCACCACCAGCGTCATCGGGATCGGATCGCACACCGTCACTTCGGCGGGCGCGGTCTTGGTCAGGGCGATGTTGGCCTTGACCACCCGGATGTCCTCGCACAGGATCGGGCTATAAGTCGCCCATCCGCAGGTGGTGATGGCGCCTTCATCCTTGGCTGTGCCCCGCACCCGCACCACTTTGGTCTCCTTCGGCCCGAGGTTGCCCAACTGCCAGGTCGCCACTCCGCCACTCATGTCGGTCGGCTTGGGATCGGCATCACCCGGAGTGAAGCTGCCCGACACGCGATCCATCAACGTCACCATCTGGATCGGGTAATCGGTCAGGTTGCTCACCTTGTACACATATTCGACCTTCTGACCCGCCAGCGCCTCGGCCGGCACGGTCTTCTCGACCAGCAGCCCGCTGCTCTCACGGCGCCCCGTCGGGAACGCCATTGAACCGCGGATGTAGCGCAATCCCCCCTCCTGCACGGTGGCATACGACGGCCCGAAATCGCGCGCACTGGCCGGTTCTGCTGCCTTGGCCGGCGCCGGCTCAGACGCCTTGCTTGGCCCCGGCTCGGGACGATACCGCCCGCTTTGTTGTTGTTGGGCGCAGCCCGCCAGAATCAATCCGGCCAGCATGCTGCCCACGAAAAAAGATGAGTTTGTCAGTTTCTTCTTCATAGCTGCTTGTTTGGTTTGTTGTAGTTATGTTGCAGTTGATGTTCAGGCGAATTGAGATCGAGTTACTCACTCAAAAAACCAACCGCACTGAATACGGCTTTGGAGGTTGGCGACTTCATTTCCCAATACTATTCCTGAGTCCTTTTAACCTAACCCATTAAAGGCTAAGCGCAAGCGTTTTTCACACGCGCTGCGACGGCCCTTCAGGTTTTCGGGCCTCGCGATTGCATGAGGCCGACCGGCCACGGGTGACGACAGCCGTACACCCTTGCACCCGGTGGCCCGTTCCCGCGGGCAGACCGGGTGCTCGCCCCATCTGCCGCGGGAGGCACTTGGCTGGTCGCCGGATTATTGGACTTGCAGGCGGAAGAACCTGGCGGCTGCGGAATCCAGGGTTACCGTCCACGGACTGGTAACGTCGTAGATCACGTTGGTGTAGGGTCCCTCGACGTTGGAGGCCCACACGAGGTTGGCGCTGCCCGGCCCCCAATTAAACACGAGATTGGTGCCGTTATCGAGGGTGTAGGTGAGCGTCGGAACCACGGTCGTGGTCGCCGGGTATAACTGCGTCATGGGCACCGGCTCGAACCCGATCGAACCGCTGGCGGTTGACCAGTATAACTTCGCCGTCGCCCCGCCGGTCCGCTCGAAGTATTCGAGCAGCACATCATATTTCTGGGTACCGGTTAGCGCGAGGGTGGCGCTATTGGTGGTGGGAGAATGCGCCGTCCAGTTGTCAATCAAGAGCTGGCCATTGACCCACAGCCGCACCCCGTCGTCGCTGATGGTGTGGAAGGTGTAGGTGTCCGTACCCAGGGCCTGCACCTGGCCAGCCCAGCGCGCGGAGAAGTTGTCCGCCGAGATGGCGGGGTCGGGGGAACCCGTATCCCAGGCGAAGTTGACCGTGGCATCCACCCGGGTCAACGTCGGCGCACCGGAGAAGGCGTTGGTGGAGTACCGGGTTGTCCAGTATTGCCCGCGCAGGCCGGTGCCGGTTCCGGCAGCAATTCCCGCCGGGACAACCGCAACGGTTTGGACGATGCTGGTCACCATGCCGTAGCCGTTGAAGACCACCACGTCGTAACTTCCCACGTCGCTGAGTTGCGCCCCGGCCGGGAAGGAGAGCGTGTCGGTCGTTTGGCCGGGAATATCCACTTGGTTGAAACGCCATTGGTAATAGAGCGGGTAACCCGCGGCCACGTGGCCATCGGCCCCAACGTTCATCACCGGCCCCGTGCTGCCCTGGTTCACAATCGCGTGCGCGGGTTGGTTCGTGATCGTTGGAACCGGATCAATGACCGTCACCGTGGCGCTGCGAATTTCCGTGCAGGTCCCGTCACTCACGGCCACGCTGTAAACGCCGTTCTCGATCGGGCTCAGGCCGTAAATGCCAATGCCCAGGCTGGAGGTGGTGGCATCGGGAATGGGGATCTCGTTCCAACTCCACTGGTAGGTGTAGGAGGCCGGACCGGCAACCGTTACAGTCAGATTGTTGCTGCCGGTCAGGTACGCCGGCGTGTGACCTGTGATTTGACTGACCGTCCCGGAGAACTTGTGGTCGGTGGTCACGCCTGGCGGCAGCACCAGGTAGCGGACGGTGATGGGCTTCGAGATGTCGAGTTGGGGATACCGTTTTCCGGCCGCGCCATTGGCAAGAATATGCGCCCAGCGCGTATTGTTGGTGTCCCCGAACTGCCATTGGATGCGGCAGGAGTTGGTGCCCTCGAAGGCGTAGTTCTGGCTCACGGCGCTGGAGTTGGGAGCCGAGAGGTAGGTCAAGGCCGGCGTGGGCGTGCCCGCGGCGTTGGGGGCGGAGAAGGTGACTTCGGCCCCCGCATCGTAGCCCTCGAAGTCCTCAATCACCACGTCACCGTTCATGATCAGGTCCACGTAGATGTCGTAGGGTCCGCTGTCGGTGTCGTCAATCGAGAACACCAGGCCTTCGAGGGCGCAGAAACGGTCAGTATTGGTGAACAGCACGCCGCTGGTGGCATACAGCCCCGCATCGCCGGCGTGATCAAAGGTTGCCGTGTACCAGCACGCGCCGGCCGGGATCGAGCGTCCGCCCAGCGGCGCCGTATTGTAGCCCGCCCGGAGACCTGTCGCGCTCAGGAAGTAGTTGTTCGTCAAACCGGTGGTGGTGTTCGCTCCGATTGGCCCGGCCAGGCCGGAGTTCTTCCAGCAGCCCAGCAGCGCGCGCACTTTGGGATTCGCGCCGCCGCCCACGATGGGCCCCGTGGCCGGCGGGGTTCCCACGCAACCGTTCTTGATCTGTCTCGCGGTGATCGAAGCTCCCTTGACCAGGGCGGTGGTGGGCACGGTGACACTGCCTGCGGCAAACCCGGCGGCAAAGTTGGTCTGCCCGATTTCAACGTTGTCAGCATAAACCGCGATGTTGGTCGCGCCGTCCACCACGCCGGACACGTTGACAAAGGTTTGGCCGGCGACGAGCGGACCGTCCACGCCGAGCTCGGGCGACACCCCCGTGCAGGGGTCTATGTACTCGAAGCGTACGGCATCCATGTACCAACGGTCGGGAGACGAATTGATCGCCCCTGCGACATGGGTGAAAGTCAGAGTGGGACTGGCCATGTTGTTGGTGATAAAGCCGATCGGGATCCAAACATTCATGGGCTCGGATCGCTGGAAGGCCGTCACCGAAATGGCCGTGGCGGCGTTGCCATTCAGGTCGGCCAGGTCGCCCCCGGTGGCCGTCAACTCGACCACGATATTCGAGGACGCACTGCTTTGATTGCCCTTGGTCACGTAAATCTTGTAAACGCCGGGGACGTGTTGCAGGGAGGTGAACGTGTAGTTCGGACTTCCGGCGGCCGGTGTCAGGACGATGTCCATCGGGGTCACGCTCCACGTGCAACCAGCGCCAAAGCCGAAACGCACGCGGCGGCCGCTGGCGGGAATGACCGGCACGGGTGTGGCGGAGGAACTCGCGGTCGAGCCGCTGGCCGAAACCGAGCCCGTCACGCACGACGGCGGGCAGGGAGTCACATCGGTTGTGCCAACGGTTCCCTTGAAGGAAGTGACATAAACGTCCTCGGCCCAAAGCAGGCCGGGTGCGATTGTCAGCAATGCGAGGATCGCCGGCAAACGTCGAGCAAGGAATGGACAGGAGTTTGGTTTCATAGGGATTAGGGACGAGTCATGAGTTTCGGGTGAGTTTGGCTGTTTCACGGCCGCGCCGCGGTATTCAGCGCGGATCCAGAAGGATTGGTTTGCTGCATAACCAATCATGTTTCCATCTTTTCGCAAAATAAGCAGGCTGTCAAGGCCCGAGTGACACGCAAAAAGTCTGTACGCGGCAAGCTGAACGGGAGTCTCCCTCAGGCAATTTTGCAACAGACGGGGGGGTACGTGAGGCGGCGCCCGCCGGGGGGGCGGGCGCCGCGGGGTCAGGCCGATTCTTGCCGACAGGGAGCCTATGGCGTCGAGATGATATAGAACCGCTGCGGAAAGTTTGTCGCAGTCAGATCGCTGAAGACATAGGGCGAAGCTGGCAGCGAGCCGCTTTGCAGCAAGGTCCAGCCGCCGACAGGCAGACCGACATCCGTGCTGGCGCGCACGCTGTAAGCCTGGCCCACCAAACCGGTGATCGTCAGGCCGATGTTCCCGTCAGGCAAGAGGCTCACCACCGCGACCGACGGCGCGGCGATGGACCGCACCCGCAGGGTGCCATCCACCGCCAGTGTGCTGGTATCCCACAGCAAACCTGTGCCCGGCACGGCCGGCAGGATCTCCGCAAAGGTTCCCGCCCAGGCCACGCTCTCATACAACTTGATGGCATCGCCCGCGGCGAGAGGATCGCCGGTGAGGAGCAACTGCAACACGCCGCCTGCGGTCAGGGTGTCTCCGACGCGCAGCAGGTCGCTGTTGACGGTCGCGCCCGACTTGGAAACTTCCATGACGTTGGTGCCCTGCAGCGTGACGGGGGCGTTGACCGTGAAAGTACCGATTGAGAGGCCCGGGGCCAGCGTGCCCAGTGGGCCGACGGTGACAGGGCTGACCAGGCTGCCGGTGCCACCGAGCACGCCGCCGTTAACCAGCGTCGGACCGGTGTTCGAGCTGTTGCCGGTGAGGTAAAGCGTCCCCGAGGCAATCGTCAGGCCCAGCTTGCGCGTGCCATTGGTGGTGAGGTTGTCGAAGAACTGGCCCGCGAAGGTGTTGATATTCGTTCCTCCGGCATACGTGAAGATCGAATCCGCCACCGTGCTGTCGTTGCCGATTCGGCGCGTGCCGGTGCCCAGAACGGGCCGGATTTGCGCAACGGTCTGGTTGAAGCCGTTCAGGTCCAACGCAGCCGCCTGGGCGTCGTTCTGTCCCATGAGCAGCGGTGCGGTCAGACACAGCGCGTCGTTTGCGCCAAGGCGAATGGTTCCCACCGCGATCGTGGTCAGGGCCCAAGTGTTCCCTGCCGAACCGATGGTCCAGGTCCCGCCGTCAGTCTTGGAAAGGTTGCCGGCGCCCAGGTTCAAGCCGCCGGATACTTCGCCCCCGCCCGAACCCCGAACGAAGAAGGTGCCGGCGAAACCGGCGGCGCCGCTCACCGGGCCGCTGATGGTCAAGTAGTTGGGCGAATCCACTGTCGCGTTGATAATGCCACTGCCGCGGAGTTGGACCGGCCCCTGCCACACATTCGAACCCGCCTGCGAGAAGAAGGTCGAGCGGATGTCGCCGGTCGTCTCCCCGTTGAAGGAGACCGACACGCTGGCGGGAATGACCGAGTTGCCGGCGAGCGTGATGCGGGCGCCGGTGCTGCCGGCGCCGCCGGTGGTGCTGCTGTTCCACACCTGCTTGTTGACACCCGCCGCGAGGCTGTTTGAGAACATGATGATGCCGCCGGCCAGGTTGGTGATATTGCCCGCAAAACTGTTGGCGCCGGCCAGGATGATGGTGCCCGTTTCAGGCTTGGTGAAACCGCCCGCGCCGGAAACCGGACCACTCAGGATCACCTGGGTGCCGGAGACGGCGTTGATGTTGGCATTCCCGCCTTCGAGCTCGACCGCGCCGGTCAGGATGTTCCCCGTCCCACTCCCGATCCGCAGGTTCGAGCCGTCCTTAAGCCGGAAAGCCTTGTCCAGAGGGTTGGCCAATGCCCAAAGCTGGAACGTGGCGTTCGAGTGGACGATCGCCGTGCGTGCGGGATTGCCCAGCCCGGTACTGGCCAGTTCATAACTGAAAGTTCCCGCCAACACATCCACGTCCGCCAGCGCAGGGTCCACCACCGCGCTGACGATCGAAACCTGATTGCCACCAACTTTCGCCAGGTTGTAACTGTTGCCGCCGGTGCCAAGGTTGGCCAGGCCGTTGGCATTGGTGCGAATGTCCCACCGGCCCGTCCCACCAAACGTGGTATCCCCCGCCAGGAGCACATCGTGCAGGGCGTTGTTCTGCGCCGCGCCCGAGTTGACAATCGCGCCCAATCCGCCAACCCCGGCGCCGCTGACTGTAACCAGTTCGTTGCCAAGGTTGAGGCCGTTGACGTCCAGCGTGGCGCCGGCGGCAATGGTGGTGCCGTCAAAGGAACCGCCGCTGCCCGTGCCCAGTGCGTTGGCAACCCCCGCGCGCAGTGTGCCCGCGTTGACTTGGATGCCACCGAAGAAACCGGAGTTATTGGCGCTGAGCGTAAGCGTATTCGTCCCGTCCTTGATCAGCGAGCCGCCGCCGCTTATCGGCGCACCCACCGCCAGGTTGATGGGTTGCTCAAAGGTGAGCGTCCCGGCATCCAGCGCGATGCTGCCAAAGGTATTGGCCGCGCTGTTGCCGATCCGCACGCCACCGCCATTGACAGTCAGCGGACTGAAGAGGTTCGCACCCGCATTCGTGGCAACCAGGCTGCCTGCCGCCACCGTGACGGAGCCGAGTGTATTGCCGCTGTTGTTGCCGAGGATCAGAGCGCCGCCATTGACACTGACACCGGTGCCGAAGTCGTTTGCGCCGGCATTCGCGAAGCACAAGGAGCCGCTATTGATTCCCACGCCACCAACAAAGGTATTGTCGGTGCCGTTGGCGAGGGTGGTGGCGGCCGCGCCGGAAGCCGTGAGGCTGCCGGCGATGAGAGACCCCGCGCCGCCCAGGGTGAATGCCTTGGTCATGTTGTTTAGGCTGATCGTTGAAGGCTGGAGGGTGCCGACCAGGCTCACCGATGTTCCCACCGCGCTGTCATCAAACACCACGGCGTCTCCCAGGAAAAACCGGTCCGGATTCACGCCATTGAGCCAGTTGGGTGTGACTTTGGTATCCCAGTAGGTCGGATTGACGGCATCGTTTCCCCGCCAAACAAGGGTTGCGGCGGCCCCGCTGCCGCTGACCTGGATTTGGATCAGTCCCGGGGTCAGGGTGGTATCCAGCACCGTAAAATTGTACCGCGAATCGCTCACCACGTTGAGGTTGCCGGCGCTCCCAGCCGACAAGGTGCTGTATTGAAACAGGGTGTAAGGATTGAGGGTGTCCAGCGCGGCCAATGGCACGATTCGCACCGTGCTCACCCCGGCCAGACTCAAGTCTCCCCAAACCGTTACCTGGTCGTTCGCGCCGGGAGTCCACGGGGCCGCCCCCAACTCGAATTCCGCCGAGACGTTGTTCAGACTGAGATTGCCCGAGATGGTGAGCGTTCCGGGGCTGCTCCCCGGAATCAAGGCGGCCCCCGTCGCAGCGCTGACATTCCCCACGACCGTCCCGCCGCCGCCGAGCGACCGCCCGCTGCCAATCGCCAGCCCACTCACAAGAGCCGACGCGTCCAGAGTGGCGTTTGCCTCGACGCTGATGGCCGAGCTGTTCGGCAAACCCGAGTCCGCGCCGAGCACGACGCTGCCGGCCTGGATCGTCGTCGAGCCCGCGTGAGCGGCCGGACGCTCGAACGTCAGGATGCCGGTGCCTTGCTTGACGAGGCCGCCTGTCCCGCCGAATTCGTTGGTGAGGGTGAGCGCAACGGAATTCTCAATGGTCAATCCACCGAGGTTGGTGACGGGCGCCCCGAGGGCGAAATCATTGCCGGTAACCAGCAGGCGGCCGCCGTTCGCAACCAGGGGTTTGGCAATGTAACCCGTCGAGTAGTTTTCGATATGGAGCACGCCCGCGCCGATTTCAATCGTGCCCGGCCCCTCAACCTGCGAGCGAGTGAAGGACAGGGTGCCTTCGGAAACCAGAACGCTGCCGGCATTGGTCACCACGCTGTCAACCACGCCAATCTTGTTCGCGCCGACTTTTGTGAGCTTGTGCCCGTTCAGATCCAACCAGCCCGAAAAGCTGCTGTTGCCGCCGGCCCCGCGCACATCCCACCGGTTGACACCGCCGATGGCCGCATCATCGCCAAGGGTCAGGAGGCGAACCGCATTCTGTTGCTCCCCCCCGCTGTTCACGATCGCCCCGGCGCCCCCAACGCCCGCCCCTGAAATCGTGATCGGTTCAAGTCCCAGATTCTTGTTAAGGACGTCCAGCGTGCCACCGCCCGAGACGAAGGTGCCGCCGTTGGTTGCGCCCAGCACAGCGGCGTTCCCAGCCAGCAGGGTTCCGCCAGTAATGTTGACTGTGCCGGTGAAATCATTGGCGTTGCTGATCATCAGCGAACCCGCCCCGCTCTTGTTCAAACTCATCGCGCCGCTGAGCTTGCCGGCGCCGGCGAACACATAATCCGAGGCGGCATTGACCGTCACCGCCGATGGGAAAAGCGCGGTGGCCAGGTTCACAAAGTTCGTGGCGGCGGTGTCATCGAAGGTGACCGCGTCCGCCTGGTAGAAGGGCTGAGTGTTGCCATTCCAACTCGCCGAAGACAACACGTCCCACGTCCCCGCCGTGCCGCCAGACCAAACCAGGCTCGCAGGAGCCCCGCTGACGACCACGTTGACCTGGCCGGGTGTGCTTTCATCCAGCGCGAAGGTGTACCGGCTGTCGGCGGAAATCACCGCGCCGAAACTGGTTGTCTTGATGCCAGAGTAGTTGAACAACCGGTAGGTGCCGGGAACGACCAATTGGCCCAGGGCGGAGATGACGATTGCCGCGCCATTGGGTTCAAGATTGCCGTTGACGTTGATGAGGTCGTTGACGCCCCCGGGAATCGTGGAACCCGCGAGGTCAAAATAATTGGTGGTGGCAACGGTTTGGGTCAGGTTGTTGGCGAAGGTCAGCGTGCCGGCTGCGCCGGGGCCGCCCGGCCGAATCCGACTGCCGTTCGAGGTGCTTGCATTGCCCAGAATCGTGCCCGCGCCCGCAAGGGTTTGGTTCCCGGCCAACACCCAGCCTCCGCTGACCGCCGAGACATCCAACGTCGCGCCCGACGCCACCGAAATGTTGGTGCTGCCGGCAATCCGGCCCGCCGGCCCCAACGCCAGTGTGCCGGCGTTCACGAACGTGTTGCCGTTGATGCCATTGGTGCCCGACAAGGTCCAGAGTCCCGCCCCGTCCTTGATGAATTGGAACAGGATGCTTGCACCGCCGCCCGTGATCGGGCCGGCCAACTCTCCCTCGGCTGTTCCCGTAACGCGGAACTCGCGCGTACCGGTCAGCGTTCCGGCTGAAATCGCGCCGGCCACCACCAGTTTGCCTCCATCGGACTGCAAGTTATAGCGCGAACCGCCCGTGGTGAGCGTAATCGCCCCGGTCAGCGTGTTGATGTTTGCGGCGTTGAGAATGTGCGCCGAGTTCAGCGAGCCTTGCTGGCGCGAGCCCAGGGTGAACGGTTCCGCCAGGGTCAAGCTGTTGCTGAGGATCAGCCGGCCGTCCCAGACGGCGGAGCCACCGCTGCTGGCGATGACGGTGCTGCCGGCGGCACTGCCCAGGGCGTTGTTGTTGGTAATCACCAGGGCCCCAATTTGGAGATTGATTTTGCCGTTCCACGATGGGCTGCTCCCGTTGAGGAAAAGCGCCCCCGAACCGGTCTTGGTCAACTGACCACCGGCACTGGTGTCCGTGCCCGTGCCCGCCAACGCCGAGTTTACGAACACGTTCATGGGGCCGTTGACGGTGACATTCCGCCCGCTGCTGTTGCCGCCATTGCCCACGTTCAGTCCGCCATTGAGTATGATGTCGGCCGTGCCGGCCCACAGCGTCCCGGTCCGGGGCTGCAGGCTGCAGGCGAAGGTCTGCGCGTAGGGACTGAGATTGGTCACGCTTCCGCCCGCAGGCGCGGTGGTTCCGGTCTGGATCGAGGTGCCACCGATAACGAAGGGATTAGCCGCAGCGTCAAAGGTGATCGTCAGGTATTGCTGTCCGGTGGACAGCGGGTTGTTTCGAATTGAGCCGGTAAACACAACATCATCGGTTGCCGTCGGAGGAGAGCCGCCCACCCAATTGTCGGCGGTGGCCAGGTTGTCATCCACGCCGAGGCCGCTCCAAGTGAAGGTGGCGCCAAAAGCCGCGGGAGTGAGAGAGGTAAGAAAAAGCATTACGGCAGCCAGACCGATGCTCGGGAGTAGTTTCAAGGTTTTCATCTTAGAGTTCGAATTGTTTGCTGCTTACCGCGCCGTTACCCACTCGAGCTCCGGCACAACCAAGCGGCAAGGGACCTCCATGCGCCTGATATCTCTAGAATCTGCCCGGGCAGCAGTCTGCGGTCAATCCGGAAATCTTCCGAAATCTTCCGAAAATCTTCAGCAAGCACCGCGCGCGGCCCCGGCTCCAGCCCGGCAGCGGATGCGCTGCTTCATCTCGGCGAGGGGAGTCACCGCACCTGGAATGAATACAATTGCCCGCCAGGTTCGATTACGAACGACAACTTGGCGGGCTTGCCTCGGGTCAGCTCCGAGTAGCTCGCGCCGAACCGCAGCCGGTGTTCCAGCGCATCACCCCTTGCCTGGGTTTGCCCCAACACGCTCCCGTCGGCGCTCAGAACCTTCACGGTCAGCGGGCCGACAGCATTTAGATAGAGGTCGTTTCCCGCGGTGATGAACGGTTTGGTGGTAAAGCTTCCTCCCGTGACCGACACAAATCCGTCAGGGCGAAGACGCGCGCGGAAGATGCCGCCCCCCATGAGTCGCTTTGGCCGAGGCGCATTCTTTCCCCACGAGGACGCGCTGTAGTAGTAGATCAACTCCCGCCCGATTCGGAGCGGGCCCTGGCTGAACTCGCTGATATAACCGCCATCATTGCGGCCTTCGTTGCCGCCCTCCAGCCCGTTGGGCAGAAACACTTCCGGCACACCCCAGGCGTTGGTAAAGGGCACCTTGGCCCAGTTCAGGCCGTCGCGACTGACCACCAGTTTCAGAAAAGCGCATCCCTCCGCCGAGTGGGGATAGTTGCCGCTGCCATGCCAGACCTTCAGGCCGCCCAGCCAGAGCGA
>CAZVYG010000108.1:0-14416 GCA_964631605.1 uncultured Verrucomicrobiota bacterium
AAGCAAAATCTCACCTTAAAGTGATCTTTCGTGCGGCTCGCTAATGTTTCGGGCATCTTGAAAAACGTGCGTTGATACAAAACCAGTCTCGTGTTTCAGCCGGGATTCGCATCGGCTTGACTGCAAAAACGGCTCTTCATCCGCGCGCGGCCGTAACTGAGCCTTGTCCCCCAGCCGCGCAGGACCGGCGCAGATTTTTTCGCGGGGTGACAATGGATGTCAAACCCGGCGTGCCATGCTCGGGGCGAAGCTGAAGGAACATGGCAACCTTGAATCCAGGCAAGTTTGCGCATCCGGAAATCCTGGGCCGGATGCGGCGCGACTTATTGTTGGGCTGGCTGGAGCCGGCGCGCGATTACCTGCGGGGGCGGGGCCTGGCTCTGCCGCGGGTGGGGGACGCCCAGCCCGTGCTGTGCGAGGCGCTGGCGCGGGTGTTGCTCGAGCCGACGCCGGAGATGCCGCCGGACCTGCTCGAGTCGTTGCACGTGTTTCACGAGCTGGATCATGCGGCGGCCACGGACGCGTTGCGGCGGGCGGCCCGGGAGCAGGGGCTGGAGCTGGGGGAGGGCCCGGCGGCGACGCCGCTGGACGTGGCGATGGCCGCGTGGCTGCGGGACCGCCAGTTGGTCGAGGAGGTGCATTTGCGGTTCGAACTGAACCGGCCCCGCTCGTTTCGGTACTACTCCGCGCTGCAGGAACCGCCGCCGCCTTTCACGGGGCCGGCGCCGGAGCAGGTGGCGTGGCTCGAGGGGCGGTTGAGCCGGTTTTATGAGGCGTGGAAACGGGGGCGGGGGGTCCGCGTCTTTGTCTATCCGCAGGAGGGGGAATGGTGGTTCCTGGTGCGGCACGGGGCGCCCTGCCGTCGCGAAGGGGTCATGGAGGGGGATCAGCCCGGCACGGTCTTTTTCCGGCCGCAATGCCATGATGTGGTGGTTTACAATCCGCAGCGAGCGGAGTTGCGGCTAAACTGCTGCGCCGAGCGCGAACGCCGGGTGCTGCTGCGCGCCTTTGGCCGCTGCCTCTTCGGGCGGGCGGATTTCTTCCCCGCAACGGCCAAGTACACCCTCGCGCCCCTGGTGCAACTCGGCCGGGCGGCCCTGGCCTGCGGGGATGTCCCCGGCATCGAACGGGTCACCCTCAAGGCAGTCGAGTTTCACTATCGGCGGGCGCCGTGGCGGCGGGAGCTGCACGAGGCGGACGACATCTTCGAACAGATCGAAATGGGCAAGATTCGCTGGCCGGGAACGGTCGAGGAAGTCACCCAGGCCCGGTTCGAGGTGCGGTTGCAGCGGGGGAAACGCCCCCGGCGCCTGGCCATCGTTCCCTGCAACAAGGCGCTCTACACCCGCGATGCGGACAGCCATTTCCTCGAACGCTTTGTAGCCGCCCGCGGTTTCGCCCGGTCCGCGGGTTTGGGGGACCGGAGCCGTGAAGATTCCTGACATGCGGTCGCGACTCGCAATCCATGAGCACGCTGTGGGCGCGGTTTGATGCCTTTGCCACCGGCAAGGGGTTGGTGGCGGATTGGCAGGCGGTTTTTGGGCGGGATTTCGAGCGGGTGAAATGCTGGCTGAAGCCAACCGGCGAGCGGGCTGAAAGCCATCCCTGCCTTCGCCACCCGCCCTGCGGCTGCCGTCACCAAGTGCGCTGGTCGCGGGCCGGGCCGATCGGGGTGTGCGTCTGCGGCGATGGAGAGTGCGAGGCCTGCTCGCTCGATCCAGACCAAATCCTGATCCACGGATTGGACCGGCTGCGCCTCGAGCGGAAATTAGGCCAAACCCTCGGGCTGGCGCCGGCGGACCGGCCCGGAACAGGGGGTGGGGGCTGGAGTGAGCCCCTGGGCGCCTACGGCCCCTTACAGGCCCCGGTTTGCCTGTGTTTTCCGGAAAGCGAGGCGGAGTGGCTGTGCGACATTCAGCGCCTGGCACTTCAGAGGCCGGGGCCGTTTGTCGCCCTGACTCCCACCCGCCGCTTCCACACGCCGGAGGCGGAGTCGGCACTGGAAAGAGCCGGCGGGTTGGGGCTGGCTTTGACCGGGCTGGTGGAACTGGAGCCGGCCGGGGACTTGCGCCTGACCCAACCGCTGGAGCCGCTGCTGGCGCCGTGGCGGTCGCGGCTTGCCGCCCGGGGGGAGATCGAAGCGGTCTTGCACCGCATCCAGCGAGAAATCGTCGCCACCCGGCGCCAGTTTGGTCACCCAGCCGCGCCGGTCGAGCCGTTGCCCGAGGGGGACGCGCTGCGGCTTTTTGCGCTGGTGCGAGAGCTCGAGGACGGCGGGGGCGCCCGCAAGGCGCCACTGATTCAGGTCTTCCGGCTCTACTGCCTGGAGGGGCTGCCGGCCGAAGGGGTGGCCAAACGGTGCGGTTGCAGCAAGGCGCTCATTATCCAGCGGCTCGGTCAGTTGCGGCGGAAGTTGGGGCGCAACCCGGCCGAGCTGCGGCCCTTCGCCAGCCAGTTCGAGGCCATCGAAGCGTCGGTGTCCGACCCGCGGGCCCGGCGCCTGGACCGGCAGCGGGTCCTTTACGGAGATTAATTCCGTAAAAGCTCGTTTAAAAAAAACTTAAAATAACTTGCCACCCAGGCGCGTCTCTTGTACCAACGGTTCAAAACCTGGTGGCTCCTTGTGGACCGGCGCTGGTCGAAGGCCTAAAGCCGAATCGGCGCTGCGCCGGAGTCGCAAAGTGGATTTGCGGCAGCCAAACCCGGGGTGAAAGTGCGGACAACACAGTTGGGTATCTATGAAACAAACCATCAAGACAGTGTGTCTGTGTGCGGTCATGGCTTCGGCGCTGGGTTTGCAGGCGGCCGACACTGCCAAGAGCACCTACTTCAAGTTCGATGCCGGCGTCTCTCTGCTCCAGGACCTGGAGTTGGACACGGCGGGCATGATTCAAGACTTTGTCGGCGAGGTGTCGGCGAAGTTTAAGACCGATCCCGGCGTCCGGGTGGACATTGCCGGCGGCTACAACTTCAGCGAGAGCTGGGCGGTGGAGCTGGAAGCCGGGTTTACCTGGAACGGGATCAAGGAATTGGAAGTGTCAGCCCTGGGTCTGACCGAGGTGACAGAATGGGACGCGGACTATTTCCAGATTCCGATCCTGGCCAATGTGATCTATCGCCTGCCGCTGCAATCCAAGTTCAAGCCGTATCTCGGCGCGGGCGTGGGCGGCGTGTACTCCATGATCTCGGGAGAAGACGATGAGGGCGAAGAATTCGACGAGAGTGACTTCGGCTTCGCGCTGCAAGGCATGGCGGGAGTTGATTACGAGATCAACCAGAACACGAAAATCGGCATCGGCTACAAGTTCCTGGGCGTGATCGAACCCGACTTCGGCGAGGGTGCGCAGCTCGAGAACGTTTACACGCACTCGATTCTCGCAGTCTTCAACATGAGCTTCTAATCGGGCCCCCCCGGCCGGGACTTCCCCGGTGCGCGGGTATCAGCCCAAAAGACGTTGTCCTTCGGTCAGCCCCGCCGGCGCAAGTCCGGCGGGGCTGCTCTTTGGGAGGGCCGTCCCGCCGGGAGCCTGGAGACGCGCGGGCACGGGGCGGCGGCGCGTTGGCTCGCCCGGCAACGGCGAAGCAGTTTGCGAGGAGGTTTATAAAGCATCTTGACCAATCGCTTTGAATTCCTTATACGCCGAGAGACAGCCTGGCAGTCCCTTGTGGGCGGAGACGGGCCGGCGGCACAAGACGGCGTTGGCGCGTATCCAGTCGTGAAGTGCATTCACGGTGGGCCCCGCCGGGCAAAACTGCTAAACAACACATCTGGGTATCTATGAAACAAACCATCAGGACAGTCTGTCTGTGTGCGGTCATGGCTTCGGCGCTGGCGGTGCAGGCGGCCGACATCGAAAAAACCAGTTACTTCAAGTTCGATGCCGGCCTGTCGCTGGTCAATGACATCGAGGTCAGGAATCCCCAGGACCTTGATTTCTTTGACCTGGGCGTGACCGACATCAAGCTCAAGACCGATCCCGGCGTGCGCTTTGATTTCGCCGGCGGTTACAACTTCAACAAGTGCTGGGCGCTGGAGGTTGAAGCCGGCTTCACCTTTAACTCGATCAAAGAGTTGGAAGCGCAGGCCATCGGCGGATCGGGCACCGAGGATCTGGATATGGACTTCTTCCAGGTGCCGTTGCTCGTGAATGTCATCTATCGCCTGCCGCTGGACTCGAAGTTCAAGCCGTATCTGGGCGGGGGTGTGGGCGGTGTCTGGAGCATTATGTCGGGCGATGACGTGGACAGCGAAAACGACATCGCCTTTGCGTTCCAGGGGATGGCGGGCGTTGACTACGAGCTGAACGACAACACCGATATCGGCATTGGCTACAAGTTCCTGGGCGCCCTCGAACAGGACTTCGGCGGCGTGAAGACTGAGAACATTTACACGCACGCGATCCTCGCGACCTTCAACCTGCGGTTCTAACTCGGAGGCCCAGGCTGGGTTTTGCACGGCGCTCTTGTGACCTCCGCACAAGAGAGCAACCTCCCACCGCCCCGCGGGCGCCGGCCCGCGGGGCGGTCTGCATTTCGGAGGGGCGATTTTTCGCTGTGCCTGGGCGCCCGCCTGCGCCAGACTGGGCTGGTTATGAAATGTCCAGCTTGCTCCCGAGAATTGGCCGAATTGCGCCTGGGCGGCCTGACGGTGGATGTGTGCCGCGGGGGTTGCGGCGGCATCTGGTTTGATGCCTTCGAGCTGCAGCAGGTGGACGACAAGCACGAGGTCGAAGGCAACCCGTTGTTCCACCTCGAGCGCGATCCCAACGTGGTGGTGGACCCGGCGCGCAAACGCGAGTGCCCGCGCTGCCCGGGCATCAAGCTCAAGCGCCAGCTTTTCAGCCCCAAGATCAAAGTCCAGGTGGACCATTGCCCGAACTGCGCGGGGTATTGGCTGGATGCCGGTGAGCTGGCCCAAATCCAGGCCGGCAAAAGCCTCCCCGCGGGCTCGGCCAGCCCGCCGGCGGGCAACATCTCGCGAGACTTTATCCGCTACCTGTACCGGTTGCGGAGCCAGTCCGGGCAGGGCGACCTTTAGCACCGGCGCCCGGCCGCGGCGGCAATCATCGCCCGCCCGGCGCGCGCGCGGGAGGATTCCGTGACGCTCAAGTTCTTTTTGGTTCAAGGCCTGACCCTGATCCGGGCGCCGCTGATTTTCGTTTTTCTGGCCGTCAGCGTGTTTTGCGGTCATCCGCTGCCAGCCGGGTGGTTTCTGCTGGCGTTCCTGGCGATGCTCTTGTCCGCCCTGACGGACCTCTTCGACGGTTACCTGGCGCGGAAATGGCGGGTGACCTCCCGGCTCGGCAGTTATGCCGACCCGATGCTGGACAAGATTTTCTACCTCACGACATTCCCAACGCTGGTTTACCTGGCGTCACGCGCGGGGCAGGACGGGCACGCGCGCACGCTGCTGGTGATGGCGATCCTGTTCTTGTTTCGCGACCAGTGGGTCTCCTTCCTGCGCTCGCTGGGGGCGTTGCATCAGCTTGATGCCAAGGCCAACTGGTCCGGCAAAGCCCGCACCGTGATTTCCTTCCCGACGATTTGTGCGGTGTATTACTATCTGCAGGCCCCCGCCCACTGGGTCCTGCAGCTTCCTTTCCCCCTGGTTTACGCGCTAGAAGCCGCCAGCATTGTCATCAACCTCATCTCCATCTGGGTTTATACCCGTCACTTCGGGCCCGCCCTTCGCCGCGAAATGCGCCCTCCCCCGGGCGAGGATGCCCCCCGAAGTTGAGCCGTCCGCCCCGGCTGCCGCACGCCGCCGCGCTGTCAATCGCCGCGGTTGGTTGAAAGCCGGGCGTGGAGTCTGGCTGCTTTCCGCCAGGTTACGGGGTCAGAATCTCAATGTCCGGCGCGGCGGGAACGTCGGTGAGGGGGGAGCGAAAGCCGCTCGCCTGCAGCTCGCCCCGTTTGCTGATGCGGATGGTGATGGCGCCCTGGGCGCGCGTGGACAGAATCCGGGCCTCGCCGCGGCCCAGGCGTTCCAACAGCGCCGCCTTGGCCCGCTCGGAGGCGGGGTACTCGCAGTCGGCTACAACGATCACCGAGGGCTGGATGGCTTCCAGCAGCCCGTCGCACAGCGGTTCGCCGCTGCCGGGAAGACCGGTCACCACCACGTCGGCGCGGAGCTTGGGGCCGTAACGCTCCAGCAGCGTCTCCTGCCCGGCCCGGCCCAGGTCGGAAAGCAGCAAAATCCGCCGTCCGTGAAACTCGCCGCGAACGACCAGCGCCGCGTCGTCCGCCCGGCTGAAACGGTCGGCGCCGTCCGGGTGCAGCACCGTCCAGCCGCCGAAGGTTTCGCCGCGGTTGACCAGGCGCAGGATCCCATTGTCTCCGCCGAGAGTTTGCATGAGGCGGCGGTAAGTGGGGGAGCGGAAACGGGGGACGCCGGCGATGACGCGCCGGGCCTTGAACTGCCTGATAATCCACTCCGCGCCCCCCACATGCCGGAGGTCCCCATGCGTCAGCACCAAGTCCGACAGGCCGTTCACGCCCCGCGCGCGCAAGTGGGGCTCGACCACGTACTGAACGACGTTGCTGTCACCCGAGTCAATCAAGATGGGGCCCGCGCCTGCCGCCGGGGTGCAGTAAACGGACACGGCCCCGTTTTGGGCGAGAACCGTCAGGTGGACCTCCTGCCGGTGGTTGAACCCTGGAATCGCGCTGGCGGCGAGCAGAACTGCGGCGCCGGGCAGGAGCCAGCGCCGCCGACCGGGAGCCAGCAGCCAGCCGGACGCACAGCCGATCAGCAGGCCGTAGTAGAGCACGAACTGCGGCAGCGTGGGCCGCGCCAGGTGGAACCAGCCGCCGGGGAGGGCGACGGCAACGTCGCTGACCCAGAGCATGAGCCGCATCCAACCCCACGCGCTGAAATTGAGCACTTCCGCGAGCCCGGGCAGCCAGGCGCCGCAGAACAGGCTGCCCAGACTCGCGGCAAGGGCGGCGCCACTGGCGGGCACGATGAGCAAATTGGCCGCCAGGGCCACGGGACTGACCAGGTAAAAGTAAAAGGCAATGAGCGGGAGCGAACCCAGCCAGGCGGCGGTCGAGGCGGCCGAGAAGGTCCAGAGCCAGCGCGCCGTGCGCAGCCCGACGCGCTGCCAGGGAGAGGCAAGCTGCTCGGGAAGCCAGGGGTCGAGATGGAGAACCCGGTCGCGCAGTTGCTCCAGCACCGGCACCAGCAGGGCGATGCTCAGCACCACGAAGAAAGACAATTGAAAACTGGCGCCGAACAGTTGTTGGGGGTCCCAGACCAGGATGATGAGCGCGGCGCCGGCCAGGGAGTTGAGCAGGTCCGAGGGCCGGGCCAGGCCCCAGCCGGCGATGACCACGGTCATCATAATGGTCGAGCGGATGGCGGAGGGCTGCCAGCCGGTGGCCAGCGTGTAAAACCAGAGCGTCGGAATGACCAGGATGCCGCAGTAGAACCGCGGAACGCGCAAGACGCGCAGCAGGGCCAGCAGGATCGCGGCAATCATTGCGATATGAAGCCCCGAGATCGCAAAGATGTGCATGGTGCCCGAGCGAATGAACGTGGTGGAGACTTCGGGGGTGAGGGCGGTTTTCCACCCCAGCGTCATGGCCCACAGGAGCTCGAGCGGAACATCCCGCTCGGGCAAACCCAGCGAGAGAACGTCCTGCGCCCAGGCGGCGAACCGCTGGGCGACGGGCGGCGGGCGGGTGGCCGAAAGCAGGCGCCAATCATTCGTCGAGTCCGCGCGCAGTTGGAAGTAGATGCCCTGGTGCCGTAGGTAGGAGCGGTAGTCGAACAGACCTTCGGCGTCGGGCGCCGGCGGGGGCGCCAGCACGCCGCTGACCTCGACGGTTTGGCCGGCGAAAAACTCCGGCGGCAACAAGCCCGGCATCACCACCATGACCCGGCCGAAGGCAGGCTCCCAGCGGTACCCTTCGCGGTTGATGCGGGACACGTTCAGAGGCGCCAGCGTTCGGCCGCGCTCGGCCGGGTCCTGACGCGGCGGGTGATGGGCGGGGGTGGCGTCGAGCGTTCCCTGCAGGGTGACCAGGGCGGGCGTCTGGTCCTCAAGCAGGCGGAGGTCGTGCGGGGAGAGGATTGCAGTGCGGGAAACCAGGTTCGCCCAGCCGGCCAGAATCGCCAGCGGCAGCAGGAGCCAGGGCCGGCCGCGGGGCCAGAGCAGCGCCGCCGCCAGAACGACAAAGGCCAGGGCCAGCAGCAGCCAAAGGCTGCCGGAGAACCGGGTCCCGAGCACCAATCCCCCGGCGAAAAGCAAGGTGATGGTGACCAGGGGCCGTTTCATGGCGGGGGCTGCGGGCGCTGCCGCCACCGGACCACCACCCACGCCAGCGCAAGGGCCACGCAGGCGCCGGCCGTGTCAATCGCCACATCGGCGACGGAGCCCTGGCGGGAGGGGATGAAGGCCTGGTGCCATTCATCCAGCGAAGCGTACGCTATCACCACGCCGAGCGTCGCCGCGGCGTGAGACCATTTCCAGGGCGCCCGGATTTCGCCGAGGGACCCGCGAAATCCGCGCCAGACCAGCACGGCCAGCAGCGCGTATTCGGTTACGTGCGCCCCCTTGCGCGCATAGACATGGACCTGGTGCAACTGACGCGGGGTCAGGTGCGGAAACAGCCAGCGCACCAGGGGACCGATGAAGCGGGAGGAATGGTCAAAGGACATCCGGTCGCCGGAGGCGACAAAGATCAGGGCCATCAGCCCGAGCACCGGCAGCCAGTATTTAAGGAATGACCCAAGGCTCAACACGCGGCAAAGGAACAACCGGACGCCGGTCAAGGCAATCCCAAACTGGCTTTACTGGCGGAGGATTTTGACGCCCTCGGGCGCCTGGATGTCGGATTTGACGGCGCCGCCCGGCGCCGCCTCGTGGCGAATCCGGATGATGCCCCGGGGCGTCGGGTAGGTTCCTTCCACCCATTTCAGGTCGCCCAGGTGGGGGGCGATGCGGACGGCGCGGCAGCCGGGCTCGACAATCTGGACGCCGAGAACGTGCTCGCTGAGCCAGGCGGTGGGGCCGCTGGCCCACCCGTGGCAGAGGCTGTGCCGGAACCCTTTGTAACAATAGGCGCCAAAATCGCCGTGAATGTCCTTCTTGCCGGGCGGCACCATCTCGTCAATGCGCGCGGCGTTTTCCGCCCACTCGAGGTTGAAATCCTCCCAGAAGGTGGTGGCGCCCAGGTCGAGCATGGCGCCCCAGAACTGGCGGATATTGTCCAACGCGCCCTGAAAATCGCCGGCTTTGGCGCGGGCCTCCAGCACATAGTAACCGTAAAAGGTCGAAAGACCTTTGCCGCCGTCGCGGGCTAAAACATCGCGGTTCAAAGCGGCCGGGTCGCGGAGACCGGCCAGCGCCAGGAGGGCGGCGGCTTGTTTGCTGCCGCCCGGCTCGGGGGTGTGTCGGCGAAGTCGGGCCAGCGCCTGGGCGGATTTGTCGGCGGTGGTTTTGTCACCCAAGGCCTCTGCCATTTCCCGCCCCGCTTCGAACGCCAAGACCATCAGGGACTGGAGCCCGGCGTGAATGGCTTTTTTGTTCCCGCTCGAGGGCCAGTCCAGGAAACGCATCTCGGGCAGCGTCTCCGCGCCGTCGGGGCCGATGTGACGGGCCAGGGCCTCGAGGAGCCCGGCAAGGTAAGCCTGCTGCTGGCGGAGGTAGTCCAGGTCACCGGTCTGGCGGTACCAATCGCGGTGGATGAGGATCCACCACAGGGAATAGGAGCTGATGCCGTTCATCCATCGCGGCAGGGGCGTGTCGTCCCGGATGAGGTCGAGGCTGGCGTTGACGACGCGCACCGGGCCGAAGACCGCGCCAATGGTGCTGGTTTCGGGGTGCATGTCGCCGATCCACACCAGGCGGTCGCGCTTGATGCCGTCCCAAACATAATCCTGCATGTTCAAATAGACGGTGTAGGCGCCCGTGTCCCAGATGCGGTTGAGCCGCTCGTCGTTGCAGCGAAAACGGCCCAGCCTCGGCAGGCCGCGGTGCAGATAGACTGCGCGGACGGCTTTCAAGGTGAGCGTGGTGTCGGGCTCGACCAGGTCAAGGCGGACGAACCGGAAGCCCGTGTTGCCAAACTCGGCGGTGCCCAGCCACGGCAGGCGGATTTCATCATCCCGAACCGCATGGTCGTTGGTCGCGTTTTTCTCGCCTCCCAGCTCGCTCATCGCCTCGGACACCGACTCGCCGAACCGGACGCGGACCCGCACGGTTTTGCTTTCCGGTGTTGCGTTTTTCAGGTCGGCGACGGCGATCTGGACGCCGCCATGAAGCTCGCGTCCGAAATCCAGCAGGATGCCCGGCGCCCGGCCTTGGTGGCGCAGGACGCAGCCGGCGCGGTTGTCGAGGGTGATCTGGCCGGAAAACGGCTCGAGGAGACGCTCGGCGTGCTGGATGGTCGAGCCTTCCGCGGCGGATTGCCAGACGATGCGCGTGGGCATGACATACTCGCGGACGCGCGCATCGGGGGTTGCATCGGCTTGGGCTGGCTCGGTCAACGCGACCAGCAGCAGCGCGGCAACAAAGGAGTCGGCCACCTTCGCGCGAACGGAAAACAAATTCCTGGATTTCATGGGTGCTGAAGTGCTGAAGCGGGCGCGGGCTGGAGTCAGGGAAACCGCTCCTTGTCCATGTGGGGTTCCAGCCTGGCGATGGCCGCCATCAACTCGTCGGCCACCTGTTGATAAATCTCCTTGAGACGCGCCTTGGAGCAGACTTTGGCTTCCGCCCGCAACGCACGGAAATCGAGGGGGTGACCATATTTCACCGCGACCCGATGGGGCCGCGGGAAACGCATGTGACGGCCAAAGGCCTGGTAGGTTCCAAACACGCGCACGGGGACCACCGGGGCGTCGGACTTGATGACAGCCAGCCCGACGCCGGAGCGCGCCGGCTGGAGCCGCCCATCCCGGGTGCGGGTGCCCTCGGGGAACATGATGATGGCCCCGCCCGCCCGCAGCCGGTCCAGGATCGGCCGCAGCCCCGAGGCGGTGCCGCCGTCACGGTCCACCGGCACCGAATTCCACTTGCGCAGAACCCACCCGACCACGGGAAACCGGAACAGGGTTTTCCGGGCGAGATAATTGATGGGACGGCGCAAGCCGGCGCCGACGAGGGGCGGATCGAGAAAACTGGCGTGATTGGACGCCAGGATGACCCCGCCCGAGCGCGGAACGCGCTCGGGATTATGCACGCGCCAGCGAAAATACGTGGCAAAGAGTGTGCGGAAGAAACACCAGCCCAGAAAATAAACCCAGTTCATCCGCCCGGGGTCTTCGACCGGCAGCGTCGGCGCCCCCGGTTGAGAAGCGCTGATCGAGCGGGCCGTTTCGCGGGGCGCCATACGCGGACTTCCGGGTCAGCGGGGATTGACTTCCAGTTTCCTGCCCGCCGCCTCGAGCCGGGCCTTGATGTCCTCGAGGAGGAGGCGGCTGGTCTGCTCGGCGGTCAGGTTGGAGTTGTTGATCACCTTGGCGCCCAAAGCGATCATCAGCGGCGCGGCGGCCCGCTGGCTGTCCCGCTGATCGCGGACGGCGAGATTCTCCTGCACTCCATCGGCCGCGCGGCGGCGGGCCCGTTCCTCGAGCTGGGCATCGAGGTAATACTTGAAATCGGTCTCGGGAAAGATGTTGGTGCCAATGTCGCGGCCTTCCATGACGAGGTTGCCGAACCGGATGCAGTCCCGCTGGGTTTTCTTCATCCACTCGCGCACCTTGGGGACCGCGGCGACGTGCGGGACGGCCGCGCTGACTTCGGCGGTGCGGATTTCGCGTTCGGGATAATAGCCCTCGACCAGGAGCCGAACCTGGTTATCAACGCACTGGAGCGTGGTTTTCCACCGGCGACAGGCGGCGGCGACCGCTTTTGCATCGTGCACGTTAATGCGATGCTGGAGGCAATACCACGCCAGGGTCCGGTACATGGCGCCGGTGTCCACATAAACAAAGCCCAGGGCTTTGGCCACCAGCCTGGCGTTGGTGCTCTTGCCGCTGGCGCTGGTGCCGTCAATTGCAATGACTATGGGTTGTTGAACGCTGGCCATGTTCAGTTGAGACAAACGGGTGTTTCGAACCGCTTTGCGTCCCGCACAGAGGCAACCCCAAATGAAACCCTCTGGCAAGCCTCATTCGGCCTGCAGGTCTTCCACACCCAGCCGCCGCCCGTCCCGGGCATCAAGAATGCCCGCGCCCAGGCCGAGGGGGGGTGGCGCCGCGAGTTTTTGAAAAAAGCCGGGGAAGGTTTTTCGGACGCAGGACGGGTTGTGGATGCGGACGCCGGGCAGTGCCAGTCCGAGCATGCCAAAGCACATGGCCATGCGGTGGTCGTTGTAGGTTTGGATTTCGGCGCCGTGCAGCGGGCCCGGCCAGACTCTCAACGTGTCGCCTTCCTCGACGATGCGCGCGCCGCATCGCTCGAGTTCGGTCCGCAAGGCGTGCACGCGCTCGCACTCCTGCAGACGAAGCCGGCCCAAGTCCGTAAACTCGACGGGCCGATCGGCCCACGGCGCCAGCACAATGCCCGTCATAATGCTGTCCCCCAGGTCGCTCAGTCGCGAAATCCGCCCGACAGGCGTCTGACCGTCCGGCGGGAAGAACCTGGGAAACCGCTCATCCACCTGCCAGCCAGTGGCCGGCCAATGACGCACGCCAATGCGGCTGGATGGGCCGGCCGAAGAAACCCGGGCGCGGGCGCTCAGCCAGGCCGCGCCCCAGAAATAGCTGCCGCTCGAGGCGTCCGGCTCGACTTGGAACCGTCCGCCGCTCTTGGGAAAAGCCTCGATGAGGCGCGTGGTCAGGACCACGTAGGGCGATTCCTCGGCGTTCTGGCCGGTGACCTCGACCCGCCATTGCCCCGCCGCCGCGCAGAGCAGGAGGGCCGAGGCAAACTGCGAGCTCTCGCCAATGCTGACGCGGCAGGCAGCCGATCTTGCGCCCCCGCCATGAATGACCGCCGGCAGACGCTGATTCGGCGATTCCACCCGGTAACCCAATTGGCGGAGGGCGTCGAAAAGGCCCGCCTGCGGCCGTTCGTGCATCCGCGGCACACCCTCCAGCCGGTAACAGCCGCGGCCCAGGCAAAGAAACGCCGCCAGAAACCGGGCCGCGGTTCCGGCGTTGCCCACCTGCAAAGTCAGCGGGGCCTGGGCCGTGCCGCCGGGGGGAATCACGCCGCCTTTGCCGTAAACCGTCAGGACGCGGTTTCCAGGCTCAGCGGGGTCTGGCTCGACGTTGATCATGAAGCCGAGCGCCTGGAGGCATTCCACCATCACCTGGGTGTCCTCGCTCCACAGCGCGCCGCGGAGCACCGTTTCGCCCTCCGCCAACGCGGCAAGAATCAGCGCGCGGTTGGTAATGCTTTTCGAGCCGGGCACGGTGACCTCCGCCTGGACCGGCGGGTCCAGCGGCACGATTTCGATCAGGCTCGGCAGCGGCATCGCACAAAAAGTCAACGACCGCCCCCCTGCCAGCGGTCGCGGCGGGATTTGGCTTCCTGCAGAAAAACTTCCAGGCGCCGGGGATTGCCGCTCAGGATCAGCCGCCGGAGACGCTGCAGGTCGCGGATCAGTTCATCGTGGCCTTTGGCGATCGGACGACGATTGGCCAGGGCGATGTCCCGCCACATCTCGGACGAACCGGAAGCCACGCGGGTGGTGTCGCGGAAGCCGTTGGCGCAAAGCGTGGCTTGATGTTTGGGCCGGCGCGGGTCCAGGACCAGCCGTGCCAGGGTGGCGGCGGCGAGGTATGGCAGATGGCTCGAACGGCTGACCAGCTCGTCGTGTTCCGCCGGGGAGAGGCTCAGCACGCGCGAGCCGACCGAAGTCCACAACTGTTTGACCGCCCGCAGCGCCCGGCTGTCACTCTGGCGCGTTGGTGTGACAACGGTGACACTGTCGGCGAACAAATCGGCCCGCGCCGCGCCGACGCCCGTTTTTTCGGACCCGGCCATCGGGTGGCTGCCGACAAAGTGCGCGCCCGCCCGCTTGCAGAGCGGTTCCAGGTCCCGCACCACACTGGCTTTGACGCTGCCGACATCCGTGAGGATGGTGCCCGGCGCAACCAGGGGAACCAGTCTTTCCGCCAGGGATCGCATCTGGCCGATGGGCGTGCAAAAAACCACCAGCTCCGCGTCCGCCACCGCCTCCGCCAGGTCCAGGGTGGCGGCGTCCACCGCCCCAACCCGGACCGCTTCGGAAATGCTGACCGGTCGGCGGACATAGCCGACCACCCTCCCGGCCAGGCCGCGGCTCCGCAGGGCCAGCCCGAGCGAGCCGCCCAGCAGACCCACGCCCACCAGTGATACTCTCTTCCACTTCACCACGGGATTTTCGGCGCTGGGCAAACCCGATTCAAGCGGCAAGTTTGGAGCGCCCGCAACTCAACCACCATGCAAGCTCCAGAATAGCCCGTTGAAAAAGTAGCAGC
>CAZVYG010000109.1:0-13936 GCA_964631605.1 uncultured Verrucomicrobiota bacterium
CCGCCGTTGCCGTAGGCGCGCAGGGGCCGGGCGTCGAGCACCCAGGTGGCCACATCCAGCGCGTGAATGTTCTGCTCGGTGATCACGTCGCCGGATAACACGCGGTCCACGCCCCAGGCGCGGAGGCGGACTTCGGGGTTGGTGGGGTCTTTGCGCAGGAATTGGTCCATGGACTCCCAAGTCGGGCCGCAGTGATAGGCGGCCTCGGCGCAAATCAACTTGCCGATCTCGCCCTCCTGCACGCGTTTGATGGCGTCCTGATAGAGCTCGTTGGCGCGGGTTTGGAAATCCACCAGGAAGCAAAGCTTTTTAGCGGTGGCTTTCTTCCCGCTCTCCTCGATGGTGGCGCAGCCCGGGACATCCACGGCGACAGGTTTGGCGAGGAAAACGTGTTTACCCGCCTCGACCGCGGCGGCCGACTGTTCGGGGTGGAAGTAAGGCGGGGTTTCGATGACCACCGCATCGAGCTTCTGCTCCAGCAGGCGCCGGTAGCCCGACAAGCCGGTGAAGCGCCGGTTGGCGGGCACCTGAAACGCCTCGCCCGCCTCGTCCACGCGGTCCTGGAAATAGTCGGCGACGGCGGCGAACTGATAGCCGCCATGTTGCTGGAACAGTTTGGCGATCCATTTGCCGCGTCCCCCGCAGCCGATGAGGCCAAGCTCAATTTTTTCGTTGGCGGCAGCTCCGCGGACGAGGGCCGGGCTGACGAATGTCAAGGCAACAGCGGAAGCTCCGGCGCCGGCCAGAAAGCGGCGGCGGGTCACGGGAGCAGCGGCCGGCCGGGGAGAGGATTCGGATGCGGTATTCATATTTCCTTTCGGTTGATGTTTTCGGGAATTCAAAATCGTGGCGTCATCCAACCACGCGGCAGGCGGAGTGTCAATCCCGCGGTCGCGTCCAGACCTGCCGTCCAGGCGCTCCGAAGGAGACCCGCCGCGCGCAAGAGCGCGGTTCGTTGCATCGTCGCCGGGGCGGAAATGCGATTGACGCCGGGCGGCCCGTTGATTAAGAGATGGGCCGAGTGCAAGCTATTGCGGCAACTCAACGGGCGTTGGGACGGGCGGTGGCGGGGCTGTCCAACAGTTTTCAATCGGTGTCAACGGGGCGCGGTCATTTACACCCGCGATCACAATGCCTTTTCGGCGTCCGAGGAGCGTCTGTTTGAACCACGCGCCATGGACCTAACCGGCATTCATCGTCCCCGAAACCTTGATTGGAAGCGGGCGGCGGCCTTGCTGTATGGGGATTGGGGGACCAGCAAGGCGTATGTGATCGGGTTGGCGTTTCTGGCGGCGGGTTATGCTTCGCTCCCGATCATTCTGGCAGTGTGCCTATTGACTGCGGTGGTGGGATACAACTACATGGTGGTGTGCAGGCATTTTCCCGACGGCGGAGGGGTTTACTCGGCGGCGCGGGATCAGAGCCGGCTGCTGGCGGTGATGGGGGCGTTGCTATTGGTGGCCAATTTCACCGTAACGGCAGCGATGAGCGGGTGGGCGGCGATGCATTACTTTGGGGTGCCCGGCAGCCTGGTGCGGTGGACGACCATGGCGGTCATTCTGGCGGTCGGGCTGATGAACTACTTCGGCCCGAAGCATACGGGGAACCTGGCGGCGACGCTGGCGGTGCCGATGGTGGTGGTGGTGGTGGCGATCATCGCGCTGAGCACGCCGGACCTGACAACGGCCTACCTGGAAGCGCCGCACGAGGGGTTCAGCAAGAACTGGATTGCGTTTACGGGGGTGATTTTGGCGCTGAGCGGCGTCGAGGCGATTGCGAATTTGACGGGGGTGATGAAGCTGGATCCGGGAGCGACGCTGGACAAGCCGCGAGTGGGTCAGACGGCGCGGAAATCCATATTGCCGGTGGCGGTGGAGGTGGTGGTGGGAACGGCGATGCTGGGCTGGGCGATGCTTTCGCTGCCCAAAACCCTCGCTCCGAAACTCGAGGCGCGCTGGGAAGACATGGTGCGATTCCTGGCGGAGCATTACGGCACGCTGCGGTTGGGGGATGGCTTTGGGACCGCCTTTGGGCTGGTCACGGGGATTATCATCGGTTTGCTGCTGCTAAGCGCGGTCAACACGGCGATCAGCGCGTTGATCGGTCTGATTTACATGATGGCGCGGGACGGCGAGATGCCGCGGGGGTTCACGAAGCTCAACGCGCACGGGGTGCCCTGGGCGCCCTTGGGCATTGCCATCCTGCTGCCGTTCGTGGTCACGGCGCTGGCATCCAACCTCGAGGCGCTGGCGGGGTTGTATGCCATCGGGGTCGTCGGCGCGATTACGGTCAACCTGGGGTCCTGCACGTTCAACCGGCGGCTGGCGCTGAAGTGGTTTGAGCGGGGCATCATGGGGTTGACCTTCGTGGTTTTGTTCGCGGTGGAATTGACGATCGCGCGGACGCGGAATGACGCGTTGTTTTTTGCCTGTTGCGTGGTGGGGGCGGGTTTGGGGCTGCGGGCTTACGCCCAGAAACGGGCGGGATTGCGCACGCTAACCGTCAGCGAGGAGATTGCCGCGCACGTTGCGCCGGAACAGTCGCCCCACTGGAAGGTGAATCTGAATCCGGGACAATCCATCCTGGTGGCGGCGCGCGGGCTGACGCCGGTCTTGCGCTTTGCGCTGGAAGAGGCGCGGTTCCGCCAGGGCTCGCTATACGTTCTTTACGTCAAGGAACTGGCGGTCACGCTGCCCGGCCCGCTGGAGCTGAGTGAACAGCCGAAATGGCAGCGGGACCCGGACGCGGCCCGGATCATGTGTCACATGATCGAATTGGGCCGTCAGAACAACGTGCCGGTGGTGCCGCTGTATGCGGTCAGCGAAAGCCCGGCGGCGACAATTCTGGACCTGGCGGCGACACTGGGCATTGACATTCTGATGCTGGGGGCCCGGCATCGCCGCACGCTGGCGCAAATGTTCAAGGGCGACGTCGCCAACCAGGTCGCCAAGGAGCTGCCGGAGAACATCCAACTGGTGATTTACGGTTGAGCAAAGGTTTTGACGGTTGGGGTTTGTTCCCGTAGCGTTTAAGGTTTTAACGACTACCATGATTGGTTGGATTATCAAGAAAGTGATCGGGTCGAAGAACGACCGCGAAGTGAAGCGGTTGCGCACGCTGGTGGCCCGGATTAACGCGATCGAGGCAGAGCTGCAGAAGGCGCCGGAGGAGACGCTGCGTGAAAAGACGGCGGCGTGGAAGGCCGAATTGTCGGCCATCCAGGATAATCAAGAGCTGGCGCGGCGGCTGCAGGAGCTTCTGCCGGAGGCGTTTGCGGTGGTGAAGAACGCGTGCCGGCGGCTGTGTGGAACGGAGATTGTGGTGCGGAATCATCCGCTGAAATGGGAGATGATTCCGTTTGATGTGCAGTTGATCGGCGCCTACGCGCTGCACTCGGGCCGGATCGCCGAAATGGCGACGGGCGAAGGCAAGACGCTGGTGGCGACGATGCCGGTGTATTTGAACGCGCTGAGCGGGCGGGGGGTGCACGTGGTGACGGTGAACGATTACCTGGCGGCGCGCGACAGCGAATGGATGGGGGCGGTTTACCGGTTTTTGGGATTGACCGTCGGCTGCATCCTGCATGATCAGCCGCCCAGCGTGCGGCGGCAGCAGTACAACTGCGACATCACCTACGGAACCAACGCGGAGTTCGGCTTCGACTATCTGCGGGACAACGGCATGGCGACGCGGAAGGAGGAGCAGGTGCAGCGGGGGCACTACTACGCGATCGTGGACGAGGTGGACTCGATTTTGATAGACGAGGCGCGGACGCCGCTGATCATCAGCGGGCCGGCGGTGGTGGCCTACGACGAGCAGTATGCCCAGTTCAAGCCGCAGGTGGAGAGCCTGTATCACGCCCAGGAGCGCCTGTGCAACCGCTTTTTGAAGGAAGCGGAGGACCTCATCCGCAAGCTCCATCCCGAGGACGGCTCGACGGTGCCGGATGCGGAGATGCTCGAGCGCCAGATCGGGCTGCTGCTCTACCGGGTCAAGATCGGACAGCCCAAGTCCGAGGGGCTGCTCAAGCTGCTGGAGAATCCCGAGCATTTGCGGTTGATGAACCAGGCGGAGCTGTCGCTGCACGCCGACCAGAAGAAGGTCGAGCTCTATGCGGAGAAGGAGAACTTCTTCTTCGCCATTGATGAGAAGAGCCACGAGGCGGACCTGACGGAGAAAGGGCGGACTTTTCTGTCGCCGAAGGATCCGGACGCATTCATGCTGCCGGACCTGACGACGGCGCTGCACGAGATAGACGCCGGGCCGGAGCCGGACGCGCGGAAGCGGCTGGAGGCGAAGGCGAAGCTGCAGCAGGAGTTCGAAACCAAGGCGCAGCGGATTCACGCGATTTCGCAATTGTTGAAGGCGTATTGCCTGTACCAGAAGGACGTGCAGTATGTGGTGCAGGACAACAAGGTCATCATCGTGGACGAGAACACGGGCCGGTTGATGACGGGGCGGCGGTGGAGCGACGGTTTGCACCAGGCGGTGGAAGCCAAGGAGGGGGTTGCCATCGAGCGGGAGACGCAGACGCTGGCAACGATCACGATCCAGAACTATTTCCGGTTGTATCACAAGCTGGCGGGCATGACGGGCACCGCGGAGACGGAGGCGTCGGAATTCCACGACATCTACAAGCTGGGCGTGCTGGTCATCCCCACCAACAAGCCGGTGGCGCGGAAGGATGCGAATGATTCAGTGTACAAGACCCGGCGCGAGAAGTACAACGCGGTGCTGAAGGAGATCAAAGACATCCACGCCCAGGGCCGTCCGATTCTGGTGGGCACGATTTCGGTGGAGGTCAGCGAACACCTCTCACGCATGCTCAAGCGGGAGGGGATTGTTCACTCGGTGTTGAACGCGAAGTATCACCAGCAGGAAGCGGAGATTGTCGCGCGGGCGGGCCAGCGCGGCGCGGTGACCATCGCCACGAACATGGCGGGGCGCGGAACGGACATCAAGCTGGGGCCCGGGGTGGCGGACCTGGGAGGGCTGCACGTCATCGGAACGGAACGGCACGAGGCGCGCCGCATTGACCGCCAGTTGCGCGGCCGCTGCGCGCGTCAGGGGGATCCGGGCTCGTCGCATTTCTTCATCTCCCTGGAGGACGACCTGATGCGGTTGTTCGGGTCGGACCGGATCGTGAAGTACATGGAGAGGATGGGATTGGAGGAGGGGCAGGAGCTGGAGCATCCGTTGCTGAACCGCTCGATCGAGCAGGCGCAGAAGCGGGTCGAGCAGCACAACTTCCAGATCCGGAAACGGACGCTCGAGTACGACGACGTGATGAACAAGCAGCGCGAGGTCATCTACGGCTTCCGCAACGAGATCATCCACGCCCCCGACGTGCGGGACCGATTGATGGACGTGATGGAGGAAGTGGTGCTGCAGAAGGTGGAGCAGTTCACCACGGCCGAGTTTGACCCAAACACCTGGAAAATACGGGCCCTGGCCGACTGGGTGAATTTGAACTTCCCGCTCGGGTTGCCCGAGGGGGAGATTGTGAAGGCGGCGGAATCCGGGCAGGAGGCGCCGGTGCCTGGTTCAATGTATGAGCACCTGAGCCCGGCGCAATTTGCGGTGTGCACGTTCATTTCGGAGAGCGTGCGGAAGGCTTACGAACTCAAGATCAGTTTCGAGAACCCGGAGGCGCTCAAGGAGGTCGAGCGCTACACGATCCTGAGCGCGATTGACAAGCTGTGGCAGGAGCATTTGTACGAGATGGACAGCCTGCGGTACAGCATCGGGCTGCGGGCCCACGGGCAGCGGGATCCGCTGATCGAATACAAAGCCGAGGCGTACAAGATTTTCGAGGAGCTGATGGTCAACATCAAGACCGAGATCTGCCACAACATTTTCCGCAGCGCCTCGAGCCTGATGGCATTCGAAAATTTCCTGCGGAGCGTGCCGCAGCACACGATGCACCAGTCCACCAGCGCGTTTGGTGGCAGCGCGACCGGCGCGGAAGCGCCAGGGGCCGGAGCCGCGCGAGGCGCCGCGCCGCAGGCCAGCGACATCGTCAGCGAGGCGGCGGCCGCGGTGGAAAAGGCCAAGCCGGTCCGCAGCGGACCGAAGGTGGGGCGGAACGACCCATGCCCCTGCGGCAGCGGCAAGAAGTACAAACACTGCTGCGGGAAGTAGCGGCGTCGCCGCGCGCGGTTCAGCGTCGCGCTCCGCTTTTGTTTGTTCCGTCTGTCGGCGCGGCGCGGGGAGGCGAGCCCGGCGCACAAAAGTATCAGAATTCGACACAATTGGTGGTGCCCGACCGGGCGGCGCCTGCTAACCTGCATGCGTCCTGAGCAATATGGGCAAAGAGTTTTCCATCACACCCCGGACGGTGCCTCGGGTCGAAACCCGGTATCGGCGGGTGGTTTCGGCGCTGCCGCATCCGGACTCGGTTGCGACGCTGAAGACCTTGCGCCGGTTCGAGCCCAACTCGATGCGCGGCCAGCCGCCATTGGTGTGGGATCGGGCGGAGGACATTTTTGTATATGACAAGTACGGGAACCGGTGGCTGGATTTTTCCAGCGGGGTGCTGGTGGCCAACGCGGGCCACGCCGCTTCCGAGGTGGTCGAAGCCATTATCCGGCAGGCCAGCCACCCGTTGCTGCACAATTACTGCTTTCCCAGCCAGCAGCGGGCGGACCTGGTCGAGCGCCTGGCCAGCCTGGCTCCGGAAGGTCTCAAGAAGGTTTTCCTCCTGACGACGGGGTCGGAGGCGACCGAATGCGCCATCAAGCTGGCGCGGGCGCAAGGCATCCGCGTGGGGGGCACGCGCAAAATCGGCATCGTGGGGTTTGAGCGCGG
The DNA here is from genome assembly GCA_964631605.1 of uncultured Verrucomicrobiota bacterium. GTDB lineage: Bacteria > Verrucomicrobiota > Verrucomicrobiia > Limisphaerales > UBA8199 > JARKQH01. The sequence continues at coordinate 6,808 of CAZVYG010000109.1, forward strand.
TTTTCATGGCCGCACGCTCGGTGCCCAGCAGGCGGGGGGCATCGCCGGGCAGAAAGCGTGGATTGTCAACCTGGACCCCGCCTTTATCAATGCCCCCTTCCCTGATGGATACTGGCAGCAGGACACTTCATTTGACACCTTCCTGCGCGCGATTGCCCGCGCCGGATTTGAGCCTGGGCAAATTGCGGGGGTCATGATGGAGACTTACCAGGGGGTGGGACCGGACTTTGCGCCTGTGGAATACGTCCGCCAACTGGCCGACTGGTGCCGGCAGCACCAAGTGGTTCTCATTTTTGATGAGGTGCAGGCCGGGTTTGGCCGCACGGGCCGGTTTTGGGCATTTGAACATTACGGCGTGACCCCGGACCTGATTTGCTGCGGCAAGGGGATCAGCAGTTCCCTGCCCTTGAGCGCCGTCATTGGCCGGGAGGAGATCCTGGACCAGTTTGGGCCGGGCTCGATGACCAGCACGCATACAGGCAACCCGGTGAGTTGCGCGGCGGCCCTGGCCAGCATCGAGAAAATCCTCCGCGAGGATCTGACTGGCAACGCGGCACGACTGGAGCCCGTCCTGCTTGCCGCGCTCCAGCGGATTCAAGCGCGCCATCCGCGGGTGGTGGGCCATGTGTCGGCCCGGGGTTTGGTGGGAGGGTTGCAGACCGTGAAGGCTGGAAAACGCGAGCCGGACCACGATCTGGCCCATGCCATCGTGGAGCGCTGCTTTCACAAGGGCCTGCTGTTCTTCGCGCCGGTGGGCGCCTGGGGCCAGACCGTGAAGATCAGTCCGCCGCTGACCATTCCCCGCGAGGCGCTCGAGGAAGGGCTGGCGGTGCTTGGTGAAGCGACCGATGAGGCCGTGGCGGCCCTCGCATCCGCGCCGCCCGCCGCGGCCGAGGCGCCGCGGGAACCGGGCCTGGTCTCCCTTTCACAGTGAATGGTTCAACACGGCTGCCATGAAGAATAAAATTCGCCTTGGTTTGATCGGCGCCGGTTCTGTGGTCCGGGAAATCTACCAGCATCTTTATTTCCGGAGCCAGTATTCGGAGTTGCTGGAGATTGGCGCGGTCGCGGATCCCAACGAGTCATGCCGCAACTGGTTTGGGGATTTGGCGAGGCTGCCTGCCAACCGTCGTTTCGCCGATTACAAGGAACTGCTGAGGGAGGTCGAGCTGGACGCGGTGCAGGTGAACACGCCCGATCATCTTCACGCGGCGCCGACGGTGGACGCGCTCAGAGCGGGACTGGATGTGGTGGTGCCCAAGCCCACGGCGGCGACAGTGAAGGATGCGCACGACATGATCCAGGCGGCGAAGGAGAGCGGGCGCATCCTCGGCATAGACTTCCACAAACGGGAGGACCCGCGCATCAAGGAAGCCGAGGCCCGGTATCAAAGCGGACGCTACGGGACTTTGCAGGCAGCCGTCTTTTACATGCTCGACAAGCTGTTTGTCGCGGACCCCAATCACGCCCCCAGGTTTTTCGCCTCCCCGGACTTTGCAGCGCGGAACACGCCGATTTCCTTTCTGACAGTGCACATGGCGGACGCGTTGATGAAGATCGTGAACCTTGTCCCGGTCCAGGTCCGGGCCGTCGGGTACGCGCACAAGCTGCCATCGCTCAAGCCGCAGCCCGTAAACGGCTACGACCTGGTGGATACCGAGATTCTTTTCCGTTCGGGGGCGATCGCGCACATCCTCACGGGGTGGGCGCTGCCCAACACCGCGTGGTCCACGACGGTGCAATCGGGGCGACTGATTTGTTCGGACGGCCTGCTTGACTTGGGGCTGGACACCCCGGGGTTGTTGGAGATTCATGCCGACGGTGTCCTGCAGGTCAATCCGCTGTTCCGCAATTTCGAGAAGGACCAGACCGTGACCGGGTACGGCATCAGCCATCCCGGGCGTTTTTACCGCCAGATGCTCGCCGACCGCAACGGCAAACTGTCAGCGGCGGAACGCGAGAGCCTCTTCACCCCCATGGCACTGGGCTTTTATACGACTCTGGTTTTGGAGGGGGCCGAGCGGAGTCTGGCGGAAGGCCAATCCGCTGCGGCGGGGGTGACGGTCGGGCCGGCGGTAGATCTGCGAGAGCTGGTGGTGCAACAACTCGGCGCGGGGGCGGCGCGCGACTATGGTCTGGCCTGAGCGGTTGGACCGGGTGTGAGTATGGACCGCGCGCCTATCTCCGAGCCACCGGCGACGAGCGGCCAGCCGGCGGTCAGCCGCAAACGCCCGATTCAACACCTGCGCTGGTACATTGCGGCACTGCTGTGTCTGGCGTCGGCGCTCAATTATCTGGATCGGCAGACCCTGTCGGTGTTGATCGGGACGATCAAGGAGCAGCTTCATCTGAGCAACGCCAGTTACGGCGACATCAATTTCTGGTTCCTGGTCAGCTACGGAGTCATGTACGCCGTGAGCGGACGCATCATTGATTTCATCGGCACCCGCCGGGGGTTCATCTTCTTCGTTTCCGGCTGGTCCCTGGCCAACATGCTCCACATTTTCGCCAGCACGGTGGGCCAGTTCTCGTTCTTCCGCTTTCTGCTGGGCGTGTTTGAGCCCGGCAGTTTCACCGGCGGAGTGAAGGCGGTGGGCGAATGGTTTCCGATGCGGGACCGGGCGCTGGCCATCGGCATTTTCAACGCGGGCACCGCCGTGGGTTCCGTAGCGGCCGCGCCGATTGTCTCCGTTATTGCGGTGCAGTGGGGCTGGCGCGCGGCATTTCTGGTCACCGGCGCGGTGGGTTTCCTCTGGCTCATTCCCTGGATCATTTTCTTCAAGCAGCCCCGGCAACATCCGCGCCTAAGCGAGGAGGAGCGCCAACTCATCCTCGAAGGACTTCCCGAGGACAGCGGCCGGGTGCGTCCGCCGCGGCTGGGCATCCTGCTTCGAATGCGGGAGACCTGGGGTTGTGTCCTGGTTCGCGCGCTTACCGATCCGATCAGCTATTTCCTGCTTTTCTGGATCCCGCCCTATTTTCAGAACCAGTATGGTTTCGATCTGAAGGAGATTGGGATGTTTATCTGGATCCCCTACGCGGCGGCGGCCCTGGGGAACCTTTCGGGCGGCATCATTCCGCGGCTGCTGATCGGGCGCGGCTGGACGCTCGACCGGGCCCGGAAGAGCACGATGGGGTTGATGACGCTGATACTGCTGGCCTGCCTTTTTAGCGTGACGCAGACCTCGAACCCAACGGTGGCCCTGATGCTGGTGGCCGGCATGACGTTTTGTCATGGGGGCTGGAGCAACATCACCCTGCCGGCGGAAGTGTTTCCCAAGAACGCGATCGCGACGGTCACGGGTCTGGGCGGAACGCTGGGGTCGTGGATGGGCGCACTGGCAATGTTGGGAACAGGGCGGGTGGTGGACGCGTATGGGTTCACCCCGATCTTCGTCGCCTGCGCGGTGCTTTATCCGCTGGCATTGCTGCTGGTGTTTGTCCTGATCGGGAAACTGGGGGTGACGCGCCAGATCGAAAGCTCTCCATGAATGGTCGAATTCCCCGTCCTGCGCCAGGATTGATTCCTTTCAGTTAACCAAATATAAACGCAACGACTTATGACAAACCGCATCACTCGCCGGGACTTCCTCCGCAACAGTTCCCTCGCCGCCGCCAGCCTGGCGGCCCTTTCCGCCGCTCCGGCCATCCAGGCGGCGGCTTCTCCCAACCACAAACTGCGCGTGGCGGTCATCGGCTGCAATGGCCGGGGCATGGCGCATATCACTGCGTTGCTCGGGGTGCCGAACGTCGAGATTGCCTGTGTGTGCGACGTGGACCGCCGGGCGCTGGAAAAAGGGATTGCGGCTGCGGCAAAAAAGCAGGGCACCACGCCCCGGGGCGAGAAGGATTTGCGCAAGCTGCTGGAGGATCCCGGGATTGATGCGATCACGATTGCCACGCCCGAACATTGGCAGACACCGGCGACCCTGCTGGCCTGCGCGGCGGGAAAGCATGTTTATGTGGAAAAGCCCGCCAGCCACAACGGGCGCGAGTCCGGATTGATTGTCGCCGCCGCTCGGAAGTACAAGCGCGTGGTGCAAATGGGCAACCAGCGGCGAAGCTGGCCCTGGGTCATCGAGTCCATCCAGGCGGTCCACGCGGGGGAGGTCGGCCAGGTCTATTTCGCGCGGGGGTGGTACACGAACCGCCGTCCCTCGATTGGCCGGGGCAAGGCCGTTCCGGTTCCGGAGTGGCTGGACTATTCGTTGTGGCAGGGGCCGGCGCCGGAGAGGCCGTACCGGGACAACATCCTGCACTACAACTGGCATTGGTTCTGGCACTGGGGCACGGGTGAACTGGGCAACAATGCAGTGCATGCGCTGGACCTGGCGCGGTGGGGCCTGAAGGTCGAATTGCCCAACCGGATCACCTGCGGGGGCAACCGTTATTTTTACCAGGATGATTGGGAGACACCGGACACGACGCTGGCCACGTTCGACTTTGGCAGCAAGGGCATTGCGTGGGAAGGCCAGAGCTGCGCGCCCCGGGGGTTTGAGGGCGCAAGTTTCGGTGTCAGCTTCTTTGGTGACCAAGGCACGCTGGTGATGGCCGGCAACAACTGTGTCATTTACGATCTGAAGGACAAGGTGTTGCGGGAAATCCAGGGCCGGCAGTCGGACCTTTTCTCCTTCGACAGCGTCCATTTCGCGAATTTTGCCGACGCCATCCGCGAAGGCAAAGCGCTGGCCGCGGACATCGAGGAAGGCCAGAAGAGCACCCTGCTCTGTCACCTTGGCAACATCGCCTGGCGCACCGGGCACACAATTGACTTCGACCCGAAGGCGGGAAAGATTCTCGGGGACAAGGCGGCGCAGGCGCTGTGGAGCCGCGATTACCGCCCGGGGTGGGAACCGAAGGTTTGAGACGGCGCGACGCCGCGTCGGTGGGGGAAGCCATCGCGGCAAAGGAAAGGGCGCCGGGATGAATTCTCCGGCGCCCCGCACAGGTTTTTGTATGCGTCAGGAGGCTGCCGCCGATACGGGAGGCTACAGTCCCAACAGAGGGTTTTCCGCGGCCGCCGAAGGGGCGGCGCCCGGTTCGGGCTCCGGCTCCTCCTGGATTTCGACCAGGGGTTTGAGCCGGACCTTGCGATGCAGTTCGAAGCCGGTGCCGGCCGGGATGATGTGGCCCATGATGACGTTTTCCTTGAAGCCGCGCAGGTAGTCCACCCGCGCGCGGGTGGCCGCCTCGGTGAGCACCCGGGTGGTGTCCTGGAAGGAAGCGGCGCTGAGGAAGCTCTCGGTTTCCAGGGAGGCTTTGGTGATGCCGAGCAGGACGGGCTGCGCTTCGGCGGGTTTGCCGCCCATCTTTTCCACCCGCTGGTTCTCTTCTTCAAAGTCGAGTTTGTCCACCTGTTCGCCCCAGAGGAAGTTGGTGTCGCCCGGCTCGGTGATGCGGACTTTGCGGAGCATCTGGCGGACGATGATTTCGATGTGCTTGTCGTTGATGGTGACGCCCTGGAGACGGTAAACCTCCTGGACTTCGTTGACCAGGTGCTCCTGGAGCTCCTGCGGGCCGCAGATGTCGAGAATTTCGTGCGGGTCAATGGGGCCCTCGGTCAACTGCTGTCCCTTCTTGACGTAGTCGCCCTTGAAGACGATGACGTGTTTGCCGATGGGGATGAGGTGTTCCTCCTCGACGCCGGTTTGCTGGTCCTTGATGACGATGCAGCGCTTGCCGCGAACGCTCGGTCCGAAGTCCACGATGCCGTCAATCTTGGAGATTTCGGCGGCGTCCTTGGGACGGCGCGCCTCGAACAACTCGGCCACGCGGGGCAACCCGCCGGTGATGTCCTTGGTTTTCGAGGTCTTGCGGGGGGTTTTGGCCATGAGCGTTCCCGCCACGATCCGATCGTCCTCGCTCACGACAATGTGCGCGCCCGAGGGGATGGGGTAGCTGGCCAGCGGTTCGCCTTTGTCATCGAGGATGACGATCTGCGGGTGCAGGTCCTCCTTATGCTCGATGACGACCATGGCTTCCTGCTGGGTCTGCTCGTCCACCTCCTGCTTCATGGTGACCCCTTCAATGATGTCCACGAATTTGACCCGGCCGGCTTTTTCGGAGAGGATGGGGACGTTGTAGGGGTCCCACTGTACGAAGGTCTCGCCTTTCTTGACGCGTCCGCCGTCGGGGACCGAAATGACCGCGCCGATCACGACGTTATGCGTTTCCAGCTCCCGGCCGTCCTCGGCAAGGATGGACACCGAGCCATTTTTGTTGAGGACGATGTTGTTGCCGTCTTCAAGCTCGACCAGGCGGAGTTCATTGTAGCGGACCACGCCTTCGAATTTGGCTTTGATCTGCGGCTGTTTGAACACCTGGGAGGCGGTGCCGCCGATGTGGAAGGTCCGCATGGTTAATTGCGTGCCGGGTTCGCCGATGGACTGGGCGGCGATAATGCCGACCGCCTCGCCCAGTTTGACACGCGCGCCGGTGGCCAGATTTCGGCCATAGCACGAAATGCAGACGCCCTGCTTGCTTTCGCAAGTGAGAACCGACCGGATTTTGACCCGTTCGACGCCGGCGCTTTCGATGAGCCGGGCCTTGACCTCGTCAATTTCCTCGTTGGCCTTGACGAGCAGCTCCTTGGGGTTCTGTGGATTGGGGATGTCGTCGCAGGCATGGCGGCCAATCAGGCGCTCCGACAGCTTGACCACCTCGTCCTCGCCCTCGTAGATCGCCTGGACCCAGATGCCGTTGGTGGTGCCGCAATCTTCCTCCCGAATGATCACGTCCTGAGCAACGTCCACCAGCTTGCGCGTCATGTAGCCCGAGTCGGCGGTCTTGAGGGCGGTATCGGCCAGGCCTTTGCGCGCGCCGTGAGTGGAGATGAAGTATTCGAGGACGGTGAGGCCTTCGCGGAAGTTGGACAGAATCGGCTTTTCAATGATGTCGCCGGAAGGTTTGGCCATGAGACCGCGTACGCCGGCCAACTGACGGACCTGCTGGCGGTTGCCGCGGGCGCCGGAGTCCACCATGAGCGAGACGGGGTTGTATTCCTTCTTGCCCTGGTTTTGCTCGAGGGTGCGCAACATGACGTTGGCGATCTGGTCGGTGCAATGCGTCCAAATATCCACGATCTTGTTGTAGCGCTCGCCGGGAGTGATCACCCCCTTGCGATACTGCT
>CAZVYG010000110.1:0-12776 GCA_964631605.1 uncultured Verrucomicrobiota bacterium
TCGGGCAGCAGACGCCAAGGAGGTGGGGGTGGGGAACCCCGCTGAAGAAACGTACTGCCACCCGAACAAGAAAAAGTTATCCCATTGTCTGAGGATGTCAACGGCCCAATCGGCCCGTATGACGTGCGGCGGCGTTAGGGATTGCAGGGGCTTTGGCGAAAGTGTGGAAGATGGTGCGCGATAGAGGGTTCGAACCTCTGACCCCTTCCGTGTCAAGGAAGTGCTCTACCACTGAGCTAACCGCGCAGCCGGGTAAGAACCTACCGGCTTGGCCGGACACCTGCAAGGACAAATACTCCACCGCTGAAGTGCGGCATTGCTAGTGGCACGGTAACAGCTACCATCGCCATGTTTCACATGAATGCCCTTCATGCCACCCCCGCCGGCGCCTGTTTTCTGCATTACCTCGGTATCGTCTGTGGTCTCGGGGTTCTAATGTCTCCCATCCGCGCGGCGGCGGCCGGGCCCGACCAACCCTCGCAGCCGCCCGTCTTTGCGAGCTGGGCCGACCGTTTCCGAGACACTGAAGATGCGCAGGAACGGAACGCGCTAGTGGCGGAAGGAGTACGGCTGGCCGAAGCGAGGCGGGCAGTCATGCGGGACCTGATCCAAAAGGATCCACGCCGGGCGCTGGCCGAAGCGCTTCCGACCGAGGCGCGCAAGCATTTGCCCTTGGAAGTGCTTGACCGTCTCGAGGAGCCGATCAGTGGCCGCGGTTTCTACGGCGTCCTCATTGCGGATTACTTTGGGGAGGGCGGCCAGGCGCGTTCGGAAGTGCGGCGCGAAGCGGTGATTGGGGGAAAACGGTATCAGGCATTTGTTTATGGGAATCGGCTCCGTCAAATGTCGCAGCAGGACACGCCGCTAAGCGGGATCGCGGTGGACGGCCTCATCGCCCTTTACGACGATCCACTTGCCGGAGAGGGCGGAGTGGCCGAGGGGGATGAGCCGCCCACGCTGCCGGATAGCTGGACGCAAGGTCCCAAGACCCTGCTCTACATTCGGCTGGCGTTTGCGGACAATCCCTCGGCCGACCCACAAAGTGAAACCAGTTGTTACGACGCGATCAACACGGTCAACAATTTCTTTATCGAGAATTCGTGGAACACGATGTCGCTGATCCCAACGGTCACGCCGTTGCTGGTTCTGCCGCAGACCGAGCAGTATTACAAGGACCAGGGGGAATATGTGTTGCGCACGGACGCCTTGGAACTGGCTCGGAACATGGGATACGACTCCGCCAGCTACATTCTCAACGCCATCCGTTACAACGGCGGGCCGGGCAGTTTCAGCGGCCTGGGCTACGTCGGCGGCGCCGGCATCTGGCTCAAGAGTTCGAGCGCGGGCGTGGCGGCGCATGAATGGGGCCACAACCTGGGGTTGCGCCATGCCAATTTCTGGACGGCCACCGCCGACAGCGTGATTGGTCCGGGCAGCAACAGCGAGTACGGCGACAGTTTTGATATGATGGGGTCCACCGGGAGCATGAACAACCATTTCAACCCCTCGATGCGCCGCCAGATTGAGTGGCTGCCCGAGGCTTACGTGGCCACGCTCAACGCCAGCAGCACCCAGCGGGTGCATGCGCTGGATGTGCCCATCCCGACCCCGGGCCGCACCTACGCGGTGCGCATCCGCAAAGACCCTGACCGCGATTACTGGCTGGGTCACCGGCAGAAGTTCACGAGCAACCACTGGCTGCTCAATGGCGTCGAATTGCATTGGGACCCCTGGACCGACAGCGCCAGCGGCACGCATCTGCTGGATACCACCCCCGGATCGGTTCCCGGCAAGAACGACAGTGCCGTCATGCTCGGCCGCACCTTCAGCGACCCCGCCGCCGATCTTCACATCACCCCCATCGCCCGGACCGGCTCGGGAACCGAGTCCGCGGTTGACGTGGTGGTGCAAATCGGCCCCTTCCCGGGGAATCGTCCGCCCGAGCTCACCCTGGGTGTAAGCCAGGCCAGCGTGCCGGTGGGCACGCCGGTCCATTTGACGGCCTACGCCTCCGACCCTGACGACGATGCGCTGGCGTATTACTGGGACTTTGGCGATAACACCTACGGGAGCAACAGCGTCAACAGCGCCACGGTGTCCCGCTCTTTCACCACCGCCGGCCATTACACGGTCCAGTGCACAGTTACGGACATGAAGGGCAGGGTGGCCACGGACTCGGTCGTCATCACTGTCGGCTCCCCGACCACTCGCCGCATCACGGGGCGCGTTCTTGATCCCTACGGCGAGCCGGTCGAAGGCGTGCGCATGACGGCCAATGGCACCACGGCAGGCTACACGGACAGCCTGGGGAATTACTACCTCGGAAGACTTGCCGCCGGATCGCACACAATCGCCGCGATAAAATACGGTTATGGTTTCAGCGCGGCTGGCGGCTGGGTCAACCCGGTCAACGTCAGTGCCGGCGACGCCAGCGGCATCAACTTCACCGCCACGCCCGGCCAGGGAGTCAGCCTCACCGCGCGGGATGATGATGCGACCGAAACCGCGGGCAACCCCGGCGCCTTCCGACTTACCCGCTCCGGTTTGCTCACCTCCTCGCTCGAAGTCGCCCTCCACCGGTCCGGCACGGCCACTTACTCGAGCGATTACACCACCAGCGTCGCCCTCACCGGCACGGTCAGCCGCGTCACCATTCCCGCCGGAGTCAGTTTTCTTGACTTGGCCGTGTTGCCGGTCAACGACACGGCCAGCGAGGGGCCGGAGTTTGTCGAGCTGACCGTCTGGGCGGACGCCGGCTATGCGATCACGGGTCAGGGCGTGGCCCGAGTGAATATCGAGGATGACGAAGTGTACAGCAAACCCACCGTGAGCGTCAGCACCACGGGGACGGCTGACAACCGCGCCACAGAAAGCGGTGATGACCATGGCTACTTCCGCGTCTATCGAACCGGCAATGTCTCCAGCAACATCACCGTCCTCTGGACCCTTGGCGGCACGGCCACCAGCGGCGTGGATTATCAAAGGATGCCCGCGTCGGTTCTCCTGGCCGCCGGGCAAACCGAGGCGCTTGTGCCGGTGATTGCGATGGATGACCTCCTGGTTGAGGGTGACGAAACGGTAACGCTTACCTTGCAGGAGAACGCCGCCTACACCCGCGGCACCACCACCGCGCAAACGGCCACGATTGTGGATGATGACCCGCCGTTGGTCACGCTGTCCGTCGCCGATGCCACTCTGGCCGAGCCCAGCGATGCCGCCCAACTCCGCGTGACCCGCACCGGCCGTAAGGACTTCAATCTCGTGGTTTTTTACTCCCTCAGCGGCACGGCCTCCAACGGGGTGGATTACACAACGCCTGCCGGGTCGGTCACGATCCCCGCCGGCAGCGCCTCGGCCACCTTTAGTCTCACGCCGATCAATGACAGCCTGGTGGAGGGAGACGAAACGGTCATTGTTGCTTTGCAGCCGGCCGTTGCCTACAACCTGGCCAACCCGGCGACCTACACGTTGACGCTGCTGGACAACGAACTGCCCACCGTCAGCCTCTCCACGCCGGATGCCACCGCCTCCGAACCCGGCAGCGATACCGCCCGGTTCGTGATCACCCGCGCCAATACGACCGCCGGTGAGCTGACGGTTTACTACTCGATCAGCGGCACGGCTATCAACGGGGCGGATTACCAGGGTTTGAGCGGCGAGGTGGTGCTGCCGGACGGTGTGGCCAGCGTCACCAACATGATTACCCCCATTGACGACAGTATTTGCGAGAAGGCGGAAACCCTCCGGATCATCCTCTCCTCCCACGTTTCCTATAACCTCGGCAGCGCCTACACCGCCAATCTCACCCTTACCGATAATGATCCGGCCGGACCGGCCGCCATCGGCTTCGCGTTTGCCGAGTCCGGGGCCATCGAGTCCGGTGGTTCGCGCAAAATTGCGGTTGTAGTAAGCACCAATGCCCCCGCCGCCATCAGCGTTAATTACGCGGTCACGGGCGGAACCGCCGCCGGCGGCGGGGTGGACTACACCCTCGCCGCGGGCACTTTGAACCTGAGTGCCGGCACCAATTCGGCTCCCGTGACCATCACCCTCGTGAACGACTCGGCAGCCGAGGGCGACGAAACGGTGGTCGTCACCCTCAGCAATCCCGTGGGCGCGGTCCTCGACGCTCAAGCCAGTCACTTGTTCACGATCTACGATGACGACATCAACACGGTTGCGCTTACTGTCACCGACACCACCGCTTCCGAAACCGGGCCCGATCCGGGCGCGTTCGTCATCGCGCGCGCCGGAAGCACAGCCAATCCACTCACCGTCCTCTTCGAAGTCCTGGGCACGGCCGCCGCCGGCGCGGACTATGCGGATTTTGGCACCTCGGTCACCCTCCCGGCCGGTCAGAGCTCGGTGACCATCCCGGTCCAACCGGTGGATGACGCAACCGATGAGCTGAATGAGACCGTCGAGCTTAAACTGGTGGCTGTTCCCGGCAGCGGCTACAAGCTCGGCGCCAGCACGGGAACCGTCACGATTACTGACAATGACAGCCGCGCGGCCCTGCCAGTGCTCTCCGTGGTCGCGGCGGATCCCCTCGCCATTGAGGCGGCCTCGTGCGACCCGGGCCTGTTTACCATCTCCCGCGGAACGAATACCGCTGGCAATCTCACCCTCTATTTCACCGTCGGGGGCTCGGCCACCAGCGGGTCTGATTACTCTGCTCTCGGCGCTTCCGCCGTGATTTCCAATGGCCTCTCGAGCGTCTCGTTACCCGTCACCCCCCTCAACAACTCCAGCGCTGAAAACGACGAAACCGTCATCCTCACGCTTTCTTCCGCCGACACTTGCCTCCTGAATTATCCCGCCGCCGCAACGGTGATCATCGCGGACGACGACAGCGCCGTGGTGACCGTGGCGGCGACCGACCCGAATGCCGGGGAATGGGGAACCAACTCCGGCGCCTTCACCGTCACTCGGGCGGTTGCCAGCGCCGCCCCTCTGACAGTCAGTTGCCAACTGGCCGGCACCGCCACCAGCGGCGCGGACTACCTTGCCCTCCCGCCCGGTATTCTGATTCCACCCGGCTCGACCGGCGCCGTCGTGGTCCTCACGCCCTCGGGCGACGATGGCGTGGCCGAAGGGGACGAGACGGTGGAATTGATCCTGGCGCCCGGCAGTTATTACACGCTGGGCACGCCCTCCAGCGCCCAAGTCACGATCGCAGACCGTCCGATTGATGCCTGGCGCTTCACCCGCTTCACGCCCGCCGAACTGCTTGACCCCGGCCTTAGCGGGGATGGCGCGGACCCGGAACCCGACGGCATCGTCAACCTCCTCGAATACGCCTTCGGGCTCGATCCGAAGTCACCCGATACCGCCGGCACACCCGCGCCGGCGGAAGAGAGTGGACATCTGGCGCTCACCTACCGAAAGAGCAAATCCGCGATTGACCTCAACTTCACCGTCGAAGCTTGCGACAGCCTTACCCTCACCAACTGGAATGGCGCCGGTCTCCAGGAACTCACGCCCGCCGACCTGGGCGATTACTGGAGAATGACCGTGCGCGACTCCTCCCCCATGTCGAACGCTCCGGCGCGCTTCATGCGGCTGAATGTGCAACGGCAGTGAAATCCCCACACCCTCAGCGCGGCAAACACGGAGCCCTGTCAGCATCGGGTCTCTTCGCGCCCTTGGTGGTCCGTTGCGGCGGGCCCTAATCCGACTCGCAGGCGTGCGATAATACCGAGGTAATCTCGCGGCGCAGTTCTGCGAGCGAGGGCGGTTTTTGCAGGATGGCATCCACCGGATTCGACGGGCCGCGCCGGGGCTCGTATGCGGTGATCATGACAATGGGCTGCCGCGGCGCCAACTGCCGGATGCGGCATGCCAGTTCATCACCGCGCACCGCCGGCATGGCCAGGTCGGTGATGACCAGGTCGAACCGCTCGGGTGCGAACAAGTTTAAGGCTTCGACGCCGTCCGCCGCCTCCGTCACCTGGTGTTCATCCAGGCTGAGCAGCAGGGCGATGGCTCTTCGGACGCCCGGCTCGTCGTCCACGAGCAGGATGCGTTTTTGCCGCAGGGGGATGTTCTTCAAGGTTCTCCTATCCAAATCAACGGCGTGCCGAAGCGCCCGGCGCATACAGGCGCCTCCCTGTCTTGACGTCGTCGCCCTCGCATGCCATCAGTCTCTGTGTTCCCAATCCGATCCTCACTCAGTCTTCAGCTCGAATTCCCGCCCAGGGCATTGTCAGAGGCAAAGTCTCCGCCCGAGCGACTGCCAAGCTCCAAAACTGCACGGGCAGATTTCATGCCACTCACACGATCAAGATCAACCAACTTCAGCAACCGCAAAGGCGTGCGGCTAAAAGACCGAGCCATTCCGCAACCTCGAAAAGTAAATCAAAGACTAAACCTGTAACCATCTTGCCGCAAAACCGTCTTTGCAGATGAGGCACGGCAATGCCGGCAACCGCCGGAGCCGTGCATAAGTTACTAAATAACAACAAAATACATGAAAACATATCGTCTTGGTTTGTTAGCAGCAGTGGCGCTGGCCGGCTTGGTGGCCTGTGCCTTATCGGCCTCCGCCCAGGAAGCCAAACAGGGGAAGAAGGGTGGCGACACCGAACGCCGCGGCCAAATGGCCCAGCAGCGCGTGGAATACTTGAGCAAGGAGTTGGACCTCACGGCGGAACAAAAGACCAAACTCACCGCCCTCTTCGAGGAAGAAGGCAAGAAGATGCGCGAGATGCGCGAACTGACTCCCGAGCAACGCCGGGAGAAGGCCACCGCCATGCGCGAGGAGAACCAGAAAAAGATGAAGGAAATCCTCACGCCGGCGCAGTATGAGAAGTGGGAGAAGTCTCGCGCCGAGATGCGCAAGCGCGCTCCAGGCGAACGCAAGGGCGAGGGCAAAGGCGAAGGCAAAGCCCAAGGCAAGAAAGACGCCTAATCCATCCTCTCACAACCGATCTCAAGGGGCAGGGGAGCCAACCCTGCCTCTTTTTTTTTCTGGCTCGTATGGCGGTATTCGATTCCCCAGCCCTGAAGCAAGTTGGCACGCCTCTGCTTTAAGCTGTCCATGAGCGTTCCAAAAGTGGACAAAGCGCGCATTCTGTGTCCTTAACTGGGACACTTTGAGCCGGTTTTGGAAGAAGCGCCAGCCTGCCAGCGACCGTCGGCAGCGCTTCGCGAGGGCAATCCGCCCTCGAAACGGCAACAGCATCCACTTCCTTCCGGAGTATTGCGGAGGGGATTCCGTAATCAATGGCTGTGGTTTAGACCTCCTTCGGTCAACCGCATGCTATCACACAGCCGAGATGCAGATTCGCACTGACAAGAACCGAGCCTGCTCATGAAACCGCGGCTTCTCATAGTGGACGACGAGCAGGGCGTGTGCGACTTGCTGGCGGTTTACTTCGAGCACCGGGGACTCGAGGTCGTCACCGCTCAGTCCGATGCGGCCGCGCGATTTCTCCTGCGGCAGAACCGGTTTGATCTGGTGATTGTGGATTGGAATTTGAGCGGTAGCGGGGACGGTCTCGACCTGCTCGGCTACATCCAAGTGATGCATCCCGGCCTGCCAGCCGTCGTTTACACCGGGGTTCCGGATTCGGAGAATTTGCTCGCGCAGGCTCTCGCCGACAAGGCGGAGGCTGTCATTCGCAAAAACGGCCCACTGGCCGCGCTGGCCCGCGAGGTGGACCGAATAATCCTGGGCCCCAAGCCTCCCGCCTCTTAACCCGGCGTTTGGCGGCCGATCCGCAGGGCGTGCTCAGGCCAACTGCACGTTGCCGCACAGGTTCACCTGAAGTCCAAGCTCGGCGAGCATGGCGGCTTTGATGCGGCAGGCTCGATGCGCCTGTTTCCGGTTCGGGGCGTAAACGACCTGGATGTGGTTCGCTTTATGTCTCGCCATCATCTGGTCGCGGCTGATCCCGTCAAGAACCGCGTGCATGATCGGCCACTGCGGGGTGGTCTCGCGCCAGCGGCGTTCCGTTTCCTTCTCCGGCAGTTTCACCACTTCCGCGACTCCCAGATCGCACTGCAATTTGCCGTCCATGATGAACACCCGGCTCCAGACAATGTGTCCCGGCTTGGAGACGCCCTTGAGAGAGCCGCCGCCCAGGCGGAAGTACATCGGCGGCTGGCGCTCGCTGGTGGCGCCGCGGTAGCCCCCGATAAAATGCGCGGGCGGCGCCGCGCCGGAGATCAGGAAGACCCAGACGTAGTCGTTGACGCCCTCGCCTTTGAAGTGTTGTCCCCAACGCAGATCGTGGAGCGTGTTCTCGGGCGCGAAGCCCAGCTCCCGCCACAGACGGTAGGTGACCAGTCCATCCAGTCCCGCGCATTCGTCCACCTCGTTAAAATGCGGAACCGCCTCGCCCGGGAACAACACCCGGCCGCTCCGGGCGCTTTTGACCGGCGGCCGTTCCACGTTGTTCAGCAACCCCTCGGCCAGGTCGCTGGCGGGGACCAGGTCTTTGAGGCCTTGCTGATATTGAATGCCGATGGCCGCGCAGCCAAATTCGTCCGCCAGCCGGACGGCGGCAATATACATCTTGCATTGCTGCAGCGTCTGCGCGCGCGTCAGCTCCGTCTCGTCGTTGGTTCCCCACTGGAACCGCAGCCCCTTGTTTTGCAGCCAGCCCAGGACATCCTGGGCCTCGGTATCGCTCACCTGCTGCATCGCCGCGTAAAGCGTGGACTGGCTGAGCCGCTCCTTGAACACTCCGGTGGGATGCAGCAGCTCATCCGGAATGATGGCGTTGAACATGCCCATGCAGCCCTCGTCAAACACGCCGAGGATCGCCTTCTCGGCTTTCAACCGGCGTCCGGCCTTCCGGCCCAGGGCCTCGTCGGCCTCGGGCAGCTTCACCAGCGCGAACGGTTTCACGTGGCTTTGATCGTGGCTGATCCGGCCCTCGCGAAGCCACTGCCGCAAGCCGGTGCGGAAGAACCCGTCCGTGAAATCCTCGCTCCAAAGACTGCTGTAGGCGATGCCAGCCTTGGTCATCGAACCGTTCAGGTTCAGCATCCCGACCAGTCCGGGCCAGGTGCCGCTCCAGTTGGCCACGGTCAGGATCGGGCCCCGGTGCGTGTAGAGGCCGGCCAGGACATGATGGCTGTACTGCCAGACGGATTCGGCCACGACCAGCGGCGCGGCGGGATCCAGGCGCTGAAACACTTCCATCCCCATCTTCTGGGAGTCTATGAACCCGTGCTTTTTCTGGGCATCGTAAGGATGCGCGCGAACCACGGTCCATCCCTCCGCCCGAATCGCCCGCGTCAGCAGCGTTTCCATCCGCGCCTGCTCGGGCCAGCATTTTTGGTTGGCCGACAGCCGCAGGTCGCCGCTCGAGATCAGATAAAGTTGCTTCGGTTTGAGTGAGCCGGTTGTTTTCATAGTGTCGTTGTAAAAGCCTTGCCCGAGCATACAAACCCGGCACTCGAGGGCAAGCAATTCGGCAGGCAGTTTCGGCTTGGGCGCGCGCCGCCGGTCGCCTAAGCTCGCCCCCTGATGCATGTCGAGCGCCGCGCGGTCATAGATGTGGGCACCAACTCCATCAAGTTGTTGGTGGCCGACCTCAGCGGCCGCGTTGTCCGCCCGGTATCCGAGCAGAGCCATCAGACCCGCTTGGGCGAGGGCTTTTTCAGGGACCGGCGCCTGAAGGCCGGTCCGATCGCTCGAACGGCGGAAGCGGTGGCCCGGTTCGCGCGGACGGCCCGGACATTGGGCGCGGAATCCATCCGTGTCGTTGCAACCAGCGCGGCGCGCGAGGCGCTTAACGGCGAGGAATTGATTGCGGCCATCACGCGCGCCAGCGGCTTGCCCGTTGAGGTCATCTCCGGAGAGCAGGAAGCCGACTGGGCATTCCAAGGGGTCACAACCGACCCCGCCCTGGCCGCAGACCCTTTGTTGTTGCTGGACGTGGGCGGTGGCAGCACCGAGTTCATCCTCGGCCAGGGCGGCCACACGGATTTTCGCGAAAGTTTTCCGCTTGGCACCGTTCGGCTCCTCGAGCAGATGCCGCACAGCGACCCGCCTACGGAGGCCGAACAGGCGGCCTGCCTGGGCTGGCTGCAAACCTACCTCACCGAGACGGTGCAGCCGCGCCTAGAACCGGCGATGCGACGCGAAACTCGTTTGCATCCCCGCCACGGCCAGGTCCGGTTGGTGGGCACGGGCGGCACAGCCACCATTCTGGGGGCAATGGAAGCCCGGTTGGAAGCGTTCGATCGCGAGCGGATCGAAGCCGCGCGCTTGAGCCGGGAACAAGTCCGCCGCCGTTGCGAACAGTTGTGGAGTTTGCCCCTGGCTCAGCGGCGCCTGCTCCCTGGCCTGCCCCCCAACCGCGCTGATGTGATTCTGACCGGGGTCGCAATTTATGAAGCGGTTATGGAACGCTTCGGCTTCCAGGAACTGAAGGTGAGCACGCGCGGTCTTCGATTTGCAGCCTTGCTAAACCCCGTCGCCGTTTCCCCGAGTGTTGACCCTTGATTACGGCTCCGCCGCCCATCCAAAACATGACTACATCCCTTGAAACGAGCCTGCCTCCCGCACGGGCGCCGCGGCCCCGCCAGCCTTCAGCGCGCAGCTTTCCTTCACGCCTGACTCTGGCATTGGGGCTGGTGGGCCTGAGCGCGCTGCTCGCGACGGCCATCGTCAATGCCGCGCCAGCCCGGCCCAACATCATCCTCTGCATGGCCGACGATCAAGGCTGGGGCGACATGGCCTACAACGGCCATCCCGTCCTCAAAACCCCGAACTTTGACCAACTGGCAAAGGACGCCGTCCGCTTCGACCGGTTCTACGCCGCAGCCCCCGTCTGTTCTCCAACCCGGGGCAGCGTGTTGACAGGGCGGCACCCCAACCGGTTCGGCTGCTTTTCCTGGGGATTCAGTCTTCGACCCCAGGAGATTACCATCGCCGAAGTCTTGAGGAGTGCGGGGTACGCCACCGGGCATTTCGGCAAGTGGCATTTGGGCACGGTTTACAAAGGCAGCCCGGTGAATCCCGGCGCCAGCGGGTTTGACGTGTGGGTGTCAGCACCAAACTTCTACGACAACGACCCCATCCTCAGCCGCGAAGGAATCGCCACCCGGTTACCGGGAGAAAGCTCGATGATCGCCGTGGATGCGGCGCTCGAGTTCATTCACCGGCAGGCCCAGGCGAAACAACCTTTCCTGGCAGTGGTTTGGTTTGGGTCGCCCCACTTGCCGCACAAAGCCAGCGACCAGGACCTGGCGCTCTATGCGGACCAGAAGCCGGCGCTGGCGAACTTTTACGGCGAAATCACGGGCATGGACCGCGCATTTGGCAAACTGCGCGCCGAGGTCGCCAGACTCGGCCTCCAGGAAAACACCCTCCTCTGGTATTGCAGCGACAACGGCGGCCTGCCAAAGGTGGGTTCCAGCGGCGGGCGCGGCAACAAAGGGGTGATCTACGAAGGCGGATTAAGGGTTCCGGCGCTGCTCCAATGGCCGGCCCGATTTTCCAAGCCGCGCATCGTCCAGACACCCTGCGGCACTGTGGATATCTACCCGACGCTTCTGGCCGCCTCCGGCGCGCAACCTGGGCGGCAGCCCCCTCTGGATGGCATCAACATCCTGCCGTTGATCGAAGGCGCGGCCGCAGCCCGCTCGAAACCACTCGGCTTCTGGGATTATCCCATCGCCGGCCAGCAAGTCAGTTCCGGGACCTTGATGGATGAATTGCTGGAATTGCAAAGCGAAGGAAAAGAAATGCGGGACCCGGCTCGTCTGTTGCTCGACGCGGCGCGCATCACCACTTCACACCCTGAAGACAGCTTCCTGGGCCACGCCGCCTGGCTGGACTGGCCCTGGAAAGTGCATCGCATTGAGAAGCCTCCCAACGCCGTCAGATTCGAGCTCTACAACCTCCAGCACGACAGTCACGAGAGGCGCGATCTGCTCGAAGCCGAACGCGCCCGCGCGCAGGCCATGAAAAGCGAGTTGGAAACCTGGTTGGCCAGTGTCGCTCGCAGCCTCAATGGGAAGGATTACCGCTAAACCAGCCCAACCCATCCGCCTGCGCCAGGACTAGGCGCGCGAGCTCATCCTCCCGCGCGCCAGTGGCCCCAGGCCGTTGGGTTGGGCTGGTATGCTGGAGGCCTTTGGCGTCCGCCGCGGCTTTGCCGATCAGACAAGCTCCTTCAGGAGCGACATGTAGCGCCCGGGCATCTTCACCCCTTGCCTTTTTGCTTTTCGGCGGCGCGGCGCCATCCCCGGGCCGAAAGCGCCAGAGGCCCGGCGCAGTCCAGGACCCTGACGCATTGGCCGGGCGCGCGTGAAGGTCGCGAAGCGTCTTGGAGTGCGGCAATCCCCTGCCGCTTTTCCCCAGCGCCGGGTGGAGAAGGCGCTGAGCGGTCGGGCCGCCCAAGGCTACTTCCGCCTTCAGCCTTCAGCCTTACCTACCCCCCTCGCCTTCGGCCCGTTGCGCGAGATTCACCTCTCGATAGTCGGCCGCACACCAGCTCGCCAAAACGTCCGGTGGTCTCGTGGTCATGTCGTCCCACCTTCCCCCCTTCGCACCTCACTTTAATCCCATAGTCCGATAGTCCCATGGTCGAATAGTCCCGTTTCGCCTTCCCACCTTCGCACCTTCCTACTTTCGCACTTTCGCACCTCGCTTTAGTCCCATAGTCCGATAGTCCCATGGTCGAATAGTCCCGTTTCGCCTTCCACCTTCCCACCTTCCCATCTTGCCAACAGCCCGTTGGTGGGCCAAATTGGCTTTACGAACAACGGTGCGTGGCGCATGACGACGACCAAGGCCTACGATTCCCTCAACCGGC
>CAZVYG010000111.1:0-12442 GCA_964631605.1 uncultured Verrucomicrobiota bacterium
CCAGGCCAGCACCTACGCAACCATTGCGCGGGTCAACCGCAGCTCCGGCGAAATGGACACCGGCCGCTATCGCTGGAACTGGCGCCCTCGCGCCACCGACAATCCCGATGACTGGTCGCCGCTCACCAATCTCATCGCTGTGGTCAACGATTCCCTCGCACCCGGCTACGAGGGTCGGGTTCGAACCTGGATGGACATTCCCAACTTCCTCCGGCCGGTGGCTGTTCACCACATCTGCTGCAGTTGGGACAGTTACGCATACGACCGCGGCAAGAACATGTATGCGTACAAACCCGACAACCAGCCCTGGCGTTTGCTGATGTGGGACATCGAACTCGCCCTTGGCGCGGGCGGCAACGCCCCTTCCGACAGCATCTACCGCATGTTCGACCAAACCCTTCTGCGGATGATCACCAACACCCCCAGCTTCCACCGCGAATACCTCCGCGCCTTCGAGGAAGCGCTTGACTCCGCGCTTCAACCCGGCGGGGCTGACGCCCTCCTGGACGAGCGCTACGCGAACTTTCTCCAGAATAATGTCCCGATGATCTCTCCCCAGTTCATCAAGAACTTCATCGCGGCCCGGCGCAATTACCTGCTCACCGTGATTCCCACGGCGGCATTCGTGGTAAACAACCCCGCCTACCAACTGGTTTCGGGCGCCAATCTGCTCACACTCACCGGCACCGCCCCGCTGTCGGCTGACCACATCCTCGTCAACGGCATCCCCTATCCCGTCACATGGACCAGCACCACCGCCTGGCGCCTGCAGGTGCCCTTGTCCGCCGGCACCAATTCGCTCACGGTCACGGCGACGGACCGGCACGGAAATGCAATCTCAAATGCGACCGCCAGCCTCACCGCGAACTACACCGGCGGCGCCGTCGCGCCCGAGGGCCACGTTGTCTTTAACGAGATTCTTTTTCAGCCGGCTCTGGGAGGGGCTCAGTTCGTGGAACTCCTCAACACTCACTCCAATTTCACCTTCGATCTCTCCGGCTGGGCCCTCCACGGCCTGGCCTATGCTTTCCCGCCAGGCTCAACGCTTCCCCCCCGAGGCTTCCTGGTCCTTTGCAACGACCCCTTCGCCTTCAGCCAAACCTATGGTCTGACCAATGTTCCGTTTGGTGTTTTTGACGGCAGGCTGGACGAGGACGGCGAAACCCTGACTCTGCTTCGGCCCGGCGCCGGCACAAACCAAATCGTCGTTGACCGGGTTCGTTACGAAGCCGCCGCGCCCTGGCCGTCCGCCACCAACGGTATCTCGCTTCAGCTCGCTGACCCGGCCCAGGACAACAGCCGGGTGGCCAATTGGGCCATTCGCATCCCGACCAATCTCCCGGCGGCGACCCCTCAGTGGGTTTATGTCACCGCCACCGCCACTCTCTCCAGCTCCGCCTCCCGCCTCTACCTTTACCTCGGTTCGGCCGGCGAAATCCATGTTGACGACGTGGTTCTGGTTGCGGGCAGCGTGCCGGGCAGTGGCCCCAACCTGGTCACCAATGGCGGCTTCGAAGCCGCTCTGGCGGGTTCCTGGTCGCTCACCTCGGATTTTACCAATTCAATCCTCAGCACGACCGTAAAACATTCGGGCAACTCGAGCCTGCGCATGATCGCCACCGCCCCCGGCTCGGGTGGCAACGATTCGGTTTACCAAGTGCTTGGCTCCACCCTGCCCGCGGGCAGCGTTTACTCGCTGAGTTTTTGGTATCTCCAAAACACCAATGGCACGCCGTTCATCGCCCGACTGCAAAACTCAACCTCAACCAGCGGCCTGTTCGTTTCGCTGGATCCGCTGCTGCCCTCCACCGGGCCAACCTTCATCCCCGGCGCAACGCCAGGCCAGCCCAACAACGTGGCCGCGAGCCTGCCGCCATTCCCGCCCCTCTGGCTCAATGAAGTCCAACCCCATAATCTCAGCGGCCCCCTCGACAATTTCGGCCAGCCCGAACCTTGGATCGAGCTTTACAACACCGGCAGCTCCCCCTTGAGTCTTGCCGGCTACTACTTGACTGATTCATACGACCAACTGACTCAATGGCCGTTCCCCACCAACGCCGTCATAGCGTCAAACGGTTTCCTCGTGGTCTGGTGCGATGGCGCGCCGGAGCAAACCACGAGCCATGTTTTTCACACTGCCTTCCGCCTGGCTGCAAGCGGCGGTCCCCTGCTCCTGACTCGCACCCTGAGTAACGGCGTCCAAATCGTTGATTACCTCAACTACCCGGCCCTCCCCGCCAACTGGAGTTACGGTGACCTTCCCGATGCCCAGCCGTTTTATCGCAACTCCATGTTCTTCGCCACTCCGGGGGCGACGAATAACGACGCCGTCGCTCCGCTCACCGTCTTCATCAACGAATGGCTCGCCGACAACGTCCGCACCCTTGCCGATCCCGCCGATGGCGACTATGAAGACTGGTTTGAACTTTTCAATTGCGGCACTAATGCCGCCAACCTCGGCGGCTGTTTCCTCACCGACAACCTGAGCAACCGATTCCAGTTCCAAATCCCCGACAACGGACATTACGTCATGGCTCCGGGTGGTTACCTCCTGGTCTGGGCCGACAACGAAGCGAACCAGAACTCCACCAACCGGCCCGATCTCCACGTTCCCTTCGCTTTGAGCAAGGGCGGTGAAGCCCTCGGGCTTTTTGCCTCCGACGGCACCCCCATTGACATCGTCACATTCGGCCCCCAGACCAACGATGTGAGCCAGGGCCGCTTCCCCGATGCCAGCGCCGCCATCTTCACCATGACCAGCCCCACCCCGCGCGCCCCCAACCTGCTCCCCAACTCGCCTCCTTCCCTGGCGCCCATTGCCGACCGGTTTGTCACCCTCGGCCAGACCCTTGCTTACACCGTAACCGCCTCCGACGCCGAGGCCCCGCCGCAAACGCTTCTGTTTGGTCTCTCGAACGCCGTGGCCGGCGCCCACATCGGCCCCACCAGCGGCCTGCTCACCTGGACGCCTGCCGCGGCGCCCTCGACCAACACCTTTACGGTGGTGGTCAGCGATAATGGGGTGCCGCCACTTAGCGCGACCCGGAGCTTCACCGTCACCGTGCTCCTGCCGCCGACATTGGCTTTCAGTGTCGTCGGCCCCGACCTCGTTTTCGAATGGACCTCCGTTCCCGGACAACTCTACCAACTGGACTACAAGGACGACTTGAACGAGCCGGAATGGCGGGCGGCCAGCCCAGTGATCAGCGGCACCGGCGCCACCCTCTCTTTTACTGCCTCCAGCGAATTCTCCTCTCAACGCTTCTTTCGCCTGCGTCTCCCGCCCTAGTTTGCGGAAAGCCGCCTGGTTGAAGTGGCGAATGGGGGTGCGGCGCGGGTTCCGGGGGGGACTGCTCAACGCGCAAACAGGCGGCGGATGACTTCCTCGATGGGCACTTCCTGGATGTCAATGTCGCTGACGGGCAGCTCATCCAGGAGGGCCTTGCAAACGGGAATGACCCGGTCTCGCTTCACCTTGAGTTGGATGCTGCCGGCGGTGTGTTCCAACACCTCGCCATACTTCGACAGGCCCTCGACCGGGCAGTCGGCGGACGTCTCGCATTGGATTCGGACCAGCTTTGAGTCCGCAAAGCGATCCACCACGTCGCTGAGCAGGCCGTCGAAGAAAATGGTGCCGTGGTCAATGATGATCACCCGTTTACACAACGCTTCGATGTCGGCCATGTAGTGGCTGGTGAGGAGGATCGTGGTCTGGCGCCGGGCATTGTGGTCCCGGAGGAATTCGCGAACGGTCTTTTGCGATACGACGTCCAGGCCGATGGTGGGCTCGTCCAGAAACAACACTTTGGGCTGATGCAACAGCGCCGCGATCAATTCCATCTTGGTCCGTTCCCCCAGCGACAGCTCCCGCACGCTCACATTCAACTTGTCGCGGACCCCGAGCAACTCGCTCATTTCCCCGACCCGCCGCTCCCGCTCGGGGCGGGGGATGCCGTAGATTTCGGCATTGAGTTCGAGTGATTCCCGGGCCGGGAGGTCCCACCACAACTGGTTTTTTTGGCCCAGCAACAGGGCGAACTGGCGGCGATAGCCGTCCTGGCGCTCCCAGGGGACATAGCCGAGCACCCGGGCCATGCCGCTGGTTGGGTACAAGAGGCCCGACAGCATCTTCAGCGTGGTCGTTTTGCCGGCGCCATTGGGTCCCAGAAAACCCACCAGTTCGCCCGGCTCAATGGTGAAGCTAACCTGTTTGACCGCCTCGAGCTGTTCGTAGTGCCTGCGGAACAGGCCCTTGAGCGCCCCGGCAAAGCCCGGCTGTTTGCGATAGGTGCGGAACACCTTCGTGAGGCTGTTGACTTCAATGACAGGCATTTGCTTGGTGCGGTCGGCGCGACAAGTCCACGGTGGCCGCGCCGGCTTTCTTAACCTTTCGCGGGACGCGGCGCAATGGCGATATCAGGTTTGACCCGCGCCGGGACAGGTGAAACGCCATTGGCAATACATCTCGGGCGGGTGCGGACCGGGCGGCGCGAACCGGCACTCGACCCGGATGCGGTCGTCCACTGCGGCCGCAATACTGCGGAACTCCGCCTCGTGCATGGCCCGGCAGGCATATTCCCCCAACCCCCGCTTCAAGCGCGCCTCCTGCACCGGACAGGTTGGCACCGACAGAATCACCTCGTCATCCCGTTGCTCGATTTCGTATCCGATGAGAATGCTCCAGGGATAGTACCGAAGCACCTCGACCAGGCCGCGGAGGCCCTTGTCCCGAATGTCAAAGCGCGCCACCAAGTCCCTGGCCGCCAGCCCCCCCACCCGGCCCCAGACTTTCTCATTGATTTGCTCGGCTGCGTCCTGCCCGAACCGTTCGGTCAGGTAGATGAACCAGAAGGCATCCATCACCCGGTAATGGCGCAGGAAAAAGTCTATGTAACTTCGCAGCGCCGGCGCGTCCATTTCCTGGAAGACTTGCGGGTCGGTTTTCATTATGCCCCCCAGTGTAGGGCTTGCGTCAGTTTGCTCAAGCCGGGTTCGTGGCTTACACTGGGAGCGGAACTTTTGAATGCATGGCAGCAAAACGGCCAGAACGAGGCGCGGCGCGGCGGGAAACCGGCGGCTTCACGTTGATTGAGCTGCTGGTGGTCATTGCCATTATTGCGATATTGGCGTCGCTGCTGCTGCCAGCGCTCAGCCGCAGCAAACAGCAGGCCGCCACCGTCTCCTGCCTGAACAACCTGAAGCAATTGCAGACCTGCTGGCAGCTTTACACGTCGGATTACCAGGACCGTCTTCCGCCCAACAACTCGGTCTATGCCATCGGCACAACCCCAACCGAACTGCTGCGAGGCGCTTCGTGGTGCCTCGGCGTGACCCGCACCGACACCTCGACCACCAACATCGAGCAAGGGTTGCTTTTCCCGTATAACCGTTCGGTGGCCATTTATCATTGTCCTTCGGACCGGTCCACGGTCGAGGACGCCTCGGGCAAAAAGCTGTCGCAGCTTCGCACGCGCAGCTACAACATGTCACAGTCGGTCAATGGCTGGCCCGATTTTGATTGGTTTAACAACAGCCTCATGCCGAGTTTCCAGAAGTTCACGCAAATCAGCCGGCCGGGCACCGACCAGTTGTTTGTCTTTCTGGATGTGCACGAGGACGAGATTCTGGATGCGCACTTCGGGATTCCGACCGCCGAGCGGTTTCCCGGGGCCAACAACTGGTGGGACGTTCCCGCCAACCGGCACAGCCAGGGCGCGTGTCTGTCGTTTGCCGACGGTCATGCCGAGCGATGGCGGTGGAAGTACCCGAAGTTTTTCAACGGCTGGCCCAAGCCGGTGCCGCCCGAGGAACGCCCCGACTACGAACGGGTGCAGGCGGGGGTCCGTCAGTATTGGAATTAGGCTGCCAGCGCGGCTTCGAGCCGGCGCCAGAGGTCTTCGGGGTCCTCAAGCCCCACGGAAATGCGGATGAGATGACGGGACACGCCGCAGGATTCGGCCCAGTCCAACTCGGTGTAGTGGGCCAACAGGGTGAAGGGGCAGGCGAGGGTAAAGACGGTTCCGAGGCTGGGCCCTTTACAAACCTCCAGGCGGTCGTAAATGGCCGGCGAGCGGGAGTCGGCATGGTGCGGCAGGAAGGTGATGAGCGCGCCCCATCCGCCATCCGGCCGCCGCACGGCTTCGTAGGCCTCGCCAAACTCCCATTTGGGGTACCAGACGCGGGCAATGGCCGGATGCCGGCGGAGCCGCTCGGCCAGCAGCAGGCCGCTGGCGTTGTGCCGGCGCATCCGCTCCACAAAGCCCCGCGCCTGGGCTTCGATGACAGCGGCGTCTTCGCCCCACAAGAGCTCCTCATGTTGTTCCTGAAGGATCGGTTTCAGTTCGGCATGGAGCGGAGAGCGTGGATTGCAGATGACGGCGCCGCCCATGGCCTCGGCCGTGCCAACCACAAACTTGGTCAAGCTGGTCGCCACGAGGTCGGCGTAAGGGGAAAGGTCCACGTTAGCCGGGGTGGCAACCACGTCGTCGGCGACCAACGGGACACGGGCTTGGCGGATGAGGGGGCTGATGCAGCGGAGGTCTGCCAAGCCGAGCAAGGGGTTGCCGGGAATTTCGCCGAAACAGGCTGCGACCGGCTGTTTGGCGAGCAGCGCCTGCAAATCCTCTTCGATGCGGTCGAGGTTGTGGAGGAGGATGCTTCCCTGCCCCAGTTTTTGCTGCAACTTGAGCGTGTCCACGTAGGGGAAACCCAACTGGACGGTCGGCTGTCCGGGCCGGCGGCGGGATACGGTTTGGAGCGCGGTGGCCTGCGCCGCCATCCCCGTCGGCGTTAGAAACACATCGTCCTCGGCGCAGTCATAAAACCCCGCCAGGTGCCGGCGCAAGGCCCGCCTTGCTTCTTCATCCTCCGGTCTGGAGGTTCGTCCGGCCAGGCAGGCTTCCGCCTGGCGGGAGGAGACGATCAGGCCGGTATGCTGCCAGAAATCCTTCAGGGCGACGCTTCCCTCCGCTGCGGTGACCACTCCCCAAACTCCGTGAGCTGAAACCGCCTCGGCGGGCGCTCCGCTGGCACGCTGGACATGGCGGGCCGCCCACCGCGCCACCCGCGGAGAGGGGAACGGCAGGCACGTTCGGCCGCCGCCCAGGCGCTGCGCGAGCCGGCCAACGCTGGGATGCACGACGAAGCGCGGATAACCGGTGGTGACCCGCTGTTGAATGGAGGATGTTTTCTCCTCGTAATCCACAACGTCCTGCCAGCGGGGCAGCGCCATCGAAACCGCATGCAGCGAGTCGGGGATCGGGAGACCCAATTGGTCGGCGCGCCAGATCGGGTTGGTGAGCAGTGCGTGGCTGGACATAGGTTTTCGGCTAAGCCGGCCGCGGGATCGCCCGCAGCGCCGCGTCCAGGTCGCCGCGCAGGTCCTCGACATCCTCGATCCCCACCGACAAACGGAGCAGTCCATCTCCGATGCCCACCTTGCGCCGCACCTCGGGCGGCACGGAGGCATGGGTCATGGTGGCCGGATGGCAAACGAGGCTCTCGACGCCGCCGAGGCTTTCGGCCAGGGTGAACAGTCGCAGGCGCCGGCAAAAATCAAGCGCGGCCTCCGCGGAGCAATCCAGTTCGAGGACGATCAGGCCCGAGCCGGCCTTCATCTGGCGTTTGGCCAGGTCGTACTGAGGATGACTGCGCAGAAAGGGGTAACGCACCCATCGCACCTCCGGCCGCTTTTCCAGCCAATGCGCCAGCTCGAGCGCGTTGCTGCAATGCCGCTCCATGCGCACCGCCAGGGTGCGCTGGCCCCGGGTGGTGAGCCACGCATCAAAGGGCGACGGCTGCAAACCCAGCGCCTTCTGGGCGAAGATCATCTTCTCCTGCCAAACGGGGTCATTGGTCGCCACCACTCCGCCCAGGCAGTCGCTGTGGCCATTGATATACTTGGTCGTCGAGGAAAGGGACAACGTCGCTCCCAACTCCAGCGGCCGCTGCAGGTAAGCCGAGGCGAAGGTATTGTCCACCAGCACCGGAACCCCGGCCGCGGCCGCGACGCGGCTGATTCCTGCAATATCCAGAATCTTGAGCAGGGGGTTGGTCGGGCTTTCCAGCCAGACCAGCGCGGGGCGCAAACCTGCGATCGCGTCCCAGTTGGCCGGCTGGCTCAGGTCAACGTACTGCGTGCGGAGGCCGAACTTCGCGAAGACCCGCTCGAACAATCGGTATGTGCACCCGTAGAGGTTTTCCTCCGCCAACACGAGGTCGCCGCTGCGCAAGGTCGAGACCACCGCCGTGATGGCCGACACCCCGCTGGCAAAACAGGTCGCATGCCGCGCTCCTTCCAGCGCCGCCACGCTCTCCTGCAGGAGGCGAAAGTTCGGATTGCCCGACCGGGTGTAGTCAAATCCGTCGGCATTGCCGGTCTCGAAGGTCGAGGTGAGATACACCGGGGGCATCACCGCCCCGGTCGTCCCGGAGTAGCCGCGGCCCTGATGGACGCTGCGGGTGCTGAACCCTGCCGTATTCTGGTTGCGCATGCGGGTGAGCTTATCTCAGAAACTTAAGTCTCGCTTCAAGTTTTTTTATGCCCGTGAGCATCAAATCTTTCACCCGGAAGGTTGAAAGCTGCAGGCCGGGGGCGGCCGGCGGCATGGCGGGACCGAGCCCGGACGCGCGCCGCGCAAAAAGCGAAAGCGCTACCCGTGGTTTTCGGGGAGCGCTTCCTGTAAGACCTTTGGTCGCTACTTCGGTTGAGGCGGCTGCCCGCTGCCGGCTGGCGGCGGGGCCACCGGAACGCTGGGTGCCGGCGTGGCCGGCGCGGCCGGGGTGGCCGGAAGATTTGTCGGCACCACGGTCGGCGCCGGGGCTTCGGCGGGGCCGGCCGCGGGTGCGGTCGCGGGCGCCGCGGGAGCGGTGGCGGCTGGCAGACCGCCCGGTTGCTGCAATCGGCGCTCGAAATCGCTCGTGGTGCGGCGGCTTTGGAGCAATGCCAGCAGGATCGCGACAACAAAGAAGGTCCCGGCCGCGTATTTGGTGATCTTGGTCAGCACCGTGCCGGAGCCGGCCCCAAACAGGGCGTCTGTCGCGGCGCCGCCGAAGGCCAGGCCCGCGCCGGCTTCCTTCTTGGGAAGCTGGATGAGAACCAGGAGGATCAGCGCCGCGCAGTCCAGCAGCAGCAGGAAGGTCAGTAAACCGATAATGAAGCCCATAAGATGTTTAGATCGAGTTTTTAACAATATCCGCAAAACTGCGCGCTTCGAGCGACGCGCCGCCGACCAGGGCGCCGTCCACGTCCGGCTGGCTCATCAATTCCCGCGCATTGGAGGGTTTGACACTGCCACCATATTGAATTCTGACCCGGCGGGCAACCGAGTCGTCAAACAGGGCAACCAACAAGCGGCGGATGAACGCATGGGCCTCCTGCGCCTGGGCGCTGGTCGCGGTTTTTCCCGTGCCGATGGCCCAGACGGGCTCATAGGCGAGGATGGTTTCGACCATTTGGTCCTTGGTCAGGCCGGCCAGGCTGCCGCGCACCTGCGTCTCGAGCACTTTCTCGGTCTGGCCGCTCTCGCGTTCCGCCAGGGTTTCACCGACGCACACGATGGGCTTGAGGGAGGCGGCATGAGCGGCGGCCGCTTTCTTCGCAATCAACTCGTTGGATTCCTTCTGGTACTGGCGGCGCTCGGAGTGACCGAGGATGACATAGCGGACGGAAAACTCCTTGAGCATCACCGCGGCGATTTCGCCCGTGTACGCGCCGACGTTGTGCTCGCTCATGTTCTGGGCGCCGAGGCGAATGTTCGAATCCAAAATGGCCTTCGACACATCGCTCAGGGCTGTAAAGGGCGGGCAAACCACAATGTCCACCTCCTTGACACCACCCAGTTCGAGCTTCAGGTCGCGTACGAGGTCCAGCGCCTCGGCGACCGTTTTGTTCATTTTCCAGTTTCCGGCAATAATCAGTTTCCGTTCTTTATTCATGTTCAAATTCCAAACCCGCTCCCCCACGGGCCGCCAGCCGGCCGCCGCGGGGGAGGCGGGAGATTCAGTCAAATTGCGATTACTTGTCCATTAGGGCCGCGACGCCGGGAAGGACTTTGCCCTCGAGGAATTCGAGGCTGGCGCCGCCGCCGGTGCTCATAAACGTCACCTGGTCTCCCAGTCGGGCCTTGTTGAGAGCCTTAACGCTGTCTCCGCCGCCAATGATGCTCTTGGCGCCCTTCGTCCGGGTCACTTCAGCCACCGCGCGGGCGATGGCATTGGTCCCTTCGGCGAAGCGCTTGTCCTCGAACAAGCCCATCGGGCCGTTCCAGAGAATGGTCCTGGCAGTGGCAATTTCCGCGGCGTAGGCCTTCACTGTCGCCGGACCGATGTCCAGGCCCGCGGCGTCGGCGGGACAATTCAGGTCCGAGTTGACGCGCACCTGCTGATAGTCAATAACGGGCTTGCCTTTCTTGTCCAGCTTGTCGGTTTTCACCGGCACGGCCACCACGTCGTCCACCGGCAGCAGGAACTTCACGCCGCGCTGCTGCGCCTTGGCCAAAGCCGCCTTGGCCACGTCGGCCTTGTCCGCTTCGGTGAGCGACTTGCCAGTCTGATGGCCTTGGGCGAGCCGGAAGGTATAGGCCATGGCGCCGCCGATCAAAATCGTGTCGGCTTTCTCCAGCAACCGGTCTATGACCAGGATTTTGTCCGAGACTTTCGCCCCGCCCAAAATGACCACGAAGGGCCGGGCCGGCGATTCGAGCTCCTCGCCCAGAAACTTCAACTCGCGGTCCATGAGCAGGCCGGCGGCACACTGGCCGCCGCGACTGGCGACGATGCGCGCCACGCCCTCGGTCGAGGCATGCGCACGGTGCGCCGACCCAAAGGCGTCGTTGACATAGACATCGGCCACTTTCGCCAGCTTCGCCGCGAAAGCCGGATCATTGGCCTCCTCCTCGCTGTAGAAGCGCACGTTCTCGAGCAGCACCACGTCTCCCGGCTGCATCTGCCCCACGGTCTTTTCCACCTTCTCCCCGATGCAATCGTCCATAAACGCCACTGGCCGCCCGAGCAACTCCGCCAGTTTGACCGCGACCGGGCGCAGCGACATTGAAGGTTCACGCTTGCCCTTCGGGCGGCCCAAGTGGGCGGTCAGGATCAGCTTGCCGCCCTGTTCAATCAGCAGCCGCAGGGTTGGCAGCGTCTCCACGATCCGGGTGGCATCGGTAATCACCATCTGCCCGTCTTTTTCATCGAGCGGGACATTATAGTCCACGCGCACAAACACGCGCTTGCCGCGCACATTCAAGTCTTTGACTGTCAGCTTAGCCATAACAATTCGGTCCCAAAATTAGAGCGAGGGAGAATAGCCCAACCCCTCGGCGAGTCAAAACTTATTCTTGAGCTTTTTGGTGTCGCCAGACCGAGGTGGTCCAGGGCGGCCACACCACGCGGCGGTGGCTGGACAGGGCGGGCAACCTGCTCGGGGAGGCCTACACCGGCGGTCCCCTGGCCGGGCTGCGGATCACCAACCAGTATGACCCCTTCCTGCGCCGGACCAATCTGGCGGTGGTCAACAGCCAGGGGGCGGTGCTGACGGCCACGGCTTATGGTTACGACGCGGCGTCCCGGCTCAGCCGGGTGAGCAGCGGCACGGTCACGGCAGGCTATTTCTACCTTGCCAACTCGCCGCTGGTGGGCCAAATTGGCTTTACGAACAACGGTGCGTGGCGCATGACGACGACCAAGGCCTACGATTCCCTCAACCGGCTGACGGAGATTTCGTCCGCCCCCTCCGGGTCAGGTCTGTGCTTTGGGAAGCCCCAGCGGGGCGAAATGTTTGTAGCACCCGGGCCTCCTCACCTTTTGCCTTCTTGTTTTTCGGCGGCGCGGCGCCATCCCCGCACCGAAGGAGCGCGGGCATTCCTGCCCGCCCGGAGGGAGACCGCCCGCGCCGCGCCGCCGAAAAACTGGGGAATGAATGGTGGGGCCGTTGCATTCTACAAACATGCCGCCCCGCTGGGGCTTGGGGTTGGTTGCAATCGCCCCTTGGCCAAGAGGTCCCGGTCTGGGATGTGGGGCGGTTTCCAGCGCGACTGGCAGGTGATTTCCGGCAAGAAGTATTGGAGTGACGGCACGCCCGTCGCCGGACAACAGTTCGAATACTCGTTCGATGACATTGGCAACCGCACCGGCACGAAGGCCGGAGGCGATGAGAATGGCGTAGGCCTCCGCTCGGCGGCGTATTCGGCGAACAACGTGAACCAATACACCAGCCGGGACGTGCCGGGCGCGGTGGACGTGATGGGGATTGCCTTTGCGACGAACACCGTGACGGTCAACGGCCAAGGCGTGTATCGCAAGGGCGAGTATTTCCGGGCAGAGCTGCCGATTGACAACTCCTCGGCCCCGGTCTGGACCAACATCACGGTCAATGCCGCCGGCCAAGCGAGCGTCAGCGGCAACGCGCTGCTCCCGAAGACGCCCGAGACATTCGCCTTTG
>CAZVYG010000112.1:0-12401 GCA_964631605.1 uncultured Verrucomicrobiota bacterium
GAATCAATGGGCCTACTGTGATTTGAAGGAAGTGCATGAGAGCGTTCATAGTTTGTTACCTTTCAAGTGGAACGGTCGTAAAGTGCGATCGGTTTGCATAAGGCGCCCTCCAGGAGTTCAATTCACGCGTGGAGCGTATTGCGCCTGGACGCGCGGTAGTGGAGGTATTCCGGATTTCAGATTCATGTTCTGGAGGGGTGCCCCCCTTCATGCTGCTCGCGGCGGCAAGAGGTAGAGCGTCATGGCGAAAATGAGATAGACCATCAGCAACAGCACGCCGACGAACCAGGCCGAGCGCCCGCTGTTGGTCACGAACGACGTGGTGATCGTGGCGATGAGAATCATCACCACGGCGCCCGGCCAGAATTGCAGGTCCATCGGGGTTGGGCCGACGACATAGCTGGCGAGGACCAGCACGGGTGCGACAAAGAGAGCGATTTGGGCGGCGCTGCCCAGCGCGATGCCCACACTCAGGTCCAAACGGTTCTTGCGCGCGCCCGAAAACGCCGTACCCATTTCCGCCGCGGCGCCGAGCAGCGCCACGACGATGAATCCGACGAACGCGGGCGTCATCCCGAACGTCACGGCCGCTTGCTGCACCGACTCGACGAACACTTCGCTCACCAGCGCCACCAGCACGGTGACACCGGCGAGGGTGGCGAGGGCGAGACCCAGGGGCCAGGGCGCTTCGCCTTCGTGCGCTGGCTCCGCGCTGGCAAACAGCTCTTGGTGAGTTTTGAGCGAGAACAACATGCCCAGTCCGTAGGCCACTATGAGCAGCACGGCCAAGCCCACGCTCAACTTGCGCGTGAATTCCGTGCCCGGGGTGAAGTCGGCCTTGGCGACCGCCGAAGGAACCACCAGGGCGGTCGTCGCGAGGAAGAGCAGGCCGGCTTGCACGCGGGCCGTAACGCGGTTGTATTCCTGCACGTGGTGTGTGAGTCCGCCCAGCAGGAAGGAGGCGCCCAGCATGAAGAGGGTGTTGGTGACAATCGCGCCGACAATGGACGCTTTCACGAGCAGGTATTCCCCGGCACGCAGGGCGGTCAGCGCGATGACCAGTTCGGTCAGGTTGCCCAGGGTCGCGTTGAGCAGGCCGCCCACCGCGTCGCCGGTCCTGGCCGCCACCGATTCGGTGGCGTGACTCAGCAGGGCGGCCAGGGGCACGATGGCCAGCACCGACAGCACGAACAGCAGCGTGTGGGCCTCGGGCTTGAGCTTCGCCGCCGCGAGCGCCACCGGCGCCATGACCAGCAGCCAGAGCAGGGGATTGTGCCGAATCTCTACCAGCAGTTGTCGCATGCCGTCACACCTCCGAAAACTGGATTACAACCTTGATGTCGTCGGAATTTCGGGCCAGGGCCTGCGGGAAATTCTCCGGCCGCACGCGCTGGGTGATGAGACGCCCCAGCCACGAGCGGTCCGCGCGGGCCAGGGCCTCCGCAGCCTTGTACCAATGCCGCTTGTTGGCGTTGACGCTGCCGAACACCACGTTGTTCTTCAGCACCACCGAAGAGGCCACGTTCGCGGTGGCGATTTGCGGCACGGCCCCCCCATGCCCAACGCCGGTGAGGCAGACCACGCCACTGGCTGCAACTTTGGCCAGCGATTCGGCAATGACGGACCCCACGCCCGTGCATTCCAGAATGACGTCCGGCTCAAATCCCAGGTCGCTCACCCTGCAACTGTGGTAGGTCGCGCCGAGGGCGCGCACGAGATCGGGCTTGGGGCCGGTCTGGGTGCGGGCCAGGACGTGAACCTCGAGCCCGAGCTGCCGGCCGAGGAGGGCGCCGAGCAGGCCGATCGGGCCGGCGCCGGTCACGAGGACGCTTTTGGGCTCCCAAAACGCGCGGCGGCCGACCGTCAGGATGTGCTCCCAAGCCTTGGCGACCACGGACGTGGGCTCCAGCAGGACGCCGAGGATGCCGAGGTTCCGGTCCACCTTGACGGCGTACTCCGGCTCGATGCGCCAGCGCTCGGACATGAATCCGTTGAGTTGTTTGATGCCGCGCTCGGTGTACTGGCCGTTGCGGCACATGTCCCACTCGCCCACCGCGCAGTTCGGACAGGGAACGGGATCGGGCCGGCGGACGATGCCCACCACCAGGTCGCCTTTCTTCAGACCGCTCGGCCCCGGGTCCAGGACGCGGCCGAGGGATTCATGGCCCAGCACGAGGCGCGTTTGGCCGGGGGGCGCCCAGCCGTATTTGCCGTCCGCAATTTCAACGTCGGTGCCGCAAACCCCGACTGCCACGGCCTGAACCAGGACCGACCCTTCGGTGATGGCCGGCTCCGCAACGGTTTCCCATCGTGCGCTGGCTGGTTTGTGGGGTTCAACGGTGATGGCGTTCATGGGCGTTATCCTTGGGTGAGGGTTTCTGAGGAGCGCACGGACCGGTCCTTCTGCTGGTCCAGAATCTTTTGCGCATCCAACGTTGCGAACAGATGC
Source organism: uncultured Verrucomicrobiota bacterium (assembly GCA_964631605.1). Lineage (GTDB taxonomy): Bacteria > Verrucomicrobiota > Verrucomicrobiia > Limisphaerales > UBA8199 > JARKQH01. The sequence continues at coordinate 2,450 of CAZVYG010000112.1, forward strand.
ATGACGCGGGCAATGGCACCGGTCCATCCGGTTTGGTGGCTGGCGCCGACCCCCGCGCCGGTGTCACCGTGAAAGTATTCGTAGAACAGCGGGTAATCCCGCCAATGGGGGTCCTCCTGGAATTTTCGAGCAGCGCCATGCACGGGGCGATGGCCCTGGTCGTCCTTCAGGAAGATGCGGGTGAGCCGGCGCCCGATCTCCTCGGCGACCTGGTAGAGATTCATCCGCGTTCCGGACCCCGAGGGGCATTCGATGGTGAAGGCATTGCCGTAGTAGAGGTGGTACTGCAGCAACGCCCGGACAATCAGCATGTTCATCGGCATCCAGATCGGGCCGCGCCAGTTGGAATTGCCGCCAAACATGCCGCTGTCCCCATCCCCGGGGACGTAGTGCACCCGGTACTCCTGATCGCCGGCCCGGTAAACGTAGGGATGCTCCCGATGGATGCGCGAGAGGGCGCGGATGCCGAAGGGGCTCAAGAACTCCTGCTCGTCGAGCAGGACCCGCAGCACCCGGCGAAGATTGGCTTCATTCAAAATCGAGCCGAGGAAGCGGCCTTTGTACCCCGGCTTCTGGGGATCATGGATGAACGCCATGAGCTCCGGGCGGGCCTGGAGATAATCGCGCACGACCGAACCGATGGCCGGGTATTTCGAGATGATTTTGCCTTCGAAGATGGTCACCGCACACAAGGGCAGCAGCCCGACCATCGAACGCACCTTCAGACGTTCGGACCGCCCGTCCGGCGCGCGCAAGACATCGTAAAAGAAGCCGTCCGCCTCATCCCACATGCCGCCCTCCTCACTCGGGCGAATCATGCCCGAGGCGATCCGGAGGAAATGTTCGATGAATTTGCCCGCCAGACCGATATAGGCCGGATTGGCCAGCGCCAGCTCGGCGGCGATTTCGAGCATGTTCTGACAAAACAGGACCATCCAGGCGGTGCCGTCGGCTTGTTCGAGATACCCGCCGGTCGGCAAAGGCGACGACCGGTCAAAGACGCCGATGTTATCCAGCCCCAGGAACCCGCCCTCGAAGGCATTGTTGCCGGCGCGATCCTTTCGGTTCACCCACCACGTGAAGTTGAGCAGCAGCTTGTGAAAGCAGCGTTCGAGCCAAGGGAGGTCGCCCTTGCCGTGCCGCGCCTTCTCCATCAAATAGGTATGGATGGTTGACCAGGCGTGGACGGCTGGGTTCACGTCCCCGAAGTTCCACTCGTAGGCGGGAATCTGGCCGTTGGGATGGAGGTAGCGGTTTCTCAGGAAGAGCTCCAACTGCTCCTTGCCGAAATCCTCGTCCACCAGCGTCAGCGCGGTGACATGAAAGGCCAGGTCCCAGGCGGCGTACCAGGGATATTCCCATTTGTCCGGCATGGAGATGACGTCCGCGTTGACCATGTGCCCCCAGCGGTCGTTGCGGCCGGAACGCGAGTTGCGTTTGTGGGGCTGGATTCCGTGTTCCCGGAGCCACCGGCCCACGTCGTAAAAATAGAACTGCTTGGACCAGAGCATCCCGGCCAGGGCCTGTCGCATCACGCGGGCCTCGTCGGGGTTCAGCGAGGCCGGAATGACGTCGGCGTAGAACTCGTCGGCTTCCTCGAGCCGCGTTTTGAAGATGGACTCGAAGGCCGGTCCGAAAAACGCGGCCGGGCCCTGGCTCGAGCCCCGGGGCGCCTGGTCACAAAGCCGGAGGCGGACCGCGCGCGATTCTCCGGGATCCAGTGTCAGCAGGTAATGGGCTGAAACCTTGGTGCCGCGCCTCTCCGGGTTGACGGCGTCCTGTTTGCCATGAATGATGTAATCGTTGATGCTGTCTTTGACGCAAGGCGAGGGATTGGGCGTGTTAAAGAGCCGCTGCGTGTTGGTTTCGTTCTCGGTGAAGAGAAGTTCCGAGGCGCCTTCCGCATACCAGAAGCGCTCCCCGAGGTCCCGGTGCGTGAGGGCGACGGTGCCGCCGGTCTTATCCCGGGCCACCTGACGAAGCGCCGGGCGGGCCGAGGCGCCGCCGCCGGACCAATCATTGCGGAACCAGAGGGTGGGCAGGAGGTGGAGCGTGGCGGCTTCCGGGCCGCGGTTGTGCACGGTGATTCGGATGAGCAGGTCCTCGGGGGACGCCTTGGCGTATTCGACCAAGACATCAAAATAGCGGTCCTGATCAAAAATCCCGGTGTCCAGCAATTCATACTCGGGCCGGCCGCGCCCGCGCTCGCGGTTGGTTGCGATGAGGTCGTGGTAGGGGTAGGCGGCCTGGGGATACTTGTAGAGGTACTTCATGTAGGAATGCGTCGGAGTCGAGTCCAAATAGAAGTAGTACTCCTTGACATCCTCTCCATGGTTGCCCTCGCTGTTGGTCAGGCCGAAGAGCCGTTCCTTGAGGATCGGGTCCCGTCCGTTCCATAACGCGATGGCGAAACAAAGGCGCTGGTGGTCATCGGAAACGCCGGCGAGTCCATCCTCGCCCCAGCGGTAGGCGCGCGACCGGGCGTGATCGTGGGGGAAGTAATTCCAGGCGTCGCCGTTCTCGCTGTAGTCCTCGCGGACGGTGCCCCACTGCCGCTCGCTGAGGTAGGGCCCCCATTTCTTCCAGGCGCCGCGGTTGGCGCGGGCCTCCTCCAACCGGGTTTGTTCGGCGGTTTTCATGCTGGCGTGCTTTCTTTGCTTGGGCGGTTGATCCATCGGTTGTGCTTGAACACCTATTGCGCCGGGATGGTGATCAGCGGCAGCTTCTCGGGACTGCCGGTTTCGGACAGCGTGAAGAAGAACATGATGACCGTGAGTGCGCGCTTGGTCTGCCGGTCGCCGTTCTCGATCCAGAACCAGTAGTCGCGGTAGCGGACGGCGGCGAACGCGTTGGCCGGCTTGTCCCTGCCGCTGTGGATTCGCACGCTTTGCTGGGGGGTCTGCGCCGCAGGGGCCCCTTCAAGGGAGGGCCATGCGCTTTGGTCCTTGAGGTGGGCCTCGGGGGCGTCCACGTAGCTGGCGAACGCCTGCATAATCTGCAGCATCGAGCGACTGGTGACAGCCAGTTCATCCTCTGCGCCGCGCACCGGGGAATAGGTGAGGGTGAACTTCCGGGACTCGGGCGCCAGCTTGAGCAAGCGACGGATTTCGGCCGCCTTTTCGGTGATGTCGGGGGACACGTCCTCACGCCGGAAGAACACGACCCCCGATGACCCTTTGGCCTTATCCTCCTCGATGCGCATCCCGAAGGCCCCGGCGGCCTGCACTTCACGCAACAAGTTCAACACCCGCGTAAAGGCGGCGTCCGCTCCCCGCACTGAGCCCCCGGCGGTCGAGCGGTTTTGGACGCCGTTGAGCGACTCCACGGTCATGCCCAGGATGAAGTCCGCCGCATAACCCGACTGCAGAAGGGAGAAGATGTTCTTCGGATCAATCGGCGTGACGAGACTGCGGAGGAATTTGTCGCCGGTCATCGGCACGTAGGTGATCGTCGGGCGGTCAGTGTAAACAGCCTGGCCGCCCAGCGAAGCGAAATCACCCTGCACCGCCTTTTGGGAGGAGAGGGTGCCGTTGACACTTACGCTCGTTTGGATGGAGTAGCCGCTGACGACCGACGCGACATCCAGGAAGACCGGCAGGTCCATATACCGGAGCTTCACGATGTTGAGCAACGTCTGTTGCTTCCAGGAGTCCGCGATGGCGTCGCCGTAATCAAAGCGGTCCACGGCGACCGTTCTGGGGCCCAGGTGGTGGCAGCCGGTCAAAACCGCCAGGCCCAGCAACGCGAGCGGAACGAAGCGCCGCGGGTCGGGGGCATTCGGGTTTGCCGTTTTGCGAGTGGTCGGGCCGAGGGTCATGAGGGGCGTCTGGTCATTTGGTTTTGGCGAGGGTGTGCATGGCGCGGCACAAGGTGCCTCCGGAGATGTTCTTCGCCTTGAATCCGTTCTGAAGGAGAATGCGAGTGGCGTAATAGGCGCGCTGGGCGGAACGGCAAATGACATGGATTTCGCGGTCGCGGGGCAGCTCGCCCAGCCGGCTGCGGAGCTGCGGCAGCGGAATGTTGAGCGCGCCGGGCACGTTCTCGACGACCAGCTCCGCGGGCATGCGCACATCGAGCAGGAACGCGCCGTCCAGCGCGTCCCAGTGACTGAGCGGCATGTCGCCACGCAGCACGTCGGCGGCCACCATGCCGGCAAAGTTCACCGGGTCCTTCGCGCTGCCGAACTGCGGGGCGTAGCACATTTCGACCTCTTCCAGATCGTAAATCGTTGCCCCCATCTGGATCGCCACGGCGATCGCGCTGATGCGTTTGTCCACCGCCGGGCCGTCCTCGCCGAGCGCCTGAGCGCCGAGCACCTTGCCGTTGGATTTGCGGAAGAGGAACTTCAACCCAAGCATCTTGGCGCCCGGGTAGTAGCCGGCATGAGAATTCGGGAAGAGAAAGATCTTCTCGTAATCGGTGTCGCCGAGTCGCTGGAGCGTTTTCTCGCTGACCCCCGTCCAGGCGGCGGCGCCGCCGAACAACCCGATGATGGAAGTGCCCTGGGTGCCGCGGTACCGGGAATCCCGCCCGCAGATCACGTCGGCCGCGATCCGGCCCTGCCGGTTTGCCGGACCCGCCAAGGCGATCAGACTCCACTGGCCGGTCCCGAAGTCCTTGACTTCGATGGCATCGCCGACGGCGAAGATGTCCGGGTCGCTGGTGCGCATGTGTTCATCCACGCGAATGCCGCCGCGTTCGCCGATCGTGAGGTCGGCCGACCTGGCGAGGGTTGTATCCGGCCGCACGCCGATCGCGAGGATGACGATGTCCGCCGGAAAGGTTTTGCCGGCGCTGGTCTGGACCTCGATGGCGCCGCCATCCAACTGCTTGAAGCCGACCACGCCGTCGTTGGCGACCACCTTCACGCCATGCTTGATCACATGGCCCTGGACGAGGCAGGCGATTTCCGGGTCCAGGGGGGACAGCACGTGATCGGGCTTCTGGATGAGGGTCACGTTGAACCCGAGGTGGACCAGGTTTTCCGCCGTCTCGAGGCCGATGAATCCGCCGCCGACGACCACCGCGCGGGTCACTGGCTTGACCAACTGAATGCCCGAGTAATTGAACATCCCCGCGAGGAAGGCCGTGCCTTTTTCGATCCACTCGCGAATCTGCCTGGCATCCGGCACGGTGCGGACATGAAAGATTCCCGGCAGATCAATCCCGGGCAGGGGCGGGCGCACCGAGACCGCGCCCGGCGACAGCACCAGTTTGTCATAGGACTCGGTGGTGACCTGGCCGGTTTTCACGTCGCGCAGGTCCACGGTCTTCTTCCGGGGATTAATCGCCACGGCCTCGCAGTTCGTGCGCGCGTCAATGGCGAACATGGTTTTGAACATCTGTTCGGTGCCCACCAGCAGGCTCGATTCCTTGGGAATCACGCCGCTGATATGGTAGGGCAGCCCGCAGTTCGCATAGGAAACATACGGCCCGCGCTCGACCATGATGATCTCGGCTTTTTCGTCCAACCGGCGCAGGCGCGCCGCACAGGACGCGCCGCCGGCCACTCCGCCAACAATGATGACTTTCATAATCTGCTTTTGGTTTGTTTTTGCTTTGGATGGTTTTGTTGCGCCACGGGCCCGGGCTCAAAAATGGAAAGTGAAGCCCAGTTGTGGTCCTTGGTTGAGCAGGTCGTATTTGAACAGGCTGGCGCCGCTGCCGGTTTCGTAGTCCATGTAAAGCCAGCGGTAGCCGAGCTGGACCGATCCCCATTTGGTGAACCGCCAGTCAAAGTGGGGAAAGGCCTGCCAGGTCAGGTCGGAGCCAACGCCGAACCCGCCGATGTCGCCCCGGACGTTGAAGCTGAAGGACTTCCCCAACGGCAGGCGGAGAGTCGCGCCGACGATCGGGTCCCACCAGTCCTGCGTGCCGCTCGGGTTGCGACCCAAGGGCCCGCCGCTGATCGCGGCGTTGAGGTTGTTGTAGCGGACACCGGCCAGCGCTTCGAAGCCTTTGCAGAGGGTGTAGCTCAAACTCGGCTCGACCATCCATTGTTCCAGCTCCACGGTCCGGCCGTTGCGGGAGGCAGCCAGGTCCATATAGACCACATCGGCGTTCAACGCCCAGCGGTCGTAGCCCACCCGCACCTTGCCCATCATGGCGAAGTCCAGATTGTCCCAGACCTTGTCAAAGCCGAAGTCCACGTCCGCGGGGATGCCTTTCACGGCGACGTCGCCGGACATGCCGGCGGCCAGGCCGTAAAGCGACACGTCGAAGGTCCATTTGTCCGCCCCGCCCGCGCGGGCGACCGGCGGCGCCAAGAGAGCGGCGGTGAGGAGTGATAATCGAGCGATGTGTCTCATCGGGGGTTTTATGTCGTCCGTTGGTTGTGGGGGTGAGCCGCGTTTCATGGGATCGCACCGGTGGCTGGAGCGAACTCATTTCACGACCGTTCCTTTTCCAAGGGCAGGCCGGCTCTTCGCCAACCGAGCATGTGTCCGTCCAGGAGTGTTGTATTGCGATAGCCATAGACGCGCAAAAGGCGCTTGGCCATCAGGGCGCGCGGGCCATGCTCACAGGTGATCACCAATTCGGAATTCTTGTCCTCGGGCAAGCGCGCCCTCTTGAGGAGAATCTTCAGTACTGGCGCATGGATGGCCCCCGGGATGTGACCGCGTTTGAACTCAAATCCGCTGCGCGCGTCGATCACCTGCGGCGCCCTGTTCGCTTTGATCCGTTGGGCCAATTCAGTCGCTTGCATGGTGATATTCCCTCGGGCTGCCCGGCATGGTCGAACGCGATGTCATTTCGCCGTCGGGGCGGCTTGGCCGGTGCGGCCAAAGGCTTCGTCAATGATGGCCTGGAGGCGCCTGACCAGTTCGTCGGACGGCGTTTTGTAATCGTCCAGTTCATACACCTTGCCCAGATACTCATACTTGCCCAGGCCGAAGCGGTGATAGGGCAACAGCTCGTAGTCAATCACGTTCTTGTGGGGGCGGATGAACGCCAGCACGGCCCGGATGTGCTCTTCGTCGGCGTTCACGCCGGGAATCAGCGGGGTGCGGGCGATGAAGTCAATGTTGGGGAAGGTTTCGTAGGCTTTTTTGAAGTTGGCCAGAATCCGCTCGTTGCCCACGCCGGTCCACTTCTTGTGCCGTTCGGGGATCGTGAGCTTGTGGTCATGGAGCATGGTGTCCACGTGGGGCAGGACCTTTTCGATGTTGGCCCAGGGCACGTTGCAGGCGGTTTCGACGGCGGTGTTGAAGCCGCGCTCGTGAGCCCCTTTGAGCAGGGCGGCGCTGAAGTCCGGTTGGAGCATGCACTCGCCACCGCTGAGCGTGATGCCGCCCCCGGACGTGCGGTAGATGGACTCGTCCTTCTCGACCTCGGTCAGCACCTCGTCCACGGTCATCTTTTTCCCATACATTTCGAGTGCGCCGGTTGGGCAGAGCGAACATAGAGGCTCGTCAATGCTGCTGGTGAGGTCCCAATTGACCTTGACCGGCCCGTCTTCGCCCTCGGTAAAGTAGAAGGCCCCTTTGGGGAAGGGATCTTTCAGACAGAGGCTGCATTCCCGTCCCTTGCACCTCTTCGGGTCGTAGGACAGTTCCGGTTTGGCGCGGATGCTTTCGGGATTGCCGCACCATTTGCAGCGGAGCGAGCAGCCCTTGAGAAAAACGGTGGTGCGGATGCCGGGCCCGTCATGGCTGCAATAGCGCTGGATGTTCAGGACGGTGCCGGTCGGAACGGAGGGATTCGCAGATGGTGTTGTCATATTCGTTCCTCCTTAGTTTCCCAGGCAGATGCCGAGCGACCGGGCGGTTTTCAGAAACTCGTTGTCCGCCGGCACGGTTCTGATTGTGTTGATGGACTCCGAGAGTGGCACGAATCTAATGTGCGGTGGTTGGAAGGCCACCATCACCCCGTTTTGGCCGGTATTCAGGCCGTGAACAGCCCCGGCCCCGTAGGCCAGACCCAGTTGACGATCCACGGCAGTGGGCGCGCCGCCCCGGGCCCAGAGGCCGATCACGAGCGGGAAGGTCTCTTCGGCGATGAGCAACTGCAGCCGGTTGGCCACCGTCTCGGCGGCCTGACCGGAGCGTTGGATGACATAAGTGCTGTTATCGCCCGAGGCCAGCGGCGACAGGGAAGCCTTGAGCGAATCGGCGGTTGGATTATCCGTCCCGGCCTTCGGCTTGTCCAGCAGCCTCGCCCCTTCGGCCACCACCACCAAACCGTAGGATCGCCGAGTGGTCATCTTTTCCTTCAACCTCGCGGCGACCGTTTGCAGATTGCAGGCAATCTCGGGAATCAGCACCGCATCGGCGCCCGCAGCGATGCCCGCCTGGAGCGCCAGCCAGCCGGCCTGCGTTCCCAGAACTTCCACCACGGCGATTTTCCGGGCCGCCTGCGCGGCCTGACGCGCCTTGTCCAGCATCTCGATGGTGAAGCTGAGGGCGCTGTTGAACCCGAACGAGACCAGTGTTGAAGCGATGTCATTCTCGATGGCCCGCGGAACGCAGACGGTGTTGAGCCCTTTGCCGTGGAGCTTGTAGATGATGGTCAGCCCCTCGCCACCGACGACGGGGATCAATGCCTCGATCTTTTCCGCCTTCAGCCGGGCGATCAACTCATCGGACTGATCCACCTCCTCGACCATGTCGTCGGCATTAATCTGCCGGACATGGAATGGGTCCACGCGACTGGATTGGCCCAGGACACTGCTGGCGGACGGGTCCAGATTCTCAATCAACTGAGGCGTGAGGGGCAGCAGTCCGCCCTCCGGATAGCGGGCCGGGTGGAGCAGCCCTTCAAAGCCGTCCCGGATGCCGACCACTTCCCAGCCTAATTGGCCCGCCGCCAGGGCCGCCCCCTTGATCACGGCATTCATCCCCGGGACGAAGCCCGCGCCCACCATGATGGCGATGCGTTTCTTGTTGGTGTTCATAATTCAATTCTGTGTTTAGTCGTCTCCAGGCAGTTGAACCGGAGCGAGCAGAGCGAGCAGAGCCTGCGGACCGATGGCGCCTGTTCTCTGCTTTCTCTGCTGACTCCTGCTCTTCACTGATTTGTTAGGTGCGCTTGAGGACCAAGGGGTTCCGGTATGGCGCGGCGAGGTGCCACGCCCTACCGGTTCGGCGGCGGTTCAACACCTGCCAAAACTCTGCAAGGTCCGTTCGATGATCTCGTCCTGCACACCCTTGTGCAGTTTGGTGAAGAAGGCGCTGAACCCGGCCACGCGGACCACCAGGTCGCGGTATTTTTCCGGGTGTTTCTGGGCGTCTCTGAGCTTTTCGGTATCCAGCACGTTGAACTGGATGTGATAGCCGTTGTTGGCGAACAAGGTTCTGACCAGATTCATCACGTTGTCGCGACCCTTGCGGGTCTGGAGCTGATCCGGCGGGAGTTTCATGTTCATGTGCGTGGCGCACCACTTCACGGCATCAATGCCCTTGGCGGCCGACATCACCAACGCGGTGGGACCGTTGACGTCGGTGCCCGGCATGGCCGAAAGGCTGCCGTCGGTCAGCGCCACTCCGGCCTTCTTGCCGGTTGGCAAGGCGCCGGTCACCAGGCCCATCAGGTTGTGGATGCTCTTGGTGTACTGGTCGAGCGAGGTCTTGATGTCCTTGCTGATGTAGTTGCCGCCGCCATCCACGTTGTTGAAGGCTTTCAGGATGCTCTCGTTGACCCGGTAGAGCATTTTGTTCACCTCCGGGATGTCGTTACCGTGTTTCGGCGCGTCCTGATAGCACATCTTGTGGACCTTCTCGTATTCGCCTTCGAAGTTGGCCGCCAGGGCTTTCTTCAGCTCGGCCATGGTCAGCTTCTTCGTGTCGAACACCAGGTGCTTCACCGCCATCAGTGAGTTGGCGGCATCCACGCCCCCGACGGAGATCTGGGCGACCGTGTAGTAGTTGGCTCCGCCGGCCCAGGTCTCGGTGCCGGTCTCGATGCATCCGCCGGTCAGGAGGGAGCGCCAGGTGCAGGGGAGGAAATCCGCCTG
>CAZVYG010000113.1:0-12222 GCA_964631605.1 uncultured Verrucomicrobiota bacterium
CCGCCGACACAAGGATTTTCAGTCCTCTGCTCTACCAACTGAGCTACCCAGCCGCCTGGGTCGTCGCGGCGCGGCATCTCCTCGCCTGCCGGCATCCGGATGACGCCCCCACTTTGCCACAGCCCGTCCCGCCGATGCAAGCCCTGAAAATCCCCTGAAAATCCTCCTTGGAAATCCACTGCGGCCCATCCCGCGCGGCCCCAAAACCCGCCGACAGTTCTGCTGGGCGCGGCGCGCCCACAGCCCCCAGTTCACCGGCGGGTTCCCTCAGGCGCCCTGTCCCGACCGCTTTGCCCACCTCGCCGCCGCGCTCACAGCAAGGTGACCCGCAGCCGCATGTAACGGCTGGGCGCGTCCCGGGTCGCAACCGGGTCCTGGAAAACAATGGTCTCGGTCCCGTCCCCATTATCCAACGGGCCGGACGGGGCCGGCGCATCAAACCACTGCACCAGGTCCGGCGAGATTTCCGCTGCGTAGGCCACCTGGAGCAGACCCTGCGGGCGTTTCACGCGCAGGGCGAGGTAATGGGCGTTCGAAACCTCCACCAGGCCGCCCACCGGCAGACCGGGCCAGGTCGGGCCATGCGGCTGCGCATCCAGAATGCCCGGCCTCAGCCCCAGCGCAAACTCCAACAAGTTGCGGGCGCCATCCCAGTCCGGATCGGCGTACGGCCCGACGATCGTCTCGTTGGTTTCCCCCGGAAACGCCAGGCTGATCCAGTCCCCATACACCTTCTCGTTAAGACTCACGCTCACCGGCAGCAGGGCAAACACCTGGGCCGCCTGGTTGCTGGCCCACAACCGCAGCACATAGGGGCCGGCCGCGTTAAACGTAACCGCGCTCGCGGCTTCCCCCGGCTCGGCAAAATCCACCGGCGCCGGCCCGCTCTCGGCGGACCACAACACGGCCAGGGGTCCCTCCGAGGCATCACCGGCAACCCCCCCCGCCAGCCAGGCCGGGACCCGGTTGGTGGCGGCCAGGCCGGGCGGCGCCACCGCGCTGGGCGCCGACCCCGCCGCCGCCAGCGCCACGATTTCTTCGGGCGCCAGCGCGCGCCGATAAAACCGGATGTCATCCATCGCGCCCTTAAAATAGGTGGTGACATTGGAATGCGTGAGACCGATCTTCACCGACGAGTTGTAGTTTGGAACGGCCGCGCTGCTCTCCGCGGCCACCCGGTCCAGCGCGCCGTTCAGATACAGTCGCGCCCGCTGGTTGGTGGGCTGCGAGCCGTCGAAGGTGATGGCCACATGATACCAGCGGCCCGTCTCGATGGCGGTCACGCTGGTGAACCGGTTGTTGCTGCCGTCAATATCCACATTGATCAGCCGGTCCACCTGGAGAAAAGTCGTGAAGGCGTTGTTGTCGCTGATGCCGTTGCGCTTGGAAACCAGCCCCGCCCCACCCGTGGTGTAGGCATTCGCCCGCAGCCAATAAGCCAGTGTGAAAGCGGCGGTGTTGTCCAGGTTCGGCGCGTCGGGCACATTGAGGAATGAGTTGGTGCCGTTGAATTCCATCGCCCCGCCCCGCCGTCCGCCATTCGGATTCCAAACGCCGTCCCCCACCAGCACGCCGTGGTTGCCGCTGCCGGAGCTGTCCACCGCTGTCGTGCCCCAACTCTCGTCCAGTTTCAGCCAAAGCGCCAAATCCGCGCTGCCGGCCTCGCCGCCGCCGACCAGCACCGCCTGGTCCACGCGGTTGCTCTTCACCGAGTCATCGGCGCTCAGACGCAAAACATAAGCGCCCGGCTGCGGGAAACTGACGCTGGTCAGCAGACTGGTCGTGCTGGCAAAAGTCGCATTGGCGGGGCCCTGGACCGTGCTCCAGGCCACCCTCAGCGGGCCCGGTTGACCATCGTCGGCCGCGGTGGCCCGCAATTCCAGATGGTTCGCGAGGTTGGTCAGCACCAACGGACTCGCCGCCGGACTCCGCAGGAGCACCTCCGGCGCCTGGTTCGGCACAATCGTCACCGGCGTCAGGTTCGTGGCAAAAATCCCGTAAACGGCCGCATCCCAAACCGTATAACTGGTATAGACGCCCGCATACCAAATCACGCCGTAAGGAAAAGCGTTGCCGCGGGGAACGTAGGGCCGCAGGTTGTCCACCGCCGAATTGGTCGTAACGGCTTGCCACGTAAACGTCAGGCCCCCGTCGTGGGTTTCTCCGCGAAAAATTTCATAGCGATCATCGGGACGAAGCGGCACATGGGTCAGGTCGCCCAGGGCAAAAGGATCGGCGGCATTGCTGGCCAGATAGACCACGTCGGGATTGTTCGGATCCAGGCTGATCCCGCCCGCATAATACCGCTGCGTATTGTAAAGGGGCCGGCCCGCGTGGGCGATGAACCGCTTCTGCCAGTTCGAGCCGGTCCATCGCGCGTAATAGTAATAAAGTCGGTCGTCATACCAATTGGCGCCCATGACGTTGGTCACCTGCACCGAGAAAGCCGCCACCGGCTTGCCATTGGTATGATGGAGCACGTCCCAGCACCAGGCGCGGCCGTAGGGAATGTGGTCGTTCGGGTCGCTGCTGGGCGCCGCGCTGTAGGGGTAAATCACCGTCCCGCGCTCGCCCGAATCGTGCAGCAGCGGAGCATTGGTCAGATACTTCAGCAACGAGCCGTCGGATTTCCACAGCGCCCCGTCCTGGTAATAGGCGTGGTACAGCGACGTCGGCACGGCGGCGACGTCCGGGTGGCCGTCCGTGTAGGTGAAATCAATGCGCCGTTCAAAATCCGAGCAATACTGCACATACGGCCGGTAACCGCCCGTGCCGGTCTTGATGAGAATCTGCGGCGCCGACCAATTGGTCCCCGACGCGTCCGAGGTCACAAACGTCGGATTGAAGTTCAGGTTGCGAAAGAAGTTGTAAACCCGGCCCGACTCGGCGCTGAGTTGATACGGATTGGCATAGGTCACCCCGGCGGTGGTGTTCGTGTAAGCCAGCTCCGGGCTCCAGTTGCCGGGCGTGGCCGTGTCGGCCGTGGCGGTAATACGGTAGTAAAAGCGCGTCTCGTTGCCGTGCTTGGCATAAATCGCCAGCATCCGACCGTCGCTCAAGGCCAGCAGCCCCGGGTTGTCATGGTCGTCGCGCTGGGTCATGTCGCTGGCCCAGAGCAGGCTCGACTGGTTGCTGGCCGGATCATAGGTATTCAGGCATACCCGGCCGTCGGCATACCGAACGTAGCCGAAATACAGGCGCCCGTCCTTGAACAAGGCCCGGGGATTCCCAAACCAACACCAGGCGCCATCGGGGGCAAGTAAATGGGCGGCGGCCTGAGCCGGTCCCGCCCCACCCGCAGCCAGCACCCACAAAACAACACACGCCTTCCAAAACCGCACCGCCAAACGCTTCATATCGCCCAATCCTACGCCTGATTTCGGCGCAACGCCAGACCCTCTTTTTACTTGTCCTCAGCCGGCTCGCCCGACAATTTGTATCCCATTGATCATGAACAAGAAGTTGCTTGTCCGAAACGCCGTCGTCGTCCTGGCCCTGTCCGCCGGCCTGCGGGTCAATTCCCCCGCCGCCACGCCGGACCCCGCCGCCGAAACCCCCGCCCAACGCGACCAGCGCCTCGCGTGGTGGCGTCAGGCGCGCTTCGGTTTGTTCGTTCATTGGGGCCTCTATTCCGGCTTGGCGGGAACGTGGGAAGGCAAACCCGTCGGCACCCACGGCGGCATGGAGTGGATTCAGCAACGCGTCCAGGCCGACACCGACACCTACGCCAAAGCCGCCTTCCCCCTCTTCAAACCCCAAAAAGGTTTCGCCCACCAATGGGCGCAACTGGCCCGGGAAGCCGGCTGCCGTTACCTGGTTTTCACCACCAAACATCACGACGGTTTCGCCCTCCACGATTCCAAGGTCAGCGACTTCGACGCGGGTGACCTGCTCGGACGCGACCTGGTGCGCGAGATTGTGCAGGCCGCGCGCGCCGAGCGGTTGCGGGTCGGCTTCTACCACTCGGTCATTGATTGGCATCACGACCAATATGCCTACCAGAAGTCTCAGCAACTGCCCCATCCCTTGAAGGGCAAGCCCTATCCCAACGGCGAGCGCGACCACGAAAAATACAAGGCCTATCTCCGCGCCCAGGTTGACGAGCTGGTTTCCGAATACCCCGTGGACATCCTCTGGTGGGACTACAGCGCCATTGATTTTCAGGGACAGGAAGCCTGGAACGCGTTCGACCTGATGCAGTTGGTCCGGGCCAAACGACCGCGCATCATCATGAACAACCGGCTGTTCCGCAGCCGCGAAGCCGGCTGGGCCGGCATGGGCACCGAAGGCTACCTGCCCCAGCTCGATCCGAAATACGGCGATTTCATCACCCCCGAACAGCATATCCCCGACACGGGCATGCCCGGCGTGGACTGGGAGACCTGCATGACCATGAACACCACCTGGGGTTACAGCGAGCACGATCACGCCTGGAAATCCCACAAAACCCTCATCCGGAATTTGGTGGATATCGCCAGCAAAGGCGGCAATTACCTCCTCAACATCGGACCCAAAGGGGACGGCTCCGTCCCCGAACAGAGCGTCCGGGCGCTGCGCGCAATCGGCGCCTGGATGCGGGTCAATGGCGAAGCCATCTACGGCACCGCCGCCAGCCCGTTCGCAAAACTTGCCTGGGGGCGCTGCACCCAAAAGCGCGGCAAGCAAGGCCCCGAACGCCTCTACCTGCACGTGTTCGACTGGCCCAGGAACGGCCAATTGGAAATCCCAGCCCTCGAGGGCAGCCAACCGGTCAAAGCGTGGCTCCTCGCCGACAGCGCCGGCGTGACGGTGACCCAAACCCGCCAGACTTGGACCCTGCACGTCCCCAAAACAGCGCCTGATCCCATCGCCAGCGTCGTGGCCGTCCAGCTCAAAGCTGACCGCTAATCACCCCGCGCTTGCCCCCAGCCTCGGCCCTCCACCCGCTCACCCGGCCTTGTGCATCGCTCTGCGGGCCTCCACCCCCGGCCTCCGGTCGTGACCCGTACGCACCGTGAATCGAATCCGGTCGAAATAGTCCAGGATCGGCACCGCGTATTTGCGGCTGACGCCAAGCGCGTCCCGGAATTCCATCGTCGAAAACACCGGTTTCCGGGCAAACAGGCTCAAGGCCGCCTGCCGCGCCGCCTCCAGCGCCTCGGGATGAAGTATCAGGTCCTGCTCAATCCGCACCAACTGCGCGCGGTCCGTCAGCAGCCGGAGCATTTTCTCCACCCGCTCCAGCGGTTCCTTCAACGTTACGGCAAGCTCGCCCGGGCTGGGCGGCGACCATTTGGCCAGCCGCAAAACCCTCACCAAATCCTCGCAAAGCTGCGCATCCCGATCCGACACCCGGGCGCTCCAGCCCGCCCGCGCCAGCACCGAGCCGGCCCGCTCGAGTTTCCCGCTTTGAATCAGCCACTCCGCCGCCCGCGCGCAAAGGGCCGGGTTGGCCCGCACCCGGGCAAACAACTCCGGCGCCTCCAGGCCGGCGCGCACAGGATTCGCGGCGTGAAAAGCTTGGACGATCCCAAGCATCTGGCCCGCAACCTGGTCCACGATTTGACGATGAGTCAGCAGGCCGTCGGCAAGCCGGACCAGGCTTCCGGCCCGCTCGAGCTGGCCGAGCCACACGTCCAACTCCTCCCGGCGCAACAGGCATTTCTGTTCCAGTTGCCGCAATGACAGCGGCTCGCGCGCTTCCCGCAACATCAAGTCGCACCAGGCGGCGGGGGAATCCAAGGCGTCCCGCCGCGCCGCCAGCGCCTCGAGGGTCCACTGCCGCCGCCGGCGCAGCCGCACGTTGCTCGTGCCCAAAATCCGGCCCCCGCCAATGGTCACCAGGCCGCTTTGCCCGGCAACGCCCAGGTTCGCCCGCGCCACAAATCGTTCGCCCGGCACCACCGCCAACGGCTCCGCCAGCCGCAACTGAACCATCTGCCGCTGGCCGCCGCTCATCGGGCTGTCCTCCAACATCGCCACCTGGGCCTGCACCGACGCCGTCCCGACGTGCAACTCAATGCGGACCATGTCTGCAATGCGGGTTCTGAGACCCGGCAACAGGTGCAGCTCCGCCTCGGCCATCGCAACGGGGCAGAGGGTCTCCGGCGGGCACAGCAGCATGCCGCGCCGCATGCTTTCCGTGTCCAGCTCGGGAATATTCAGGGCCACGCACTCCCCCGCGCGACCCTCCAGGGCGTCCTCGCCATAGACCTGCATTCGCCGCACCCGCCCCCTCCCGCCGCCGGGAAGCAATTCCAGCGATTCCCCCGCCCGCACGATCCCCCCGGCGGGAATGCCGGTCACGATCGTCCCGGGCCCACGCAGCGAAAACACGTCCTCGACCCACAGCCGAAACACGCCGTTTACCGGCCGCTCCTCACACCCGTTCACCACCTGGTTCAGCGCCTCAAAAAAACCTTCAAATCCCTCGCCCGTAATGTTCGATAGCGGACAGATGGGAGCCTCTCGAAGGAAAGTGTCCGCCAGCAACTGCCGCAGTTCGCCGGTGACCTCCTCGCGCCGCCCCGCCTCGACCAGGTCAATTTTCGTCAGCGCCACCAAACCGTGTCGCAACCCCATCAAAGTGAGGATTTGCAGGTGCTCCCGCGTTTGCGGCATGATGCCGTCGTCGGCCGCCACCACCAGAATCACCACGTCCACCCCCTGCGCCCCCGCCACCATGTTGCGAATGAAATCAACATGCCCCGGCACGTCCACCACCCCCACAATCCGCTGGTCCGCCAGCCGGCACGGGGCAAAACCCAGGTCAATGGTTAATCCCCGTTCCTTTTCCTCCGCCAAAGTGTCCGTGTCGCACCCCGTCAACAGTTTCACCAGCGCGGTCTTCCCGTGATCCACGTGCCCGGCAGTGCCGAGCATGATGTGTCTTCGATTCGCGGTCATAACGGCAAAATCGGCGCGGCCTGCGACCCGCCAGCCCTCAGGCGGTCGCTCGCCGCACCGCCTGGACAATCACCGGCACCTGCGGGTCAGTAACCGTTCGCAAATCCAGCTTGACCTGGTCGGATTCAATCCGGCTGAAAACGCATGCCTCATCCAATCGCAACCGCCGCGCCAGCTCGTTCACCCCAACATTCCGGGCTCGCAACCCGACCGCCACACTCGCAATCGCCTCCGTGGGCAACGAGCCGCTCCCCAGGTAGGCCAGGCTGTCCCCCACCTCCACCTCGATCCCGGAACCCAGCGCCGCCAGCCCCTCCTGCAACGCCCGCGCCCGCGCCCGAACCGTTTCCAACGGCTGACAAATCATCCGGTAGAGCGGATGCTCCCGCCGCAGCCGCTCCGGATCCCGAAACAGGTGCAACGTCCGCTCCATCACCATCAGGCAGGTCTTGTCCACGCGTATCGCCCGCATCAACGGGTGCTTCCGCAATTGTTGAATCAACGGACGGCGTCCCACGATAATGCCCGCCTGGCTCCCCCCAATCAGTTTGTCGCCGCTGAACAAAACAAGGTCCGCCCCGGCCGCGATGGACTCCCGCACGATGGGCTCGGGAGGCAAACCGAACTGCCGCAAGTCCACCAACGCCCCCGCCCCAAGGTCGTCAATCAGCGTCAGATGGTGACGGCGGGCCAGCTCGGCCAGCTCGGCCAGACCCGGGGTACCCGCAAAACCCACGATGCGGTAGTTGCTGGGATGCACCCGCATCAGGGCCGCGGTTTGGGCGGTGATGGCCCGTTGGTAATCCGACAGGTGAGTGCGGTTGGTGGCGCCGACCTCGACCAGCCGCGCCTGGCTCTGCGCCATCACCTCCGGCAGACGGAAGGACCCGCCAATTTCAATCAACTGCCCGCGCGAGACAATCACTTCCCGCTGCGCCGCCAGCCCCGCCAGCACCAGCAGCGTCGCCGCCGCGTTGTTGTTCACCACCGTCGCCGCTTCCGCCCCCGTCAATTCGGTCAGAATGTCCTCGACCAGTTCGTCGCGCTCGACCCGCTCCCCGGATTCCGGATGGACGGCCAACGTGCAATAGCCTTTCAACTCGGCCAGCAGGGAGTCCACCACGCCCTCCGGGAAAACAGCCCGCCCCAGGCCGGTGTGAAGCAGAATCCCGGTCGCATTGATCGCAGCCCGAATCCGCGGCCGGGTTTGAGCCGCCAGAATCTCTCCCGCCAGCCGCTCGACGGCCTCCGCTCCAATTTCCTCCGGGGCGACCAGCCTTCCTTCCAGGATTCGGTCGCGCAGTTGCGCCGCGGCCTGCCGCAGGACGCGGGTGACCAGGCCGTGAGGATGCGTTTCCAGCCACTTCAAGACGGCTTCCCGCTTGAGCAGTTCGGTCAGCGAAGGAATCCGCTGCAGCAACGGTTGTCTGGTGTCCGCAGGCACGGCGCGCCCAATGTGGCCGGAAGGCGCTCGCAACGCAATCCCTGTCTTGACGCCCCCTCAGTTCAGCGAGGGGTCCTCCGGCATCTCCGCCAGAAGCCGATACCGCCACCCTTTCTGCCGGAGAATCCGCTGCCACAGCCGCTCGGTGTCGCTGTCAAACACCAGGTCCAGCGTCGCCGGGTGAATCAACCAGGCGTCCCGTCGAATCTCGTCCTCGAGCTGGCCCGCGCTCCAACCCGCGTAACCGGCGAACAGCTTGATCTTCCGCGTCGGCGAAAACGATTCCCCCAGCTCGATCAGGTCGTCCAGCGAATGTCCCAACGACAGGTTCGGCATCACGTTGGCATCCGGCAGAAAAGCATCCGTGTGCAGATAGCTCAACGCCGTCGGCTGCACCGGACCGCCCACATACAGCGGCAGATTCTTCAACACCTCCGGCAGATCACCCACAATCACCTCCCCGGCTTGGCTGCCCGTCCCCCGGTTCAACACCAGGCCAAAGGCCCCGTCCGCGTCGTGCTGGCAAATCAATACCACCGTCCGCTGGAAAAACGAGCCGCGCAGTTGACCGCCGTCCAGCAGCAACTGGCCTTTCAAAAAGTTCTGAGTCTCCGCCATATCCGGGTCGCGCGGGGGCAGCCTCGCGAAGCGCTTGCCCCGCCGCCAATCTGGATTAAATTGCCGGCATGTCAAAGATTTGTATCGTGGTGCTTCTGGCCCTGATCGTGGTGACCGCCGGCTGCAAATCCTCCTCCGGCAGCCGCGAGTTCATCCCCGGCAAAGGCTGGGTCACCAACGATTGACCGCCCCAGCCCAGAATCTGAACCGTCCTCGCGACACGGCGCGCCCATAAACTGCCGCCCCCACGCCGCCACCCCCGCCGGCTGACCCCGCCAGTTGTCACCGCATCTCTACCCGCTCGTCACGTGCCTGTGACATGCCGCCTGCAGGCTGCCGCCGGTAAGTCGAGCGATGAAGAAGATTCTTATTCTGACGGCTGGCTTTGGCGATGGCCACAACGCGGCGGCGCGCAACTTGCGTGAGGCCATTGAACTCATCACCGAGGACGCGAAGGTCGAAGTGCTGGACCTGTTCGAGAGCACCTACGGCACGCTCAACGCTCTCCTCAAACAAACCTACCAGGGCTTGGTCCGCTACGCCCCCACCCTCTGGTCGGGCGTTTTCTCCGTGTTCGATCATCCCGGCCTGTTCCGGCGCCAGGTGGACACCATGGGCCGGCTGCGCCGCGCGCTGGCCGGCGTCCTGCACGATTCGGAGCCCGATGTGGTCGTTTCCTGCTACCCCGTCTATGCGCAGGTGATCGAGGATATTTACCACGGCCACGCCGAGCGGCCGTTCCGGTTGATCACCGTGATCACCGACTCCATCAGCGTCTGCTCCGCCTGGTACCGCGCCCCCAGCGACTTGTGGGTCGTCGCCAACGAGCCCACCGCCGACGTCCTCGCCCGGGCCGGCGTCCCCTCGACGCGCGTCCAAGCCACGGGGTTTCCCGTCAGCCCCGTCTTCGCCCAGGAGCGGCCCCCGCTGCTGCCCGTCCCGCGGCACGGCGGCTCCTGGAAGGTGCTCTATGTTATCAACACCGGGAAAGCCAAGGCGGGCAAGAGCCTCGACCGCCTGCTCAAATTGGACAACGTGGAACTCACCATCACCGTTGGCCGCGATGCCGCCCTCAAAGCCCGGCTCGCCGAACGCCTCCGCGACCACGGCCCGCGGGTTCATCTCTACGGCTGGACCAACCAAATGCCCCGCCTGCTCATGTCGCACCACCTCGTCATCGGCAAAGCCGGCGGCGCCATCGTGCAGGAGGCCATTGCCGCCCGCTGCCCCATGATTGTCAACCAGGTCATCCCCGGACAGGAAGAGGGTAACGCCCGGCTGCTGGAAATCCTCAAAATCGGGGCCGTGGCCGAAAACAGCAAAGCCCTCTCCGAGCGGGTCCGCGACGCCTTTGCCCATCGCGGCCGCCAGTGGCAGGCCTGGCGGACCGCTCTTGACCGGGTGAGCCGGCCCGACGCCGCGCTGCGCCTGGCCGAACTGGTGCTCGACCAGGCCCGCCATGCCACCCGCGCCCCGCGGCCGCTCCAGCCCTTCGAAGAACGCTCCGGCCGCGACGGCGCTCCCCGCCCGGGAGTCCCCAAGTCGGCCTGCGTTCAGCTTTGCGACTTCCACATCCACACCAATTACTCCGACGGCCGCCTGGCGCTTCCCGAGGTCATAGATTTCTATGGCCGCCGCGGCTTCGATTGCATCTGCATCACCGACCATACCGCCGACCCGCGCCGGCTCATCGGCAAGTTCAGTGAATTGCTCAACCTGACCATCGCCTGCGAACAGCTCGATGAATACTTCGACGTCCTCGAACGGGAACGCCGCCGCGCCTGGCGCAAATACGAAATGCTGGTCATGACCGGCCTCGAGTTCAACAAGGAGGGATTCACCCGCAAAACCTCCGGCCACCTCCTGGGCCTTGACCTCAAGGCCCCCATCCCCCCGTCCCTGGATTTCATGGAAATCATCGCCCGCCTCCACGCCCAGGGCGGCCTCGCCGTCGCCGCCCATCCTCACGTCATGAAAAGCGAATGGGGCAAAAACACCCTTTTCCTCTGGGAAAACCAGGAGCTCTTTGCCCCGGTCATTGACGCCTGGGAAATCGCCAACCGCAACAACATCTTCACCCCCGTCGGCCTCAAGCGGATGGCTTACCTGGCCAACAGCGACTTCCACAAACCCAGGCACATCTATTCCTGGAAAACTATCCTCTATTGCGAAAAAGACCCCGAAGCCATCAAAGAGTGCATCCGCCGCAACGAGCGGGTCTCGATGACCTTGTACCGCGACGGCCTCAGCGGCGAGGCGCTCCGCGCCGAACCGCGCCTGGCGGCAACGCTCGCCCCCGAATCACCCCCCCTCAACCTGGCCTTGCCAGCCGCCGTCGCCTGACCCTCTCCCAACCTCTGGTGTATAGTCCACGGCGGAATGCCGCCGATGAAGCAGTTGGAAAAGGTTTTGGAGTCACTGGCTGACGGTGAGCATTACCTATTCACGAACTCTGACGTTGAGGCGGCACTGCCAGGGCGCCGAGGGCTGGCGGTGCTAAGGCCATGACAGCTCAATTCAATCCACTCAGATTGGCGTTTCTGGAGGCAGTGTTGGTGTTCGGCTTATTTGCTTCTGCGAAACCCAGTGGCGACTTTGTCATCGCGCTCGAAAGCTCAGCGCTGGCAGCCCAGCATGGCACCAACCCGGTTGTGAGTATCTCCTCAGTCACGGACTTCGGGTGGGACAAATTGTTCATCTTTGGCCCCTACACTCCCGTGGACAGAATTCAGGCGCAGTTAGGCTACAGATGGACTGAAGCCCACAAGACGCACATAGACTCATCGGACACTTTCTATTTGCTGGTTTTTGTGAAGGAGGGAAAAGTCCTTCGCCACTTCAAGTTCCCTCGGACAACTTGCGACTTCCAAAGCATCGAGAGTGGTAATGAGTTCTCCCCCGGAGAGGATACCTTTGAAGTGAAGTCGGTTGGGGCGGGCCAGACCACACGACTGAATTTGTTCCCCAAGCGGAAGGGACAACCGGACTCAGAAAAAGCCGGAGGCCCGACAACCGGCAGACCGGGAGGTCTGCCCCACGCTCGAGGGCTGGCGCAGTCCAGGACACCGGCGCGTTGGCCGGGGGCGCTGGAAGGTCGCGAAGCGTCTTGGAGTGCGGCAGTCCCCTGCCGCTTTTCCCCGGCGGCTGGACCCACATTCCCACCTTCGCACTTTCGCACCTTGCTTTAGTCCCATAGTCCGATAGTCCCATGGTCGAATGGTTGTTACGTTCCAACTTCTCATCGTAGTTTGTGCGGAACTGCGGTCGTAGCGATT
>CAZVYG010000114.1:0-11902 GCA_964631605.1 uncultured Verrucomicrobiota bacterium
GAGCTGAACGAGGCCTTCGCCACGCAGGCGCTTTCCGTCGTCAAGCTCGCCGGCAAACCCAGCAACGGTCTAAACAAAGGCCAGCGCACCGCCGCGCTGCAGGCCGTGGTGGACAAATGCCCGCAAGCCCCCATCCGCCAACGAGCGGAGGAAAGGCTCAAAGCCTTGGAGTAAGAGGGCTCCGGCCAACCGCCATCGGCATTTGGTTTCTCCGCGTTCTGCCGTGGAATGAGCCGCCAGTTGAGCGGTTCGGCAGCGAGGGCGCTGCGCGCCAGCCGACCCTTGACTCGCACCCAATACCCAAACCGGGAGCGCCTCATCGCCGGGCGTGACAAACCACCGGCTCGCCGCCAAGCTTGAAACATGAGTGCAAGATTCCTCGCCAGCCTTTGCGCGTTGGCTGGCGCAACGTCATGCGTCCTCGCTTTCAACGGCCATTGGGTAACGGAAGGCCCGCTCACGCTCCGGATCGGCGAAATTCCCACCGTCCGTCAGCTCGACCAGCCCCAGACCGTCTCGGTATTCCTCACCAACTCGAGTTCCGGCGCCCTGACCGTGAATCTCGAGATGACGGGCCTGGCGGACCAGTGCCGCCCCTCGGGTCCCACCCGGGCGACGCTCGAGCTGCCACCCCGTGGCCAGGGCTCCGCGCAGTTTGCCCTCGCCTGCGGTGCGGGAACGCACTCCGCGCTCTACCCGGTTCATGTCGTGGCCACATTCAACCACGACGGCCGGCCGTTGACCGCCCACGCGATTCAGATTTTTCAAACGGAATTTCCTCCCGCCGCCGTCGCCGTTTCGGACTCGGCCGTGCAGGTTCCACGCCTGGGCTCCGTGGCCCTGGCTTCGCTGAAGACTTGCCGGGTGACGTGGCAACGGTTCGGGGAGCCTTTGCACGAGACCCCCGCCGGGTGGGAGGGCAATGACGAGAGCTCGGGCACCTGGTTCGCGCGCGGGTGGGTCGCCCGCGGTGAGAATCGTTACGCTCTGCAAACGCACCCGCCGTATCGCGGCGGCGCGGGCACGATGTTCGTGGAGTATCGCCTCGCGCTTCCTCAAACCAGGCCGCTGGGATTCGACTTCTTCAACGCCATCCGTGACCACTCGGAAACCGAGCCGCCCAGCGACGGGGTCACGTTCCGCGTCTGGGTGGGAGACACCGTGGTCTTCGAGCGGCACACGGACTCCAAAGCGTGGGTCCCCGGTCATGCCGACCTCTCGCCATGGGCCGGCCAGGAGATTCGCCTGCGGTTGGAAAGTCATCCGGGGCCAAGGAACAACACGGTCTGTGACTCGGGTTTCTGGGGGGACCCGGCCGTCATCGCCGGCCCACCGCCCCGCCACCTTTCGGCGGATGAAAGGCGGGAGCAAGCCGCCCGCGCGGCCAGGGCCCTGGTTTCAGACGCCACGACGCTGCCGGAAAGGACGTTCCGATTCGAGCTTCCGGACGGCCAGGCAGCGGCGCTGGTCCTGGGCCCGAACGGCGTCGCCGATGCCTCCCTGGCTTTTGGCTCCGCTGAAAATTCGGTTGTGTTTGACGGCTTCAGCGTTTCCCTCGAGGACCGCCAACTGGCCGGCGGTCCCGCCGGACTTCACGTCCGCAAGGTTGAAGCCGTCCGATCATCCTCCGGCCGCCTGACCGTCACGCATTGGGTCCCTGCGGCAACCGCCGAACACCAGGTCATCGCTGAAGTATGGCCCGAGCAGGCGGGGCTCCGGTTCAAGATTGGCAGCAACGGGCGCCTCACCGACCTCGCCCCCGGCAACGCCAGCCGGACCGCTTCGCGCGTCTATTACGGCCACGGCTATTGCGTTGTCGAGCCCCGGGCCTTCCGCGCCGGTGGCGGCGGCCACAATCTGGCCAGCAGCCACATCGGCCTTGAGTTCGACTCGGCGCCCGGCGCCGCCTTCGGCCTTGTGGTCGCGTGTGACACGCCTCCCGACCATTTCCAGGTGGACCCCGCCTCGAGAACCTACGCGTTGCATACCCACCCCGATACCACTTTTACCTTTGTTCCCAGCTCCCAAGGCGCCTTTGACGCTGCGCTCCAATTCAGGCCGCTCTCGGAAAAACGGCCGGCTCCGGCGCTGGCTCGCAAGGCCGGCCGTTTTGTCTTCGATATTTGGGGCGGGCGCTATGCCGATGACGCCCGCCTCCTCCGCCGGTGCTTTGCCTATGGTCTCACGAATTCCCTCGCCTTGATTCATGTCTGGCAGCGCTGGGGTTATGATTACCGCCTCCCGGACATTTTCCCGCCGCTGCCGGCGCTGGGCACGCTGGAGGACCTCCGCGAGCTCGGGCGCGCTTGCGACCAGGCGGGGGCGCTGTGGGGATTGCACGACAATTATATTGACATCTACCCCGACGCCACCGGGTTCAGTTACGAACACGTGACCTTCGACGCCCAGGGGCGGCCCCGCAAAGCCTGGCTCAATGAGGGCCGCAACGCCCAGAGCTACCAGTTCCGCCCCGACCGCGTCCGGCCCTTCCTCAAACGGAATCTCGACCTGATTCAGCCCGCGCTGCAACCCTCCGCTTCCTTTGTGGACGTGTGGACCTCCCTCAACGCGTTTGACTTCTACGATCGCCAGGGCGCGTTCCACTCCAAAACCGAGACCCTGCGGTGCTGGGGCGAGGCGTTTGCCCTCATCCGCGACACCCTGGGCAACGCCCCCACGACCAGCGAAGCCGGCAGCGACCAATTGATCGGATGGCTCGAGGGCGCCGACTGTCAGTTTATCCCAATCGGCACCGGCCCCCATTTCAACAACCGCGTTCCCTGCCGGGACTGGGAGCGCGTGCCCTGGCTCGATGCGGTGCATCACGCGCGCTTCAGCCTCCACGGCGTCGGCTACTCCGACCGCTATCAGGGCGGCCGCTCGCGCGATGACCACGGCATCGAATCCGACGATTACCTTTCCGCTGAAATTCTTACCGGGCACGCGCTCATGATTGACCTCCCGGGCATGGTGCGGGGTGCGGTCCGCAAATACTGGCTTGCGCAAGACTTCCTCGAGCGTATCGCCGGCGACAACATCGTGGGCGTGCGGTTCGTGGACGGGGACATTCATCGCCTCGCCGTGGAATGGTCCTCGGGCGCCCGCGCCTGGGTTAACCGCGGCGCCAGGGATTGGGTCGTCGCCGGGCGGGTTCTGCCGCCTTACGGTTATTTCGCCGCAGCCGGCCCCGTGCAGTCCAGCGTCGAGCGGCTCCACGATCGCGTGGTCGAGCAATCCCGCGCCCCGGGCCGACTTTACGTCAACGCCCGCGGCTTCAATCCCAACCTGCCGCTTCCCATTCTTCCCGAGGCCGAAGGGGTCGAGTATTTGGGCGGACGCAACTTTCGCCTGCGGGTGACATGGCGCTCGCAGCGGCCGGCGCCCAAAGACCTTGCGGTGTTTTACCATTTCAGCCGCCCGGTTCCCGGACGTTACACGAACCTCGAGTTTTACGGCGGCGGCTTCCCCGAAACGCCGACTTCCCAGTGGCCCGAGCGCCTGGTCACCGGCACCAACTGGACAATTACCATTCCCGAGTCTGCGATGCCGGGCGATTACGAAGTCCTCGTTGGACTCTACGACGCCGGCGGCGATGGCAAGCGCTCTCGCCTGCTGGGGGATGAAACCGCTGGCCGCCGGTACCGGCTCGGCACCCTCAAAGTTGAAGGCTCCGTCACCGACGGCCGGACAAACATCACCTCCGTCCGCCTCGAAAAAACCGCCGCGCCCGACCTTTCCAGCCTTGCTTGGCAGGAAAGCCGGTCGCCGGCTGATTTCGGCATCGTCAGCACCTTGGGCGCTCTGCAGGTCCGGCGAGGTGAGCGGGGCTTGGTGCTGCTGCCTTTGCCGGATAACGAGGAAGACTTTGCCGCCACGCTCAACCTCACCAGCCTGGGTCAGGACCCGAGCGTGGGGCTCGAGACAGCCGCCTCCCATTCGAGCTCGACAAGTCTCCCCAAATCACTGCATGCCATGGCCGCGGACGGCACCATCGGCGACCCGGTGCCCTTCCAGACTGACCCGGGGAGACTCACGTTCACGGTCCGCAAGAACGTCTTCGGCTATCGCCTCGAGTGGTAGCGCGGGAGTGTCGCCGCCGCCCCCGAAAGGCTGCGTATGATGGGAGCAGCGGCCTGACAATCTGTTTTTTTTTGGGCCAGCCCCTGGTTTCCAAATCCGCTTGCTTTGGCCTCTTTCGACCTTAATTTCCCCGGATGCCTTGCGCATTGCAACCGACCCATAACCCAGGCAATTCAGTCAGCGCGGTTGGCGCCCAGCCCGAATGGCTGGAGCACCCCGACCGTTTTGTTCGCCGCCACATTGGGCCCCGGCCCGAAGAAGCCGCCCGCATGCTCGAATTCCTCGGCGCGACCTCTCTGGATGACCTCGTTGACCGCGCCGTTCCCGCGCCAATCCGGCTTGGCCAATCGCTTCAGCTTCCCACCGCGCTCAGCGAGCATGAGGCTCTGACAACGCTTCGCTCGATTGCCGCGCAGAACCAAGTCTTCCGCTCATACATCGGGATGGGTTACTCGGACTGCATCACCCCGCCGGTGATTCAGCGCAACGTATTGGAGAATCCCGGCTGGTACACCCAATACACCCCCTATCAGGCGGAAATCTCGCAGGGCCGCCTCGAAGCCTTGCTGAGCTTCCAAACGATGATCATTGACCTCACCGGTTTGGAAGTTGCCAACGCTTCCTTGCTCGACGAGGCCACCGCCGCCGCCGAGGCGATGACCATGTTCCACGGCCTCAAACCCGGCCGCTCGGTTTTCCTGGTCTCCGCGGCTTGTCATCCGCAAACCATCGCGGTGGTCAAAACCCGCGCCCAGGCGCTGGACCTCGAGGTGATGGTCGGCGACCACCACCATTTCGAGTTTCACGACCGCGTTTTCGGCTGCCTGGTCCAATACCCGGACACGTTCGGCCACGTCCATGACTACCAGCCGTTGGTCGAGCGCGCACACCAGGCGGGCGCCCTGGTGGCGGTCGCCGCCGATTTACTCAGTCTGACGCTGTTGCGTCCCCCGGGTGAATTCGGGGCGGACGTCGCCCTCGGAAGCGCGCAACGGTTCGGTGTCCCGCTCGGGTTCGGCGGACCGCATGCCGCCTTCTTCGCGACCCGCGACGTTTTCAAACGGCAAATGCCAGGCCGCATCGTTGGCGTTTCCAAAGATTCCCGCGGCCGGCCGGCTTTCCGCCTGGCGCTCCAAACCCGCGAGCAGCACATTCGCCGCGAAAAGGCCACCAGCAACATCTGCACGGCCCAGGCGCTCCTGGCCAACATGGCCGCGCTCTACGCCTGTTACCACGGCCCGGAGGGTTTGCGCCGAATTGCCGCCCGCATCCATCAGCTTGCTCTCATCCTCGCCGCCGGCCTCCAACGCCTGGGTGTCCAGCAGATCAGACCCGAGGCCGACCCCCATTGCTTTTTCGACACGCTCCAGCTCCGTCTTGATCCGGGCAGGCTTTCAGAAACTCTGCGCCTCGCCGGCGAGCGCCGGATGAATTTTCGCCGGCTTGACGCCCAGACCCTCGGCATCGCGCTGGATGAGACCACCTCGCCGCAGGACATCCTGGAAATCCTCTGTGTGTTCAACCGCGGAAACGACACCGGCTGGAGCCTCGAGGAGCTCGCCGCCGGTCTTGATAACAGTTTTCCCGCCCCCCACGCGCGCACCTCGCCGTACCTGCAGCAACCGGTTTTCAACCGCTACCACTCCGAGCTCGAGATGCTCCGCTATCTGAAACGGCTCGAGTCCCGCGACCTGTCCCTCACCCAGTCCATGATCCCGTTGGGGTCCTGCACCATGAAACTCAACGCGGCGGCGGAAATGCTGCCCATCTCCTGGCCCGAGTTCGCCCGACTGCATCCTTTCGCCCCCGCGGATCAGGCGCGCGGCTACCACGTCCTCATGCGGAATCTCGAGGATTGGCTCAAGCAAATCACCGGCTTCGCTGCCGTGTCGCTTCAGCCCAACGCGGGTTCGCAAGGCGAATATGCGGGGCTGCTGGCCATTCGCGCCTATCACCGCAGCCGCGGTGAGGTCCATCGGCGCGTCTGCCTGATCCCCACCTCGGCCCACGGCACCAACCCCGCCTCGGCCGTCATGGCGGGGCTCAAAGTGGTGCCCGTGGCTTGCGACAAGGAGGGCAACATTGACGTTGCGGATCTTAAATCCAAGGCGGAGGCGCATCGGCAGGAGCTGGCCGCGCTCATGGTGACCTACCCTTCCACCCACGGCGTTTTCGAGGAAGGCATCGTGGACATCTGCCGCATCGTTCATGAAAACGGGGGGCAGGTTTACATGGACGGCGCCAACATGAACGCTCAAGTCGGCCTCTGCCGCCCCGCCGACATTGGCGCCGATGTTTGCCATCTCAACCTCCACAAAACCTTTGCCATCCCTCACGGCGGCGGCGGACCCGGCGTGGGCCCCATCGCCGTGGCCGCCCACCTGGCGCCGTTTCTGCCGGGCGACCCGCTGGCCCGGGCGGAAGCGGAACCCGCCGCGGGACCGGTTTCCGCGGCGCGCTGGGGCAGTGCGAGCATCCTGCCCATCTCGTGGATGTATATTGCCATGCTGGGCCCCGAGGGGCTCAAAGCGGCCACCCAACACGCCATCCTTAACGCCAACTATATCGCGCGCCGGCTCGAAAAGTTTTTCCCGGTGTTGTATCGCGGGCGCAACGGACTCGTCGCCCACGAGTGCATTCTGGATTTGCGCCAGTTTAAGACCGTGACGGTCGAGGACGTGGCCAAAAGGCTCATGGACTACGGCTTTCACGCCCCCACCATTTCCTGGCCCGTCCCCGGCACCATCATGGTGGAACCGACCGAAAGCGAGCCGCTGGCGGAACTGGACCGCTTTTGCGAAGCCATGACCCGCATTCACGCCGAAATCCAGGCCATCGAGTCCGGCCAGGCCGACAAACAAAACAACCTTCTCAAACAGTCCCCCCACACGGCGGACATGCTGGCCGTCGAGATGTGGAAGCGGCCCTACTCCCGCGAACAGGCCTGCTTCCCCGTTGCCGGCCTCCGCGACCACAAATTCTGGCCGCCGGTCGGGCGCATTGACAACGTGTACGGCGACCGCAACCTCGTCTGCTCCTGCACGGGCATGGACGCGTACGCCGCCTGAGAATCAGAAAAACGGGTTGTGGGCCATTTCTTCAGCCACGGTCGTCAGCGGGCCGTGGCCGGGGCAGATCAGGGTTTGGGGGGGCAGGGAAAGAATCTGCTCGCGCACCTTCCTCCGCGCCAGGTCCCAGGACTGGTTCCCGCGCCCGATGGACCCCGCAAAAATCGCGTCGCCGACGATGGCTGCCGGCGGGGCGTTATCCGGCCAGTTTTCCACCACGTAGGTGGTCCCGTCCGCCGCGTGCCCCGGGGTGTCGCGAGGGTTGATCCGCAAGCCGCCCAGTTGGATGGATTCCCGAGGCCCAAGCCGCTCCTTCAAGGGCGCGCGGCTCGAACCCGAATACACCCGCGCATTCGGGAACCGCCCGCAAATGACGTCGAGCGCGGCCACATGATCCTCGTGCGAGTGGGTGATAAACACCTGCCGCAACTCGAGTTGATATTGACTGACTTCCTTCACAATCGGCTCCGCCGACCAGCCGGTGTCGAATAACGCCGCCTCCCGCGTCGCCTCGTCCCACACCAGGTAACAGTTCACCGCCATCTCGCCATCCGTCGTGGTGAGGCAGCGGAACTGCCGCCAACTCCTGAGATTCCTGCAGGTGGGCACCCATCCGTCGGCGATCTGCTCCAGCTTCACTCCATCCAGCCCTATCAATGCCGCCAGCCGGTGATAGTCCGGTTTTTTCACGGCCTGCCCTGTGGCTTCCAACGTCGCGAGTTCACGCTCGGAGATCCCCGCCGCCTCGGCTGCCGCCCGCGGCGAGACCCCGGTCATTGCCCGTGCCTTACGAATAATGTCGCCGACATGGTCTTCCAAGCTCATGCTCCAAACGGTAGCCCGGATTTGCCGCGCTTCAAGCGCCCGGACACGTATTCCAGTCGCGCGCCACGCGGGCCGCCAGCCTTTCCAGCCAGTGCGCCGGCTGGGCCTTGGCCTGGTCCAGCGACGTCACGTCGGTCAGCGCGTGCACTTGGGTAAAAGGACGCACCCGCTCCCGATTCACCACCACGGCGCCCGCCAAGGCGATGCACGGAATGCCCAACCCCTCGCAACGGGCCGCCACCTGTCCGACCGCCTTGCCCATGAGCGTCGAGCGGTCAATTGCGCCTTCGCCCGTGATTACCAGGTCTGCCCGTCGCAACTGGCGTTCCAGCCCCGTTTGCTTCGCGAAAAGGTCAAACCCCGGCGCCAGCCGCGCCCCAAGGAATGCCCTGAGACCAAAACCGAGCCCTCCAGCCGCGCCCGCGCCCGGCTCGGCGGCGGGCGACCACCCGAACTGCGTCTCAAAAACCCGGGCCAGCCTTCTCAGGCAGCTCTCCGCTCTGGCCACATCTTCCGGGCGAATGCCTTTTTGCGGACCGTAAACCCGCGTCGCGCCGCGCGCCCCCAGCAACGGATTCCCCACATCCACCGCCACAATCAATTCCTGGAACCGCAGCGGACGCTCCGGCGGCTGGATGCGGCGCAGCCGCGCCAAATCTGTCCAGCGCCGGATCAACCCGCCCCGCGCATCGAAGAATTGCCATCCCAAAGCCAGGGCCAGTCCAAACCCGGCATCGTTGGTGGCGCTGCCCCCGATCCCGATCAGGCAACGCTTCGCTCCTTTTGCCGCCGCGGCTTCGAAGACTTTTCCCAGGCCAAAGGTGTCCAGCTCGAACGGGTGATATCGGCCCGGGGGCAGCAACGCCAAACCGATTGCCGTGGCCGACTCGAGGATCGCCCGCTGCGAGTTCCCCTCCCACCACCACCGCGCCGTGCAAGGCCGATGCGCCGCATCCACCGTTCGCACCCGTTGGGGACGGGCGTCCAGCGCCGCGCTGATCAATTCGCCAAATCCATCCCCCCCATCGCTCATCGGCAGCCGAACCACGGTGTCCGCCGGCCGCCCCTTTCGCCACCCCCGCGCCATGGCCGCCGCCACCGCTCGGGCGGGGAGCGTGCCTTTGAATTTGTCCGGAACAATCAGAACGCGCATGCAGCCGTCAGCCTTTCCCAAGGTGGTGGGCCCAGAGGGATTTGAACCCCCGACCAAGCGATTATGAGTCGCCTGCTCTAACCCCTGAGCTATGGGCCCAACCTTGCTGTCAATGTGCCTCCCCTGCCCCGCCGGGCAAGCTTAAACGAACCGAACCCGCCCCTGGTCGGCAAAACTCCCAACCCCACAGTCATCCGACGCAGGAACACCTTTCACCTCGTTCCATGCCCGCGCCGGAACTTGAGGCGGGACGACAGACTGCGTCCTCGCCCCCCTGCTCCCGCCCTGGCTGGGGAGTTGCCAACAACCCGCCTCTGATATTGGCACCCGCGCGTGCTGCGTTTAGGCTGAAGTGTGCATTTGAATCAACGAAGTTGTCCGGTGTTTGAGTCCGGGACCGATCCAACCGGCTGGGACGGTTGCTGCCGCGGTTGAGCCAGTTCCTCATGAACCCTCCGTACCCATTCAAAGCCATTGCCGCAATGTCGCTCAACCGCGTCATCGGCGCCGGCAACCGCATTCCCTGGCACTTGCCCGAGGACTTCAAATGGTTCAAGCAAACGACCACCGGCCACGTCATCGTAATGGGCCGGAAGACCTTCGAGTCCATCGGCAGGCCGCTTCCCCATCGCACCACCCTTGTACTGAGCCGGTCAGGCCGTTCCATTCCGGGGGTGGAAACCTTGCGCTCCCTCGAAGATCTCGAGCCGGGACGGCCCGATTTGGCCGGCCGCGACATTTTTATCTGCGGCGGCGCCCAGCTCTATGAACAGACCCTGCCCCGGTGTTCGGACCTGTACCTGACGCTCGTCAAACGCGAAGTGGAGGGCGACACCTTCTTTCCCTCCTTCGAACACCTCTTCGAGCTCGTCGAGACGCTGCGGTCCACCTCCGAGTTTGACATCCTTCATTATCGCCGGCGAACGGCTTAGACTCAGGAAGCGGAAACCGTCGTCTGCGCGGGACGAACCGTCCGGGCGCGGTCCTTCAGCCCGAGGGTTGGAGCCAACTGTTCGGCGCCCCACCGCAGCATCCGCTCGGTGGTTTCCCAATCCACGCACGCATCGGTGATCGAAACGCCGTAGCGAAGGTCGGCCCGGTTTTTCGGAATGGGCTGGTTGCCGGCATTGAGGTAGCTCTCGACCATCAACCCGATGAGCGACGTGTTGGCCTCGACCCGCTGCTGGATGACGCTGTGCCAGACCTCCTCCTGCCGCGTGTGCTGCCGGCCGGAGTTGGCGTGGCTGCAATCCACCATCAACACCGCCGGCAACCCCGCCTGCAGCAGTTTCGCCTCCGCCTCCTGCAGGCTCGCGGAATCGTAGTTGGTCCGCCCGCGCCCCCCGCGCAATACCAGGTGCCCGGCCGGATTGCCCCGCGTGCGGACGATGCTGGTGACGCCCTCCTGGTCAATGCCGAGGAAACTGTGCGGACTCCGGGCTGAAACCATCGCGTCCAGCGCGATCTGAAAACTGCCGTCGGTGCCGTTCTTGAAGCCGACCGGCATGGACAGGCCGCTGGCCATCTCGCGATGCGTCTGCGACTCGGTCGTTCTGGCGCCAATCGCCGCCCAGGTGACCAGGTCGTCAATGTATTGCGGCACGATGGGGTCCAGGAACTCCGTCGCCGCCGGCAGCCCCATGCCCACCAGGCTCAACAGCAACTGCCGCGCGGTCTTCAACCCGAATTCTATGTCGTTGCTCCCATCCAGATGCGGATCGTTGATCAACCCCTTCCAACCTATCGTCGTGCGCGGTTTCTCGAAATAAACCCGCATGACAATCTCCATCGTCTCCGCCAGTTCCTTCCGCAACGCCGCCAGTCGCTGCCCATAGTCCAGCGCGCCCTTCGGATCGTGAATCGAACACGGTCCGACCACCACCAGCAGCCGCGGGTCCTCCCGGCGCAGAATCCGTTCCACCGCCCGGCGGCTGGACACCACGGTGTGATTGACAGTCTCGGGGCACGGGTATTGGGCTTTCAACGCCCGGGGCGTTGCCAGCCGCACCACCTGTTCCACCCGCAAATTTTGAGTCGGAAGCATCCTTACTATTATACCGGCTTCTACCCGCAGGAAAAGCGCCGATTTGAGCCCTAAAACCGGCGCGTCCAGCCGCACCGGCCCCACCGTCAAAAACGCCGGCCCGCTGGTCACCGCCCCATAAGCATTTTTCCGAAGACACGTTGGTCGAGCAGCCCGCCATCGAGCTTTGGTCTGGGCAGGGGACACGGCGGAACGCGTCCCTACCAGCCCTGACTGAGAGGTTACTCTCCGTCCGCCTGCCTTGCGAAATATTTACAAAATCTGTAAGATGCCCCCCGTTCTGAGCTGAGGCGCGATGAACAACAAGACATCAAACGGAAACAGGCTGGCGGAACTGGAACGGCGGCTCTGGTCGGCAGCGGATCAACTGTGGGCCAATTCACCGCTGCGCCCGTCCGAATACTCGACGCCGGTCCTTGGCCTGATCTTCCTCCGGTTTGCCGACAGCGCGTTCACCAAGGTCGAGGCGGAGTTGAAGGGCAAGGCCACCGGTCGGCGCACCATCGGCAAGACCGACTATCAGGCCAAGGGCGTTGTTTACATCCCCGATGAAGCTCGGTTCTCGCGGCTCCTGCAACTGCCGGAATCCGCCGACATCGGCAAAAAGCTCAACGAAGCCATGAAGGCCATCGAGCAGGAAAACGACGACCTCAAGGATGTGCTGCCCAAGTCCTACCAGCGCATTGATAACGCCACACTGATCGAACTGCTCAAGATCATGTCCAGCATCCC
>CAZVYG010000115.1:0-11828 GCA_964631605.1 uncultured Verrucomicrobiota bacterium
GGTTGGACCGCGCCGATTTGGAATCACACCGCCCCCCACCCTACGGAATTGCTGACGCGTCTCTCGCTCGCCGGACGGCTCCCGAGCCCCGGCACTCACTCCCAGGGCCGGCACTCACAGTCGCTCGGCGACGCGGCCCCCCAACCCGTTGGCGCCGCAACTAAAGTATGTGCCCGATCGGACAGGGGAAGTGGAGATTCCCCTTGTCCGCCTCCTCGCTGAAATCCGGGGTTCTTCCGCATTGGCTGTGCCCCCTTACCCGCTCCACACCACGCCGGGTGGCGGGGTGTAGGCGAAGCAGCCGGGGTTGAGGTTTCGCCGGAGGGGATTGGCCCGGCCGGAGGCCTGCAGCAGATGCTCGCGCAAATGAGCGGCAAACGGGTTCAGAACCGGATGGGGCTGCCCGCGGGCATCTCGCGCCGCCGCAAGACGACACCAAAACCGGACGATGGCTTTTCTCACGGCGTCCACCGTCTGCTGGGCCAGGTCGCGGGTCCGGCGCACATTACGGTTCTGGTGCGCCTCCAAGGCCTCGAGGTCCCGCTCCGCTTCGGCTTTGAGGACTTCTTCCGTCTCCGGATCCTCCAGCAAGGCCAGCAACTGGCGCCGGCGCTGCAGCAGGGCGCGGGCGGATTCGGCTTCATCCAGTCCGGCGCTGCGTTGCAGCAGCCGCGGGCTGGGGCCCGCTCCCCGCGGCTGGAGCGCCACCGCGCGTTGAACCAAATCCAGCGCATGGATCGGCGCCTCCGAAGGGTTCAGCAACAGGCAGGCCACATAGAGCAGGCCCTGCTCCTCGCGCAACACGGCCCTGCGGCCTTCAAACACCAATTCCCAGCACCCCAACCCCCGCCGCAACGCGTAACGCGGCTCGCGATGAAAAGCTGAATCACTCAGTTTCATGGCAGAGCGAAAACGCGACGGTTGACCGAAAGCTCAAAAAAAGGACGCGGCGCAAGCAGGCTTTGGCCGGGCGCGGGCTGGCCGTCAGGCATGACAGGGGCTTGCGCCCAGGCGGCCCGGCTCGAGAGAATGTCGCAATAAATCTGGTCGAACGTCTGTTCGATTCGATCCGGAGCAAAATACGCGCTGTGACCTCCCCGGAACCACCGCGTGAAAAGGACCGCCCCGCGGCGAGCCGTCGGCCCGGTTATTGCCTCGGGGTGCGCGCCGGCCCCGGCGTCCAGGCCGGTCCAGCCGGTCCGGCCGAGACAGCCATAGGGCCAGATGAGCCTGGCCCAAAGCCACGCCCGTACGCGGCGTAACGGGCCGCGCAGCGCCCGCGCGTCCCCGGCCAGCACGCGGTCGTCCGGGGAACAATAAGCGATGGCGGCGCCGAGCTGACCACGTTGGCACCAGTTCCAAACGCCGTTGGCGCGCACGTCCGCCGGGCAGGCCGCGCCGGTCAGAATCAGGCCGCCGACCCGGTAACCGCGCGCGATCAGCCGATGGGTCACCCGGAGCGCGATGACTGCGCCGTTGCTGTGCGCCACGAACCAGGTCGGCGGCAAAGGCCAAGGCCTCCCTTCAAGAAACAACACGATCTCCTCCTCCAGCGCCCGGGCCAGACGCGGATTGCGCACCAGGCAATTCCAGCGCGGCAACGGTCCCGCCGCGTATTCCTTCTTGAGCACCTTGACGCCAGCGTCGCGCCGGGACATCCAGGCGTCCAGCCGGTCCGGCCAGCTCGGGTCCGTCTGCCGCGTCAGAATTCCATGAAGAGCGACGAGTAACGTGTGCATGGCCTGGCATGGACAGGTTCAGGGCTGCCGGCCACCCATTGCGGCCCGCACCGCCGCTTCCGTAACCGTCGAGAGGGCTTGGGCGGCATCGTTCTGGTAACCGCGCAGTTCGATCCGCCGAACCCCGTTGCTGCCGGCCTCCACCGCCAGCGAGGCGATCGAGGTGCGCGCCCCGAGCGCCGCCCGGGAAAACCTTTCCCCGTGCTCGTTTGTGTAACTCACCACGGTGCAACCCGAGGCCAGCACCGCTGTGACGGCCAGCATGGCCAGAAGAGGGGCAACCCCGGGCGCCGGATTGGCCGCCGTTCCATCATCAGGGCGCTGCCGGGGAATGATCTGGGTCGAACGTTTGCTCGGAATTCTTGTCTTCATTGGCTTGTCATTTCTCTGTTTTTCTGTCTTCAGCCGCCGCGCCGTGCGGCGGGCCTCTTATCCTTGGCCGCGCGGTCAGATCTCCTGCGGGGAACGGATTTCAAGCTGTTGCGGGTTAACAGCTTCCTTGCAACTGACCGCGGTCAAGTCGCGGTCAAAAAAGCCGCGGAGATTCACGGCCAGGGCGGGAAGGTTGTAAACGGGGATTCGGTCTTTTGGTGTTCGTCAGCCTCAGCCCTTCAGCGCCGGGTTTACCGCGGATAAATTCCGATTCTCATGGCTTTTTAGGCGGGTTTGGGTATGCTAAGCTTCCTAAATGAAATGGCGTGTTGTTCTTCTGGCGGGCGCGGTTTTAGCCGGCGCCGCAGTTTTCGGTTTTATCCGTTCCTCACCGCAACCCGCCGGGGACCTGAACCAAACGCCGCCGCCTGCTGCCGCGGTTCAGACGCCGCCCGAGCCGTCCCCGGTCCCGACGCCCCCGACCGCCGCCGCGGCGCTGGGCGCCCATCCCACGTCCGCGCGGACGCGCGAGTTCGACCCGGCCATCAATCCGTATGCGGCAGCTTTGCGGGAGCCGGGCAAATCCAAGCGCGCGTGGGATGCGGCGTTTCTCCAGAACTATCAGAACGCGTCGAGCAATCAGCCGATCCGGTTTGAACTCACCCGCGGCGTCATGGCCGCCGGCGTCATCAAAATCACCCAATATCGCGACGGCGCCCTGACTTACCTCTCCGGCGAATTGTCCGAGCCCGAAGCCGGAAGGTTTTTCTTTCTGACACCGCCTGAAGGCAGCCGGTCGGGTCCGGCCGTGGGCATCATCGAATTTCCCGGAAGCAAGCGGGCCTATCGAATTGAGCCGACCGGCGAGAACGGCTCGCCCGAATTATGGGAACGGCGTTTGGACGAAGTGGTCTGCCTGGCCATGCCGTTAATGGAAGCGGGGGCTTTGGCGGATGAAACCGCGAACATCCCCCCGCTGAATCCCTCCGAGGTGCCCGAATACGTGCCCGGTTACAACGACGGCATTGTTTCGCTGCAAAGCTATCCCGGGGCGCGCGGGGTGATCCTGTTGGACTTCTTTGGCGGCTACACGCCCACCTGGGGCGGAGTCACCTATCCCAAACCGAATGTGAGCAACGCGCAAATCCGGGACTTGTGGAAACGGGTGGCCGAGGACTACATGCCCTTCAACATCAATGTGACCACCGACCGCCGGGTGTACGAAGCCGCCCCGGCCAACAGCCGGCAGCGCTGCGTCTTCAGCCCCTCGATCTCGGCCATGCCCTCGGGCGCCGCCGGGGTCGCCTACATCGGCTCCTGGGATTGGGGCAGCGACACGGTCTGCTGGTCCATTTACGTCAGCGGGAAATCCGGCGCCGAGGTGGGATCGCATGAGTTGGGTCATACCTTGACTCTCGGGCACGACGGCGACAGCAGCTCGGGGTATTATGCGGGACACGGCAGCGGCGCGGTGGGCTGGGCGCCAATCATGGGTGCGGGCTACTACAAAAACGTGGTGCAGTGGAGCAAGGGCGAATACACCGGCGCCAACAATACCCAGGACGACCTGGCCCTCATCGTCAATGAAGTGAACGTGGACTATCGTCCCGACGACACCGGCCCGGCGCTGGGCTCGGCGCGCTACCTGGAACTGTTTCCCGGCAACGTCGCGCGGTCCGAGGGCGTGATCGAAACCACTGGCGACACCGATGCCTTCCGCTTTACCACCACCGGCGGCGCGGTGTCCCTCACCGCCCGGCCGGTGGGCGACTGGGCCAACCTGGCCATCAGCCTGACCCTCGCCGACGCCACCGACACCGTCATCGCCAGCAACAATCCCCAAACCCAGCTTTATGCCGCCATCAGCAGCGCCGTTCCCGCCGGCACCTACACCATCCGCGTCACCGGCGCGGGCCGCAACAATCCGCTGACCGACGGTTTTACCAGCTACGCCAGCCTGGGCTACTACTCGGTGACCGGCACCGTGGCGGGCGCGGTGCTGCCGACCCGGCTCAGCGTGGCCGAGCGGTCGCCGGTGGGCACCATCGTCGGAACCGTCCCGGCCACCAGCAGCGGCGATCCCCTCGCCTACGCCATCATCTCCGGCAACACCGGCAACACCTTCAACCTCGACAACGCCGGCGTGCTGCGCGTGGCCAACAACATGCTGCTGGATTACAACCGGCTGGCCACCAACACCATGTTCGCCGTCCAGTTCGAGTTGTTTGTCAACATCACCAACCTGGCCAATCCATCCCTCACCGAACTCAATCGCCGGGTGGTCGTCGCGGTCCTGGACATCAACGATCCGCCGGTCGTCACCGGCTTCACCGCCGCCGTCATCGAACACACCCGCCCGGGCACCGTGGTCGGCACCGTCAAAGTCACCGACCCGGACTTCTTCCAGGTGCTCAGCTACAGCCTCGCGGCGGGCAACAGCAACGGCGCATTTGCCATTGACCAGGGCGGCCAGATTAGCGTGGCCGGAGACCTCAGCCGCGCTGTCCAAAGCGTTTACAGCCTCGCCGTGGCCGTCGCCGACGACCACCCCTCCAACCCCCTGGTCGGCACCGGCTACGTCACCATCCAAATCATCACCAACGGCACCCCCTTCCAGCCCGGCGCCATCCGCTATGCCCGCTACGATGGCATCGGGTCCGGCACCGCCGTCACCGACCTCACCGGCAACGCCCGCTGGCCGCGGGACCCTTCCTCGGATGTGGAGATGACTTCCTTCGAGGGCGAAGTCAACCGCGCGGACAACTACGGCGCCGCCCTGCGGGGCTTCCTGCTTCCGCCCGCCACGGGGGTTTACACGTTCTGGATCGCGTCCGACGACAGCAGCGAGCTGTGGTTCAGTACAACCACCAACACCGCCTCCATCTCGCGCATCGCTTACGTCAGCGGCTACACCTCCTCGCGCCAGTGGACCAAATTCAGCTCGCAGCAATCCGCCGCGCTGACGCTTTATGCCGGCCAGGCGTATTATTTCGAGGCCCGCATGAAAGAGGGCGGGGGCGGGGACCACATCGCCGTGGCGTGGCGCGGCCCGGCCACCGCGGGCCTGACCAACGTCATTCCCGGCCTCTACCTCGCCCCTTACGAGTTGAATTACACGCCGCGCCTCACCGGTTTCAACGTGAAGCTCCATCGCGACGCCATCACCGGCGCCGCCGTCGGAAAAGTGGCCGTCTCGGACGTCAACAGCCGCGACACCCATGCCTTCGCCATTGTCTCGGGCAACTCCGCCGGCCTGTTTACCATTGACCCGGATGCGGGCGTGGTCCGCGTGGCCGACTCGGCGGCGCTGCTGGCCGCCGCCGGCCCCAGTTACACCCTGCAGGTGCGCGCGACCGACTCGGGCAACCCGCCGCTGTCCGCCACCGCCAACGCGACCATCACCCTGGTTGATCCCCAAGCCATCACCGCCACCCAGGTGCAGCGCGAAATTTGGTACGACATCACCGGCTCGACCGTCGCCAACCTCACCAATAACGCCGCGTATCCGCGCCGTCCGAACGCCTTCGCCGCCCTCAGCAAGTTCGAGGCGCCGGCGGATATGGCCGACAACTACGGCTCGCGCGTGCGGGCGCTGGTGACTCCGCCCGACTCGGGCGCCTACCGCTTCTTCATCGCCTCGGACGACGCCTCCTCCCTCCTGTTCAGCGCCAACACCAACGGCGCCGGCGCCGCCCGGATCGCCTACGTCTCCGGCTACACCAGCGCCAACAACTGGACGGCGAACGCGTCCCAAATGTCCGCCCCCATCAACCTCGTGGCCGGCCAGCCTTACTACCTCGAGGCGCTCCACAAGGAGGGCGGCGGCGGCGACCACCTCTCCGTCGCCTGGGCCGGGCCGGGAATTGTGGACACCAACGGCGCGGCTTCGACCAACATCATTGCCGGGTCCTACCTTTCGCCGGTGGATTTGAATTACGCGCCGCAGATCACCGCCCAGACACTCCGCGTCTTCGCCTCGGCCCCGAACGGCACGCCCATCGGCACGGTGGCCGCCACCGACAGCCCGCTGGACACGCTGGCCTTCCAGATTCTTGACGGCAATACCAACAACCTCTTTGCCATCCACCCAGGCAGCGGCGTCGTCACCGTCGCCGACAACACGCTCCTGGCCGACGGTTCGGTCACCAATCTGGCCTTGACTGTCCAGGTCCAGGATTCCGGCTGCGGCGGCCTTTATCCGCGCCGCAGCGCCCAGGCCACCGTGACCGTCTCCGTCCAAAGCACCAACGCCCCTTACCTCTGGACGGGCGGCGGCGGAACCAACAATTGGAGCGACGCCGGCAACTGGGGCGGCGGCACGCTCTATCCCGGCGTGCGGCTGATCTTCGGCTGGCCGGCGCGGCAGACCAACGTCAACGACAGCGTCGCCACCCTCGGGTGGGTCCAGTTGACCAACGGCGGCTTCAACATCTCGGGCGCGCCCGTATCACTGCAATCCGGCCTGACCAACACCGCCGGAGCCAGCACCTGGAAGCTCGACACCACCCTCGGCGCGCCCCAAACCTGGGCCTGTTCCGCCGGCGAACTCACCGTCGCCGGCGCCATCACCAATAATGGCTTTACGCTCGGCGTCGTGGCCGCCGCCGATTTCCGCCTGCAGGGACCCGTCTCCGGCGCCGGCGGCCTCAGCAAAAGCGGCGCCTCGCGCCTCCTCATGCACGGCGCTCACAGCTACACCGGACCGACCATCCTCGCCTCGGCCAGCGGCACCACCAGCACCCTCGAGGTCAGCGGCGCCAACGACCTCGATATCGGCGGCTCGGACGTGACCCTCAACGGCCGGATGGACCTGTGGAACCACAACGCCACGATCGGCGGCCTCAACGGCAGCGGGATGGTCTTCGCCAATAACGGCCTGCGCACCCTCACCCTCGGCGCCAACAACCACTCCGGCAGTTTCTCCGGCCTCATCCAGAACAGTTCCTGGGCCACCGGCGTCAAGCTCGCGTTAATCAAGACCGGCGCCGGCTCCCAAACCCTTTGGGGCACCAACACCTTCACCGGCGGCACCACCGTCAGCAACGGCACACTGGTCATCCCCGGCGGCGGCACCATCTTCAGCGGACCGGTCGCGGTTTACTCTCCCGGCATGCTGTCGGTGGACACCAGCTCGGGCCACAAGACCGCGGCGGTCCCCCTCGGCGGCGACGGCCAGATCCGCAAAACCGGCGTCAACAACTTCGTTCTCCAGGCCAGCAACAGCTTCTCCGGCGCCTTCCTGGTCAACGGCGGCTACCTGGTCTTTGACGGACTCGACACCGCCGCCGGTCAGCCCAAGCTCAATCTTGCCGGCGGCAGCGCCGCCCTCGGCGTCGCGTTCGTCAATAATGCCTGCACCCTCAGCTCGTTGTCGGGCAACGGGGCTTTCAACGTCGCCTACGGCGCCGATACCGGCACGCGCACCCTGGTGGTCAACCAAAACGAGGACACTCTTTACTCCGGGCCCCTCAACGATGGCGGCGCCGGACGCATCCTGGCCTTGCGCAAAAGCGGCAGCGGACGGCTCACCCTGGCCGGCGCCAGCAGCTTCACCGGCCCGACCGAAGTCACCGGCGGCGCCTTGCAACTCAATGGCTTGTTAAACGCCAGCCCCGTCACCGTCAACGCCCTCGCGCGTCTCGAGGGCGCCGGCAACGCCGCCGGCCCCGTGACCCTCCACGGCGCCATTTCACCCGGCGCGGACGGTCCCGGCACCCTCACCACGGGCTCTCAAACCTGGCACAGCCTCGCCAGATACCAGTGGGAATTGCGCGACCCGGCCAGCGCGGGCGGCTGGGACAGCCTGCTCATCAACGGCACGCTCACCATCGCAGCCACGCCGGCCAATCCGTTCATCATCCGCCTGCTCACCCTCGACCAAACCAACGCCCCCGGCCCCGCGGCCGGCTTTAACAGCCTCGCCTCCTACCGGTGGACGCTGGCGGCCACCACCGGCGGCATCGTCAACTTCGACCCGGCGGCTTTCTTGCTCGACACCTCCGCATTCAGCAACGACTTCAGCGGCGGCAGTTTCCTCCTGACCGTCAGCAGCAACGCCCTGGTTTTGGACTATGTCCCGCCCGCCCCGCCCCAGCCGCCACAATTCACCGGCTATGCCAGCCTGGGCGAAGGCGGATTCCAGCTCGGCGCCTCCGGCGCCCCCAACTCCCCCTGGACTCTCCTCTCGGCCGAGGACCCGACCGCCCCGCTGCCCACCTGGACTCCGCTGGCCACCGGCTATTTCAGTCCCGAAGGCCTCTTCCTCTACACCGACGCCGAAGCCACCAACCACCCGCAACGCTTCTACCGCATTGTGTCTCCGTAGCCACAAAGGGGACCGGACCCTCGCGGCGCCATCCCCGGGTCGAAAGGAGCGCGGGCATTCTTGCCCGCCCGTGCGGAGACCGCCCACGCCGGGGCGTTGGCCGGGGGCGCTGGAAGGTCGCGAAGCGTCTTGGAGTGCGGCAGTCCCCTGCCGCTTTTCCCCGGCGGCGGGTGGAGAAGGTGCTGAGCGGTTGGGACGTCCAAGGATGGGGCTGTGGGCCGCAGTACACCAAGCGCTTTGTGTCCCGCCTGCCCGCCTTCGGGAAGGCCGCTGGCGTTTTGGAGTGCGGCGGTCTTGTGCAGCTTTGGATGAAAACGTTCCCTGGCTCGGTTGGGCTGCCGCGATCATGCCCCTCTGACTGAGCTTCGACCATGGTTGGGCTGCGGGTGCTACAAACAGGGTTGTGGAATGCCACCGCCGCCTTCCCCCTCCTCCGGGCGCGGAGGAGGGGGAAGGATTTGTGTGGGGCGGTGACCCGGGGCGGCGGCGCGCGGCGTGCCCGCCGTGCGCCTGACTCCGGGCCGGGAATGTTTCGCCCCCGTTGGGAGCGTCGGAGCTGGGCGTCAGCCGTCCCCGGCTGGCGAGGGGATGGACAAACTCTATCGGTGGTCGCGTGCCCGGCGCGGGGCCGGAGGCCCCGACAACCGGCAGACCGGGAGGTCTGCCCCCCGCTCGGCCCGAAACACGCAACAACACGCAAAAACCACTCGTTGACAAGCCGACCCGGCTTCCGGTATTACGCCGCGATGCTTGGTGAGCCCAAAAACCGATTCTCCCTCACC
The DNA here is from genome assembly GCA_964631605.1 of uncultured Verrucomicrobiota bacterium. Taxonomy (GTDB): domain Bacteria; phylum Verrucomicrobiota; class Verrucomicrobiia; order Limisphaerales; family UBA8199; genus JARKQH01. Next base: position 9,219 of record CAZVYG010000115.1, read on the forward strand.
CCCGCAGCGTCTAGTACATAGCCGGGGCCAAAAAAGCAATTTCTTATTATATGAACGAGCGCAGACATGTTGGGATCTGGAGCACAGCGCTTCTTCCCAAGATGCTTTTCCTGGCTGCGATTCTAAGTAATGGCGATCTCAGTGCCGACCGCATGGGCGAAGCTCGACAGGGGGCTGAGACAGGATGCGTAAGCTCGCTCGGACCAGAAGTCGCGGGATGCAGGCTTGAACTTAGTGTGAAAAAGAAGGAATACCTGGCGGACGAGCCAATCGCTCTCTTCATTACCTTGCACAATACTTCAACTAATGAGGCGATCGTCTCCTGGCGCACCGACTACGGGAACTACCGTTTTACGATTATCGATTCGACTGGAAATACGGTGCCTCTGAGCCCGAGTGGCGTGAACAGGAAGTTTCGCGCACAGTGTTCCATCTTCGGGACCACCTTGCCCCCAGGAGACCAGTTTAAGAATGGGATTTACCTGAACGCGCATTACGAAATGACCAACACCGGCTCCTACACGGTTACTGTTTCTCAGGAAGTGAGACCAAAGGGCGGCACGGGCCAGCGGGCATGGGTTCCCTCCGCTCCGCTCGCAATCACAATATCCCCGCCGGGAACAAACGACACCGCCGTGGCAACGCCGCCTCCCACTCGCTGAGGCTTACCGGTGGGACAGCATCCGTGCCCCGATGTGGGCGGATGGCTTGTGCCTGAGGCGGACGGAGGGGTCCCCGCGCGGTGCTGAGTAATGGCGGCGAACAAAAGCAAATTGTATCCGCTCGGCGGCCGCTGAAGTGGCGAGCCTGGGGTATGCCCATGACACCAATGGCCGAAAGGAGCGCGGGCATTCTTGCCCGCCCGTGCGGAGACCGCCCACGCCGGGGCGTTGGCCGGGGGCGCTGGAAGGTCGCGAAGCGTCTTGGAGTGCGGCGGTCCCCTGCCGCTTTTCCCCGGCGGCGGGTCGAGAAGGTGCTGAGCGGTCGGGCCGCGCACCTTCTCACCTTCCCACCTCACTCTAGTCCGATAGTCCCATGGTCGAATGGTCCCGTTTCGCCCCTTCCCACCTTCCCACCTCACTCTAGTCCGATAGTCCGATAGTCCGATAGTCCCATGGTCGAATAGTCCCGTTTCGCCTTCCACCTTCTCACCTTCTCACCTTCGCCCCTTCGCCCCTCACTTTAGTCCCATGGTCCGATAGTCCCATGGTCGAATAGTCCCGTTTCGCCTTCCACCTTCCCACTCTTCCCTTCGCCTCCCCTTTGCCCTGCCGCCACCCCCCGCCACCGGCCAAGCTGCCCTCCAAGCGCTGGCGCGACCTCATCCTCCGCCTCTGGCACGTGGATCTACTGCGCTGACCCCTCGACGGAATGCGCTCGCGCCCCAGCCTGCGGAGTTAAGGGGAGGCTGGCGCGACTACTGCATCGTCATTGCGCCCGAACGTGGCGGCTCTGTGCGTTCGTGGTTCTGGTGAGCGGGGTATTGACATTATACGCCATTGGCGTATTATGCTGCGCGTGGAATTTGTTGAGACGCCCACGTTCACGCGGTTGATCGGGAAACTGCTGGATGACGGCGAGTATGCGAGGCTGCAGCTCGCACTGGTCCTGCGTCCTGACTGGGGCAGGGTCATCCCGGGCAGTGGCGGCCTGCGCAAATTGCGCTGGGCGGGAAGCGGGCGTGGCAAACGTGGCGGATTGCGGGTCATTTATTATTGGCAGACCGCTGACGATCAAATCTGGCTGCTCGTGGCCTATCCGAAGAGCGAGCGCGACGATTTGTCGCATCATGAAATCAAGCAACTCAAGAGGTTGGTTGAGGAGTTTGAGTTATGAAAAAGGAACTCTTTGAAGAGTTGAAGCAGAGCCTGCGCGAGGCAAACCTGATCAAGCGCGGACAGTTGAAGCCTGGGCGCGTGTTTCACGTGGACCCGAAGTCCAACATTGTGCGCGTGCGGGGCAAGCTGGGTTTGTCGCAGTCCAAGTTTGCGGCGATCCTGGGGATTAGTCTTGATACGTTGCAGAATTGGGAGCAAGGGCGTCGGACGCCGACCGGGCCTGCGAAGGTGTTGCTGAAGATTGCCGCGAGGCATCCTGAGGTTTTGTTGGAAGTTGCGTAGGACGTCGGCGCGAGGGCCTAACGCTGCCAGCCGCTGGGAACGAGCCCCCGCCACACGAACGGCTGCCACCCTGCCGATGAAGTGGCGAGCCTTGGGAATGCCCATGACACCAATGGCCGGTGCGGCCCGTTTCGGGTCGAGGGGATCCCGCCGGCTGAGGTCGGTGTTGGGTTTGCGCTGTTTGGAGCCCCGGCGGGGCGACATGGTTGTAGCACCCGAGCCCCCTCAGCCCTTGCCCTGTGGTTTTTCGGCGGCGCAGCGTCATCCCCGGGTCGAAAGGAGCGCGGGCATTCTTGCCCGCCCGTGCGGAGACCGCCCACGCCGGGGCGTTGGCCGGGGGCGCTGGAAGGTCGCGAAGCGTCTTGGAGTGCGGCGGTCCCCTGCCGCTTTTCCCCGGCGGCGGGTCGAGAAGGTGCTGAGCGGTCGGGCCGCGCACCTTCGCCCCTCACTTTAGTCCCATGGTCCGATAGTCCCATGGTCGAATGGTCCC
>CAZVYG010000116.1:0-11648 GCA_964631605.1 uncultured Verrucomicrobiota bacterium
AATTCCAGGTCACCGCGCCGGCCGCGTTGCGCCGGGCGATCTCGACGCCATTGAGCCAGGCCACAAACCCATCGTCGTAGCGGAGGCGCAAGGTGAGCGAGCTTGGACTGAACGCCTCGGGCAGCGCAAACGGCAGGCGCGCCAGCAGGGTACTGTTGCGGCCCTGCATGGCCGTCCGCGTGTCCGTGGCGATCAAGTGGGCGTACACCAGGGCGGAGGTGCTGCCAGCCAGCGCATAAGCCACCGCCGCATCAAACAATTCCAGACCGGTGGCGTTCACGCCGGTCAAACCGGCGTCCCCCCACGACATGTGGATTCGCCGTGCGGGTGCAGGCTGGTTGTTGAGGAGGAACTGCCCCGGCTCGACCAGAAGGACTGCGGGCAGATTGTTGGCGGTGGCCAGCACCTGTGCCCCCGGCGCCAAGCCGGTGGCGCTGGCCACACTCATGGCGGTGGCCCCGGCGCGGATGACGTTGGTCCCGGCGGGGAGACCGCCGACCGCCAAGTGCCCCGCCCCAGCGGGGGTAATCACCACATTGGAACTGCTGGTCGTCGAAGCGGCAACCACGCCGATCCCGAAATCGTCCACCAGGGAACGGTCCCAGTTGATCACCGGCACGGCTACGTCGCGGAACTTGATGTTGACGTTGTCCGAAACGGACGAAGAAGAAACGATCACCAGATGCCGGCCGCTGGCGTGGCTCGTCTGCGCCACGGAATCGTGCAGCACGGTGACCTGATGGCCGAGCACCTGGGTCAACCGGTCAAGAACGGCGGCGTCTCCCGCCTTGGCGGTCGCGTTGGCGTTGGTCGCCACCACAAACAGAATATTGGCCACGGTGAGGTTGGTGCCCGTCTCGTAGCCTGCGGGCATCGGCGTCACCGCCCAGGAGGCATCCGGCTGAAACGCCGCGAGCCGCCAGTTGTCGTCCACCGCACCGGACGGAACCAGCACCCCCGCAGCACTGTTGGAAGACACGAAAACGGCAGCGCTGCCCGGCACCGGCGTCAGGCCGTAGGAGACATTGGCCGCCTGCGGCGGAAACAGCGGCGCATACTCGCCGGCCACCGTGACGCCATCCGGCATGACCAAGGCGAGGTATTCGCCGGTGCCGCTGAGTTTGAAGTTGGTGTGCAACTGCGCGCCGGCGTTGGTGCGATTCTTGTCCGAGGCAAATACCACGAGGTAAGCCCCGGCATTCAAGTTGGTGGCGGGAAACCGCCACCGGGTCATGTTGGTGACGCTGTCCGTCAGATACCACCCGCCCAGATTGACCGGAGCCGGCGTGGGATTGTGGATTTCGATCCAGTCCGAGTAATCACCATCCACGTCCTTCAACCCGGAGTTGTTCACCGCCATGAACTCGGAGATGCGCAGGGTTTGCTGGTAGTCCTGCACATCGGCGAGGGCGCTGGCGAACAGCGCGAACAAACTGACGAGTGTCAAGGTTTGCGTGCTCACCCGGCAGACCAGTGAGCGCGCAAAGCAAAACACGACTGCATCTCTGATCATTTCCGCACCACGGCCAGCCAGTCTTCCGCCGCCTCCGCCGGGGGATTGCCCAGGGAGACGCGGCTGCCGCCGGTGACGGATTTCACCGGACCGTCCTGCAACGCGCCGCCTTGACGCGGATTGAACCATTTTACAGTGAAGCTGCCGGTTGCGCCGGTCAGGTCGAGGTCGGTGGCGCCGCCGTCACGCAGGAAGACAAGGTAGAGTTCGCCGGCTTTCGCGAAACAATACCTCGAGTTGTCATTCTTTGGATTGCCCACCCGTGCGTCGGCATTCTTCATTTCCCAGAACGGAATGTGGTTTGCCGGGAAGAACTCCAACGCGATGCGGCAGTAATCCCACGTCTTGTCCCGGCTGCGGTAATCCTGGCAGTCGAGGTCGTTCTGCGGGAGTTTGTAGCCGAAGTAGTATTCCACACCCCAGCCGCCGGCCAGCAGCACCCCCCAGAGGCAACTCTTGCGAACATCGTGCATTGTGTAAGGCTTGTTGTTTTCAATGCCTTCGCCACTATGGCCCTGATAGCCGGGGTCGGGCGGCACGCCCATGTCGGCCGGGTTTTGCTCATCGTTGGCAACGGCCCAAGGCTTGCCGGCGGCGGCGGATTTGTTGACCCATTCGAGGGTTTTCACATGCGCCGCGCTCCAACTGTATTGGATGGAAACGCCGGTGTATTTGGATTTCGGCCCGAGCAGGTCGTCGAACGGCATGCCGTTGTGGATGACCACGTGATGGTGATAGGGATCGTGCTGGTGGAAATACTCCGCCATGGCGAGGCGCTGAGGCGTCAGTTGGGGGGGCGTCGGGGGTTTTTCCTGCCACGGACCGATTTCCTCGCCCATGTTCCAGTTGAGCGCGAGGTGATGACCAAAGCGCGCGATCAGTTCGCGGTAATACAGTTTGCGTTGCGGACCCACTTCGCCGCCATCCAGGAGCCCTTGGTTTTCCGCCTCCTGGGTTTTGAAATGCAGAAACAACCCAAGGCGCTGCGCGTGCTCGAACACAGTCTCCCATTGGTCGAGCCGGGAGACATCCAGGTGGGTGTAGTCATCATAACTGACGTATGGGAACACGTTCTGGTCGTCACCCTTGATGTTCATGGTCAGGAACGAAACGGCATTCAGGCCTTTGGAGGCCAGATAGTTCAGCGCGCCGATGATGCCCTTGCCCTTGCCCTTCTGCCAGATTGGGTCGCCCGGCTTCCAGTCCCGCACATGCGGTTTCCATTCCTTCACCAAATTGTCCTTGTGGCCGTCGGTCTTGAAGTCTCCGTCAAAGTCCCGGTAGGCCAGGAAGTTTTCCGGCGCGTCCGCGCCGGCTTTAAGGAAATACTCCTTGGTGCCGGCGAATTGCAGGTAATGCCCGCCGACGTATTGCAGGCGGCCTTTGGCGCGGAAGTCCCGGCCGGTCTTGTCGGTCGGGGCAATGTTGAAAGAGCCGCTTGCGCCGTCGCAGCCGTTCACCGCCGTTCCCTTGACGCTCTCATCCACCGCCACGTTCCGGCCTTTGGTGAACGACACCCGGTACGTCCATTTGCCCGACTTGTCGGGCGAGAGATGCGCGCGCCACTGGTTGCCGGAATCGGCCGAAGTCTCGCCAGCGTTGCCGTCCGCGGCGAAATAACCGGGCACCTTGTAGCTGGGTGAACCGGACTCGTGGGTAAAGGTCACATCCATCCGATAATCGGTGAATGGGTTGGGGGCGTTGTCGGTTTCCCTGGCCTGCGGCCCGTCCAAGGTGAGGGTCACTTTGTGCCATTGCTTGAGGTCGCCGGACACGGCCGGCGCGGCGGCGCGGACAGCGGCAGCGCTGCCAAGCAGTGAGCCGGCAAGCAGGAATCGTAGAAACGCGAAGGAAGCGTGTGTTGTTTTCATGTTGATTATGGTTTTTGAAAGCCTCGACCCAGGGAATTACCGGCGAATCACGACGAGCCAATCCTGCGCCGCGTCAGCGGGCGGCGGGCCCAACGCCACCTGGCCGCCGGCATTGACCGACTTCACAGCGCCGTCCACCAGCGGCCCCCCGGAGCGCGGGTTGAACCACTGGACGGTGAAACTCCCGCTGACTCCGGAGAGATCCAACGCGGTCGTGCCGCCGTTGGGCAAATACACCAGGTAAAGCTCGCCCGCCCTGGCCAGGCAGTACTTCGAGTTGTCATTGGTTGGGTTTCCGATGAGCGCGTTGGCGTTCTTCATTTCCCAGAACGGAATTCGGTTGTCGCGGAAGAACTCAAGCGCAATGCGGCAGTAATCCCAGCTTTTGTCACGACTGCGCCAGTCTTGGCAGACGAGGTCGTTCTGGGGAAGCTGGTAGCCGAAGTAGTACTCGACGCCCGCGCCGCCCGCGATGAGATTGCCCCAAAGGGTGGCCTTGCGGATGTCATCCAGCGTGTAGCCGCGCTTTTCTTCCGGGGAAGACTCCCGCTTCGCGGCTTTCTTTACGGTCTTGCCTTCGGGGTTCTCTTTGGCCCGTGCCACCCCATCGAACCCTTGATAACCGGGGTCGGGCGGCACACCCAGACTGGCCGGGCCCTGCTCGTCATTGGCCACGACCCACGGCTTGCCGGCCTTGGCCGATTCCGTCACCCACTTGAGCGTGCGCTGATGGACCTGGTTCCAGCCGTTCTGCAACGACGCGCCGGTGAGTTGCGACTTGGCGCCCAGAAGCGGAGTATAGACCTTGTCTTGCTGCGGGGGAAAGGTGTGGATCACGATGTGATGTTGATACGGATCGGTCGCTCGGATGAAATTCACCATGTCGTTGACCTCCTCGGTGGTTTGCGTGTTCTCCTCGCCGATGTTCCAGTTCAACGCGAGGTTGTGGGCGAATCGCGCGATGAGTTCGCGGCAATATAATTTGCGCTGGGGACCGAGCCTGCCGCCGTCGAGCGACTCGGGCACGAGACCCGCTTCCGCCTTCTCACCACGGCGGTCATCGTCCATTTCCTGCTCCTGCAACTTGAAGTGGAGGTAAAGCCCTTTGGCCGTTGCGTGGTCGAACACCACGCTCCATTGATCCAGTTTCGAGCAATCCCAGTGCAGTTTGTCGTTGCGACTGACGAACGGCCACACATTGTCGCCGTCGCCGCCGGCGTTGTAGGTGAGGAACGAAAACGCGTTGGCCCCTTTGCCGGCCAGGTAATTGATCGCGCCAATCATGCCCTTGCCCTTGCCGTCCTTCCAAGTGGGATCACCGGGGTTCCAGTCTTTCAGGTGCGGCGCCCAGGTCTTCAGTGGAACATTTGGCTTATTCGCGACCGTATTGTCAAAGTCCGCATAAGCGAGAAAGGTCTCCGGCGCGTCCGCGCCCGCCTTGAGGAAATACTCCTTGGTGGCCGCGAACTGGAGGTGGTGTTTGCCGACGTATTGCAACCGGCCCTTGGCGCGGAAATCGCGGCCCATCTTGTCCGTTGCCGCGATTGTGAAGCTGCCGGCCACGCCGTCGAATGGCTTCAGCGCCGTCCCACCGCCGTCCAGGGCGGCGTTCTTGCCGCGGGTGAACGACACCGAATACTTCCACGTCCCCGTTTTGTCGGGCGAAAGATGCGCGCGCCACTTGTTGCCGGAATCGGCCGAAGTCCCGCCGGCGTTGCCGTCCGCCGCGAAGTAACCCGGCACCTTGTAGGTTGGGGCGCCTGATTCATGGGCGAGCGTCACGGTCAGATTGTAATCCGTGAAGGGATTCGGGTCGTTGTCCAGCTCGTGGGCGTAGGGCCCCTCGAGGGTCAGGGTGACCTTGTGCCATTGTTTCAACTCGCCGGAAATGGCCACCGTGCCCTTGCCGTCCGCTTTTCGCGGCAACACGAGTGGCGGGGCGATTGGCACGGTGGGGGCAGCCGCCAACGCGGTGGGTGCCGCTGCGAACAACACAGCGGCCAGCAGGCTATTGAGTGTGATTTGTTCCATAAATAATCTATTCATTGAATTTGTTCACAGCCTCGGCAAGCGCGTCCGGCCCGCCAACATTGCCGGGAAACACCACATACGGCATCCCGGGATATTTCGTCTCTGGGCCGAGTTCCCACACCGGAACGCCCGGCAAGATCTGGCCCAACACCATCGCGCGCCTCACGCCCAGACCGCGCGTCGCCAGATCACTCGACGTAATGCCCCCCTTGGCGATGAGATACCGCGGCCTCGCCGCGATGCGCCGTAACAATTCCACCAGCGCCGCGGAAACCTCCTCGCCAATGGCCAGACTGGCTTCGCCATCCGCGCCGGTGATCAGTTTGCGGCTTGTGAAGACCACCGCATCGCGACCGGACAGAATGGCGGCGTTGGTTTGCGCAACCGCCCGATCCAGGACCGCGCCGCGGCGCGCCGCGTCCAAAATGCCTTCCACGGGGATTTCTACCCGCTCGACATCGCATTGTCCCCAAAGTACCTCCAGTTGGGCGGTCGTCTTGGGCACGTAGGAGCCCACGATCGTCAGCCCGCCCGGCACTCCGTGCGCCACCCCCTTGCAGCCTTCGGATCGTGGGACCGACGCGGCTTGGGGCGACCACAGTTCTCCGGGCTGGAGCCCGATGCGCGCCGCGACAAAACTTGCGGCCGTGCGGTAGATCAAGCGGCTTCCAGCGTCCTCGGCTTGCAGGGTTGCCCAGGCGAGCACTTCGAGATCGCGCGGCGCGGCAGCGTTCACGATGCACACTTCACCGTGACGCAACGCAAGCAGTTTCGCTTTCACCACGTCCGGCCCGGCCACGCGCAAATCGTCAATTGAAATGCTTTTCACGTCCGCGGCCCGAATAGCGCCGCCCGTTTTCTCCTCCACCCAGGCGCGCAAATTCGAATTTCGATATCCAAACGCCGCGTCTCGGGCGAATGGCGTCTCGGCGGCGGGGATTAACTCGCCGCCTTCAGCGACGAAATGCACGTCGTCCACCGTGTAGCGCCCGCCGGCCTCAAAATACGGGACCAGCAACACGGGTGGTGCGTGCTCGCCGCCCCCCAGCGCGCGCCCCAGCGCGTCGGTTTCCGCTGGAAAGTGGCCGCGCAATGTCGAGTCGCTCCGGCTAACCACCACGAATTTGTTCCGGCCCGGCAGGCCCCGGACGGCCGCCATCAGATTGCGGGCGATCTCCTGATTGATCCGCACCGCTTCGGCCACTGGGAACGCGCGAGTGTTCGTCAGCAAATAAAAACACGTCAGCTCATTGGCGAACTCCCGCGCCAATTCCTCCGGCGACCACCAGGTCAGCACCGGGATGCCCCGGACGGTCTGGGTGCCGGTCGGATCATCATCCAGCACCACGACTTTGCGACGCACGCGCGCAACGGCCTCGCGGATCCACGGCAACACATCCTCCGGCCACACCGGCGGCAGCGTGGCAAACAACTCCCGCTTGCTGAGACGGGTGGTCATGGCTGCTTGAATTCTCCCAGGGTCAGCCAGCCGGGCAGGTGCTGATCCTGATTCCGGTTGGCAAAGCGGAGCGGCGGGCCGTTGGGCAGCGCATTGGGCACGCGGACCAGGACGTGATGACAGTTCATGCTTCCTATTTCCCCGTCAGTTCCACCTGCACGCCTTGAGTGGCGTTTTTGTCCAGAAACAGAGCGCGCTTGCCCTGGGTGCCCTGGTGCGGGTTCGGCGCCGTGGGCACGGGAGAGCTTCGCCGCGCTGCGTCCACATCCTCCACCCGAAGGCAAAAGTGGTGCAAGCCGGGGCCGTGCTCGCTCAGCCACCGCTGCAAGGGATGGTCCGGTGTGAGCGGCTGGACCAGTTGCAGTTGGGTGTTACCCAGGTCCAGATGTGTCAGGCGCACGGTGCCGCCGTTCACATCTTCAGTGTAAAGGAATTTAAAGCCCAATTGGTCACGCCAGACCTTCAAGGCTTGCTCCGTGTCGGGGACGACAATGGCGAGGTGGTCGAGTCCTTGATGCTTCATAACACGGGAGGAAGGCAAACCGGGGAGCGGGTTTCGGCGGATTGATAGACCGCCTCCTGCACGGCGAGCGTTTTCAAATACTCTTCGCCGCTGGTTTCGAAGGGTTTTCCGTCCAGCATGCGGTCCACAAAGTGGCGCTGGGTGAAATACACACAGTCGCCGGCAAAGTTGACGTCCGCATGCGGATAGGAGATTTCCTCCTCGGGTTCGCCCAACCGCTTGAGTGTGAGGCGGGCCTCGCCGTTCAGGCGGATGCTCCCGCCATTGCCTTCGACCAGGAATTCGCCAAAGGTGTAGCGGGGGTTGCGGACGGTCGTTTCGTTATAGCGATTGGCATCCCAGAGCCCCACCGCGCCGCTGGCGAATTCGAAAACGACCAGCGCGCAGTCCTCGCCCTTAATCACCGGATTGAGCCGCCGATGCCAGGCCGAGACGCGGGTTATCTCGCCGGCGATAAACCGGTAGGTGTCAATGAAATGCACCCCATTTTCAAAGACCAGCAGGCGGGGATACTCGCGGAAGTAAGGCTGGCGCGGGATATAGGCGTTTTCTCCCCAGCCGTCCCCCATGCGCGATCGAAACGCCAGGGAAAACAACTGCTCGCCGATGGCTTTGGCTTCAAGCTGGCGCTTGATTTCGCGGTGCCAGGGCTGAAAGCGGAAGTTTTCATGCACCATGAACCGGACGCCGGCCCGGGCGGCGGTCGCCACGATTTGTTTCGCCTCCTCGAAGGTGGGTGCCAGGGCCTTCTGGCAGATGATGTGGATGCCTCGTTGGGCCGCCTCGGTGCAAATCGCCAGGTGCGACGGCGGCGGGGTAATGATGTCAACAAAGTCGGGCCGCTCGGTGTCGAACATCTCGCGGTAGTCGCTGTAGCAGCGTTGCAGGCCGAACTTGCGGGTGATTTCCTGAGCGCGGGTCTGGTCGCGGTTGCTGAAGGCCACGATTTCGACCTCGGGGATGCGGCGCCAGGCTTCATATTGAAAGTGGGCGAAGTAACCCGCGCCGATGCAAACGCCTTTGAGTTTCCTGTTCATTTTTCGTGAGTTGCCGCCATGGGGGAGGCCGAACGCGCCGCCGGAGGCTGGTAGCGGATTTTGGCGGCCGGATTGGCCAACAACCAGCATAGGACCGCCAACCCGCTCAGGGCGGCGGCGGTGTAAAAGAAGGCGACGTTGCCGCGCGCCGACTCGGGCAGGTAGGCAAAGGCCAGAGCGGTGATGGCCGAGCCGAGGTTGCCGGCCATGTTCATGGTGCCGCTGACGGCCCCGGCGTGCCGTCCCCCAATGTCAATGCAAAACGACCAGGAGGGGCTCAGCGTCATGTCCGCTCCAAAGATGGCGAGGGAAAGCCAAACCACCGCCCCGCTGGCGGTGGCCTGATCCACGCTCATCACCATGCCCAGCGCCGCCAAGACGAAGCCGAGGACGGCGGGCGCCTTGCGGGAAGCCGACGTCCAGCCCTTTCGGTAGAGCATGTCCACCAACGCGCCGGAAACAATGTTGCCGGCCGCTCCGCTGAGCACGGGCACCATGGCGTAGAACCCCGCATCCACCGCGTTGAGGTGGTATTTGGTCTGAACATAGGGGTACAACCAGGTCAGGCTGAAAAAGAAAGTGAAGTTGCTGCCAAAGTATTGCGTCATCATCAGCCACAGATTGCCCGACCCAAGGAGGGAGCGGGCGCGAAGCGGTTCGGGAGGAGCGGCCGCCCTTTCCGGGTCCTGCCGGTTCTTGAGAATGTAGTCCAGTTCAGTCCTGGAAAGGCCCTGGCGTTGGGTCGGATCATCCCGGAACCAAGCCCACCACAAGGCGGACCAGACAAATCCAGTCGCCATGAGCAAGGTGAAGGAAAGCTGCCAGCCCAGATGATGAATCAACCAGGCTACGCCGGGCATGGCCAAAGCCGCCCCGATGCGCGAGCCGGAGAAGTTGATGCCTTTGACCACGCCTCTCTCCCGCACTGGAATCCAGGAGTAAACCACGCGGGCCATGCCGGGAAAGGCCCCTGCTTCGCCGGCTCCGAAGAGGAAGCGGATGACCAGCAGGCTCACAAAGTTCCAGGCCGCCGCGGTGAGGCCCGTGAAGACCGACCATGCGGTGACGATCGCCGCCAGCACGGCGCGTCCCCCCAGGCGGTCCGCCAACACGCCGGCCGGTGTCTGGAAGAGGGCATAACCAAACGCGAAGGCGGCCAGAACCCAGGACCACTGTTCCTTGCTCAGGCTCAAATCCCCCGTAATCGCCTCTTTGGCGGTCGAGATGCAGGCGCGGTCCACATACAGCAGGACCGAGAGCAGGAACGTGCCTGTGATGAGGAGGAAACGCCGGGGAATCACGCCAGTAAACGGGCCAGTTGCTCGGTTGACTCCTTTTCCTTTCCTTCCACCGCAAAAGCGCGGCAGGGGCAGCCGTCGCCCCCGGCGATTCGGAGCGGCAACGCCACAAAGAACACGCGGGAAGCCGCGAGCTGCTCGAGGTTGCACAGGCCTTCCACGATGGTCACGCCGCCTCCGAGGAGAATTTTGTGGACGCGCGTGACCTCGGGAAGGTTGTTGACGTCGGCGACGGAAGGCGGTTCCACGCCCAGAAGCTTCACTTTTCGGGCGACGCACCAGCGGGCCAGCGCCTCGCTGATGCGAGGCAGGCCATCCCGGTAGAGGGCGGGATTGTTCGCGTGCTGACTCCAGCCCGTACGAAAGAGCAGGCTTTCGCCGTCCTGAAACTTCTTCTCCACCTCGCCGAGGCTGGCGACCTCGATGAGGAACCTGGGGACAATGCCAGCCAGGTTGATCACCCACGCCATTCCCATGCACCGGGCCGGGGCAAGTTGGTCAATGGTTTCCGGGCCCGCCTCAAAATGCACCTGGGCGTCCATGTGCGTGCCGGCGTGCGAATAGAGATGGAGCGTGGTCGCATTCCATCCGTTGTCGGCAACGGTGAACTTTTGAGTGATCTCAACGCCGCGCATTCCGGGCGCGAGAGGCAGGGTTAAATCAATGAGGCGGCTCATGGTTTGCGATCCAACGCCGCCACAATCAGGTCGCCCATGGCTTGGGTCGAGAGCTTGCCTCGAAGGTCAGGGGTTCGGTTTTCCGGTTTTGACAGGACGGAGGTGACCGCCTGGCGGATCATGGCCGCTCCCCGAAGCAGTTCCGGGTGCTTGAGCCACTCGAGCATCATGGCCACTGACAGAATCATGGCCACGGGGTTGGCGATGCCCTTGCCCGCGATGTCCGGCGCCGAGCCGTGGGCCGGCTGGAAGACCGCGTAGCGATCCCCGATGTCCGCGGAAGGGGCCATGCCCATGCCTCCCACCAGGCCGGCGGCCAGGTCCGAAAGAATGTCGCCAAACATGTTCTCGGTCACAATGACATCAAAACTCTCGGGCCGACGCAGCAGGTAAAGCGAGGCCGCATCAACATAAATGCGATCGGTCGCCACATCGGGATAGGCTTCGGCCACTTCGTCAAAAATCCGCCGGAAAAAGACCATGGACGGCAGGACGTTGGCCTTGTCCACCAGCGTGACATGCCTGCGCCGGCTGCGTGCCAGTTCAAAGGCGGCCCGGAAAATCCGCTCCGAACCGCGCCGCGAAATCCAGAGCGTGTCCGAACAGGACTCGCCGCCGTTGCTCCGGGCGCGCCGCGCGGAGAAAAGCCCCTCGGTGCTCTCCCGCACGATGGCCAAATCAATCGCGCCGCCCAGGAAACCCTTCAGCGGGGTGTCCTGCGCATGAAACAGCGTAATGGGGCGCACCCCGCAATAAAGGTCCAACTTTTCCCGCAAGTCAATTTGTGGGGTCAGTTCCTTCCCATCCGGCCATCGCACGTCGGGCAGACCCATGGCAGCCAACAGGATGGCGTCCGCCGCGCGACACGCAGCGTACGCGGTATCGGGCAGTGGATTTCCCGATTTCAGAAACTCTCCCGCCCCGACGGAAACCTCGGTGAAGGCAAACCGCACGCCTTGGAGCCGTTGCTCGACGGCCCGCAGAACCTTGAGCCCCTCGGCCATGACCTCGGGTCCGATGCCATCACCGCCCAGAACGGCGATGTTCCACGTTTTGACACCCCGCGCCGGCTGGGCCGGCCCGGAAGCGCCTTCATTGTCCACACTACTTTGAACTGCTGACTCTATGTTCATTAAATGATACTGCTTCGCGACGCCCATCTGTCACCCTGCGATCCCCTGCCCCGCCGCGCGGTCGCGCCACTTTCACGTGGCGCGACCGGCGGCCGGGGGGTGGTTC
>CAZVYG010000117.1:0-11400 GCA_964631605.1 uncultured Verrucomicrobiota bacterium
GCTGCCGCGAAAATGCCGCCGGTGTTGCCCAGCGACAACACGCCGTCGGCCTTGCCCTCGCTGACCAGCTCCATGGCCCGCACGATGGAGGCATCCCGCTTGCGGCGCACGGCTGCGACGGGTTTGTCTTCCATCGTCAGCACCTCGCTGGCGTGGACCACACGCACGCGATGGTCACGGAAACCGCCTTGGGGTAGGGCGGCGTGAATCTCCTCGCGCTGGCCGACCAGGAAAAGCGTGGAAATCGAGGGATAATCCTCCAAGGCGCGTTTGGCGCCTGCAATGACGACGCCGCAACCGTGGTCGCCACCCATGACATCCACTGCGATTCGCATAGATGCACGCCGGGGCCGCAGCCCACGCTTGGGAAGAACGGATCAGGCGCCGGCGGTCACCGTCAGCACCTGGCGCCCCTTGTAATACCCGCAAGCCGGGCACACCCGATGCGGCACATAGGGAGCGGCACACTGCGGACAGGTGCTCAACTGAGGCAGTTTCATCGCGCTATTGTAGGCGCGGCGCATCCGCTGACGGCTCTTCGAGGGTTTTCTTTTCGGGACGCCCATAGATAAAATCGTTCTAAAATTTCAGTTTGTTCAATTCCGTCCAGGCTGACTCAACGCCCGGCACCGCACTTGCGGACATACCCCGCTTGCCCCTGCCCTCAGGCCCGGCAAGCAGGCCGCCGCACTCCGGATCACACAACGGATGTTGCGGAAAGCCGAGGAGAATATCCTCCCGCAAGTAAGGCGTCAAGTCCACGCAATCGTTATTAACCATGACGGCCTCCTCCCCCTCAAAAGGCAAATCCAAGGTCCACGGATCCAGAACCACTTGATAATCAAATGTTTCCAAACAACGCACACAATCGCACGAAATGGGCAGCGCCAGTCTCCCGGAAACCAACAGGCCCCCTTCGGTTTTTTCCACCTCCAGTTGGTAGCTCAGGGGCAATTTCAGGCGAATCACTTCGTCCAACGTCTCAATATCCAGCTCCGCCAGGGATAATTCTCCCTCGAGTTTCAGGCTGTGCGCCTCCAAATGGCGCAGGTTTACGTTCAGTGGCATAATATTCCCATCTCTAGGCCGGCCGTCGGCCCAACTTCTGCAGCAACGCCGTCCGCACGTGCGCCGGCACAAACGCGCTGACGTCCCCCCCCAAACTCGCAATCTCCTTTACGATGCGGGAACTGAGGAAGGTATAAGCGTCCTTGGGCATCATAAAAATCGTCTCGATACGCTCGTTCAACTTACGATTCATCAAGGCGAGCTGAAATTCAAATTCAAAGTCGGAGACGGCGCGCAAACCCCGAATGACGGCCTGGGCGGACTGGCGTTGGGCGTAGTCCATCAGCAAGCCCTCGAAGGAGTCCGCGCTCACGTTCGGCAACCGCCGCACGGCCTGTTCGACCATCCGTTTCCGCTCCTCCAAGGTAAACAAGGGGTGTTTGCTCTCGTTGAGCGCCACCGCCACAATCACCCGGTCAAACAACTTGGCCGCCCGCTGGATCACATCCAGGTGGCCGTTGGTCAGGGGATCAAAACTGCCGGGGTAAATCGCCGTTCGCATCGCCCCAACCTTACCAAGCCAGCCCCCCACTCACAAATGAGAAAAATCCCTCCCTTTTGAAATGGAATTGCCGGGGGCGCATGGGCCCCCGGCAAAACCTCCCGGAAAAAACCTGCTTCCCACCGCCGGCGCCCGGCCGGCTCAGGCGGCGCAATCGGCGAGCACCATCTCGGGGAAGGGAATCATGCCGTTCAGAATGGCGAACTTGGTCAGACCGGCAACGCTGTGAATGTCGAGTTTGCGCATCAGCCGTTCCCGATGGGTCTCGACGGTGCGCGTGCCAATGTCCAGGCGGCAGGCGATTTCCTTGTTCGACAGCCCTTCGGCGATGCCGGTGAGGATATCCCGCTCGCGGTTGCTCAACTCGTGGGCCTCGGGCCCCGAAGAACGGCGGACAAAATGGTTCATCGCCACGTGCGCAACCCGCGGGCTGAAATACACGTCGCCGGCCTGCACCCGCTCGATGGCCTGAATGATTTCCTCGGCGGGCGCCTCCTTGAGCACGTAGCCCCGCGCCCCGGAACGCAACACGCGCAGGACGCACTCGGCGGTGCCGTGCGTCGAAAGCATGAGCACCTTGATTCGGGGCAGCTCCTTTTGCAGAGTCTCAGTGGCCGCCAGCCCGCTGAGCCGCGGCATGTTCAAGTCCATCAAGACCACCTCGGGCGCCAACTGGCGTGCCATATCCAGCGCCTCCCTCCCGTCTCGGGCCTCGCCCACCAGTTCGATCTCCGGCCGGCCCGACAGGCACAGGCCCAGCCCCTTTCGCACCACGGGATGATCATCCGCCACCAGCACCCGAATGCGCGTGCTGCCGGCGGCGGGCGGCGGTTTGACATTGCCGTGGTTGGGGCCCGGCTTGCCGGCGCAACTGGCCCGAGCCGTTGTGAGATTGGGTTTGGTTTCCTTTCCAGCCGATTGATTGAGAATTCTTCGATCCATAATCTGCCTTGAGTTTGCCGCCCATCGGCCTTTTCAGCCATACGGGGAATGTCTGGAACGGGGTCCCGGGAACGCCCCGGGACACCCCCGTCGTGCAACCTTGTTCCCCTGCTGGTGTTGGCCTATGGTGAACGGCGATTGGCTGGTCTGCGCCGCATGTCGAGTGAACTTGAACCCGATGCCGCCCTGATGATGCGCGTCAAACAGGGCGATATGGCGGCTTTTGCCGAATTGGTGGACAAATACAAGCAGCCGGTCATGAACCTTGCCTGCCGCATGTTGCATGATCCGACCGAAGCCGAGGACCTCGCGCAAAATGTCTTCCTCCAAGTCTTCAAATCAGCCCATCGCTACGCGGTTTCCTCCAAGTTTTCGACCTGGCTCTTCACCATCGCCCGCAACCTCTGCCTCAATGAAATCCGCCGCCGCTCGCGGCACCCGGCCGATTCCCTGGACGCCCCGCGCGGCGACGAAGAAGACCAGCCGCTCCATCAATACGAAGACCGCAAGACCAGCGCGCCCCCGGAGCGCCTCCTCCATGGCGAGCTGGAACAAAAAATCGAAGAAGCCCTCGCCGCGCTGCCGGAGAATCAACGGCTCGCCGTGGCGCTCTGCCGGCAGGAAGATCTCAGTTACGAGGATATCGCGCGCGTGCTGGGCTGTTCGCTGTCGGCCACCAAATCGTTGATCCACCGCGGCCGGGAAACCCTCAAGCAACGGTTGAAACCCTACCTGCGCAGCGGGGCCTGGCGCGAACCGCAATGATCGCAACTTTCCCCTCCCCCCGGTTTTTCTAAAAGGAGACGTATATGAACCAGCAATCCGCTTACCAGCAACTCCTCGAGCAGAGCTGGCGACGGCCCCTGACCCCCGCGGAACAGGCCCAATTGCGCGCCTGGCTCGAGGCGCACCCGGAGTGCCGGCGCGACTGGGAGCTGGAGGCCGGCTTGAACGAAGCGTTGCGGCGCCTGCCCGAGCCTCCCGTCTCGAACAATTTCACTGCCCGGGTTCTTCAGGCTGCGCAGCGCGAAGCTGCGGCCGGCACGGCGGCCCCTTGGCGGAGTCCCGGCCGCTGGGTGGCCACGCTGCGCGACCGCTGGTCTCCGCTCCGCTGGCTGCCGGGGACGGCGCTGGCCGCTCTTCTGGTTGCCGCGGGTTTGTTTTCCTATCAGCGTTACAACCACAACCGGCACTCGGCGATGGTGCAAAGCCTGGCGACTGTGGCGGAGATTCGCTCGCTGCCCAGCCCGACAATCCTCAAGGATTTTGACGCCATCCTGGCTCTGGACGACGCCCCGCGGGCCGACGAGGAACTCCTGGCCCTGTTCCAATGAGTCCTCGGCGCCCAATTGGTTGCGGAGTCCTCGCCGCGCTCCTGCTGCTTCCCGGATTGGGAATGCGGGGCGAGGCGGGCGCAGCGGCCGCCGAACCTCCCCCTCGCCCCGAGGCGGCGCCGCTCCCGCTTCCTCCTTCCCCCCGCTCGCCGGTGGACTTGTTCCGCGAATTGCTCGCGATGAACGCGTCCGAGCGACGCGCTCATCTCACCAACCGGCCCCCCGCCAGCCAGAAACTGATCCTCGCCAAGCTGCGCGAATACGAATCCATGCGCCCGGATTTGCGCGAACTGCGCCTGCAAGCGACCGAACTGCGCTGGTATCTGCTGCCCCTGATGAGTCTGCCGGCCACCAACCGGGCCTCCCAATTGGCCCTGATTCCCCCCGAATTCCGCGACCGGGTCGAGGAGCGGCTTCGAATGTGGGACAAGCTCGATCCGACCGTGCAAAAGGAATTGCTCGATAATGAGGCCGCCATTCGCCACTTTTCCGAGCTGGAAACCAGCACGGAGGAGCAGCGACGCCGCATCCTCGAGGGCATGTCCGAGGCGCGCCGCAACAAGCTCCAGGCCGGCATTGATCAGTGGCAGGCCCTGCCCGAGAATCAGCGCCGCCAGATCACCGCACGCTTCAACCAATTCTTCGACCTCACCCCCACCGAGAAGCAAAAGGCGCTCAACATCCTCTCGGAGGCCGAACGGCGGCAGATCGAGAAAACCCTCCGCGCGTACAGCACCCTTGGACCGCAGGAGCGCGCCCTTTGCCTGCAGTCTTTCGAGAAGTTCACCCGCCTGAGCCTCGAGGAGCGTCAGAAGTTTCTCAAGAACGCCGAGCGCTGGAAGCTGATGACACCGGACGAACGCCAGGCCTGGCGCGACCTGGTCGCCCGCCTCTCGAGCCTGCCGCCGCTGCCGCCCGGTTTCCACGATCCGCCCCCGCTCCCGGCGCCGCCACCGCCGCTGCCAGGCCGTCGCACGCTGGCGGTCACCAATCGCAACTAACTGCAGCCTGCGGTTGCGGCAAACCTGCCTGTCATGGGCGCGCAGGGACTGCCCGCGCCGGTGCCAGCTTCGCAATGAGAATGGCCGCTCCGCCTGCTTTGAGCCTGCTTTGAGCCTTGGACAATTGCGTTGAATGCCTTATGGTGCGCGGACTTTTGGTATGGCAAACGCGACACGTGATTTGGAACAGACTCCGGCCGGGCTGGGCTATGCCATGCCGGCGGAGTGGGAGCCGCATGAGGCGACCTGGCTGGGCTGGCCGCACAACCCCACCGACTGGCCCGACAAGCTGGATACCATCCGCTGGGTTTACGGCGAGATGGTGCGCAAAATCGCGCCCGGCGAGCGGGTGCGAATCCTGGTGCGCAACGCCGCCGAACAACAACGGGCCCGGCGCTATCTGAAACGCGCCGGCGCGGACTTGCGCCGCGTCCAATTCATCGTGCATCCCACCAACCGGGGCTGGACGCGCGACAGCGGCCCGATTTTCGTCCGGCGCCGGGTCCGGGGCCGCTCGGACACGGCCATTGTCCACTTTCACTTCAACGCCTGGGCGAAGTACCCCGACTGGCAAAAGGACCGGCGCGTGCCGGAAACCGCCGCCCGGCTTTTGCGAAAGCGGCTCTTCCACGCGCAATGCCGCGGCCGGGACTTCGTCATCGAAGGCGGCGGCATTGAAGTCAACGGCGTCGGCACACTGCTCACCACGGAGGAATGTTATCTCGATCCGAAGGTGCAGGTGCGCAACCCGGGGCTGGGTCGTGGCGAAATCGAAGACACCCTCAAACGGTATCTGGGGGTTACAAACGTGCAGTGGCTGGCCGCGGGTCCGGTGGGCGACGATACCCACGGCCACATTGACGACATCTGCCGTTTCGTGAACCGCAACACGGTGGTGCTCATCCGTGAAACCAACCGCAAGGACATCAACTACCGGCCGCTGGCGGAGAACTGGGAGCGCATCCAGGATTTGCGGCTCGAAGACGGCTCGAAACCGGAAGTGATTCCCCTCCCCATGCCGGCGCCGATCTATTTTGACGGCTACCGTTTGCCAGCCAGTTACGCCAATTTCTACATCTCGAATGCCGCAGTGATCGTCCCAACCTTCAACGATCCCAACGACCGCGTCGCACTGGGCACTCTGGGCGAGTTGTTCACGGATCGGCCGGTGGTGGGCATTCACGCGGTGGACCTGGTGCTTGGTTTCGGCAGCCTGCACTGCCTCACCCAGCAACAACCGGCCTGAGCAGGGACGCTGGGGGCACGCTTGACAACCTCTTGGTTTCCAACCACCCTGCCATTGCAGGACCACGTGAGCAGGACACCGCACCATGGCCAGAGAATGCGCTGGATGCGAAAGGCCACCCTTCGCCGGGTGGCCGTGATGCTGCTCGGGGCGGGGTGCGCTGCTGGCTTTTGGCATCCCGTGGCGGCCGCCGACGGCGGTTCGCCCCCGCCGGCGACGACGGTCGAAGAAACCAACGCGACGGAGGCCTGGCGCAGCTACCTTCAGTTGCAGGAACAGCTCCATGCCACCCAGCTTGCGGTTGAACGCAGCCGCAAGGAGGCCGAGCAGGCGGCGGGGGAAACCGCCCGAGTGCTGGCCAGCCGCCTGGCGGCGATCGAGGAGACCCTCGAGCGTCAGCGCGGCAGGGAGCTGGAAGCCATCCAGGATTCCAACCGCCTGCTCCTGAGTATTGCCGTCCTTTTTGCCACGGGCGGCTTCCTGGCGATGTCGCTGATGGTCTTCTTCCAATGGCGGGCGGTGGACCGGCTGGCGGCTCTCTCCTCCGGCTTCCCCGCGACCGGTCCGGCCGAGCATCGCCGGCCGCTGGCCACCCTGGGAACCGGCGAGGCCCAAGTCGTAAGCGTCGGCGCTGCCGAGCAGTCAAACGCCCGTTTGCTGACCGCGTTGGAACACCTGGAGAAGCGCATTTACGAACTCGAACAAACCGCCCGCGCCCCCTTAGGCGCGCCGACCGCCAGGGGGGACGGCTCCAACGGCTCGGACTTGACACCGCACCCGGCCAATGGCGCGCCGACGCCGGCCAAAGTCAGTGAACTGCTTGAGAAAGGCCAGGCTCTCCTGGACACGGACAAGCCGGAAGCCGCACTCCTGTGCCTGGAGGAGCTGCTCTCGCTCGACGCCGGCCATGCCGAGGCGTGGGTCAAGAAAGGAGCCGCCCTCGAGCGGCTCGGCCGGATGGACGACGCGATGCAATGCTACGATCGGGCGATTGCGCGGGATGGCTCGCTCACGATCGCCTATCTCCACAAAGGCGGCCTTTTCAATCGCCTCGAGCGTTTTGATGACGCCCTGGCCTGCTACGAACAGGCGCTGCGCACCCAGGAGAAGCGGGCGGTCTAACACTCGATTTCATGCCCAGCTCAAGCTTTCCCCAGCGCAGAATTCTGGTCGTGGACGACGAACCCCTCGTGTGCGAGGCGGTCGAGATGATGCTTCGCTTCGATGGGCACGAGGTGATCACCACCGGCAGCGGCAAGGAGGCCCTGGCGATGCTGGAGCGGGAGAAATTCGACGTGGTCATCACCGACTTTGCCATGCCCGGGATGAAAGGCGACGAGCTGGCGGCGACCATCAAAGCCCGGAACCCGGCGCAGCCCGTGGTGATGATTACCGCTTACGCGGAAATGCTGCCTCAACCGCTGGCCGGCGTGGACTGCCTGGTCAGCAAGCCGTTCCTGCTGGAGAACCTCCGCGAGGCCATCATCAAGGTCTCGCCGCCGGCAAAAACCGGCTGAAACGGTGGGAGGTTTTGTCACCGCCAAGGGCCTTCAGGGCGGGCCGCTCCGTGGTGCGGACCGTACTTTTCCCCCACCCCGTTTCAGTAATCTCCCCGCTTGTTGCGGCGCCGCTTTTTCTGCATAACTCATCCCAGCGCATGAGCATGAAAGGGTCTATTACCGACGCCGCCCCGCTCCCCCAGGGCGCCCCGGAACTGGCTGTGCCGGCCGCCGCGGGTTGGCGGTCCTGGCTGCGGCAGGCCGCCCAATTCGCCGTTGTTGGACTGCTGGCCTTCGGCAGCTACCTGGTGATCAGCCATTTCTTCCTTCAATCCGTTCGGGTGGTCGGCATTAGCATGGTCCCCACCCTGCACGATGCCGATCGCTACCTGCTGAACCGCTGGGTTTTTCACCTCCGGGATCCGCGCCCTGCCGATATCGTCGTCCTGCGCGATCCCTTGGAGAAGGGGTGTTCGGTCAAACGCGTGATCGCCGGGCCCGGCGACACGGTTTACCTCAAGGAAGGCATCCTCTACGTGAACGGCAAGCGCCTCGAAGAACCCTACCTTGCGCCGGGCACCGTCACCTTTGCCGCCGTTCGCTCCCGCGACCAGATTTTCCGCTGCGCCAAAGACGAGTACTTTGTCCTGGGCGACAATCGGAATAATTCGGTGGACAGCCGCGAGTATGGGCCGGTCTCGCGCCGACGCATCCTCGGGCTGATCGTCCACTGACGCCCGACCGGGGCCCAAGCCCTGGCGCCTCATACCCACAGCCCTTCCGGTTTCTCCCGGACGTCTCCGGAAACCCGTCCGCCCCGGGCGGAATCAGGTCAGAACTATCTTGTCCCCTTCCTTCAGGGTGACAATCGCCTTCTTCCAGTTCGAGGAGCGGCCCGCCTGGGCGGTGCGTTGACGGCGCAGTTTGCCGCGGACATTCAGGGTGTTGACGCGGACGACTTTGACTTTGAACAGCTCCTGGACGGCCTGTCGGATCTGCGTCTTGTTGGCCCGGGTGTCGGCGACGACGGTGTACTGATTGTATTTTTCGCCCTGCCGGGTGCCCTTTTCGGTCAGCCGCACCGTTTTGATGATCTCGAAAGTCTTCATGTTATTCCTTCTCCTCGTCCTTGTCCTGGGTCAGACGCGCCTGAACCGCCTCGAAAGCGGCGCGGGTGAAGACCAGCTTGTCCGGACGGAGCAGGTCGTAAGTGTTGAGGGATTCGCTGGTTGCCAGGGCCACGTTGGGGAGATTTCGCGAAGCCAGCGTGAGATTGCGGTCTGGGGCCGGCACCACCACCAGGGTGGTGCCCGTGAGGTCGAGCGCCTTTAAGACCGCCTGGAACCCCCGGGTCTTGGGCGAGTCCAGTTTGAAGTCATCCACCACCAGCACATCGCCGGCGCGAAGCCGTTCGCTGAGCGCCTTGCGCAGCGCCAACTGGCGGGTCTTGCGGGTGACTTTCTTGCTGAAATCCCGCGGTTTGGGTCCGAAAACCACGCCGCCGCCGCGCCACAGCGGCGATTGGAACGAGCCGGCGCGGGCCCGGCCGGTCCCTTTTTGACGCCAGGGTTTCTTGCCGGTGCCGGCGACCTCGCCCATGGTTTTGGTGCAGGCCGTGCCCATGCGCTGGGCGGCCTGGTAGGCCACCACGACATCGTGAACCGCCTGGGTGCCCTTGCCGTTTTCAACAAGCGGGAAAGTCACTTCCAGCTCGCCCTGATTGTTGCCTTTAATGTCTCGAATCGTCAGCTTCATGGCGTGGGATTACTTCTTTTTGCTCTTGGCCTTCTCAATGGTCTCGGGCCGTTCGGCATGCGGCCTCCAGCCCTTGGGGCGCTTTTTGGATTCGCGGATGATGACGTAATCGCCCTTGGCTCCGGGAATCGCGCCCTTGATCAACAGCAGATTGTCCTCGGGGCGCACCTGCATGACCTGCAGGTTCTGCACCGTGCGGCGGACCTGGCCCATGTGGCCGGGCATGCGCATGCCGCGCATGACCGTGCCGGGAAACAGGCGCTGGCCAATCGCGCCCGACCGGCGGTGCCATCCCTTCGCGCCGTGGGTGCTGTCCCCGCCCGCGAAGCGGTGGCGCTTGACCACGCCCTCAAAACCGCGGCCCTTGGTCAGGCCGATGGCATCCACGTAATCGCCGGCCTCGAACAGGGCCGCCCCAACAATGTCACCCGGCTTCACTTCCTTCGAGAAATTGCGGAACTCACGAATGCGCTTCACCGGCTGGCCGTTGAATTTCTTGATGTGCCCCGCCAGCGGTTTGGTCAACCGCTGTTCCTTCTGGTCGTCAAAGCCCAACTGAACGGCGTTATAGCCGTCGCTCTGCTGGGTCTTGCATTGCAGCACGCGGTTGGGGCCGGCCAGCACCACGGTCACCGAGGTGGCTACGCCTTTGGCATCATAAACGCGCGTCTGCCCTAGCTTTTTTCCTAAAATTCCGACTGGCATAATTTGATAGCAGTTAAATCGTTTGCGGTTGCGTTGGGGAACCGCCTGGCGCCTCGGGGCCAAGCCGCGCCCCCACCCTTCCCTAGATCTTGATGGTGATGTCCACCCCCGCCGGCAGATTGAGTTTCTTGAGCTCGTCCACCGTCTTGGCCGTGGGTTCGATGATGTCAATCAGCCGCTTGTGCGTCCGTTGCTCGAAAGTCTCCTGGGATTTCTTGTCCGCGTGCGGGGAGCGCTGCACGGTAAACCGCTCAATGCGGGTGGGCAGCGGGATGGGGCCGGCGACTCGCGCCCCGGTGCGTTTGACCGTGTCGGCGATTTCGCGGGCGGATTGGTCTATGACCCGGTGGTCATAGGCCTTCAGTCGGATACGAATGCGTTGTCCAGCCATACAAAGAACAATTGTCTGTTAATGGTTTTGCTCTAATCTCCGCCGCCGGCACCCGGCAACGGAGGGCGGAATATAGCAAAAGCAGTTCCCGGCGCAACAGCTTTCTTGATTTTTTTACGCCGCCGGTTTGCAATCACCGCAACTGCGGGTTTCAACCTTGGCCCATGAGCAATTCCAATGGTCCCACCGAGGCGCTCCCCCGGGAGCAGGCTCGACACACTCGCCTGTTTCCCTGGCTCTTTCTGCTGCTGGGAATCACAAGCGGGATTTGGGTGCTGGGCGCGCGCGGATGGTTTCCCACCTGGCAGGGATTCCCCAACACCGCGCTGACCACCTTGTTTTTCCTGGGAGCCGCCGCCACAGTTGCCAGGCCCGTCCCCTGCCGCCAGCGGTGGGGTGTCGTGGCCGGCCTGTTGTTTTCGGCTCTCGGCGACCTGTTCCTGCTGCTGCCCCAAGACCGGTTTGTAGCCGGACTGACCAGGTTCCTGGCCGCTCACCTGTGCTACCTTTGGGCCTTTACCGGCGATCACCGTCTGGCGGAGCGGCCTCTGCCTTTTGTGTTATGGGGGGTGACGGGACTTGTGCTGGTCCCCTGGCTGTGGCCGGGAATTGCCGGGCCGCTGCGGTTGCCCGTGGTGGTTTACACGGC
Organism: uncultured Verrucomicrobiota bacterium; assembly: GCA_964631605.1. GTDB lineage: Bacteria > Verrucomicrobiota > Verrucomicrobiia > Limisphaerales > UBA8199 > JARKQH01. Next base: position 11,093 of record CAZVYG010000117.1, read on the forward strand.
GGCATTGCTGGCAATGGCCGCGCAGGCAGCCAGCCGGGCCTATACCCACCGCAACCTGGCCGGCGTGATGGCGGCGGCCGGGGCCGCGCTGTTTGTTGCCTCCGACACACTGCTGGCCATCCAACGTTTCCGGCATCCGCTGGAAGGGGGACGGTTCTGGGTGCTGGGCACCTACTTCGCCGCCCAGGCCGGCATCGCGCTTTCGGTCGTCCTTTTCCCACGACCCGCCCCGAATGCCTGACCGGGCTGGGATTCAGCAATTCCGTAGGGTGGGGGGCGGTGTGATTCCAAATCGGCGCGGTCCAACC
>CAZVYG010000118.1:0-7923 GCA_964631605.1 uncultured Verrucomicrobiota bacterium
AGCCGCGGGCGAAGGGGGACATGCGCCTCGACAGGGGCGCTTTCCTCTGTTAACACACTGCGCGTGCGTTCTGAGCTGTTTAATGCGGTGAGCCGGGTTGTAGTGAAGCTCGGCACTGGCGTCCTAACCGACAGCCGCAAGCAACCTGACCTGGTTCAAATGGAGCAACTGGTCAGCCAAATTGCTGAACTGCGGCAGGCCGGCAAGGAAGTCGTCCTGGTCACCTCCGGGGCTGTCGGCGCGGGGATGGGGGTCCTGGGCTATCACAAGCGGCCGGCCGAGCTGGCGGAGCTGCAAGCCTGCGCCGCCGTCGGCCAATCCCGGTTGATGGCCACCTACGAGCGGTTGTTTGGCGCCTTTGATCTGTCGGTGGCGCAGATTCTTCTGACCCATGACGACCTCGAACATCATGAGCGGCACCTCAATGCCCGCAACTCGCTGGTCACCTTGCTTCGCCACGGCATCGTCCCCATCATCAACGAAAATGACGTGGTCTCGGTCACCGAGCTGAAGTTTGGCGACAATGACAAACTTTCCGCCCTGGTGGCGGCGCTGCTACCAGCGGATTTGCTCGTCATTCTGACCACGGTGGACGGGGTCATCGAGCATTTTGGAAAACCCGACGCCCGGACGTTGCCGGTGGTGCAGCGAATTGACGCGGCACTGGAAAAGATGGCGGGCGGGACGGACAGCGCGACGGCGGTCGGTGGAATGGCGTCAAAGATTCAAGCGGCCAAAATCGCGATCCGCTCCGGCATTCCCCTGGTGATCGCCTCCGGACGAAAAAAACGCGGGCTGGTTCGGGTGGTGGCCGGCGAGGAGGAGGGAACCCTGTTCGTTCCTCAGGCTCGGCGATTGCAGGGGCGCAAGCGGTGGATTGCCTTTTTTCACCATCCCAAGGGGGCGCTATTCGTGGACGAGGGGGCGAAAAAAGCGCTGCGCGAGAATGGCAAGAGTCTGCTGCCGCCGGGCATCACCCGGTGCGAAGGAGATTTCGAGGCCGGGGAAGTGGTCCGCATCTGTGATCTGGACGGGACTGAATTTGCCCGGGGCATTGCGAGCTTTGGCGCCGGCGAAATCGCCGGCAGGCAGTTGAAGCGGGTCGAAGTCGTGCATCGGGATAACCTCGTGATATTGTAAGACCAGGTCGGGCGCAGGGGATCGTGGCTGCCCGGGCGGACGAAAAATTCCTTCTTCATGACAAAGAAACGGTCAGGCATACAGGATTTGTTGCGCATCATGGCCCGCTTGCGGTCGCCAACGGGTTGTCCCTGGGACCGGGAGCAGGACCATCGCAGCCTGCGCTGGCATGCCGTCGAGGAAGTTTACGAATTACTCGACGCGATCGAATCCGGCGATGACCATGAGCTCGAGGAGGAGTTGGGGGATCTGCTGTTGCAGGTGGTTTTCCATTGTCAGTTGGCGCGGGAGCGCGGAGTGTTCGATTTTGAAAAGGTGGCCCGGCGCATCGCGGATAAGCTGGTGAGACGACATCCCCATGTTTTTGGCGAGGTCAAGGTCAAGGATGTTGAGCAGGTGTGGGCGAATTGGGAAAAGATCAAGCGCGCCGAAAAGCACGGGACCCATCGCGCCCGGCCTTCGGCGTTGGACGGGATTCCCCGCCGTCTTCCGGCGCTGCTGCGGGCCGAAAAGCTCATTAAGAAAGCTCGCCGGGCCAAAATCGCCGCGGTTGAGCCCCGGGGGAAGCCTCTTAACAAGACACGGGTGGGTGAACAATTGTTCGAACTAGCCGCTTATGCGCAGAGCAAAGGCTGGTCGGCGGAAGACCTTCTGCGTTCCGTTACGCGGAAACGAGAGGCTGCCTGGCGCCGGCTTGAGCGCCAATCCCAACTGGCAGCCGGCTCCAACAACGGCTAATGTGAGGGCATGGCAAGAACTTGGATGCTTTTACTGGCGGTCTGCTGCGGTGTCAATCTTCGGGCGGACACCATTCACTTGAAGGATAAAGCCTCCGTCACCGGTCAAATCCTGGCGGAGAAACGGGACCAGGTGGTCGTGGATGTCGGTTACACTGTCCTGGTGGTTCCGCGCTCGCAGATCGCCAAAATTACCCGGTCTGCCAGTGATTCGGTTGCGGACAAGTCCCGGGCGGAGTCTGTGACGGCAGTCGAGCCCGAAGCCGGCCAGGAAGCCCCAGCCCAGCCTTTTTACAGCGCACCGTCTCAGGCCGCCGCTGCTCGCAGTGTGCGGGAACTGGTCCATGAGCTGGGCGAAGCCGTGGTTCAAGTCCGGACGCCCAGCGGTCAGGGCTCAGGCTTCCTGATCAACAGGGACGGCTTTCTGATCACCAACTTCCACGTGATCGAAGGCGAAACCCAGATCACGGTCGAAGTCTATCATCTCCAGGATGGCCAGTTGGACCGGCGCAGCTACAAACAGGTCCGAATTGTGGCCATGAACAAGTTTGAAGACCTGGCGCTGCTGAAGATTGAAGATGCCGACGCGCCCCCTTTCCGGCACGTGGCTCTGGGCAGCACGGATTCATTGGCGGTGGGCGACCGGGTCTTTGCCATCGGCAGCCCGTTGGGGTTGGAGCGCACCGTCACCGAAGGCATTCTGAGCACCAAAACCCGGCAAATGCAGGGCAAATTGTATTTGCAGACCACCGCACAGATCAACCCCGGCAACAGCGGCGGCCCGCTCTTTAACCTCAGCGGGCAGGTTGTTGGAGTCACGAACATGAAAATCTCCTTTGGCGAAGGTCTGGGGTTTGCCATTCCCGTGGAGGCGGTGCGCTACTTCCTGGATCATCGCGACGCCTACGCTTATTCCAGTGAGAATCCCAGCAGTGGCTACCGTTATCTAGAGCCGCCCAGTCGCCTGCGAAAGTCGCCGGCCAATGAATAACCGGGCCAGCTCCTCAGCACTTGCCTGGAGCAGCTTTTTGGCCCGGGCCTTGCTTTATCCATCAGGCCGCCGATGGTCGGCGGGCGCGATCTGCCGGCGGCTTTGCGGCGGGCACGAGCTGGTTGGTTTCTGAATTCGGACGATGACTCGCATAAAACAGTGGTTGGGCACGCTGGCGGTGTGGCTGGCGGCGACACAACTTCTGGCGGCTGTTCCCGCGGTTGAGAAACTGCTCCCCGAGGACACCCTGTTCATGGTCACCACGCCGGATTTCGAGGCTTTCAAATCCGCCGCAGCCAACTTACCCCAGTTGCGGCTGTGGAACGACCCGGCCATGAAGCCCTTTCGGGCCAAGGTTGCCGAGAGTTTCAGGGCGGAATTTCTCGAACCGTTGCAACGTGAGCTGCAGGCCGATCCCGCCCTCTTGCCTGGCTTGTTGCGAGGCCAGGTGACCTTTGCGGTTCTCCAAAACGGCTGGCAGGGAGAGCCTGACAAACCGCTTGGATTCCTGCTGCTGGCGGACACCAAAGGGCAGGGGGGGCTGCTCCGCACCAACCTTGCCCATTTGCGTTCCGGCTGGGTCGAGCGCGGCAAGTCCGTGCGCACCGAGCGCATCCGCAATCTCGAATTTGCGGTCGTGCCGCTGTCGAGCAACGACGTGCCGCGCACCTTGCGCAGCTATTTCCCCCGCCGCATGGAATTTCAGGAGTTGGGAGCGGAAGCTTCGCCCGCCCCGGCTCCGCCGCGCGCTGAGGTGGTCTTGGGCCAGGCGGATTCGGTGCTTCTGGTCGGCAACTCCGTGCGCGTGGTCGAGCAGGCCCTGGTTCGCCTCGGCGGCAGCCCAATGCCGGCGTTGGACGGATTGGCCGCTTATCAGTCCAGTCAACTGGCCCTGTTCCGCGAGGCGACACTTTACGGTTGGGTGAATATTCAAGCCTACGCGGACATTTTTGCCCGCCAGGCGGCGGCCAGCACAGGCGAGCCGCCACCTGCGCCGGTCGAGACGATTGACCCGGCCCGGCTGCTCTCCAGCTCGGGCTTTGGTGGTGTGAAAAGCCTGGCGTTTTCCCTGCGCTTCAACGACGAAGGATTGTCGGCGCAACTGGCCGTTCATGTGCCGGAGGCAAGCCGCCGGGGACTCTTCAGAATTCTGGCCGGCGAACCCAAAGAGTGGCGCCCACCCCCCTTTGTGCCGGCCGATGTCGTTGAATTCCGGCGCTGGCGGCTGGACGGTAAGAAAACAGTGGGCGAAATGCAGCGGCTCCTTGCCGAGGTCATGCCCGCATCCCTGGGCGGATTAAAAGCCATATTCAACACTGCGCAGGATGCCGCCCGGCTCGAGGACCCGGCCTTGGACCTGGAACAATGCTTCCTGGCCGGGTTGGGCGACGACTGGATACGCTACGAAAAGCCGCGGCCGCGCGGCGCCGCACCCGGCGACTTGGAGGACCCGCCGACATTGACTTTGATTGGATCGCCCGAACCCGCAAAGCTGGCTGTTGGGCTCAAGTGGCTGATGGTGGTTCTCAGCGGCAAACCCACCGAACGGGAGTTCCTCGGACGCAAAATCTATTCCGTGCCCCTGCCGCCCTTTCAGATGTTGTGGAGCGGCGCCGCGCCTGCGCGCCGGCAGCAAACGCTGCATTTTTCTCCTGGCACCTCTTACCTGGCCCTGTCCACCGATGCGGCTCTTCTGGAAGAGTACCTGCGGAATCCCGAGGGCGGCAGCCGGGCTTTGCAGGGCCTCCCGGGCCTGGCGGAAGCGGCGCAGAAGGTGGTGAGTCCGGGAACAAGCCTCTTTGGTTACGTCAACCAGCTCGAGACCGCGCGCGCGAATTTAGAGGCCTGGCGGCTCAATGCCGCGGCCGCGACCAATGTCGTCAACCTGGGCTCCCTCCCCGCCGTGGTGGGCCTGGCGCAGCCTGAGAAGAGTTTCCAGCAATGGTTGGATTTTTCCCTGCTGCCTCCCTTCGAAGTACTGGCCAAATACTTCCACTTCACTGTCTATGCAGGCGGCGCGAATGCGGAAGGCATCACCTTCAACTACTTTGCTCCCGTCCCGCCCCCCTTGAAGACAATCGAAGCGGCGCAGCGGTAGGCCTCGTACGTGCACCGCCCCTTTGGGTTTCCTATTCCACTCAACGGCTGCTGTCAGGCTTTGCGGAACACGACGATCCGGTTCGTGTTCGTGCCTTTGGACATGTTATCAATGCCCCAACAGTTGGCGGTCTTGGTGAATATCTGGTCATTGATCATGACCAGCAGCGGAATCAGGCCGGCGGCCGTCCCGCAGGTGAGTACGGCGTTTTCCAACGTGGTTTGGCCTTTGTGGACTTCACCCACCTCGAAAGCGATGTGCCCGCCCGGCTGAAGCACCCGCCGCAGTTCGCAAAAGACTTCGGTCATGGCGGCCTGCCAGGCGTCGAGTCGTGACGGCACGGTCAGCGGCACCGATTCGGGGGCAATCCCCATGAACCAGCAGCGCAGCCAGTTGTCGGTGGCGTACTGCACGACGTTAAGGAAAGGGGGCGAGGTGACCACCAGGGCAACGGAATTGGATTCGATGGCCTTTGTGGCAGCGGCCGAGCCGGTGAGCAACAAAGCCTGCCGGCTGAGGTTTCGCAATTGGCTCCGCAGGGCAGGGGAAAGGTCCTGAAGCAGAGATCGGCTTTTCTTGCGAATGATTTTCGGAACATCTCGTGGCGGAGGCTGCTGTTTGCGCCGCTCGTTGATTTTGCGTTGGGATTTGATTGAAACCGCCTGGTTGGGGGGCATCGTGTAAACGGAAAAAAAGCCCTTCGAATGTCCTGTCAGGCGGTTCAGCGCCACCATGGCGATCCAATCATCCACGGCCTCGGCGTGGCCGTTCGCCTGCCGCTCCAGCAGGTAACGCCGGAGCGACGAAATCTGACGAAGGGTGTCCGGATGATAAAACACCAGCAGGTCCTCGGGCATTTCGCCCGGCTGATCCATCGGGATTTGGCCAAGGCGAGCCTCGACTTCCGCCTGGGTGGGAGGCGCCAGCCGCGGGCGGGTCAGAAAAATGCTGAGCGGGTTGATGTCATTGCCGAGTGGAACCCGCCCCAGCAGGGCGGCTTCAATCAGCGTCGTGCCCCGGCCCATAAAGGGATCGTAAACGCGGTCACCGGGGGCGGTGAGCCTTTCAATGAAGAAACGAGGCAATTGCGGTTTGAAACAGGCGCGGTAGGAGATTTCGTGGATGGCGTTGGCCTGGCGCTGCCGGGCGGTCCAAAACTCGTTGACAAATGTAGGAACCTTCCGGCGCGAGCCCTCGGCAGTGAGGAACGGGGTAACCAGTTGACAGGTTTTTTGCCCAAACTCTTGGAATTCAGCCAGCTCCTGCGCAAGGTTTCCGGGTTTGGGGACCGCCCGAGACTCGGGGAATTTCAAAGGCAGTTCCAACGGTTCGTAAACCTGTCGTTGCTCGGCGGTAGCCATTGGCTTTCAGATAGAGCATGTTCGGCGTGAAAGAAAGTTGAAAACAGGACTTGCAAACCGCCAAGGCCAAGATTAGGCTCCTCGCTCATTTTAGGCAGACCAGCGCGGGGCCTGGCTTCGGAAAAAACACGAGCACCGCAGGACAATTGAATTTATGGCAGTTAAAATTCGCTTGAAGCGAGCGGGGGCGAAGAATGCCCCGGTGTTTCGCATTGTCGTGGCTGACGGCCGCAGTCCTCGGGACGGGCGGTTTATCGAGGAGTTGGGCACCTACCAGCCCCTCAAGAAAGGCGACAACGTGAAGTTTGACCTGGAGCGGGCCAAGTATTGGCTGAGCAAGGGCGCCCAGCCGAGTGACACGGTGGCCAGCTTCATTCGCAAGGCGAACCGGGCCGCCGCAGGCGCTTAGGCCGGAGGCTCAACATGCAGGCGTTCCTGGAATACGTGGTCAAGGGGCTGGTGCAGCACCCCGAGGCGGTCAGCATCACGCCAGTGGAGCGGGAAGGCACCACCATTTATGAACTGCGTGTGGATCCTCAGGACGTCGGCAAGATCATCGGCCGACAGGGCATGACGATTAACGCGATTCGTTCATTGCTCCTGGCCGGCAGCGCCCGAAAAGGGCTGCGGTGCACGCTGGAAATCGTTGAAGACCAGCCCCCCCGCTGAAGTCTCGGGGCGGTCGGCACTTGGGTTGCGGACCAGGCGGTCGGGCGCGGACCGATGCTGGCCGCCGGAGCCATGAGAATAGATGTGCTCACGCTTTTCCCCGCGATGTTCGCGGGGCCGCTGGATGAAAGCATCATCAAGCGGGCGCGCAACGCCGGGATACTGAACCTGGCGATTCATAATTTGCGCGATTTCGCGCATGACCGTCATAAGACCGTGGATGACCGGCCTTTTGGCGGCGGGCCTGGCATGTTGCTCAAGCCCGAACCGATCTTTGAAGCAGTGGAGACGCTGGCGCGGCCCGAAACCCGCGTGGTGCTCTTATCGCCCGCGGGCCGCGTTTTTAACCAGGCCATTGCGCGCGAGCTCGCCCGGTGCGATGATTTGCTGCTCATCTCGGGACATTACGAGGGTTTTGATGAGCGGGTGCGACAGGAACTCGCCGACGACGAATTGTCCATCGGCGACTTTGTGCTCACCAACGGGGCGCTGCCGGCGATGGTCATTATTGACGCGGTGACCCGCTTGTTGCCCGGCGTGCTCGGCGACGAAGCCAGCGCGGAGCAGGAATCCTTCAGCCAAGGCTTGCTGGAGTATCCGCAATATACGCGGCCGGCGGAGTTCCGGGGCCTGAAGGTCCCCGAGGTGTTGCTGTCGGGCAATCACGCGGCCATCGCCAAATGGCGCGCCGAACAGGCGCGGCTGCGGACGGCTCAGCGCCGGCCCGACCTGCTGTGAACCTATTTTAACAGAGACAGTTTATGAACCAGGCATTACTTGACAAAATTGAATCGGAGCAGTTCCGAAAGAACCCCTTTAAGTTTGCGGTGGGGGACAGTGTGCGCGTCCATACCAAAGTCGTGGAAGGCGACAAGGAACGCATTCAGGTCTTTTCCGGCGTGGTCATCGGGCGCCGCGGGCGCGGGC
>CAZVYG010000118.1:7933-11341 GCA_964631605.1 uncultured Verrucomicrobiota bacterium
GTCCATACCCGTGTGCGTGAGGGCGACAAGGAACGCATCCAGGTTTTCAGCGGTATCGTCATCGCGCTCAAAGGCCGGGGTATCAACGAGAACTTCACCGTCCGCCGGATTTCCTACGGTGAAGGCGTCGAGCGGGTTTTTCCCGTGCACTCCCCCCGGGTCGAAAAAGTGGAGGTCGAGCGCTCCGGTTCCGTCCGGCGGGCCAAGCTGACCTATTTGCGCAAGCGCCTTGGCAAGGGCGCCACCCTGGTTAAGGAGAAGGAGGCTCGGTCCGCCGCAGCTCCAGCCGCGGGCAACTGAACCGCCTTTCCGCCGCCGCCCAACGCGCCAGGCGAGAGGCTGTTCCCACAAGCTAATCGCCGCCCCGGCGCCGTCGTCTCAACGGCTTTTCAAGCGAGGGACCTTTTCCCTCGCTCATTCATTTCTGAGAGGCGAGCTGCGCCACAGCCTCAGCCACCGGCAGCACTTGTTCCTTGCGGTTCTGGAGGTGCCGAATGCGAACCTGCGGCGCCGCGCCCGGCCCCGGCTCGATTTTCACGGTGTGGGCTGCCTTCAACTCGAGGGCCCTTTTGAATTGCTTGTCGGGTTTGGCGGGCGTGAGCGGGTATTCGACTGCCAGGCCGGCGGCGCGCAACTCCTGGATCAACTTCAGGGAAGCCGGCCGCGCACTCTCGTCCTCAACCAGGCAGAACGCATCCAGGCGCGCCTCGAACGACGGCAGGAGGGAGCGATGTTTCAACAGCTCCAGCAGCACCACGTCCCCCATGCCAAAACCCAGCGCGGGCAGCTTCACCTTCCCGCCACTGATCAGCTCCACCAGATTGTCATACCGTCCACCCCCGGCGATTGCCCGAAACTCACCCTTCCGGTCGAACGCCTCGAATACCGTGCCGGTGTAGTAGGCCAGTCCGCGGATGACGTGGTAGTCCACTCTGACGAATCGTTCGAGCCCCCGGGCGGTCAGGTTGGCCAGCACCGGCGTCAGTTCCGCCGTCGGCTCGGCCCGTTCCACGAAGGCCTTCACTTCGTCCAGCCGGACCCCGGTTGCCGCCAGCTTGCGCTCGCTTTCCTCGGGCGTGTCCCGCTCGAGTTTGTCAATCGCCTGGTAAAAATCGTATTCCCTCGCCGGATTGCCTTTCTGCTGCGCAAAAAAATCGCGCCAGGCATTGCGGCTGCTAAGCCGCACAACAAAGTCTTCTTCCGTCAGCCCGAAGCCGCGCAGGGTATCTATTAGCAGCGCAATCAACTCCGCATCCGATGCGGGATCGGTTTCCCCAATAATATCCGCGTTGAACTGGAAATGTTCGCGCAACCGGCCCTTTTGCTGGCGCTCGTAGCGAAACAGTTGCGGAATCGCGAACCATTTCACCGGTTTCTTGTAGCTTCGCTCGTGGGCGGCGATCATCCGCGCCAGGGTCGGGGTCATCTCGGGGCGCAGCGCAATCTCCCGGTCTCCTTTGTCCCTGAAGTTATATAGTTGCCCGACAATTTCCGCCCCGCTCTTCGTCGTAAAAAGTTCCAATGGTTCCAAGGGCGGGCCATCATACTCGCGAAAACCATAGCGGCGCGCGGCCTCCCGCCACTTCGAGAAGATATATTGGCGGGCGTCCGCGCTCCACGTATCGGTGTGCGGCAATGGCTCGGGATAGAAATCGCGGAAGCCGGGTAATCGTTCCATAAGGCGCAGCAGCTTAATGTCCCCGCCTCAAAATGCAAAACCATTCACCCACCAGCCAACAACAGGCAAGGAAATCAATTCGGCCGCATTCGGTTCCTGGTTGCACACTCCCACTCTTCGGCGTTCGAGGACATAACCCACAGCCTCGCTCCTTGTAGCTCTCACGGGCGAATCGAGCGGCCAGGATTGGCCCTCCCCCCTTCATTCACGCCAGCCAGCCAAAAACCGGCCGAACGGAATCTCAAAAATTTATTGCTGCTCAGGTTGCTCGGGCTTGGTCGGGGCAACGGGAAGTTTTAACACTTCCGCACGCATCTCCTTGCCGGCTTTGAACTTCACCACGGAACGCTCCGGGATCGGCACGTCCGTCTCGGGCTCATTCGGGTTCCGCCCGATTCGCGCCTTGCGCACCTTGACCTCAAACACGCCAAAATTGCGCAATTCAACTTTGTCACCCTTGGCCAACGCCTCCGAAATATGGTCAAGGGTCCTTTGGATGACATCCAACACCTGTTGTTGTTTGAGTTTCGTCTCCTCGCTGATGCGGATGACCAGGTCGCGCTTTGTCAGAGTCATAGGTTGTGGGTTTCGGTTAAGGCCAGTTATTAGAGAACTTATAACTCCTTCGCTGACAATGGTCAAGCCGATACTTTCGGTTTCTTTTGCCCTGCCCAGGTCGCTTTTGAGGTCCAGACTACCGGTCCGAACGGTGGCCCTGCGGCCCCCCGTAATCAGAACGGCTCGCACCTTCACCTCCGGTTTCTGGGATCGAACCCTTTGTCCCAACTGGCCGGGTCAGCCGCGAGGACAACCGATTCCGACGGAATCCTTAAGTTCTTCCAAACCAAGTTCTTCCAATTTCAAGAGCAGGCCCCTGACCAGATTGCTCACCACCCACGGCCCCTCATAAACCAAGCTCGTGTAGATCTGGAGCAGGCTTGCCCCCGCAACCACCTTTTCCCAGGCGTCCTCCGCTGTGAAAATGCCGCCAACACCGATAATCGGCAGGGCGCCGCGCGTGCTTTGGTAAAGATGACGAACAATCTCCGTGCTCCGCGCGCGCAGCGGACGCCCGCTTAAACCGCCTTCTTCGCGATAGATACGCCGCAAAGCCGCATCCTGAGTTTCGGGTCGCGTGATAGTGGTGTTGGTCGCGACCAGCCCCGCGACACTTCGTTTCTCAGTCAGATCAACGATCTGGTCCAGGGCCTCGAAGGAAAGGTCTGGCGCCACCTTGATCAGAATCGGTTTGCGCATTGAAGCTTCAGCCGGCTGCGCCTCCTCGATCGCTGCGAGAATCTCGTCCAGCGCCGCCTTGTCCTGCAACTGGCGGAGGTTCGGCGTGTTAGGCGAGCTGACATTTACCACAAAAAAGTCCAACCACGGGGCCAGCAGCCGGAAGGAGCCCGCGTAATCCTCCGCAGCCTTGTCCAGTGGAGTTATTTTGGATTTGCCGAGGTTCATCCCAACGGGGTGCCTCGGCCAGCGCCCCAGCTTGCGCCATTCAGCCAGCGTTTGTGCCACCGCTTCCGCTCCGGGATTGTTAAACCCCATGCGATTTACAATCGCTTCGTCCGCAATCGCGCGAAACAGGCGGGGTCGTGGATTCCCGGGTTGCGGATGGAGCGTGACCGCTCCTAATTCCGAAAACCCGAATCCGAATGCAGCCCATGCGGGCAGCGCCTCGGCCTGCTTGTCCATCCCGGCGGCCAGCCCGACCGGATTGGCCA
>CAZVYG010000119.1:0-3369 GCA_964631605.1 uncultured Verrucomicrobiota bacterium
GAGGGTGGCATTGGCCAGAGTGTTGGTGCCGCGCACGATCATCTGGTCGTAACCGCTGCATGCCGTCACGCCGTTGAGTTCAACACGGTACTGGCCGGTGGCCGCAAACGTCAGGTTGCTGCTGGTCAAACAGCCGGGGCTGGCGCCGGGGGCGACGGTTCCCTCCCCGAGGATGACGCCCACCGTGCCGCTGCCGCCGAGGGTGGCGCCGCTCTCGACGCGCACGTTGCTTTGAGGCTGGCTGCCGTTGACCAGGAGTGTTCCCGTCTGCACGCGCGTCTGGCCGGTGTAGGTGTTGTTCCCCGTCAGGGTCAGCACCCCACCGCCGACTTTCCAGAAGTAACCGTCGCCCGAGGCGACCCCGCTGAAGGTGGAGGAGGCGCCCGCATGACCGGGGATGGCGTAGCCGCCGGTGCCGAACTGGATGTTGCCGCCGCCGTTGAGGGCGTTGAACCGGTCATAATGACCGTCCAGGTCCAGCAGGCCGGAGCTGTTGAGGGTGAGGTTGGCGTTGTTGTGAATCTGGTTGTTGGCCGCCAGCCGCAGCACGTCGGCGTTGGCCCCGCCGCTGCCGTCGCCGATGATCAGGTCGCCCGGAATCGCGCCGTCGTTCACGGATTTGTTCAGCAGCAGGGTGCCGGCGTTCAGGCGGGTGGCGCCGGCGTAGGTGTTGGCACTGCTCCCGGAGAAGGTCAGCGTGCCACCCCCGGCCTTGGTCAGCCCGCCAGGGCCGGTGATCGGACCGCCGAGGTCAATTGTACGGCCGGAATAGACATAGATGGTGCTGTCACTGGTGTTGGTAATGGATCCGGCCCAGGAACTGTTCCCGTCGCTGACCGCCAGGGCTCCGACGAAGCTGGCGCCGGGCCAGCCGGGTCCGTTCAGGACCAGCGGCTTCTGTCCAATCGCGAGGTTGCCATACAGATGCAAGGTGCCCCCGCTATTGACGGTCACCGGCGTGTTCGTGTTGCCCAAGGCCCAGGAATTATGGATTTCGAGTTCGCCGTTGTTGATGGTGACCGGCCCACTGAAGCTGTTGGACACCATTAACTCGACATCGCCCGGGCCGGTCTTGGTGATGCCGTAGCCCGCGCCGCCGCTGATGCTCGCGTTGATTCTGAGATCCGGCGAACTCAAGTGACCGGCATTCGTGATGACGACCGCTCCAGCCAGATAGGCATTCCCGCTGATCGTGGCCATTTGCGCGTTGGTCTGGACGGTGACCGTGCCAGCCAGACGGACGCGACCCGCGCCGGTGAGAATCTGGCCGCCAGCCAGCGTGAGGGGCGCCGCGGTGTCCTCGTAGCCGTTAAGGTCGAGCACTCCCAAACGGTTGACGGTCACGGGCGTCACGACCGACCACAACTGGTAGTTGTTCAGCCACCGGACCGTCGCGGTTTCGGTGCCATCGCCCACCACAAGCCCTGGCCCATAAGGCTTGATTGCATCCGCATAGGGCGTCTTGTTGAAGTGCAGTTCGCCCGCCCTGACCGTCGTGACGCCGTCATACGTGTTGTCGGTGCCGCCGGCAATCACGAGCGTGCCCTCGGCCACTTTGGTGAGGCCGCCCGCCCCGGAGAGCGTTCCGCTCAAGGTTAGCTTCCCGCTCGGCCCGACCACGCCGATGACCGTGTTGCTGGCGAAAGTAATGGGACCGGCCCACGAGGCGGTGGCGTTGTTCGCGCTCCAGAGGGCGCCTTGGGAGCTGACGCCCTCGCCGGCGAGGCTCAAGGACTCCGCGCCGACGTTGACGCCGAACGATAGGATGAGCCCGGCCCCGTTGCTCACCACCGTGCCGCCAGCGGTGGCGCCGAGCGAATCAGAATCGCCCACGAACAACTGCCCCTGGGAGACGACGGTCAAGCCGGAATAGGAGTTTGAAGCCATCAGGTCCAAGCCGGACAGGCCGGTTTTGGTCAGGCCGCCGGAACCGGAAATGGTCGCCGAGACCACCAAGCTGGGTGAGACGGGTCCCGGCAACATTTCGAAGGTGCGGGTGGCGGAAAGCTGGAGGCGGCCCGCGATGGTGGCGGTGGCCGAGCTGGTGGGGGTGGCGGTGATGTTGCCGGGCGTGAGCACGCCCGTGCCGGTGGTGATGGCGCCGCCCACCATCGTGATCGGGCCGACGGTGTCGGAATGGTCGTTCAAATCCAGCAGACCGGAGCTGTTGATGGTGATGGGAATGGAGGTGATTTGAGCGGTGCCGGCGCTGACATAGCGGACCACATCGGCGTTGGCGCCGCCGGACCCGTCGCCAATGGTCAGCGACCCGCCGCCGATCGCCCACCAGAAGCTGGACTTGTTCAATTCCAAGGTGCCTTCCCGCACTTCTGTGGGACCCGAATACAGGTTGTCCACGGCGCCCGAATAACGGAGTTTGCCCGCGCCGGTCTTGGTGCAGCCCCCCGCGCCGACAATGGAGCCGATGACGTCGAGGGTATTGGCTTCGGGATACACATTGAGGGTTGCCGTCCCGTTCAGGAGCGTCACCGGCCCGGCCCAGGTGCAGTTGTTTTGGCCCACCCAGGTGGCGCCCCCTTCCAGGGTCAACGCCTCGTTGGTGATGCCAGTCTGGAACATCCAAAGGGTGGCGTTGGTCTTGACGGTCGTGCCGCCGTTGGTGGCGCCCAAGGCCCACGGCGTCTCGGCCGAGAGCCGGATGTTGGCCACCGTGAGCGGTCCGGTGAAACTGTTGCTGCCCAGCAAGCGCGCAAAGTTCTGCACCGGCGTGGCGTTGGTAAACAACAACCCGCCCCCGGCGTCCCGGATAGCGGCAGCGAGGTTCAGATCGTAAAAGGCGGCGCCGTCGGCCACACTGATGGTCCGCAGGCCGCCGGTGAAGGCCAGGTTGCCGTTAATGCTGGCGGTGGTGGACGACGCCAGCACCGTGATGTTCCCGTCCAGCGTCAAGGTGGCGGTGCCGCTGCTGACGGTTCCACCCTGCAACGTCAAATTGCCCACGGTTTCATCCTCGTTGTTGAGATTCAGTGTCCCGCCGGCCTGAACGGTCACGGCGGTCGTATTCGGGATTTCGTCGTTCAACAGCAGGCGCACCTCGGCCGGGCCGGTGCCGTCGCTGATGATGAGCGGGCCCCGAAAGGCGTCATTTATGGCATTGCAATTCAGCGCCAGCGTTCCCCGGTTTACGCGCGTGGTGCCGGTGTAGGTATTGCGCAGGCCCGAGTAGGTCAGGGTGCCGGCGCCGTTCTTGGTCACGCCGCCGCTGCCGCTGATCACCCCGCCGGCGGTCAAATTGCCGCTCCCCGAGAAGGTGAGGGCAAAGCCGCTGTTGGTAATGTGACTGAACGACTGACTGGCCCCGGCGGTGACGCAGTCGAACGTCTGCGCCGCGCCGAGGGTGAGGCTGAA
>CAZVYG010000119.1:3379-11195 GCA_964631605.1 uncultured Verrucomicrobiota bacterium
CACGGTGTTGGCCCCGGCCGCCTGCTGGCCGCTGATCCCGTTGGTGACGGTGAGCGCGTTGCCGCGGAGCGTGTAGCCCGAGCCGGTGAAGATGATCGAGCTCACCTTCAGCGCGGTGTAGTTGTTGGTGTTGACCAGGTTGGAAGCCCCCGGCGGGAAAACCAAATCATCGCCATCCACCGGGGCGACATTGCCCGTCCAATTGGCCGCCGTGGCCCAGTTGCCGCTGGAACTGCCGTCCCAGGTTTTCACCGCCGCCTGGGCCTGCGATATTAGCAGCAGAAGCAGCAGGGTGGTTTGAAGGAGTGCCAGGGAGGAACCTCGTGGTTGGATGTTCGAGTTTTGCATAAATAGAAACCTTCTGTTAGAAGTGCATTGCCAGATCATGCGTGGATTAAGGATTACTTACCACGACGCGCCGAGCCTGGCAAGATTTTTTTAAAATTCGCCGCTCGCGGATCCGCGGCGGTCAACGAGTCAACAATGGCCGCCGGAGCCCCGACGCCCCCGGAACGGCCGGCAGAAAGCGCTTGCTCCGCCGAGGGGCTCCCTTCAGCCTCGGGAAGATGGCGGCCTACGGTGTGGCAATCTTTTTCGGCGCGTTCCTGTTGTTCCAGGTGCAGCCGCTGATGGGGAAGTACATCCTGCCCTGGTTCGGCGGGGCGCCGGGGGTGTGGACGACGTGCCTGTTGTTTTTCCAGGTGCTGTTGCTGGGCGGCTACGCCTATGCGCATGGGAGCAGCCGGTGGCTGAAACCGCGGACGCAAGTGGTGGCGCACCTGGGTCTGGTCGCGGCGGGTCTGCTGACCCTGCCCATCACACCCGATCCGGTTTGGAAACCGGCCGGCGTGGAGAACCCGACGCTGCGCATCCTGGGCCTGCTGGCCGCCAGTGTGGGTCTGCCCTACTTCGCCCTGTCGGCCACAACCCCGCTGCTGCAGAGCTGGTTTAACCGGGCGCTGCCGGACAGATCCCCCTACCGCCTCTATGCCTTGTCCAATGCCGGCTCGCTCCTGGCTCTGGTCAGCTTCCCCACCGTCATGGAAAGCGGCTTCACCCGCGCGGACCAGGCGAGGTTCTGGGCGGCGGGCCTGGGACTTTATTTCCTGAGCTGCGGGTGGGCGGGGTGGAAAGTCTGGCGCGCGGACGGGGGGAAAGGCGGGGCGAACGCCGCGGATTTGACACCGGAGAAACCGTCGGGACTGGCGAAGCTGCTGTGGGTGTTGTTGCCGTTCAGCGCGTCGGTGCTGCTATTGGCGATTACGAACAAGATTTGCCAGGATGTGGCCGTCATCGCCTTTTTGTGGGTGCTGCCGCTGGCGTTGTACCTGCTGAGTTTCATCATCTGTTTTGAGCGGCCGGGCTGGTATCGCCGGTTATGGTTTGGTCCGGCCTTGATGCTGGCCCTGCCGCTCCTGGCGTTGCTGTTGTCTCAGCGCCTGGCCTTGTCCGTGCCGGTCCAGATCACAGCATACGCCCTGGGTCTGTTTGTCTGTTGCATGGTCTGCCACGGGGAGGCGTATCGCCTGCGGCCGCACCCCCGGTTTCTGACTTCGTTTTACCTCATGATCGCCGCCGGCGGCGCCCTCGGCGGCGCCTTTGTGGCGCTGGCGGCGCCCCGGGTCTTCTCCGACTACTTCGAGCTTCACCTGGGCCTGGTGTTGACCGGCGGTTTGTTCCTGGGACTGTGGGCCAGGGAGCTGAAAATCTCGCGCAGCGGGGGCGGACGCATCCGTTGGGCGGCCTGCGCCGCCGTGTTTCTGCTGAGCGCGGCCTTGCTCGGGCAGGATGCCGCCCAAAACACCCCCGCACGCGTGTTTCGAAAACGCAACTTCTACGGCGTGCTGAGCGTTTACCGCCACGAACTGCCGGACCCGGCTCGCAGCCAGGTGGAGATGATGCATGGCCGGATCGCGCATGGCATGCAATACCTGCACGAAACCCGCGCGGCCCAGCCCACGCTCTATTTCAGTCCCGAAAGCGGCGTGGGCCGGGCGTTTGCCGCCCTCGAGGGAACCAACCGCCACATCGGGGTGGTGGGCCTGGGCGCCGGCACCCTGGCGGCCTATGGCAGGCCGGGAGACCGAATCCGCTTCTACGAGATCAACCCGGATGTGGAAACGGCGGCTCGACGCCATTTCACCTACCTCAGCCGGTCGCAGGCCGCGGTGAGCGTGGTCATCGGCGACGCCCGGTTGTCGCTCGAACGGGAACCGCCGCAGGAGTTCGATCTGTTGGTTTTGGACGCGTTCAACAGCGATGCGATTCCGATCCATCTGTTGACGCGGGAGGCGTTCCAACTGTATGAACGGCACTTAAAGCCGGGAGGGGTTCTGGCCGCGCACATCTCGAACATGAGCCTTGATCTCGAGCCGGTGGTTCTCCGGCTCGCGGCCGAGGGCGGGTGGACGCCGACGGTCATCGAGCAGCCGCGAACCGATTACGAGGCGGGCATTCTGCCTTCAATCTGGGCGCTGCTCTCGAAGGATCCCGCCTTTATCCAGCGCGCGCCGGTGCGCGAGGCCGCCAAGCCCGGTCCCCTGCCCGCCGCCGGCCCGCTCTGGACGGACGACTTCAGCGCCCTGTTCCCGATTCTGCGCTGGCCGGGCGTTCGCGGCGGCGCGGCCAAAACCATCGTTTTACAGGCCCAATCCGCCGCCACGCTGGTTTCCGAGACGAACCTGGCCGACACCATCGCCCGGCTCCGCCAGGAACTGGCGCGCAATCCGGACTCGCCCATGGCGCTGAACAATCTGGCGGTTTTTCTGGCCACTGCCTCCGACGCGAATGTGCGCAATGGGGCCGAGGCGGTGCAACTGGCTGAGCGAGCCTGCGCCCTGACCGGCAACCAGAATCCGGTCATGTTGACGACGCTGGCGGCCGCCTACGCCGAGGCGGGGCGGTTCCCGGACGCCATCCATACCGCCCAACAAGCCATCAAGTTTGCCCGAGAAGCCGGCGCCGAGGTGTTGGTCGAGCGCAACCTGCAGTTGCTCCAATACTACCGCCGCGGCGAGCCCTACCATCAGCGCGCCGCGGAGCGGTAACGGCGGCCCGCTCGGCGGAAACGCCCCACCCGAGTTCAATCCGCGCCCTCTGGTCGCCTGCCGGGGAATGGTAGGGAGCTGTTCCACGAAGTCCCAAATATCCCAAAAGACGGGGAGGCGGGGAACGGGGCCCCAACCGCGATGAGTGAGGGTTGCTCGCGGGAGTCATTCAAGGAAAGGCATTCGCGGTTGAACCCGTCGCGGTTTTGTGATAAGCGTTACGGGTGGTGAGCAAGCTGCTCAGGCTAATTGGAGTGAGCGTGCTGGTCCTGTGGGGACTGGCAGCGAGCCATTGTGAGCTGGAGCATTTGTCCGGGTGGGAATGGCTGGGCTGCGGCCCGGCTGGCGGAAGCGGGCCACATCAGAGCGCGGATTGCGAGGGGGACGCCTGCTCCATCATCGAGTCGGGTCTTTACCGCCTGGAAGACCCGCCGGCGTGGGTGCTGCCGCCCTTGCTGGCTTTGGCTGTTGCGCTGCCGGCGCCCGAAGTCATCATCCCCCCTTCGTACTTCCGGCACGCCGCGCCTGTTGCCGCTCCTGTGGAGCTGGCGCCCGGCTGGCAATTTGCGTTTCGCGCGGCGCTTCCGCCGCGAGCTCCCAACCGCCCCGCCTAGACTGTCCCGCGGGAGACGTTTCTCCTTAACGCTCCTGAATCGGGGCTCCCCCTGACCGTTGCGGTGTGGTCGCGCACCGCGTGTTTTCCCTTGTTGGCAAGCCGTGTCCCCGTTTGTTGAGTGATGAAAAAGCATTGGTTAGCGCGCTGGCGCCGGTTGGCAGCCGGAGTGGTTGTGGTTGCCGCCAGCGGTTTAATGGAAATTGAGGCGCAAGAAGCGGATGCTTCTCCCGGCCAGACTCTCACTTTGGATCAGTTGGTGCGTCTGGCCCTGGCGCACAGCCCGTCGTTGCGCGCCGCCCGCGCCGGAGTGGACGCGGCCGCTGGGCGGGCCTGGCAGGCAAAACCATGGTCGAATCCCGAGCTGGAGTTCAGAACGGAAGACTGGCCCCTCGGCAACGGGCGGGGCTTCCCGGACGCCAAGCAGACTGTCGGCGTGGCCCAGACCGTGCCCTATCCGGGGAAAAAATCGCTGGACCGGCGCATTGGCGGGGCGGGGGTCAAAGTCTCGGCGGAGGAGCTGGCTTTGCGGCGCACCGAGGTGGTTAAGGACGTGAAAGCCGGTTTCTTCCGCGTGCTGGCCTGGGAAGGGATGGTCGAGGCCGCCCGGGAACTGGCGGAAGTGGCCCGGGCCTCGGCCGAGGCGGCCAGGAAGCGGGTGGAAGCGGGCGCGGCGCCCTATCAAGAGCAATTGCGGGCAGAGGTGCAGCAGGAGGGAGCGCAAGCCGAGTTAAAACGGTTCGAGTCCGAGCTGGCCGCAGTTCGTCAGAACCTGGCGGCAGTGGCGGGCTTGCCGGAATTAAGCGAAGCCCGCCTCCAGGGCGCGCTGTCCGAATCAGCCCGGGCAAGCCTGTTGGAAAACGATGGCATCCAGGCGTTGGCGCGGCACCCGAGCCTGCTGGGAGCACGGGCTGCTCTCGAGCGCGCAGAGTTGGAGGACCGGCGCGCCCGGCTGGCGCCTTACCCGGACGTGCGCGTGGCGGTGGCGGGCGGGCGCATCGGCGAAACGGATCAATCCGTCATCGAGCTGGGTATTGCCCTGCCCCTGCCCATTTTCGACCGCGGCAAGGGCCGGCAGGCCGAGACGGGGGCGAATGTGCGAATGGCCGGCGAACAATTGCGCCTGGCCCGCCTCGAGTTGCGGCGGCAATGGGCCAACGCCCAGAACCGCTACCGGGCCGCGGCGGAGCGGGCGACCGTGTGCCGCGAACGCACCCTCCCCAAAGCGGCGGAGGCGCTGCGCCTGGTGCATACCGGTTTCGAAGAGGGGAAGTTTGAATTCATTGACCTGGCCGACACGCAACGCCTGGCGGCCGAAACGCGGCTGGCTTACCAACAAACCCTGCTGGAACTCAACCTCGCCGAGGTCGAGCTCGAAGCCCTGCTCCAGCCGCAGACGGAAGAACCCCCACCCACTCCCTAAGGATCGAATTTATGAAACACCCACGCACTCTCAGATGGGTCGCGCTCGCCGGCCTCACCGCGGCGCTGGCGGCAGGCTGCAAGCCACCCGCCGGCGGCGATGACGGCCCGGACCCCGGCCACGCCGACCACAGCCACACCCCAGCCAACGCGAGCCTCCCGCCCGGCGTCCAGGGAGAAACCTCATCCGGCGGCCAGGCGTGGTGCGCGGAACACGGGGTGGCCGAAGCCGAGTGCGCCGTGTGCCACCCGGAAAAGGCGGCCGCGCTCCAGCCCGGCGAAAGTCTCAAAGTTCGGCTGCCCTCAACCAATTCGATCGTCCTGCTGGGCATCCAGACCGCGCCCCCCGCGGTGGGGCCGATGGCGGACGCGGTCGAGTGCGTTGCCGAACTGAGCTTCAACCAGAACAAGCTGGCGCAAATCGCCGCGCCGGTCGGCGGCATCATCCAGTCGGTCGAGGTGGACCTGGGCAGCCCGGTGCGGGAAAAGCAGACGGTGGCAAGCATCTGGTCGGCTGCGATTGCCGAAGCGGTGGCCCGGGCGGTGCTCTCGCACCAGACGCTGGAGCGGGAGCGAAGACTGCGCGCCGACCGCGTGACCTCGCAGGCGGCGCTGGAACAGGCGGAAGCAACGCACCGCGCGGCCTGCCAGCAACTGCGCACGCTCGGTTTTACCGAGGAACAGATTGACGAACTCGGGCAGCGGCCGCAGGAGCAGGTGTTGATGAAGGTGCGGGCGCCCTTCGCAGGCGAGATTGTGGAGCGCATGGCCGTGCAGGGGGCGCTGGTGGAGCCCGGCAAGCCGCTCTTCACGCTGGTGGACCGCTCGACCCTCTGGGCGCTGCTGCAGGTGCCCGAGGCGGCGCTCAGCCGGGTGCAAGTGGGGCAGACGGTGGAGCTGCAGGTGGATTCACTGCCGACTCGGCGGTTCAGCGGCAAGCTGACCTGGATTGGCCCGGCAGTGGATTCGCGCACCCGTCTGGCCCGCGCCCGCGCGGAATTCGCCAACCCGGACGGCCTGCTCAAGGACAAGATGTTCGCCACCGCCCGCATTCTCACACGGCAGACCGCAGCGGCCCTGCTGGTGCCCACCTCGGCGGTTCAGCGCGTGGAAGGTCAACCGTTCGTTTTTGTGAAACAGGCGGACGATTTGTTCGAGGCGCGCGCGGTGCAGCTCGGCTCAACCAGCGGCAGCCGGCAGGAGGTTCTGGCCGGGCTGCAGGCCGGAGAACCGGTCGCCATCCAACACGCCTTCGCCCTGAAGTCCGCCATGCTCATGTCGCGGCTGGGCGCGGGTTGCGCCGATGACTGACGCCGGAGGACCATGCTCAACCGAATCATTCACTTTTCGCTTGATAACCGCCTGTTGGTTTGTGTCCTGGCCGGGATCCTCGCCGTGATCGGCGGATGGAGCTTGAGCGTTCTGCCCATTGACGCGTTCCCCGACACGACGCCGGTGCAGGTGCAAATCAACACCACCGCCCCGGCGTTAAACCCGGAGGAAACGGAAGCGCAAATCACCCTCCCGGTGGAACTGGCCATCAGCGGCCTGCCGGGCCTGCAAAACGTTCGATCCCTCTCGAAATTCGGCCTGTCGCAAGTGGTGGCGACGTTTGATGACGCCATCAACATCTACCTGGCCCGGCAGTTGGTCACGGAGCGGCTTCAGACCGTGGCGTTGCCCGAGGGACTGGAACGACCGCAGCTTGGCCCCATCGCCACCGGCTTGGGCGAGGTCTTTCATTACCTGGTCCGCTCGACGGACACCAACCGCACGTTGACCGAGTTGCGGCTGCTGCAGGACTGGGTGGTCAAGCCCGAGCTGCGCAAGGTCCCCGGGGTGGCCGAGGTGAACACCTGGGGCGGTTTCGAGAAGCAATACCATGTGGTGGTGGAAACCGACCAGCTCATCAAACACGGGCTGACCTTTGACGATTTGGTTGATGCGTTGCAGGCCAACAATCAAAACGTCGGCGGCGGTCAGATTGTGCGAAGCGGCGAATCCCTGCTCGTTCACGGGGTTGGCCTGACCACCAACGTCCAGCAAATCGCCAACATTGTCATCACGAGCCACGATGGCGCCCCGGTGCGGGTGCGGGACGTGGCCCAGGTGAAGCAGGACCACGAAATCCGGCGCGGCGCCGTGACGGCTGACGGTCGCGGCGAGGCGGTGCTGGGACTGGGGTTCATGCTGATGGGCGAGAACAGCGCCGTGGTGACCCGCGCACTCAAGACCCGGCTGCGTGAGGTGCAGCAGTTCCTGCCACCGGACATCAAACTGGAGGTGCTGTACGACCGGACCGAACTCGTGGACAAGGTGATTCAGACGGTCGAGCACAACCTGCTCGCCGGGGCGCTGCTGGTCATTGCCATTCTGTTTGCGTTCCTGGGCAATCTGCGCGCCGGGCTGATCGTCGCAGCGGCGATTCCACTTTCGATGCTCTTTGCCGGCCAGCTCATGTTGCAAACAGGCATCGCCGCCAGCCTCTTGAGCCTTGGGGCCGTGGATTTCGGCCTGATCGTGGACGGCGCGGTCGTGATGGTGGAGAACGCCAGGCGGCGGCTCGCGGACCGGCAGCGCGAGTTGGGCCGGGCGCTCACCCGGGCGGAGCGCGAAGCGGTGCTTCGCAGCGCCCCGCTGGAGGTCGCCCGGCCCGTCGCCTTCGGCGTGGGTATCATCCTGACGGTGTTCCTGCCCATCCTCACCCTGCAAGGCGTGGAAGGAAAGCTCTTCA
>CAZVYG010000120.1:0-10939 GCA_964631605.1 uncultured Verrucomicrobiota bacterium
AGAATCTCCCGGAACACCGGGAGCTGGCCGCAGAGGGGGTCCACACCGCGCGGCGCGGAGGTCAACGGCATCCTTTGTGTCAGTCCGGGTTAACGGCCTATAAGAATGAGCTTTGCTCGCGCGGGTGGGGCACGCAAGATAACGCCATGCTCACCGTTCGCAATGCTGTACTGGTGCCGTGCCTCGGCGCAGTTTGGGTGTGCCTTACGGCGTTGGGTGGGGCGGCACCGCCGCTTGACCCGCGGAATTTTGCCAATGGCTGGCGGTTGCCAGATGAGAATTACTGCGACCAACCGCGGATGGTGGTCACGCGGGACGGCACGTGGGTGTGCGTGTTGACGACCGGGAAGGGTGAGGAAGGGGCGCCGGGGCAGCACGTGGTCAGCGCGTGGAGCAAAGACCAGGGGCGGAAGTGGTCGGCGCTGGTGGACGTCGAGCCGGCGGATCCGGAGCGGACCTCGGCTTACGCGCTGGCGCTGGTGACTCCCGGCGACCGTGTTTACGCATTCTACTGTTACAACGGCGACGGCATCCGTTCGTTGCCGGACGGCACTCCCATCCGGGACGATATGCAAGGGTGGCTTTGTTACCGGTTTTCCGACGACCAGGGCCGGACTTGGTCCGAGCGCCACCGGATTGCGGTGCGTCAGACGGCGGCGGACCGGAGCAACCAGTGGGGCGGGCGGCTGCAGTTGTGGTGGGCGATCGGCACCCCGGCCGTTTTTGACGGGCGGATGATCTTCGGATTCACCAAGCTGGGCCGTTACATTTTGGAAGAAGGCGAAGGCTGGTTCTGCCGGTCGGACAATGTGTTGGAGGAAAAAGACCCGGCGAAGATCAACTGGCAGATCCTGCCCGAAGGCGATCACGGGGTGAGAAACCCGACGTTCGGGTCGGTGCAGGAGGAATTCGACGTGGTGCATCTCAAGGGCGAGGAGCTTTTCTGTGTTTACCGCACGGCCAGGGGGCACGCGGCCTCGGCTTACAGCCGGGACGGCGGGCGGAGCTGGAGCCAGCCGGACCTGTTGCGCTACGCGCCTGGAGGGCGGCCGGTCAAGCAACCGCGGGCGTGCCCGAAGATTTGGAAAACCCGGAATGGGCGTTTCCTGCTGTGGTATCACAACAACAGCACCACGACTTACAACAACGGGCCAAACGCCGGCAGTCGCAACGTGGCGTGGCTCACCGCCGGCCGGGAGGAGGACGGGTTTGTGCACTGGACGGAACCCGAGATCGTGGCTTATGTGGAGGGCGGCCTGGAAGGGTGCAGCTATCCCGATCTCATTGAAGACGGAGAGAAGGTCCATCTCTGCGCGACGCAGAAAACCGAGGCGCGGGTATTCGAGGTTCAGCCCGGCTTGTTGCAGGCCCTCTGGGCCCAGGACGGTCCCGGCGTCACGACCACCAACGGGCTGGTGCTGTCGCTCGAGGGGCGGGAGTGCCGGCCTGAATCCATTGTAAAAGCTCCGCGGCTGGAACCGCTTGGGGGCGAGCCCCAGGGGCGGAGGCTGCGAGCCGACGCCGGCAAGGGATTCACGGTGGAGCTGGTCCTGAGCCTGCGCAGCCTCGCGCCGGACCAAACGTTGCTGGATAGCCGGGACCGAGCGGGTCAAGGTTACCGTCTGCGGACCGGGGACGGAGGCAGTGTTTGGCTGGAGTTCTGCGACGGCTGGCAGGCGGCCGGTTGGGAATCCGACCGCGGTTCGCTCGGCACCAATCAGTGGCATCATCTGGTGGCGACGGTGGATGGCCGGGCGCGGGTCATCACTTTTGTCATGGATGGCAGGCTTTGTGACGGCGGGGCGCAACGGCCATTCGGATTCGGGCGGTTCGGCCCCAATTTCAAGCAAATCAGCGGCGACCGGCTCCGCGTGGGGCCGGGACTGGAGGGGGAGATCCGGCGTGTGCGAATCTATAACCGGGCGTTGCTGACCAGCGAGGCGGTTGGGAATTACAAAGCCCTGCGAAGCCAATAGCCCGCCGCGTCGGAAACGGGTTAAGCGAGTTCCGCGGCGGCGGCGTTGGCACGGACCTGGTCGGGGTCCTTGCACCCGGGGATGACGGCGGTGACCCGCGGATTGCGCAGGCACCAGGCCAGGGCCCACCGGCTCAACGGCACGCCGGGGGGAAGCTCGCTTCTCTTGATTTCCTCGACGGCGGCGAGGTCGGCCTTGATTTTTTCGCGGTCGAAAGTGCTTCGCACGTCATTGGGAGGGAATTCGGCGGTGGTGTACTTGCCGGTCAACAGGCCGCTGACCAGAGGCACGCGGGCGAGAATGCCGAGCCCGTCCTTTTCGGCGTAAGGAAAGACGGTTTGCTCGGGCCGGCGGTCCAGGCGGTTGTAGATCACCTGCAGCGCCCCTGCCCCGACCCGCGCGGCCTCCCGCGCTTGAAGCTCGCTTCCCTTGCCCAGAATCGAAATTCCCAGGTAAGCAATCTTGCCGGCCGCCTGTTCGCGCCGGAGCATTTCCCAAAGGTCGTCGTTGAGGAACGCCGCGTCCGGGCCGGAGTGGAACTGATATAAATCAATGCGGTCAACCCGCAGCGCCTGCAATGAACCTTCGAGCTGGCGTCGGACGTCTTCCGGCGAGAAATCCTCCGTGCGCTTCATGAAGCTGTGAAAGTGATGGCCGAACTTGGTCGCCACAATCCAGCGGGAACGGTCGCGGCGGTCCAGGTAATCCCCAATCAGCCGCTCGGAGAGGTGGTCGCCGTAACATTCCGCCGTGTCCACCAGGTTGATACCTGCCTCGGCGGCGGCGTCGAGGATGGCGTCGGCCTGTGCCTGATCATAGTCCCGGCCCCATTCGCCCCCAAACTGCCAGGTTCCAACGCCAATGACAGAGACCCGCAACCCGGTCCGGCCCAAGATTCGATAGCGCATGGGCTGAGGTTAAGCGCCGGGCAGGCGTCTGTCTGCTCGAAATTGCAGAAGAAGCGCGGCGGCGCGGGCGCCAGAGGGTCCGGCGGCAGGCTCAGGCCGTTTCCAAGGTCATGATCTGGATGGGACGCCGCTGCTCTTTTTCGCGGGCCGAGTTGTCGTTGGAAAAAGCCAGGTAGAGAATCGAAAAGAGGTTGGCCACCGGGAGGAGGAGCAGCACCGCGAAGACAAGGTTTTTGCCGCGCGCCTGCACGATCTTGAAAGACCAGAGGATTTGTGCAACGAGGTTCAACAGCGGAACAAAAAACGCGAGGAACCACAGCCGGGACATGCCCGCGGCCCGCAAGAGCGGGATCAACTGGAGGACGGGGACCCAGAGCAGCAAACCGCCGGGCTTGCCGGCCTTGCGGCAAATCAGCATCCAGCAATAGCAAAAGAAAACGTAAAACAACAGCGCGGCGGCCGCCACGCCTGCGAGCAGCATTGGATTTAGACGGAGCTTGGCCGGGTCCATGGCCCCGGCCGGCAACCCGAGGGTTTTACCCAGCCGCTCCTCGACCTGCCGGACCTCCTGGGAATGCACTTTGGCCAGGGCTTGTTTCGCCCAGTCAACCGAGGAATTCGTTTCGCTCTTGCTCTTTTCAGGTTGGTATCCAAGCAGCAGCCGGGTCTCTTCGGGCATGTCAGCCAGCTTCACATTTGCCATGCCGGTGCTGTGCAGGAGGAAGACGTAGTCTTTGGCCTTGGTGGTCACTGTCACGTTTGTGTACGTGCGTGCCCCAATCTGAAGCACGGCGAAGGTTTGTTCGACCGCTCCCGCGGCCGGGAGGGCTCCCGCCAGCACCAAGACCCCTGCCGTGCCGAGGACCTGGCCCCAGGCATTTCGTGTGACCCTCCATAGACTCGTCATAGCGCGCGTAAGTTTTGCCAAGTTTGCTGTTCGAACACGAGGCATGGCGCACGAAACATGCCATTCGCAAACGTGCCCAGAATGTGAAAAAGGCCGGCCTGGAGAGGCCGGCCTTGCGATGGGAAAGCTTGTTTCTCAGGACTTTGCCACCGGCACGACCGGCGGGTCCCGCAGCACGTTGTGGGCATTGGGCACCGGGGGCTGCAGCACGCGGAAGGGGCCCCATTGCAGCCGGGCGCAATCGGTGTAGAGCAGTTCCGGGCCGTAGGCGAATTTCGAGTTGAGAATTTCGTCCCAGGAGACCCCGGCGCCGCTATAGGCGGCTTCGCGCCCCATGATGGCGGTGAGGGTGCTGTCGGTGACGTTCTTGGTTTCGTTCAACTCGGTGTCGTTGACGATGGCCTTGATGAGGTCCACATGCTCCTGCATGTAGGGGTCGGTGGCCTTGTCGCGGAAGCGCCACATGGTGCCGCCGTTGGGCCGGATCATGCCGCTGGGGTTGGCCATGCCTTTGCTGCCGTGGACCGCTTCGCTGACGGATGACCAGTCGCGCTTGATTTGGCCGCAGTAGCTGAACATGCGCACGCCGTTCTCGTATTCGAACTCGACGGCGAAGTTGTCCCAGATTTCGCCGGACTTGTCGCCCAGTTGCTGGCGGGCGCCCATGCCCCAGCATCGGACCGGGTGAGTTCCCATGATCCAGTTGCAGACGTCAATGTTATGCACATGCTGCTCGCAGATATGGTCGCCGCACAGCCAGATGTAATGGTACCAGTTCCGGACTTGGCGTTCCAGCTCGGTGCTGCCACGCTCGCCGCGGTGCCAGATGGGGCCGCCGTTGACCCAATAAGCCCGGAGGGTGACGACGTCGCCGATTTCGCCGCCCTGGATGCGTTTGATGGTTTCGATATACCCGGCTTGGTGCCGCCGCTGGGTGCCCGCAGCGACCTTGAGGCCCTTCTGCTTGGCCAGCTCACCGGCTTCGTACATGATGCGGGCGCCGGGGCCGTCCACCGCCACCGGTTTCTCCATGAACACGTGTTTGCCGGCTTCGATGCAGGCCTTGAAATGGGGCGGGCGGAATCCCGGGGGGGCGGCCAAAATGGCGTAGTTGACGCCCGGCACCTCCAGCGCCTTGCGATAGCCATCGAATCCGCTGAAACACTTGTCTTCCGGAACGCCGAAAGCCTCTTTGGCCCGCAAGGCCTGCTCGGGGAAAATATCGGCCACGGCCACAATTTTCCCATCCACACCCGCCTCTTTGCAGGCGTCGAGGAAATTGCGGCCCGCGCCACCGCCGCGGCCGCCCACGCCGATGATGACGGCATTAAAGGTCTTCTTGTCCTGCGCGTGGACCAGCGCGGGAAAACTGACCACGGCCGCCGACGCCGCCGCGACCAGGGAGGATTGTCTGAGGAATTGCCGGCGGGAAACCGCCGCGCCTTGAGTGTTTGGATTCTCTTGCATGGGCTCTATTGCATTTGGTTTTGTTTCAGCTATCGGCCGCTTGACCGCGGCATTTGGACGCTTTGACCGCGCCTCAAATTCATTCTAATCACGTTCCACACCGCTGGACCAGTATTTCTGCATCTCCTCGGGCGGGGGGATGCGCAGGGGGCGGACAATGCGGAATCCCACAAACTGGGCGTCCGAGAAATACCAGATGCTCTTGGGCAGTTGGGGGTCCTGCATTTTCCAGGACCGGTCGGAGCCGCGCCGCGCGGCGCTCCGCAACATGGTTGCTTCGTCATCCCAGGAGCCGCCGCGCACGGCGTGCGGGTAGGGTTTGGTGGCTTTGTTCCAGGGATCCTTGACCAGGCCCAGGGCGCTCGAGCGCTGGTAATACTCGGGGTCGTACTGGTCGAGGACCCATTCGACCACGTTGCCGCACATGTCGTAAAGCCCCCACGGGTTGGGCTTCTTCCGGCCCACTTTCTGATACTTGAAATCGCTGTTTTGCTCGTACCAGGCGTGGTCCTTGAGCGCCGCCGGGTCATCGCCGAAATAATAGGCGGTGGTGGTTCCCGCGCGGCAGGCGTATTCCCACTCGGCCTCGGTCGGCAGCCGGTAGAAATGGCCCGTCTTGGCGCTGAGCCACTGGCAATACTTGTTGGCGGCGTGCTGGGTCATGCTGATGGCGGGGAAGCCGTCCTTGCCCATGCCGAAACTCATCTCGACGTACGGCCGCGACGGGTGAGTGACCGCGTCCGCCAGCTTGTCGCCATCCTCGTCGGTCGGCACGGTGGCCCGGGTCCGTTTCTCCTCGTCAGGGTACATGAACAGCTCGTATTCGTTCCAAGTGATTTCGCACTGTCCCATCCAAAACGGGGAGATCTCCACCTTATGTTGGGGGCCTTCATCCGGTTTGCGGCCCGGTTCGCTTTCGGGGCTGCCCATGGTGAACTGGCCGCCGGGAATCGGCACCATAACATAGCTGACGCGGGTGCCGGGAATGGTGTTGGTGTAAATCTTCATTTCCTCCGGCTTGGCGACCTGGTTCTTCGAGACGATCCGGGCGTGGATATCCGGAATGGTGATATTGTCGTTGTCCGCGAGGGTGGGCAGGCTGCCGAACACGCCCGGCACGTAGGCGCCGTCGGCCGCCTGGTACATCTGGTAACGGGTGGAATACTTCGAGGTCGCAGGCTCGGAAAACACGATGAGGCCCTTGGGGACGGCCATGGCGCAGGTGATCAGGTCGTTGGTGGCCACCACGGTTTGCACGAGCTTCGGCGCCTGTTTGCCGTCGAAGGCATACACCCCGGCCTTCTCGCCGTTGCCAAAAATGACGAACAAATGCCGCGTCGCCGGGTCCAGGGTGACCACGCGCCGAATCGGACCGTCCAGGTCGAATTTCGCCGGTTCCGCAAAGCGAACCTGACCCGCCTCCACCGCCTCGACCGCCCGCACGATCAGGGTAGGGTCCCCGGGCTTGTAGAACAGAAACTCCGGGGCGGAACTGCCACGGAAATGGCCAATGGTGTAAGCCGACCCGGCCGGGAGCCCCTTCAGGGTTGCCAGGCTGGTGAACTTGCCCGCGCGCACGTCTTGCAGGTGGAAGCTGTCCTCGCTGCCTTGGCGTGTGACCAGGCCCACGTATTCGCCCTGGCTGGGCGCCAATGCCACCCGCTGGCCGCAGGCCGGCACGCCGGGCAACACCGTCTCCGCCAGCTTGGGCAGCTCCTGGCCGTCGTTCCGCAGCAACGTCGCCAGATTCTCGTCCGGCGAATTGTAAATGCTGGCCACGTAGAGGTCCGCCGCGGGCGTATTGCCTTCCCCGCCGATCTCCTGCGGCACCACAACGCTGGGGCCAAGGGCGGCGTTAAAATTGATCACCCGCGGCCGCTCGGGCGAGGTCGGGCTGGAAGCCTCCGCCAGGACGATCTGGTTGGCGTCGGCCGTGGTCAGCACCAGCCCGTCGCGATGGGTCACAAACAGCGGGCCCAGGCTGAATCCCGAGATGCCCTTGATCCCGCTCGGACGGTTGTCCACCCAGTTGAAAAGGCCGGATTCGGCCAGGTACCCCAGCCGGTACTTCCCGGTTTCCTTGTCCACTATCACCACGTCCCTCCGACCGTCCCCGTCAAAATCGCCACTCCCGAAAAACTCCTGCCCTGTCTCATAAATCAGCGGAGGATTTTGAAGTTCCCCCCGGCCATTGACCGCCGCCGTCAAAAGACCTGCTGCACCAACTGCGAAGATGAAGTAAGCTTTCATTAAAATCACAAAACTTGCCGGCTAGTTTTGTGAGACCCGGCCCGAAAGTCAATTGGAGAAACCGATTTAGCTCGTTGCCGGCTTTCAAACAGGTTCAAACATGGCGCATTCCGCGAAAAAACCACGACCGGACTGCGCCAGGCTGAGGCGGCGGGCGAATTCGACTTTTCAAAGTCCAAGAGGCGGGCCCCGGTTCGCGAGCGCAGGGCCGGCACCCAAACGGTTGGGGGGCGCGGGCGCCGTCGGCAGCACCCCTTTGCTGAACCAGTTTAGGCCGGCTCGCCTGCCGGCCATGGCTGCCTCAAGGAACCGGCAAAACGCGCAAGAAGGCGTATTGGGGTCCGCCACTGATATCCAGCTTTACCGAAGTGGGGCCATTGGTGCCTGGGATATCCTGGGCCACGGTTTGCCAGTTGAGAAATTTGGCGGCGCCAAGCAGATTCCGGGTGCCAAGCACCTTGTAATTCTTGGTCGCGCTGCCATTCCACTCGAGCAGAATCTGCTGCCCGTCCAGCTTGGACACGCGGATCAAACCCACGGGTTGATAGGGAGTCAGTTCCTCGCCCATCGCCCATTTGCAGGCGCGTATGAAGAGGACCTTGCCCAGGTCGGTGAGGCAGTTAAAGGCGCGGCGAGAGTCGCCCG
The DNA here is from genome assembly GCA_964631605.1 of uncultured Verrucomicrobiota bacterium. Lineage (GTDB taxonomy): Bacteria > Verrucomicrobiota > Verrucomicrobiia > Limisphaerales > UBA8199 > JARKQH01. The sequence continues at coordinate 8,154 of CAZVYG010000120.1, forward strand.
AGCCGCGCTCGTTGACAAAGAAATGCACGAGGCGCGAGGGAGAGGTCGTCAGGCCGGCCCACGGTCCCTCGGGAATGGTCAGGCCGAAACTGCCGCCAATGTCCATGACCGCAAAGACGGCGCGGTTGGTATCGCTCGCCAGCAAACCGAGCACGGTGGTTCCCGGCGCCACCACGGTGGGAGAGGTCAGGTTTGGATTCAGGTCCACCGCCAGCCAGCTATACCGATAGTTGATTTTGCCGCCGCTGGGCACATGCGCATTTTCTTCGGGATAGGGATCCCGCCAGATTTTGACCCGCCCCTGGGCGTCCAAGGGAATGCCCTACATGATCGGGTGGGAAGGGTTTACGACCTTCATGTACTGCGCGTCCCCCAACGCCGTTCCGGCGACGTCGCCGCTGTTAATCGAGCTGTACATGTAAATGCTCGATTTGCCATTGAGCGAGCGATCGCCGATGCAGGAATGTTCGCCCATGATAATCCCGACGCCGTTGGTGTTCGGCGGCGGCATGTCGTAGGAACTGCCGCTGCCGGACACGATCACCAGCGCCGCCGAGTAGGCATAGTTGGTGTCGGTCAGCTTGGTTGGACCGCCGCCGCCGCCGTAGATATACTCATGGTAATAGACGGTGGCGCCGGGAAAAGGGGGGATGAAATAGATACCGGAGGGATCGAATACGTTCGGGTTCAGGAGCCATTCGGGCACCAGCCGCGTGGAGTAGCCATGGTCCTGCAGCAATTCGGCCATCGCGGCATCGCCCGGCGAAAAGACGCCGGGCCCCTTGAAATCATCGGCGTCATAGAGCGTGCTTGAACTGATCTGCCGATAGAGCGCGTCTGAGGCCGTGCGTGAAGTGATGACAATCAGGCCGTTGGTCACCCCGCCTGCCTGACTTTGGATATTTGCCTGAAGAGCCAGCACCAGGGCGCCGGCCCATGCTACGCTACGTTTCATTGACTATCCTTTGGTTGGCCGCTATCGCGGCGGTTCTTGGTTTGTTTCGGGACTGACGCAAATTTTCGACTTCGGAGTTGCGCCGCATCCGGGCACTCTCCGCCGGGTTACTGGCGCGCGCTGGTTCGCTCCTGCACCCAGCGAATGTCGGCGTTGTTCGGTTGCAGCGTCGAGTAATTGAAAGAGGTCTGGTAGGTGATCTTCAGGGCCAGGGTGCGTCCATCCCGCCACCTTTTGATTTCTGAATGGCCGTCCGCGAAGCTGAAGCCGCACCCGCCGCCGTGGTAATTGGCCGGTCCGTCCTGCCACAGCGCCGCTGCCGGTTCCATCCTCACAGCAAACGCGGCGTCATTCACGCTGTCGGGGTTTTCATCTATGGTCACCCACAGGTTACAGGGCACCGGCAGGGTCATGTCCGCGGCTTTCTTGTAAATCCGCCAGGGGGGAGAGGTTGAATGCCCGCCTCCCCCGGGGCGGTCGTGGGGTTTCTCACATCCGTCGCCCCAAACCGCCGGCGCCGGTCGCGCCGGCAGTGCGCACCTCGAGCCTCGGGAGGGTGTAAGGACACGGCAACGGTTCGGAGGGGACGGTTCGGAGGCAAAAGGCGGCCACCCGGCCGGGCCCCTCGCAGGATTGGACGCCGGCCCATCTCAAGGGCCGAAGAGCCGGCGGCGACCCGGCGCTTGAAACGCGCGCCCCACCCGGCCGCGCTGGGGGGGGGGGAAAGACCGCCGTTAAACGGTCATGATTTCTTTTTCCTTGTGGGCGAGGTGAGCGTCAATTTTGGCGATGTACTCGTCGGTGAGTTTTTGAAGCTCTTTTTCGGCGTGCTCGACCTCGTCCTCGGTGACGCCGCTGTCATGGCCATGTTTCTTGAGCTGCTCCATGGCGTCGCGGCGGACATGGCGGATGGCGACGCGTCCGTCCTCGGCCATTTTACGGATGATTTTGACAAATTCCTGGCGGCGTTCCTGGCTGAGTTCAGGGAAGAAGATGCGGATGGTGCGGCCCTGAATCGAAGGCGTGAGACCGATGTTGGCCTTGAGAATGGCTTTTTCGATGGCATGCAGGGAATTGGCGTCCCAAGGCTGGATGGCGAGGGTCCGCGGTTCGGGGGTGGTGATGCCCGCCAGCTCGCGAATGCGCATTTGGGCGCCGTAGGCTTCGACCATGATGTTCTCGACCAAGGCGGGAGAGGCTTTGCCGGTGCGGACGCCGGCGAACTCCTTGACCACGACCTGCTCCGTCTTGCTCATTTTGTCTTCCGCTTCGAGTAAAAAGTCGTCCAGTGCCATAGGTGCGGGGCACCTTAGCAAAGCCGGCTTGGGCTGTATAGAGGGAAAGTGCCTCGAAAACACCCCCCCTGTGGGGGAGGGTCAGGCTTTCAGCCCTTTGAGGTCGGCTTCGAATTTTTCATTTGCCCTCATCATTTCGTCCCAAGTGACGACGGCATTGCGGTAGGCGGCGGTGCGGCCGAGAATGGTGGTTAGGTTGCTGCGGACGCTGGCCGGGACGGTGAGATTGGAGCATTCGCCACGGGTCACCTGGTCATGGAAGGAGGCGATGTTGGCGGCCGCGCCGGTTTGGTAGAGGTTGGGCACCTGGGCATCGCTGTGAAACTCCTTGGATTTGAGGGTGACGTGGCCGAAGTAATGGGTGTCCAGCACGCCCTTGACCCCAAAGGCGCGGAAGAGGATGTCGTCGTAGCCCCAGCCGGATTGATGGGAATTGAAGCTGACCACCAGGTCGTTGGGAAAATAGAAGATGACCGCAAAACGGTCCCAGCAGTTGCCGACAAAGCCGCGGGTGGCGCCGCCGTTGCCGTAGGCGC
>CAZVYG010000121.1:0-10213 GCA_964631605.1 uncultured Verrucomicrobiota bacterium
AGGATGCAGCTTCACCCCCATTTTCTGTTCAACACCCTCAATGCCATAGCCACCCTGGTTCACAAGGACGCCGATGCCGCCGATGAGATGATCAACAACCTGAGCGAACTGCTTCGGGCCACGCTCGAGAACTCCGAGCCGGAAATTCCGTTGCGGCGCGAGCTCGAGTTTATGGACCGTTACCTCGACATTCAGCAGGTGCGGTTCGGCAACCGGCTCAAGATCGAACGCGAGATTGACCCCCAGGCGCTGGCCGGGCGGGTGCCAGCCCTGATCCTTCAGCCGCTGGTGGAAAATGCCATTCGTCATGGGATTGAACCGGCGACCGGCACGGGCATCGTCCGCATCCAGGCGCAGCGCGTGGGCCAGACGCTGCAGCTTCTGATTCGCAACAACGGCGGCGAGTTGGAGGGCCGCTCAACCAACCGGGAGGGCATCGGTCTGGCCAACACCAAAGCCCGTCTCGAAGCCCTCTACGGCTCCAAGGCAACCTTGACCCTGAGCCGGCCGGCGGAAGGCGGCTGTACCGTCGCCCTCACCCTGCCCTTCCAGCCCGAGGCCGAGACCCCGGCGCCATCCCCCGACAAGGCATGACCATCCGCATTGTGATTGTGGACGATGAGCCTTTGGCACGCGAGCGCATCCGCTCGATGCTCGAGTGCGAAAAAGACTGCCAGATCGTCGCCGAATGCGGGAACGGACCCGACGCCGTCGCCGCCATTCGGAAGCTGTCGCCGGACCTGGTGTTTCTCGATGTCCAGATGCCGGGAATGGACGGGTTCGAGGTTTTGCGGTCGCTCAAAGGCGAGAGCCTGCCGCTGGTGATCTTTGTCACGGCCTACGATCAGCATGCGGTCAAAGCGTTCGAGGTCCATGCCCTCGATTATCTCCTGAAACCTTTCAAGCCGGCGCGCTTCAAGGAGACGGTCGCGCGGGCGATACAGACCCTTGCCTTGCGACAGACTGAGGCGGCGACGCAGAACCTGCTGCAGATGCTCGCCCGGGCCGAACCGGCGCGCGAATACCTGACCCGCATCCCCGTTCGGACAGGCGACCGGATCGTCGTGGTCAGGAGCAGTCAGGTTGAATACATTGAGGCGGCGGGGAATTACGCCATTCTCCATGTGGGGAAGGAGAGCCATATCCTGCGCGAAACCCTCACGTCACTTGAAGAAAAGCTCGATCCGAGGAAATTCCTGCGGATCAACCGGTCCACGATCGTGAGCCTGGACCAGATCAAGGAATTTCGGCCCTTGTTCAAGGGCGAGCACGCGGTTGTGCTGCAGAATGGAAAGCAATTCACGATGACGCGGGGGCTGCGCGAGGCGCAGGAATTGCTGAAGTTTGCGTGAGCCGATGCACTTTCGCGCCGAGGAATCCACGTTTGCCGCCCGCTCGCGCCCCACGCGGGAAATCGTGCGGCGCGTCGCGGCCTACCTGCGCCGCTACAAACTGCTGGCCGCCGGCACGGTGGGTTGCGCCGTTCTTTCGATGGGCTTTGCGCTGACCTATCCGAAGCTGACTCAGTTCGTGATTGACGAGGTCATTGGCCGGCGGCGCGTCGAACTGCTCACTCCGGCCATCCTGGGGCTGGTGGGCGCGTTTCTGTTGCGGGACCTTTTCAACAGCCTGCGCATCCTGATCAACAACACCTTCGAGCAGCACGTGATTTACGACATGCGGCGGGACCTCTACGCCCGCCTCCAGCGGCTGCCGGTCCACTACTTTGACCAGCGCGCCTCGGGGGACCTGATGACGCGGGTGCTGGAGGACGTGAACGCGGTGGAGCGTTTGTTGATTGACGGCACCGAACAGGGGACGGTTGCGGTGCTGGCGATTGTCGGAGTCGCGGTCATTCTATTCGTGACCAACCCGTTGCTGGCGGGGGTGGCCCTGATTCCGCTGCCGTTTCTTCTGGGAGGAGCGCTGTGGTACACGCTCACGGCCCATCGGCGCTACCGGGCGCAGCGCCAGGCCGCCAGCGCCATGAACGCCCTGCTGCTGGACAATCTCCAGGGCGTTCGACAAATCAAGGCCTTCGGACGCGAGCCTCACGAGGACCTTCGTTTTGCGGAGCGGGCCGATGCGCTGCGGCGAGGAACGCTGGGCATCATGCGGGCCTGGGCGGTGTATTCGCCGGCGATGAGCTTTGCCGGGGCGCTGGGGATGGCGCTGGTGTTGTGGATCGGCGGGCGCCAGGTGCTGGCGGGCCAGATGACGGTCGGCCAATTGGTCGGTTTCCTCTTCTACCTCGGCCTTTTCTACGAGCCCATCGCCCGGTTGCACGGACTCAACCAAATGCTGCAGGCCGCCCGCGCCGCCGGCGAACGGGTTTTTGACATTCTGGACACGCCCCGCGAGCGGGCCCAACCCCGCCGCCGGAAGTCACTTGGCAATCCCGTCCGGGGCGAAGTCGTTTATGATCATGTCAGCTTCGGCTATCATCCCGACCGGCCCGTTCTCAAAGACATCTGCATCCACGCGCGCCCGGGAGAAATGGTCGCCCTGGCCGGGCCCACGGGGGCGGGCAAGTCCACGTTGGTCAATCTCCTCCCGGCCTTTTACGAGCCGACTGCGGGCCGCATCACCATTGACGGCCAGGACATTGCCGAGCTTTCGCTCGAAGCGCTGCGGGAGCAGATCAGTGTGGTGAGCCAGGAAACCTTTCTGTTCAACGGGACCCTTCGCGAGAACATCCTGTATGGCCGGCTGGAGGCGACGGAGGACGAACTGCGCCAGGCCGCCCGCGCGGCCAACTGCCACGAATTCATCGAACGACTGCCCAAGGGTTACGACTCCGTTGTCGGGGAACGCGGCGTCAAACTGAGCGTGGGCGAGAAACAACGGGTGAGCATCGCCCGCGCCCTTTTGAAGAACGCCCCGCTGCTCATTCTCGACGAGGCCACCGCCAGCGTGGACACGGCGACCGAACGTCTCATCCAGGAGGCCCTCGAGCGCCTGCTGGCCAACCGGACCAGTTTCGTCATCGCCCACCGGCTGAGCACCATCCGCAAAGCCAGCCAGATTCTGGTCATGCGCCACGGTCAAATCATCGAACGCGGCACGCACGAGGAACTGCTGGCGCGCGATGGTCTCTACGCGAAACTCGCGCGAATCCAAGGGACGGGGTTGATTGAGGAAAGCTTCGAGAGGCTCGAGGCAGGGCGGTAGCCGCGCTTTCACCAAGGCCCCCCGGATTGCAGGCAAACTCGGTTTTCCCGAGGTTGAACTTACTCAGTGCGCGGACTAACCTGCCTCGAGGTTTATGGGCGGACTCTTGACAGCCGAGCTGGAGCGCATTCTGGCGGAGACGCCGGAGTTGAAGGGCGCGTACCTCGTGGGCGGCTGCGTGCGCGACTGGCTGCTGGGGCTTCCCCCCGAAGATATTGACATCGAGGTTTTTGGTCTCACTTACGAGCAACTCGCGGCGGCGCTTTCCCGCTGGGGGGCCACCGACGTTGTCGGGCGGAGTTTCGGGGTGGTCAAGCTGCGGTTGGCAGCCGGCCAAACCTACGATTTCAGCATCCCGCGCCGCGAATCCAAGACCGGCCCGGGTCACACAGGCTTTCGAACTTCCTTTGATCCGGCCATTACCCCCGAAGAAGCTCCGGCGCGGCGGGACTACACTCTCAACGCCCTGATGTACGACCCACGCGCGCGGCAGGTACTGGACTTTTTCGGGGGCGAATCCGACCTGAGGCAGCGGGTCTTGCGTCACACCAGCGCCGCGTTTGTCGAGGACCCGCTGCGGGTCCTGCGGGGGATGCAATTGGCCGGACGCTTTAATCTGACAGCGGCGCCCCAGACAGTGGCGCTCTGCCGGGAAATACGATCCGGGTTCACGGAATTGGCGGTCGAGCGTGTGAGGGAAGAATGGTTCAAGTGGGCGGCGAAGAGTCAGGCGCCCTCAGCGGGACTGCGGTTTCTGGCGGCGACCGGCTGGGTTGAGCACTTTCCCGAACTGGCGGCGCTCATCGGCGTGCCGCAGGATCCTGAATGGCACCCGGAGGGAGATGTGTTTGCCCATACCTGTCATTGTTGCGACGCGCTTGCGCAACTGGAGAGCTGGCGGGCGGCGGACGAAACCTCGCGCGTGGTGTACCTGATGGCCGTGCTGGCGCACGATTTTGGCAAACCGGCGACCACTCGCGAGGAAATTCAGAATGGTCGAACACGGATCGTTTCACCGGGTCACGAACCCGCGGGCGGTTTGCTGGCGGAGGCTTTCCTGGAGCGAATCGGCTCGCCCGGAGCCATTATCAAGAGAGTCGTCCCACTGGTGAAGAACCACCTGGCACATCTGCAAACCATCAATGAGCGGTTCGTCCGGCGGCTGGCCAGGCGGCTGGAACCGGAAACCATCGAAGGCCTTTGCCTGGTCATCACCGCTGACGCCTTTGGCCGCCCGCCCAGGCCCCCGGTTGCGCCTCCGGGTCTTACTGAACTCCAAAAGGTCGCCGCGCAGTTGAAAATCCACGATTCAGCGCCCAAGCCGATTCTACAAGGACGCCATCTTGTGGCGGCGGGCCGTTTGCCCGGGCCGGAATTCAGCCGGATTCTCCACGCCGCCTACGAAGCCCAGTTGGATGGTCATTTTACCGATCTGCCTGGCGCTTTGTTGTGGCTGAAGCAGCAGGACACTTCGGGAGCCAGGCCGGGCAGCCAATGCCAGGATCAAGCGGGCGGGTCAAACTGAATCCCATTGTGCTCCGGGCCAATCCATGTAGTATTTCACTTTTGAAATCAAAAAGCCACCCATGAACAACTGCTACCGCCCTGCCCTGTGGCCTTGCGGTCTATTCCTCTGCGCGCTGGCCTTGCCGCACAAGGCTGCTGCGCAAACGAACTTCGACCTCGCCCTTTCATTCACCAACGTCCCCGCCATGGTCAGCGTAGGCCAGTTTTTCACCTGCGGGCTGAATGTGGCCAGCAGCGGCAGCGACCCGGCGCAAAGCGTGGTGGTGACCCATCGCGTGCCGCCGGACTTGGAATTTGTCTCCGCACGGCCGAGCCGTGGCGTCTGCACCCAGGCCGGCGGGTTGGTAACCTGGACCCTTGGCACGATGGGGCCTTATCAAACGGCGGCGATGACCCTCGAGTTTAGAGCCGCGAGCCTGGGTTGGTTTACGAACGAAGCAGGAGTCAGCGCGAATCCGATGGACTTGGAAGCGGCCAACAACGCAGCCACTGCGGTGACGGGAACGACGGCGGCGCGCTTCTTTGCGGTGGGAAGGATGAACACCAACTATTACCTGCCCACCACCACGGTGCTGACAAACCCGGGCCGCGTGCTGGTGGTGGGAGCGCCACTGGCCAGGGTTGCGAATCTTTACAACATTTCGACGCGCCAGTTCGAATCCACAGGACCGTTGGTGGGACTGCGCTCCTATCACACGGCCACGCTGCTGCAGGATGGCCAGGTGTTGCTGGCCGGCGGCTACTACAGTCAAAGCACGGCGGAGGTGTTCGACCCGGCGACCTGTCTGTTCCGCAGCGTCGGCAACCTGATGTCCTACCGCTATTCGCATCAGGCGTCACTCCTGCCGGATGGGCGGGTCGTGATTTGCGGACATGCGTATGCCAGCTATGCCAACGAAGTCTATAGCCCCGCCACCGAAAGCTTCAGTCTCGCGCCCGAGCTGCAATGCGCCCCCGTGGGAACGCTTTTGCCCAATGGCAAATACCTCCTCGTGAACTGGGCTAACGCGACGCTCTATGATCCGGTAACTGGCATTGCCAGTTCGACAGGCCCGCCGGTCTTTTCCCGCAGCTACCATACTCAATCCCTGGTTGCTGGCGGCAAGGTGCTGATCGCCGGCGGCCGGATTCTGAACGACCCATACGCCAGCACTGATACGGCGGAATTATATGATATTGTCACAGGAACCTTCAGCCCGACGGCAAGCATGACCACGCGGCGGCGGGAGCACGGTGGATGTTCTCTGCCGGACGGCACGGCGCTGGTGGCCGGCGGCCTGCTCACCTACGACACGGGCCTTGACCGCGCGGAAGTGTTCGATCCCATCGGCACGATCGCGGTGCCTGGTTTAGGAGTAAATGACGCTGAAGTTTTGGAGGGGGATTCGGGCGCAAGTCATCTTCAATTCAGAGTCTGGCTGACGGCGCCTTCCACTCTGCCGGTCACGGCGGAGTTTACCACCACTTATGGCACGGCGTGGGCGAACAGTGATTTCCGGCCTACCAATGGCGTGGTGACGCTTGCCCCCGGCGCCACCAGCCAAGTGGTCTATGTCACCGTGCAGACGGACAACATCCGCGAACCGGACGAGCAAATGACCCTTTCCTTGCGTCTGCCCACGCAGGCCTGGATGGCGCGCGCCCAGGCGACTGGAACCATCCTTAACGATGATCCGCTGCCCACCCTCTCGGTGGCGCCAGCTTCAGGGGTCGAGCCCGATTCGGGACTGTGGGACCTTGCCTTTCCCGTGACCCTGTCGGCCGTCAGCCTCGATCCCGTCAGCGTGGATTTCTTCACGCGGGACGGCACTGCCCAGGCACCACAGGATTATCTGCCGGCGATGGGAACTGTAACCTTTTCTCCGGGCGAAACGAACAAAGTGATCAAGGTCCCGATTGTTGGCGATCTGCAGCCGGAGCCGGCCGAGACGCTGGAACTGGTTCTGACAAACTCCCAGCAGGGCGTCATCGGCATTGGCCAGGCCATCGGCACCATTGCCGACCCGGATGGCGCCGCGGGACGGCTGCACCATTTCGCGATCTCTGCAATCGCCACACCGCAGTTGCAGGCGGTTCCCTTCCCTGTGACCGTTACCGCGCTCGACGCCAATGGGGAGGTGGTGGCTGACTTTAGCGGCCGGGTGCGGCTGGCGGCACAGACGACGAATGTCGTGGCTGCAAATCTGGATTTCGAGGAGCCGGCGCTGGACCCCTGGATGCCGTTCAACCAGACCCCATACACCAAACCATTCCAGCAGGTGGTTTATGATGTGGGCGGCTTCGGACAACCCTCGACCGCGTTCAGAACCATCGCAGGCGGCGGCACCAACGGGATTGCCCAGCAAATCTATTTGACGGGCGGCGTCACCTACACCCTGCGAGCCGGCTTTGCAACCGTGATGGAGGGAGACGACATGTCGTGGTACGGAGCCACGGCGTATCTGCAGGTCGGCTCGACCAACACCGCCATCGGCCTGCCTGGCGGCCGCCCCGGTTCTTCGGGCTGGGCGGCGGGAAGCCTTGTCTATACCCCGCCCACCAACGGTATCTATTCGCTCGAGATTCTGATTGCGCGCGATTACTGGTATGGGGATGCACTGGCGGTTTACGTGGATAATGTACAGATCAGCCACCCCGTCCTCACGCCGGATTGCCTGACGAACTTCACCGGCGGAACCTGGACCGGCGAGGTGTTCGCGGTCCAATCCGCGAGCAATGTCACTCTCCTGGCCGATGACGGCCTTGGCCACCAGGGGACGAACAACCGCTTCGACATTCTTGCCACAACCGACCTTGGCCTGAGCAGCTCAACAAACGGGGCCCCGGTTTTGCGTACCGGGGACGCGCTTATTTTCAACCTGGCCGTGACAAACCGCGGCCCTTCCGCTGTTTCAGACGCCGTGGTGCGTTATGAGCTCCCGCCCAACCTCGCCTTCCTGTCCGCCAGCCATTCACAAGGCGCAATCAGCAACGAGGCGGGAGTTTTGCACTGGGCTATCGGCCCGCTGGCCATGCGCAGCAACGCAACGGCCTCCTTGGTTTTGCGCGCCGAGGTGCCCGGCGAGTTCACCAACCTCTTCAGCCTGCTGACGAGTGTCTTTGACCTCAACACGAATGACAACCTGGCCGCCTGGCCGACCCGGGTGGAACCGCCGCTACTAACCATCAGCGACGCCGCCGCGGAGTACGAAACCAACGCGGCCGCCACCGGCATGGTTTTCACCGTCACCTTGTCCGGTCCCAGCGCGCAGCTCATCACCGTTGACTATCTGACCGTTGACGGCTCGGCCCTGGCAGGCGCCGACTATGTGGCCACGCAGGGCACGCTGGCCTTCCCTCCGTTCAGCACCAACGCCATCATCCACGTTTTCGCCTTGGATGACATTCTGGATGAGCCAAATCGTTCTTTTTCCGTTTTGCTCACAAATGCGGTCAATGCCATCATCAGCGACGGCCTCGGGGTGGGAACGGTGCTGGATGACGATCCACCGCCGGCAATTTCAATCGGAGACACGAGCGTCGTGGAAGGGGACAGCGGCTTCGTCAATGCCGTGTTCCCATTGACGCTTTCGAAGGTGGCCATTGCCGATGTGACGGTTCGGTGCACGACCAGTCCCGGGACTGCCGACACCAACGATTACACCCATACCGTCAGCACCGTCACGTTTGCGGCCGGCTCGACCAACGCCACCTTCAGCGTCCCCGTCCGTGGCAACACGGTGAATGAACCCGACGAAACCTTCTTCGTCACGCTGTCGGCGGCCAGCGGTGCCACCCTCGCCATCGGCGTGGCCACCGGCACCATTCTCAATGATGACGCGGTGCCGGGGCGGCTGGATCATTTCGAGTTTGGTCCGATCGCCTCGCCACAGTTCGCCGGCCGGGCCTTCCCGATTTCGGTTCGCGCGGTGGATTACCGGGGCAGCAATGTCACTTTCGGCTCGGTTTTACCGTTGAAGGCGCAGACTGACGAATTATACACGTTGCGCCTCCTGGATGACTTCGAGGACGGCGACCTGGCCGGCTGGACCAATATGGCAAGCGCCTCAATGGCGGTGTCCAACGTCAACGATGTCGCAGCCGCCGGTTTTCGCTGCCTGAGAATCTCCGGCAAGGCCCAATACAGCAGCTATTTCTATTCCTTGCGCCGGACGATTACCAACAGCCGGCCCAACCGGGTCCGCTTCGCCGTGCGCGCCGCGCAGACCAATGCGATTACCGGCCGGATCTGGGCGGTGGGAGGAGCGGGCTATCGCGCCTTTGATTTTTACCTGAACAAAGACGGGCGGATGGGGCTTAATTCACGCAACGGATTTTCAGGCACTCCTTACGTCGCTGATCGCTGGTATCAAGTGGACCTGGACCTGAACTGGACCAACCGCCGCGTTAATTGCCGCATTGATGGCGCCTTGGTCATCACCAACGTTGCCTTCCCGGACGATCCCTACTCCGGAACCGACTATATCGCCGTTCAGAATTCGGAGGCCGGCACGTCCTGGTTTGATGATATCCACGTGTTCGACTTGGTTTCTACGAACCTTTCGGTGACGCCTTCGAACCTTTCAGGTTTCTTGAACGGGGTGTGGTCCGGCAACGTGAGCGTTTCGCCGGGCGTCAGTAACGCCTACTTCACCGTGGCCGACACCGCAGAACACATCGGCAGGAGCCCGCCTTTCGAGTTAATGACCGCCAGGCTCAATTTCCTCGCCCCAGCATCCGTTGCCGAAGGGGACCCGCCCGTGCCCGCCCAAGTCAGCATTCCCATTGCTTTCCCCCAAGCCCTGACGGTTTTTCTGACCTCCAGCGTGCCCGCCGAACTGACAGTGCCCGCCAGCGTGTCCATTCCAGCGGGGCAGACGAACGCCACGTTCAACCTGACGCCCGTGAATGACGCCGTGTTGGACGGTTCCCAGACGGTGACCCTATCGGCGGGAGGGACCAATCTCCTTCCTGCCAGTGTGACCATCTCGGTCAATGATAACGAGTGGACTACCCTGACCCTTAGTACTCCGCCCTCCGTCAACGAGAATGCCGGAACGCTCGCCGGACAGGGCCGCCTCACGCTCGCTGCCGCTCCGGCCAAAGCGGTCATGGTCCTGCTTTCCTCCAGCGACACAAACCTGATAAGGGTCCCGTCCTCGGTCACCGTGGGTTCGAATCAAACGACTGCCACCTTTAATCTGACCGTTGTGGATAACCCACAGATTGACGGCAACAAATCTGTCACGGTTGCTGCTGCCGTTGCCAACTGGAGCAACGATAGCAGAGGCATCGTCATCGTGGATAACGAAGACACGCAGTTGCGCTTTTCAGGACCGGTGCAATTGAGTGAGGAAGCCGGGCTGGTCTCATACACCGCGCGAATCTCCGGCCTGCTGGCCACCAACCTCGAGCTGGCACTGCTTTCCTCGGACCCGGGTGTTCTTGGGGTTTCCCCTGGGGCGACGATTACCGCGGGGGTCCCCGAAACATTAGCGAGCCGCACGAAAGATCACTTTAAGGTGAGATTTTGCTT
>CAZVYG010000122.1:0-10164 GCA_964631605.1 uncultured Verrucomicrobiota bacterium
CGGGATGCAGTGGCCGCCGAGGCCCGGCCCCGGGTAGAAGGGCATGAAGCCGAACGGTTTGGTCTTGGCGGCGTTGATCACCTCCCAAATGTCAATGCCCATCGCGCTGTAAACGATCTTGAGTTCGTTGACCAACGCGATGTTGACGGAGCGGAAGGTGTTTTCGAGCAGCTTGGTTGCTTCCGCCACCCGGCACGACGAGACCGGGACCACGGTCTTCACCGCCTTGGAATAGAGTTGCACGGCTTTCTCGAGGCAGGCGGGCGTAAACCCTCCGACGACTTTCGGGATGACCGCCACCTTGCTGTCCGGGTTGCCCGGGTCTTCGCGTTCGGGCGAGAAAGCCAGGTGGAACCCCTTCCCCGCTTCAAGACCGGAGCCGACCTCGAGCACCTGGCGCAAATCTTCATCGGTGGTTCCGGGGTAGGTGGTGGACTCCAGAACCACGAGTGTGCCTGGCTGCAAATGGGGCGCAATGCTTCGGCCGGTTTCCAGAATGTAGGAGATGTCCGGCTCGCGATTCTTGTTCAGGGGGGTGGGGACGCAAATGATGACGGATTCCACCTCGCGGATGCGGTCAAAGTCGGTGGTGGCGGCAAAACGTCCGGAGCGGACGGCCTCTTCGATCGTCTGCGAGGAAATGTGTTTGATGTAGCTTTTGCCCTGATTGAGGGCATCCACCTTGGAGGAGTCTATATCCAGGCCGACCACGGCCACGCCCGCGCGGGCGAACTGCACGGCCAGCGGCAGGCCGACATAACCCATGCCAATAATTGCTGTCTTCATATCATGTTTCCCTTTGTGTTAGAGCTCTTGGCTAAACCTGCGCCGGGGGCGCTGCCAGCCGCAACCAGACCAGCACACGCTGCGCCGGCCCCGGCAAACGCTCGAATGGCACCAGGGAGCAAATCCGCCGACAGGAAAAGGTGCCGGCCCCCATCGTCGCCAGTGTTCCCAGCACCATGATCCAGCCTTCCGGCACGAGGTACCATCCGACAAAAAGCAAGGTGATCAACGCCAGGTACAGCAGCCCGATTCCGCGACTGGCGGCGGCAAAACGAAAGCCGCTGAGGGAGCGAACGATCACGTAAATCATAATCCAGTAAAACAAGTAGGACGCAAAGAAGGCCATGCCGGTGCCTTTCAAGCCAAAGTACAGGACGCCGAGCCAGGCCAACCCGACCTGGGCCAGATTGGCGGCGAGTTCGCTCCAGAAAAAAGCGCGCCGGACGCCCTTGGCCAGGAGGATGTAGCCCATCGGCCAGGACACCACGCGCAACATCATCCCGAGGCAAATCCAGCGCAGGATTTCGACCGCCGGCCCGAACTGGCCCGAGTAGAAAATGCGAATCACCCACGGCGCAAACGTGAGGGTGGCCAGCAGGCCCGGCCCCGCAAGGAGCAAGCCGATTTCGGTCTGTTCGTTCACCATCCGGTTGCAGCGCGAGTGATCCTGGGCGACGGCGGTCAGGCGCGGGAAGAAATCAGCGCCCATGGCTTGCAGGATGAACCCGACATACAAGCCGCCCAGCGCCCAGGCCGCCTGGTAAAACCCGGCCGCGTCCTCGCCCAGCTTACGCATGACAATCAGGCGGATGAAATAACCGACCGCCATCGTCATGAGGCCGCTGGCCATGAAAACCACGCCCAGCTTGAGCAGCGCCGAAACCTCCGGCACCAGGTCCGACCATCGCCACCGGATGGCCGGCAACTCGACGCGCCGCACATACCACCAGGTGCCGGCCAGCGTCATCAGGGCCACGCAAATCAGTGAAGCCGCCAGGCCCTCCCGGCGGAAGGCCAGGATGATCAAAATGCTGCCCAGGGTTCCGAGGAAGGCCCCCACAACGTTGGCCATCGCCAGTTCGCGAATGCGCCGCAAGCCCTGCAGCAAAGCGAGCTGCGCCCCCGCAACGGAGCCGAGCAACACTGCCACGCCCAGCAACGCAACGGCCCCCTGTTGGGCGGCGTCGCCGAAGGAAAACACCGCAATGGGGCGGGAGAAGAAAGCTAGGAGCAGCCCGCCCAGAATACCCAGCAGCACCGCGGCGTTGCGCAGGGCTGCGGCGGTGCGGGCGATCCGCCGGCCGTCCTGAGTCGCCGCGGCCTCGGCAATCTGGCGCACGCCGCTGCTGCTGAGGCCCAGGCTGGCCGTCGTGCGCGCCAGGTCCATGACCGAGTTCAACAGGCCCAGCAGGCCGACGCCGCCCGGTCCCAGGAGCAGCGCCATGGCCTTGGCCCGCACGATGCTGATGCCGACATTGATCAGCGAGGAGCCGCCGATCAATGCGGAGGATTTCAGGATGGAGCCGTAGGTGTTTTTTTCGCCGGTGCTCACGCGGAAGAACAGCCTAGGAGCGGCCTGAGATGGCAGAGGTTGCGGGCGCGGGTTGCGGGCCGCGGCTTGTGCCATTCAGTTCCTCGAGGGCCTGCCGGGTGGCGAAAAGCACGTGATCCACCTGCTCCTGGCGAAGGTGCGGGCCCATCGGCAGACTCAGCACGGTGTCCGCAAGCTGCTCGGCCACCGGGAAGGTATTTCGCGGCCACTGCGGACCGGCGTAGGCGCCCGACAAATGCGGGGGCACCGGGTAATGAATCAGGGTGCCAACGCCGCGGTCGGTCAGCGCTTGCTGGAGCCGATCGCGCCGGGGATGGCGCACCACGTACAAGTGCCACACCGGCTCCGCCCACTCCGGAACCCAGGGCAAGGTGAGTTCGGCGGGAAGCGCGGCCTGATAACGGGCGGCGACCGCGGCGCGGCGCTGGTTCCAGGCATCCAAGTGGCGAAGTTTCACCCGCAAGAGGGCTGCCTGGAGTTCGTCGAGCCGGGAATTGTACCCCTTGCACTCGTTGTAGTATTTCTTCTTTGACCCGTAATTGCGCAGCGTGCGCACGCGGTCGGCCAGCTCGGCATCGTTGGTCGTCACCGCGCCGGCGTCGCCGTAGGCGCCCAGGTTCTTGCCGGGGTAGAAACTGTTCCCGGCGGCATCACCCAGCGCGCCGGTTCGACGCCCCTTGTAACGCGCCCCCTGGGCCTGGGCGTTGTCCTCGATCACCTTGAGGCCGTGCTGGCGGGCCAATTCCAACAGCGGGTCCATGTCCGCAGGCTGACCATAGAGGTGCACCGGCATGATGGCTTTCGTCCGCGGCGTCAATGCCTCTTGGACGCGTGCGGGATCGAGATTGAAGGTGCGAGGATCGGGCTCGACCGGCACCGGTGTAGCCCCGGCATACGACACGGCCAGCCAGGTCGCGATGTAGGTATTGGAGGGAACAATGACCTCATCCCCTGCCCCAATGCCGTAAGCGCGGAGGATCAGGTGCAGGGCCTCGAGGCCATTGCCCACCCCCACGCAATACCGCGCACCGCAATACGCCGCGTATTCCTCCTCGAAGGCTTCCACCTCCCGCCCCAGGACGTACCAGGCCGACCGCATGAAGCGTGACCAGGCGTCGTCCAGCTCCGCCTTGAGCTCGTCATACGGGCCGACAAAATCGAGAAAGGGGACCTTCACCGGGCGGACCCTCCCACCGCCAACAGGTATTCAGGATAGTCGCGGAAGTAATCTTTTTCGTCGTAGGGTTCGGAGGCCAGCACCAGGCAGACCGAGCCGGAGGAAAAGTTGTCAATCTCGCGCCAGAACATGGGAGGCAGGTGGAGGCCGTAATAGGAGCGGTTCAAATGGAACCGCTGTTTGTCCTTGCCGTTGTAAACCACCACATCGAAGCTGCCTGACATGGCGATAATGAACTGGTGGCAGCGTTTCAACGCGTGCCCCGCGCGGTCCGCCCCGCCGGGAACATCGTAAAGATAAAAAACCCGCCGGATGTCAAACGGAATATGCCGCTGGTTTTCGATGAAGGTCAGATTGCCCCGCGGATCCGTGATCTTCGGCAGTTCAATGATTCGACACTCGCTCAGGTCCATAGGTTCCTTGTGTTGTCTTGGCTCAATAGTCGGTTGTGGAAGCCGCCGCCTCCGGGCTTTGGTCCCAATCGCGCACCTGCCGCTCAGCCAGCGCGGCATGAGGCAGCAACCGCTCGCGCGCGGCCGCCCAGTCCTGCGGCGTCAGTATAAAGCGCACCAAATCCACGGGCTGCCCGCCAATCACCTGGGCGGCGCGATCCACGCGGACTTGGCGGAAACCAAACCTGCGATTCAGGGAAAGGACGCGGCGGTTGGTGGAGACGGTCGTGGCGCGCACCTCTTTCAGGTGGAGATTCTGGAAGGCAATATCCATGGCCAGAATGGCGCTGGGAATGGCGGCGGGGACCTCCGGGCGGATGATCCAGCGGCCGGACTCGGCGCTGGCCTCCCGGAGGTCGTAGAGGCCGTAAGTGCCGACGGGGCGGCGGGCTTGGGCGGTTTCAATGATGAAATAGTAGTCCCCCTCGCGGGCGAAGTATTCCTGCAACCACTGCTCCTGCCGGGCGATGGTGGGCGCCGAATCGCCCACCCGGCCGCGGGCATGCTCGAGATTGCGAATCCAGACAATAAACCGGGCGTCCTCCAGGCGGACTGGGCGCAGGCGGACTCCAAATCCTTCGGATGAAAGCGTATGTCTCATTCAGATGCGTATAACCACATGTTGGCGGTAGAAAAAGACAATCTTTTCCACCCCGACAATCCGCGAGGCGATTTCCTTGACCTTTTCGACGAGCGCGACGCCCAGGCCGACCCCGGCGCGTTTACCCTGCAAGGCGTAGTCCGGATGCACCGCCACATGAAGCACGGCCATCTCGGAGGGGCTGGTCCGGAGAAAGACCACCACCCCCACCGGTTCGCCGCTTCGCCGGTCGCGATCGTACGCAAAAAGGGTTTGGGCCTCGTGCGAGCCGACTCGAACCGAGAGTCCCGCGGGGGTTTCCACCAGCCGCGGATGGCCAAATTGCTCGAGCGAATGCAGGATGCCGTCCCGGACGCGGTGCTGGCGGGGATTGAAGAACAACAGCTCCTCCAAGGCTTCGCGCGATTCCCGGGGCACTCGCGAGGAAAAGATGATGTTCATCGCTGCCTTGCCCAGCCGCGGTTCAGGCGCCTTTGCGGGATTGAACCAACCGCCAGAGTTCGCCCGCGGAATTCACCCCGGCCAGGTCGGCCGCCTTCAGGTTGACGCCGTGTTTGGCGTCCAACATGGCAATCACCGACAGGACCGACAGCGAATCCCATTGTTCAAAGCTCTTGAGGTCGTCGGTTTCCCGAACTTCCGGCACTTCGAGAATGGCGGCAATGCTCTTGAGAAAATCGTCCATAGGATGAGAGTTTAGGAAAAAACAATCGTGTCGCAAAAAGTCAGCGGCCCCAGCTTCATCAGCATGCCCGCCCATACCAACCCCCCGCCAAAGCCGGCCAGGCACGCCTGGATGCTGCCCTCGCGCAGGCGCGGCGCCAGATTGTGCGTGATCGCGATGGGAATGGTCGCGCCCCCGCTGTTGCCAAAATTCTCGACCACGTTGTTGGGCATGCGCTCGTGGGGAACCTTCATCTTGTCCGCCAGTTTCTGCAGCATGAAGCGGTTGGGCTGGTGGCAGAGGTAATAATCCACGGCATCGTGGGAAAGGCCGGCCCATTGCAGCAGCCGCTCAATCATCGGCGGCACCTCCGTCTGCACAAAATTGAAAATGGCGGTCCCGTCCATCCGCAAGTGGTCCTTGGCGCGGCGGTTGTTGTCGCCGACATCCTCGAGCACCGCCGTCTCCGGCGTGCAGGGCAGCCGGAAACCGCCGGCGGGGATGACCAGGGCCTCCGCTCGCTGCCCATCCATCTGGACACTGGCATGGATGACGGATTCCCCGGGATCCCGCTCGACCACGGTAAGGGCGGCGGCGTCGCCGATCAGCGGATAAATGTTGCGGTCCTGGGGCGAGGCTTTGCGGCTCAACAAGTCGCCGTTGACCACCACGACCTTGCGCACACTCTCCTGCTCGAGCAACAGGAAGGCCTGGAGCAGGCCGATGACGAACCCGGCGCAGGCCTGGCTGATGTCAAGGCATAAAATGTCCTGCTTCAAACCCAGCCGCCCCTGGATCAGGTTGCTCGTCGGCGGAATGATATGGTCCAGCGAGGTGCTCACCACCAGCAGCGCGTCAATCTCCTCCGGGCGAAGCAGGCCGCGCTCGAACAGCCGGCGCAACCCGAACACGGCGAGGTCCGACAGACAAATGTCCGGGCTGGCCACGCGCCGTTTGTCGTAGCCCATCACCTCCTTGAGCTTGAGGGAGCGGGATTCGGGAAAATTGAAATTCCGCATTTCCTCGAGGAACGACCGCTCGGTGGGCGGCAGAATCGAGAGGATGCCGGAGATGCGTTTGCGCTGAAATCGGAAGTTCATGCTGGCACGCCGCACTGCCGCAGCAGGTTTTCAATCGTCTCGAGGTTTTTGAAGTTCTCCGGGACAATGTCCGTTCCCTGGATCGAGATGCCATAGGTCTTGTCGAGCGTCGCGACCAGGGTCATCAGGTCGAAGGAGTCCAGCATTCCATCGGCGATGAAATCCTTCGAGGTGGTGAAATCGAATTCCGGGCGGATCTCCCGGAGCAGTTCAGGCAATCGCTTCATGCGGCAATCATTTCATTTACCATAACTTCGTCCTCCAATCCATCGGCGGCGTAGCCATATTGCAAGTATTTTCCCATCGCCCGCTGGTTTTGGGCGGCCACCCAGAGCAGGAAACGGCGCACCGCGGTTTGCGAGCCGAGATATTCCCGCAGCAACAGCGAGCCGAAGCCGCGCGATTCTTCGGGCTTGGCCACCAGCCAGTAGCGCAGGATGGAGGTAAGTCCCTGCGTTTCGTAAAACAGGAGGGCGGCCAGCTCGCCCGCGACCTTCACCGCGAGAATCTGGTGGGCCCCCAGCGCGGCTCTCACCTGGTCCAGCGACGGAAGCTGGTCGGAGTAACGATCAAAGAACTGCTCAATCAGCTCCAACACCCGCCCCGCCTCGGCCGGGTCGGGCCGCACCACCGGCGGCGGGGGAGGGTCCCGTGGTGGGGCGGCCGGAAGCGGCCCCGCGGACCGGGCCAGGCGCACCAGCCGACGGTAGGATCGGAAACCGGCATGGCCAAAAACAACGACCAGAGGCCGGATCGCTTCCTGGCGCCCAATCAAATCCACGACCACACGCTCGGCATGGAGGGCCGTAAGTGCCGCCAGGCCGTGGTCCAGCGCCGCAGGTTCCGGAGCCGCGAAATACAGGTGGAGGAAATCCCGATCCCGGCGCAGAAAAAACGCGCAGCCGGCTTCCGACCGCGCGGTGAGCTCCCCCTGCTGAATCCAGAGCCGGAGCACCGGCTCGACGGGGAAAAAGTTGGTGCAGAAATGGGGGGCGTGCTGCCGTGCTCGCTGAACGGCTTCCAGGACGTCGTCGAGGCGAGTGACAGGGGTCATTGGGTTCAATTGACAGTGGCGACCAGTTTTTGGCGGTCAATCTTGCCGTTGGGATTCCGCGGCATCAGCTCCATCCGATGGAACACGGTGGGCAACATGTATTTCGGGAGGGTGACCATGAGTTTTTCGCGGATGAAGGCCGGTGGCAGCTCGCGATCGCACTCGTAGAACAGGGTGATTTCCTTTTTCGCCTGGCTGTAAACCACGCAGCAGTTCCGGATGCCATCCACCTGCAGAACCGCATGCTCGATTTCCCCCAGCTCGATGCGGTAGCCCATGTGCTTGATCTGAAAATCGCGCCGGCCGAGAAACATGATCTCGCCGCGGTTGTTCCAGTAACCCAAATCGCCGGTGCGATAAATCAGCTCCGGGTAATGGGGATTCAGCGGGTTTTGCACAAACCCTTTGGCCGTCCGCTCCGGGTTGTTCAGGTAGCCGAGCGCCAGCGAACTGCCACGCACGCAAATTTCGCCGGGTTCGTCCACCTTGGTCAGTTGGTTCTGCTCGTTAAGAATGAGGATGTCCGTGTTGCGGCAGGGATAGCCGATCGGCAGTTTGTCCTCGTCGCCCAGCTCGCGGTCCACGATATAGTAGGTGCAGGCCACCGTGATTTCGATCGGGCCATAGAGGTTGACGAACATCGCGCCGGGCAGATGCCGCCGCCAGTAGTTGAGGTGGCGGGTGGGGAAGACCTCGCCGATAAAGAAAACCTTGGTGAGCCGCTCGAGCCGGGTTTTGGCCAACAGATCAAGATTGGCGATGTTGACCATGACCGTCGGCACCCAGAAGATGAAATTGATCGGGTGGGTCGCCACGAATTCGACCAGCTTGGCAGGGAACATGGCCAGTTGATCCGGAACCACGATCCAGGTCGAACCCTTGGCCAGGAGCATGCAGAATTCGAGCGTGTAGGCGTCGAAATAAATCGGGGCCAGGCTGCCCATGACTTCGCTGCCGTCCAACCCGAGGCGGTCGAAGGCCCAGTCCACGAAATCAATTGTGCTGCGATGATTCAAGGCCACCCCCTTGGGAACGCCGGTGGAGCCCGAAGTGTGGATGACACAGTAGGGATCGGTGTCAATCACCGGCTCAATCCGGCGCAGCAAAGCGGCATTGTCGTAAAACGATTCCTCCACCATGGCCTGCTCGATCAAGAGCAACTTTTCCTCGGGAATCTGCAATCCGCGCAGCACTCCGGCATGGGCGGCTGACGTAATGATCACCTCCGGATCAAGATTCTGCAGCATGCCCTGAAGCCGCTGCGGGGGCGACTTGACGTCCAGATTTGCATAGGCGTTGGCGCTGTAGAGGATGCCAATATCGGCCACCACATTCTCGGCGCCTTTACCCAGGAAAACCGGGATTGGGCGGTTTCGAGCCTGGGTGCGTTTCAGGATCAAGGCAGCGCAGTTCTTGGCAAAACGTTCGAGGTCCGCGAACGTGCATTCGCGGGTTGCATCCTTCACCGCCAGCTTTTGGGGGCACTTGCGCAGCGCGCCATTCTCAAAATATTCGATAACGTTGATTTGCATGTTTAGTTCCGTGCCATTCACGACCACAAGCCCGGTCGGCGACCCAAAGCCGCCAGGGCTAAAGCCACTTATTATAGCATTCCGCCTGCCAAAATCTCCAGGTTTGTTCCGTTTCAAGGCACCACATATACCCGATAGAACCGCTGCGATGCCGTCGGCGCCACGTTGGTCGCCGTCACCCAGTCCTCGCCCGCCACAATGTCGGGCAGGACTGCCGTCCAATTAGTCGCGGCGAAATCATCCTTATACTCCAGCCGATAGGTCACGCCGGCAGTTCCCAGCCACCGGACCAGCACCTCGCCCCCAAGGAATTCGATCGAGTGGATCACTGGCGGCATCCGGGCTGGATCAAGCTTCACGATGACGCTAAACGTGTTGGTCGCGCTTAAGGGCGGGACGCCCCCGTCCCAAACCGCCGTGGTGAACAGGTTGGTGCTGGGGATTTGATCGGGTGCGGGCAGCCAAGAAATGACTCCCGCTCCATCAATTGTCGCCCCTGCCGGCGCGGCAAGCAATTCGTAGGAAAGAATACTCATCGGAATGTCCGGATCTGTGGCCGCGTTGGTTAGGCTCAGGTGCACGGCGCCAGTCAGCACCAAGTCGGGCATGGCGGAGAGAACCGGCGGCGAATTCACCTCCTCGACCACTACAACAAAACTATTGGTTGCGCCCAACGGGGGTTCTCCATCATCAAACAGCACAGTCACGAACAGATTGGTGCCAGGGCCCTGTTCCTCGGTTGGCGTCCAAACGATTATTCCATTGGTCTGAATAACAGCTCCGGGAGGCGCCTCTGACAGGACGTAGGTCAGCCGGCTCGCGGGAGTTTCCACGTCGCTGCCCATATTTGTTACGATAAGCGTCGTGAGCTCTGGAATGGTGCGGTTGGTTTGAACCGGCAAAGAGGGCGGGCTGTTGTAGGGTTTGACGATGACCAGGAAGCTGTTGGTCGCGCTCAAGGCGGGGTTGCCGTCGTCGGTTACCACGGTCACGATCAGGTTGGTGCTTGGGCCCTGTTCCTCGCCCGGGGTCCAGGTGATCACGCCCTGGGCGTCTATCTGCGCCCCGGCGGGCGGGTTGATCAGGGTGTAGCTCAAGCCGTTGGCCGGCAGGTCGGCGTCACTGGCGCTGTTGGTCACCACCAGCGTCTCCAGCTCGGCAATCGTCACGTCGGGCTGCACCGGCAGCACCGGCGCGCTGTTCACTTCCTCGACCACCACGGTGAAGCTGTTGGTCGCGCTCAAGG
>CAZVYG010000123.1:0-10090 GCA_964631605.1 uncultured Verrucomicrobiota bacterium
GTCATTCCCATTCCGTTTGCGGACAACGCCGGCATTGACCCGGTCCGCTGCCTGACTTTGCGCCTGGACGCCGGCGCAGACTACGGCCTGCCGGGAATCCAGGAAAGCCGCGTGACGGTCGAGGAAAACGACGCGGATTGGCAGGGAGAGCTGCGAACGCCAACGGGCGCGGTGGAGTTTGTGCTGCAAATCAGCCGGACCGCCGCGGGAGTCGAAGGGCTTCTCCGGAGTGACCAGGCAGGGTTCTTCCCCACCAGCCTCCCGGGGCTGCCGCTGGCCGAATTGCGATTCACGGCCGAACAATTCCTCGCCGTCGCCACGAACATCTCCCTGCCCGCGTTGACCGGCAGCCCGCTGTTCAGCACCCCGCATCGCCTGGACCTGCGATTGACGGCCGCCAACAACCAGCCCGGCCAAAGCGTCAATGCCAGCCGAATTCAAGGCTCGGCCCTGCTGGTAAGCGCGGCGCCCAACCAACCCCACCTCGACACTGCCCTGGCGGGAACTTTCCTCCTGCTCAAGCCGCCGCCGAAACCCTCGACCAACGAGGTGCCTTTGACGCCGTTCACGCCATGAAACCCGAGGAGATGCAACCATGAAACTTTCCAATGTCGAGGCTCACATGAACTCAAAATCCTCTTTCAGCGCGGCAGAGTTTCCCTGGAACGATCGAGGCGGCCGCAACGCTTTGGAGTCCGGTCGGGCTCTGCCCCCCTGGACAAACCCGTCGGCAACCCAAAGCCCCAGACCCAGTCTGGCGCCCTTCCGGCTGACCGCTGTGCGGCCTGTCTCCGGCTCGCTCCTGCTTTGCCTCGGTCTTGCTTTGGGTGCCCTCCCCGCCACGGTGCGGGCACAGCC
The DNA here is from genome assembly GCA_964631605.1 of uncultured Verrucomicrobiota bacterium. Taxonomy (GTDB): domain Bacteria; phylum Verrucomicrobiota; class Verrucomicrobiia; order Limisphaerales; family UBA8199; genus JARKQH01. The sequence goes on from CAZVYG010000123.1 coordinate 859, forward strand.
GAATTACGCGAATGAAAATGACGTCGCTGCTTACGTGCGGCAAATGCTTTACTGGACCGACGCGACCGGCGCGGACAAGGCCATCGCCGCGTTCCGCTACAAGGACCTGCTCTACACCAACGACAGCGGCGTCCGCCCCCAACTCGAAAAGTTCCCGGATTATTACGACCCCGCGGCGCGCGACCGCGCCCAACTGGCCGAAGAGCACCTGCGGCGCGGATTGACCAATGCGCCCGCCAGCGCGCTCCTGGGGAACCTGCTTTTGGACCTGCGCTATGACAAGACCGTTGCCGAGGGAATCCTGGCGCGACAAGCCCTGGCCGGGGCCGCGTTCACGCGGTTCGCCCAGACCTCGGCGCCGCCGGCGTTCGTCATTGACGCCGAGATCGCCGCCTACAGCAATGCGTGGCATGCCACGCGCCAGGCGCTGGCCACCTACCTCAGCCTGCTCACCAATCACCTCGGCGTAACCGCCGCCCCCGCTCCACCCCTGGGTTACCAGATTTTCCGGCAATTGGTCCCCGATCGCAGCTTGAATCCGGCCACCTACCTGAGCAACGGAGTGCCCCTGTCCGTCATTACCAACAGCCATCCGCTGTTCGGGGGTTACAAGGACCTCGTGGTTCTGTACGGACTGTTGAATGATTACGGCCGCGCGGCCGTGGAGCTGGCCCGGCTGCAACTCTGTCTCGCCACCACCGCCGGCTCCACGCAAGCCTCGGCCACCATGACCGAGGCGCAGCGTTTTATCTACCTGCATGGCGAACTGCTGCGCGGCATTTGGCCCAGCCTGGTGCCATCGGAACTCGATGGCGCCGGCCTGGCCGAGACGATGGCGAGCTGCAGCCAGAGGCTGAATGAGCTGGCCACCCTGCGTCAGTTCCTCGCTGGAAAACGCAATATCCTGGGCTTCGAGCCCGACTTCCTCATGCTCGTGCAGAAGTTCACCGGCGGCACAACCTACTACGATTCCTACGACGCCCTGCGCGAACGACTCAGCCCGGCCTACACCGTCGGCCCGCTCTACTACGCCAAGAGCGATTGGCTGGCGGCCCGGAGCTCCTATCAAACCTTCCGGGGTTATGAAGACCAGTTGGCGGCCCAATTCCGCCTGCTGACCGCCGAAGCGGAGGACCGTTTGTTTGTAATCGTGGGAGCCTATCCCGGCGACGAGGCGTATGAAACGCCCCAGGAAAATGAAGGGAGCGAGCTTTGGCAGCAGTTGCGGAGCCTCGAAGTCGCCCGACTCCGCATTCAGCGCAACCAGGCTGAAATCGCCAATCTGAAAAAGGAGATTGATATCGAGCTCTGGCGGGCGGGCGCGGTCACCAATGCCTATATCAAGTATGCAAACACCCGCGCGTCCATTGCCGAAAAGATCGGCCATATCAATGCCGTCCAGGGGGCCGCCAATGCCGCCGCCGAGGCGGCCAACGCCAGCGCCTGGTGGGGGGCCGCGGCCCAGGTCGCGAATGCCGCGGTCCAGGCCGGCGCCGAGGAATGGAAAGGACAGCTCGAAGCCGAGAAGGAGCGCCAGGCCGGCATGGAGCAGGCCGAAATCGAAGGCATCGAAAGCAAGGCCCGCGTCAAGACGCTCTTGCTGAGCATGAACACCCTCGCGGTGGACTCCCAGGAAGCCGCCCTGCTGCTGAAACAGGAGATGGGCCGCTTTACCGCTCTCTGGCGGGAAAAGCAGCAGCTCGAAAGCGAACTGGCCCAGAACCAGGAAGACCTGGCCGACCGCTATTTTGCTGACCCCTCACACCACCTGCTGGCTCAGCGCGATATGCTGGTCGCAAATCTCTCCTTTGAAGAGGCGCAACGCTGGATGTTCTTCATGACCCGGGCCCTGGAATACAAGTGGAACCAGCGCTTTACCAACAACTCGCCCGATGGCCGCACGTGGTCTTCGGCCTCCGTGTTCAAACTGCGCAACGCCGTCGAACTCGAGGACCTGTGGCGGGCCATGGACTCCTACGAACAACTCATCGCCGGAACGGTTATGGTCGGGACCAACCGTTTCGATTGGTTCTCGGTCCGGAAGGATTTCCTGGGATACCACGACGGCCGCCAATACGAGGATTTGCTCACCGGCCAAATGCTGGACCCCATCAGCGCCTTTCGCACCAACCTGCTGCGCCGCCTCGTTACGGTCAGCGGGGGGCAGGAGTGCGTGATTGATTTCGATACCGTGCGGCAAATCCCCGGGGGCTTTTTCTTCGTGGGGCCGGTATTCACCACCAACCAACCTCCCACCGTGCATGATCCCGGCCGCTTCCTCGATAAGATCAATTACCTCAAAATCCGGCTGGTCGGCTCGGCCATGACCTACACCAATCCCCTGGCCGGCCGGTTGTCCTACGGCGGCACCAGCTACCTGCGCAACCCCCGCGTCGGCCGCTTCGACTCCGCCCGGCCCGACCGGCTGCAAAACGAGTTCACGACCTATGCGACCCGTTACTGGTACAATTTCGGTTCCGGCTGGGAATTCACCGACCGCCAAACCGTCTCCGAAGCATTCATGGATAGAAATCCAGTCTCGGATCCCAACACGCCGCCAGGCACCGAGGAGATTTGGGAATTCAAGGAGCGCAGCGTCGCGGCCACCGGCTGGAAGCTCACCCTGCCGACCATCGCCCTGGGACAGCGAGTCCTGCATGTCACGGAACTCGACGACATTATCATCTACTTCCACCACCGCAGCGCGCAGCGCTTTCCTTGATCGGGACCCGCGGGCCAATGCCCCAACCCCGTTCAATGATAACAACCCCTGCTTGCGGCGCAGCCGCAACTCCAGGCCATAACCCGGGCGGCGGGCCGCAATGTCAGAGGTTTCATGAACCTCATTGAAACCATAGACGCCGCGCCCATCAATCTCGCTCTCGGGGTGCGCCCAGGGGATCGTGGCCGGCACCTGCACCCGCGTCGCCTCGGCCACCCAATCCTTGGGCACCAGTTGCTGACCTTCCCATTGGCCTTGGTGCAGGAACAAACATTTTCGTTAACACCATTTCTTGCCCCCATGGGCCATCAGCATCCCGGCTTTCGCGCACCTATCAACTCTCCGCTCATCGCCACGGCAGCCTGGGCGGCTGCGCCCGGACTCCGATGGGTGCGTTCTTGCCAAACCTGGCCGTTCCTCGCTGGCTCGGCCGGGCCGTTCGGACAGACCACCTCCTGGCTGCGCCGCCGCATCACCCTCTTGTTCCTCGCTGCTTTGCGCCATTCAGTCGGGGGCCGACCGGCCAACCGCTTGAAGGTGGCATTGAAGAAGCCAAGATGCCGGAACCCGCATTCCTGTGCCACGTCAATCACCTTGGCATTCGTCTCGGCCAACAGGCGCTTGGCCATGACGATCCGGTAGTCCATCTGCCGACTCTGCAAGGACCTGCCGAAATACTGCCGAAAGACCCGCCGCAGGTGCCGCTCCGTGCAGCCGCACAGACGGGCCAGCTCCGCGGGCGAATGGCGCAGGAGTTCGGACTCCGGCATCCAGTTGGCCAGCTTGATTAACCGACCCTCGGCCGTGGCGCACTCGGCGGGCGCTTGCAACCCGCTGACCGCCCAGGCTGAAAGGCTGCGCAGCGCCATCAGCGCCAGCTCACCACGCACCACCATGCCGGACTCGCTGGTCCGGTGCTGGCAAATGCAGGCGAACTCCCGCGCCAGCGGTTCGTCCCTTGAAACCAGGCGCAGACCAAGACCGTTCCTGCCAGCGCCCAGCTCGATCACCCGCAGCTCCGGCAGCGTCAGCAAGCCGCCGAGGTGCTCCAGGCGCAGCGCAAAATGGCACAACACCACGCTCCCCAACTGGCTCGCCCGAAACGTGAACGCCTGGCCGGGGGGCGCGACGACCACATCGCCGGTCTGCAGCTCGGTGGCTTTGTCGCCGGTCAATAAATAGGCCGTTCCAAAGCAGACCCGGTAGTGGGTCCAACTGACCGCCGCAGGCCTCAGCTCGGTGCCGGCGCGCAATAATGTCTGCTCGATCCACAGGTGGCTCTTCGCTGCAAGCATGCCGGAAGAGTTCCCAGTCTTTGTGACACTGCAACGGCGGGATTATGACGACCAGGAAAAATCGCTCAACGCCCTGGTTCGAACCAGCCGCCGGAATCTGACCCAGGGGCTCCCCTGCCGGGCCCCCACAGGTCCCGCGTCGTTCCCCCCGAGGCGGCGGATTTATTTGTGACGTTTCGATTGCCGTTCGAGTCCTTCCGAACCGCTTCACCTCCTTGTGTCAAAAAAATCAGGAATCTAGCCACAGCCGCTGCGATGCCCGTTTTGTGCAGCCGCATGTCCGCACACAGGAGGCGCCCCATCCCAGCCTGCGCCATACTTGGGACCAAGGTTGCAGTGCAACCGAAACATTAAACTCAAATATCAACATGACATCTATGAAAAACAAACCGTTCTTCTCGCAATCAACGTCAACCTTCGGCGGAATCCGATGGGGCCGCTTGGCTGCCCGCACCCTGGCGGTGGCCGGGGTATTGGCCATCGGGGCCATGGCCACCCAGGCTGACGACAAAGACAACCAGGTGAAAAATGTCATCGTTCTCGTTCCGGACGGTTGCTCCGCAACCGTTCAGACCATCGCGCGATGGTATAAGGGCGGACCTTTGGCCCTCGATGCGCATCGCATGTGGAGTGGCGGGGTGCAGACCTTCATGGCGGATTCCCTCATCACCGATTCAGCCTCCGCCGCAACCGCCTTCGCCTGTGCCATCAAAACCTCCGACGGCGTGCTCGGCTTGGCCCCGCGCCACGACAGGCTGCTGGAAACCATGCAGCACCTCGCCACGGATGACCTGGACGAGTACGAGCCGGTGGCCAGTGTCCTCGAGGCCGCCAAAGCCAGAGGCAAGTCAGTCGGCCTCGTGGCCACCAGCCGCATCACCCACGCCACCCCGGCCGCCTTTGCCGCCCACATTCACACCCGAAATGACGACAACGGCATCATGGAACAGTTGGTCTATCAGAACATTGATGTCGCGTTCGGCGGCGGAAAACGCCATCTCCTCCCCACCTCGGTCCCCGGCGGCAAGCGTACGGACGGCGAAAACCTCCTCGAGGTGCTCCTCGCCCGCGGCTATCAATGGGCCGAAACCACCGACCAGATGAAAGCGCTGAACTCTTCCAAGGCCTGGGGCCTGTTCAGCATGAGCCACATGGCCCCGCACCTCGATCGCAATCCGAGCCTCGAGCCGTCATTGGCAGAGATGACGGCCAAAGCCATTGAACTGCTGTCCAGGAACAAGCAAGGATTCTTCCTAATGGTGGAAGGCAGCCAGGTGGATTGGGGCGCCCACAACAACGACCCCATCTACACGATCACCGATTTCCTCGCCTTTGATGACGCCGTCCAGGTTGCCGTCGAGTTCGCCAAGACGGACAAACAGACGGTGGTCCTTGCTTTTCCGGATCACAACACCGGCGGCATGAGCCTCGGCAACGGACAGACCGACGCCTCCTACACTAAGGCCCAGGTGCAGAGTCTGGTGGCGCCGCTCCGCGGCATGACCTGCACGGCCAGCGCCGCCGTCACCGCGGCGGGATTGAATCCGGAAGGCTACGTGCTCCCCCCCGACAGGGAAGCCGACCTCAAGCACGCCGTCCTGACGAAATGGAACATTGCACTTACCGATGACCCCGCCGTTTCCAATGACGACATGGACCAGATTCGCGCTCTGGTTCCCTACGCCGGCCTGAGTTATGCCCTCGCGACTGTCGTGTCCAGGAACCATACGATCATTGGCTGGACCACCTTCGGACACAACGGCGAGGATGTTCCGCTTTGGACCTTTGGCCCGGATAGCCTGGCGGGCCTGGTTGACAACACGGAAATTGCCACACAGATCGCAAAATACTTCGGCGCCCAGCTCGAGTCTCTCAGCCGCCAACTCTTCGTGGATGTAACCCATGTCGCCAGCGTGGACAAGACAGACCCGGCAAATCCGGTGGTGAAACTGGGCAAGGCCCTCCTCCCGGTAAACAAAAACATCGTCATTGATTCCCGCGGTGTCGAACATCAACTCCCCGGTCTGATCATCTACAACGAACCGACCGGCAGTTATCTCCCGCCGGGCTATACGCCACGAATCTACGTCCCCAAGGTCGCCGTTCGTTACGCCTGGTAACTCCGGGCTTCACCGGCCGAAGTGAAGATTACGCCCGCGTCAACCGCGGGTTCTGAACATCGCAGGCAGGGCCAGACCGGCCCTGCCTCTTTTTATTCCCGCCATCCCCGGTCCGGCAACCCGTCTGAGAGCCTCATACGGCGGCAGGCGGGGAACCTGACGGGACGCTTTTGATGATCGAGACGGGTCAATTTGACTGTGCCAACCACGCAAGGCTAAGAATGGGCTTTCTGCACGGCCGCAGGCACTCGGCGCTGCGCGGTGAGAGAGGCAAGATTCCCCGCTCAGGCGTAGCGCGTGACCCCCGGCATCGCCATGGGCGCGATGTCGAGTTTCATGTTCCACTCCAGCTTCTCGGGAACCAGCCGCTCGTCGGCGTTGAGCGCCTGCTCCCACGTGATCTCCTGCCCGCTGTAGGCGGCCATCCGGCCCATGATGCCCATCAACGTGCTGTGGGTCATCCAAACCCCGTCATTGATCGGCTTGCCGCTGCGGATGCTGGCAAACAGCTCGTTATGCTCCTGTTGATACATGTCCGTCTTGGGCCCCCGATAACGCCAATTCTCCTTGCCCCGAAGGAACGGCGCCTGCCAGCCCGCGATTTTGCCAAACCCCTCCGCCCCCATGAGGTAGTCGGAGTTGTCGGTGTGGGTATTGCCGATCTGGCGTTGGCCGACAAAAGCCCGCACGTCGTCCGGGTACTCATACACCACGAACATGTGGTCAAAGATGTTGCCCTGGTTGTTCGGCGTCTGGCGCCCACCCACCGCAACGGCTTTGAGCGGCGGCTGATCCTTCATCGCCCAGGCGACTTTGTCCACACTGTGGCAGGCCTGCTCGACGTATCCATCGCCCGAAAGCCAGACGAAGTTATACCAATGGCGAAGCTGCCACTCCAGGTCCGTCATGCCCCCCGGCCGCTGGCTGGCGGGCGGCATCGGCTTGACGGGCCCCGCATAGTAGGTGGCGTAAATGGCCCGAATCGCACCAATCGCGCCATCATGAATACGCTGGTAAAACTCCCGCCGCGCCCCTTCGTAGCGCCAGCAAAAACCAGCCACCAGCGCCAGGTTCTTCTCCCGCGCCGCCTTCACCGTCTCCAGCACCGACCGAATGCCCGCCGCGTCGGTCGCGACCGGCTTTTCACAAAAGATATGTTTGCCCGCCGCAACCGCCGCTTTGAGATGCTGCGGACGAAATCCGGGCGGCGCCGCCAGCAAAACCACGTCCACGCCGCTGTCAATCACCTTCTGGTAGGCGTCCAACCCTGCGAAACACTTGTCCGGGGTCACTTTCACCTTCTCCGGCAGCTCGCGTTGGAGGCTCTGCAGACTCTTCTGCACCTGCTCCTCGAACACGTCCCCCAAAGCAGTCAGCACCACGTTCGGATCCGCCCGCAGCGCCTGGTTGGCGGCTCCGGTCCCGCGCCCCCCGCAACCAATCAGCCCCACCCGCAAAGTGCCCGAGGCCTCGGCGCCCAGGAGCGGCTGCGGCAAAATCCCGGGAGCGGCCAACGCCCCGCCGATCAGGGCGGAAGTCTTTAGAAAATCGCGACGCGATGAGAGGGAAGTATTTGAGTTATTCATGATTTGTTCTTGGGAGTGGTAGCCGAATGCACCCGGCTGAGTCAAGGCACCACACGACCACACGACAACCTCGCGCCCGGCCCCTGCCCCTTGTTCGAATGGGTCTGTTCAAATCTTTGGCGATGGCGTACTCTAACTTCCGGCATGGGTGCAGATGCTGAAACCAGTTTGCTCGCCCGGTGTGCTCAGGGCGACCCGGCGGCGTGGGACGAGTTGTTCAACCAGCACTACGATGCGACCTGCCGCTTCATTTGGCAACTGTCCAACGATTTCACCCGCGAGGATGCCGAGGAAATCTGTCAGGAAACCTTTCTGTCGGTGATTCGGAACCTTAAGTCCTTCCACGGCCAAAGCCAGTTCCAAACCTGGCTTTTCCGAATCGCAACCAACAAGGCCCGGGATTACCGGGAAAAACTCCATGCCGCCAAACGCGGCGGCGGCCGGCCAACGCTGTCCCTCCAACAGGAGGACCCCACGACCGGCCTGACATTGGACCCGCCCGCAACCACACCGGGCCCTGACCTGCTTCTTTTGGGGGCCGAACGGGCCGAACTGGTGTACCAGGGCCTGGATCAACTTGGCGAGCCCTGCCGCGAGATCATTGACCTGCGGTATTTTGGCAATCTCAGCTATGAGGAAATCAGCCAGTCGCTCGGCTTGAATGTCAAAACCGTCAGTTCCAGACTCAGCAAATGCCTGGACCGCCTCGAAGACATCCTGCGCCGGGTATTTGCCGGGGAGGAATCTCCGGTTTTCCCGTCTAACCTGTAGTAGAGAATCATGGATCCGGAACGGCCAATCGAAAAGCTCTTGCACCACACAGCCCAAGGGCGCAAGGCTCAAGCGGGTGAACCCTTTGAGCTGCATGCGGCCGACCGCGCTCTATTGCAAGCCGAGGTCGCCCGCCAATTTGCCCGGCCACCCTCCACAAGGGCCGGATTGCTCCCCTGGCTGCGGCTTTGGCCGAGGCTGGCCTGGGCCCTCGGCCTGTTTGCCATTCTCGGAATCATTGTTTGGGCGATTCTGCCTCATCCTTCCCCTTCAGATCAGAATCTGACTCTGGCCAAAGCGCCCGCGACCGAACCGGAGGCTCTCCCCACCGCTCAGACCGCTGCTCCGCCGTCCCCGCTTCCCCCTCCCGCCCCCGCCGCCGTGCCGGCCAAACCCCGGGAAGCATCTGAACGCATTGTAGCAGAGTCGCCTCCGGCCGATGAGCTGCGCTCAAGGCTTGCAACCCGGAGTGTGCAGGCTGAATCACCAAAATCAGCCTCAACCGCCGAGTTGCGCCTTGCCCTCAGGGAAACCGGTTCGGAAGCAGCGCCCACACCCCCGGCAACCCCCCAACCCGGCACTTACTTGGGGGACACCCCCGCCCCCGTGACCCGTGGCTTGGCCGCAACCGCCGGACGACCGTCAGTCTCATCCCCCTCAACCGCTTTGCCCTCCCGCAAAAAAGACTCTTATTAATACTGCGCTTCACATGAATAGCAAACTCAACAAGCAGGAACA
>CAZVYG010000124.1:0-10058 GCA_964631605.1 uncultured Verrucomicrobiota bacterium
TGGACGGCAAGGAGGTGCTCTGGCTGCCCGGCACCGACCACGCCGGCATCGCCACCCAGGCGGTGGTCGAAAAAGCCCTCCGCAAACAGGGCGTGATGAAACATCGCGATGAACTGGGCCGCGAAAAGTTCCTCGAGCACGTCTGGGCCTGGAAAGAGAAACACGGCGGCATTATTATCCAGCAACTCCAAAAACTCGGCTGTTCCTGCGACTGGACACGCCAGCGTTTTACCCTCGATCCCGATTACTCCCGCTGCGTTCAGAAGGTCTTTGTCGAGCTCTATCGCAAGGGCCTCATCTATCGCGGCAAACGCATGGTCAACTGGGACCCGGCCGCCCGCACCGCCCTCTCGGATGAGGAAGTCGAAATGACCGAGCAGAAGGGACACTTGTGGCATCTGAAGTACCCGCTGCTGGACGGCCAGGGCCAGCCCTGCCCCGGCGAGTTTGTCGTCGTCGCCACGACCCGCCCCGAAACCATGCTCGGCGACGAGGCGGTCGCCGTGAATCCGAACGACCCCCGATACACCCGGTTAATCGGCCGGCGCTGTCTCCTGCCGCTCCAGAACAAGCCGATACCCATCATCGCCGACGAGTTTGTTGATCCCAAATTCGGCACCGGCTGCGTCAAGGTCACCCCGGCCCACGACCCCAACGACTACCAGATGGCGTTGCGCCACAACCTGCCGTTCACGGTCGTCATCGGCCCCGACGGTCTTATGACCGCCGCGGCGGGCGATGACTTTGATGGCCTGGAGCGGATGGAGGCACGCGAGGCGGTGGTCGAGGAGCTGACCGAACAGGGCCTGCTGCTCAAAACAGAGGATTACGTCCACAATGTGGGCTACAGCCAGCGGAGTCATGTCCCCATCGAGCCCTATCTGAGTGAACAGTGGTTTCTGAAATACCCCGCCGTCGAAGCCTCGACCGCCGCGGTTGCGGATGGACGCATCCGGTTTCATCCCGAGCGTTGGACCAAGACCTATGCTCACTGGATGGGCAATCTCAAAGACTGGTGCATCAGCCGCCAGCTTTGGTGGGGCCATCGCATCCCCGTCTGGCGCCGCCGCTCTTCCAAAGCGGATTTAAAGCGCAGCCCGAGGCTCGTCGAAGCCTTCTGGGCCGGTGAACACGCCGCCTGGCTCGCCAATCACGCCGAATTGCGCGCGCCGGTCCTCGATCAGTCCGAGCTGTACGAGCGGGAGGCTCCCGCCTGCCCCGGCGCAAAGTACTGGTGGCGCGTGGCCGCCGAGGATGCCGACTCCATCGAAATTGAGGCGGTGACAGAATCCGAAGCCGCCGCCGCCTTCCTCGAACAGCAGGGCCTCACCCAAGATCCCGACGTTTTGGATACCTGGTTCAGCTCCTGGCTCTGGCCGTTCGCCACCATGGGCTGGCCCCACCCCACCCCCACGCTGAAAAAGTTCTATCCCACCACCGACCTTGTGACCGGCCCGGACATCATCTTCTTCTGGGTCGCCCGCATGATCATGGCCGGATACGAGTTCATGGGCGACCTGCCCTTCCGCAACGTCTATTTCACCGGCATCATCCGCGACAAGCTCGGCCGCAAAATGAGCAAGAGCCTCGGCAATTCGCCCGACCCGCTCGAATTGATCGCCAAGTACGGAGCCGACGCCCTGCGCTTCGGCACGATGCGCAGCGCCCCGCTTGGCCAGGACGTGCTGTTCGACGAAAAAGACGTCGAGCTCGGACGCAACTTCTGCAACAAACTCTGGAACGCCTGCCGCTTCCGCCAGATGCACGCCGGCGAGGTCCAGGCCGAAATCCAGCCCGAACTCCTCACCAGCGACGATAAGTGGATTCTGCTCAAGCTCGACCGGGCCATCCGCGAAATCAGCGACGCCCTGGCCGAATACCGCTTCAACGAGGCCACCCAAACGCTCTACCGGTTTTTCTGGAGCGAATACTGCGACTGGTACGTTGAGGCCAGCAAGGCGGTCCTCCATGGAACCGATACTGCCCGGAAACAGAATGTCCTCGCCGTTCTGGATTTCATTCTCTCCCATACGCTGCGCCTGTTCCATCCTTTCCTGCCCTTCATCACGGAGGAACTCTGGCACGGCATGGGCTACCACGACGACATGCCGGCGGACCAGGGCGGCAAAACCATCATGCACGCGCCCTGGCCCAAACCGCTTGACCAGGACTTCCGCGACCATTACGGCCTCGACGACTGCTACCTCGAGGTCGTGGACACCAAGTACGAGCTCGTCTCCCTGGGGCGGAACCTGCGCCGGGAAGGCAACATTCCCGCCGGCAAAAAAGTTACCTTTGTGCTCAAACCTGCCGAGCCCTTGGCTCCGCATGACACGGAGGTGCTCAAGATTCTGTTGAATGCGGAGTCCCTCCAAGTCCAGACCGAGTATCAGCCCCCCAAGGGCACCCCGGTCGTCCATTCCAAACTGGGCGAGTTGTATCTGCCGATGGAGGGTTTGGTGGACGTCGCCGCCGAACGCGCACGCCTCAACCGCGAACTTCAGAAGATCGAAGCGGAAGTCGCCAAAGCGGAGCAACGTTTGGCCAATCCCGCCTTCACCCAGAAAGCGCCCCCGCACGTGCTCCAGGAGCACCAGCAGCGCCTGGCCGAATGGCAGGCCAAAGGCGAACAGGTCAAAGCCGCCCTAGACCGCCTGGGTTGAACCTCGGCTGCGGGCTGGAAACGGCTTCCGCACAAAGAGCCCCAAGGCCGTCTTTGTGCCTTAAACGTGAATCGCCCGGCCGGAGACCGCCAGCGCGGCCTCGCGCAGCGCTTCGCCCAGGGTCGGATGAGCATGGCAGGTCCGCGCCAGGTCTTCGCTGCTCGCCCCGAAAGCCATGGCTGCCGCCGCTTCGTTTATCATATCGCCCGCATGCGGACCCACGATGTGAACGCCGAGAATTCGGTCCGTCTTCAAATCCGCCAAAACCTTGACCATTCCCTCCACCTGCCCGAGCGTGCGCGCCCGCCCATTCGCGCGAAACGGGAAGACCCCTTTGCGAAATTCGCGCCCGATCTGGCGGAGCTGCTCCTCGGTCTTGCCAACCGATGCAATTTCCGGGTGGGTGTAAACCACCCCGGCGATCGTATCGTAATCCACAGGCGCCGGGCGGCCGGCCATGGCCTCGACGCAGGCCATGCCTTCCTCCTCGGCTTTGTGGGCCAACATCGGCCCGCCGATGACATCGCCGATGGCATACACCCCCTCGGCCGTGGTGGCGAAAACCTTGTTGACGGGAATGAATCCTTTCTCGTCCGGTTGGATCCCCACGCTGTCCAAACCCAAGCCGTCTGTGTTCGGCTTCCTCCCCACCGCCACCAACACCCGGTCGCACTCGACGGGCGCCTGCCCCTCGACCTCGACCACGCATCCCCGGCCTTTGACCCGCGCTCCGGTCACCTTGCACCCCAGCCGAAATTCCAGGCCCTGCTTTTCGAAAAGCTTTTTCGCTTCCGCGGTGATCTCCTGATCCATCCCCGCCAGGATCCGATCCAGGAACTCCAGGACCGTGACGGTTGCGCCCAAGCGTCGCCAAACCGAACCCAGCTCCAACCCGATGTAACCCGCCCCAATCACCACCAGATGCCTTGGTACCTCCGGATAACTCAGCGCCTCGGTGCTCGTTCCGATTAAATCCCCGTCAGCTTCGACGCCCCGCAACGTCGCCGGTTTGCTGCCCGTGGCAATTAATATCTTTCCACTGCGAATCTCGAGTTCGGTGTTCCCGTCGTTGACTTTGACGCGACCAGGCCCTGAGATGGTTCCCCGGCCCGAATAGCGCGTAACTTTGTTCTTCTTGAACAGCCCCTCCACTCCCTTGGTCAGAGTCGCCACGACCTGCTCTTTTCGGCGCAGCATGGCGGCCAGGTCCAGCTTCAAGTCGGAGAAGGTGATTCCCTGCGTGGCCAGGTGGTGTCGAGCCTCGGCATAACGTTGGCTGGTTTCCAGGAGCGCCTTGCTGGGAATGCACCCCACGCGCAGACAGGTGCCACCCAAAGCCGGCGCCTCCTCAATACACCCCACGTTGAGACCCAGTTGCGCGGCGCGAATCGCCGCCACGTAACCGCCGGGGCCCGCGCCAATCACCACCAAATCATGTTCCTTAACGTTCATGTGGCACTTGCCCCATCATCGAAATCAAGAACTCCCCAGCCCAGATGCCGTGCTCTTTGTAAGGCCGCTTCCGACCGCCGTCCGTGTGGCGGCCCGGCCTGCCGTTGGTATGCCCCCGAGGAATTTGTGTCAGCGTCGCAATAACCGGCCCAGGACCCGGTAAGCATACGACATCCACAAAATCGTGAGCAACCCAATGATCACCACCTGGCTCACCACGGGATAGCTGTAAATCAGAAAAGCAATTCCACCGCACGCCACGGTTGCCTTTATTAAATCGAACAGACTCATAACCGCACAACTTCAAGGCAGCACAATCCGCGCCACTCCCACTCAACCAGGATGCCCCACCCGGCCACCCGGTCTGCAACGCACCAGTGCTTCGCCACCCTCTACTTACGCTCACTCCGCTCTACTGCCAAGTCGGAAAAGACCCGATACGCCTCCCCCGCCTGCGGGTTCAACGGCTCAAATTCAGTTCCTTGCAGTCAATGGTCAGGACTGACTTGGGCTCCGGCCCGAAGTCTTCGAGCAGGAAATTGCTGCAGGCCTTCGGCGTTACGCAGCGGTATTGCCGTCCCTTGGAAACAAAATCGAAGGCGAACGCGGGCGCCGGCGCCTCCCCCGCCCAGAGCACATCGCGCAGGCACACTGGCCTGCCGTTCTTCCGCGACGACATGAACGGCAGCGTTGTGCCGACGGGAATCTCCGTTTCGCGAATTTCGGCGGTGGCCGCGGCCCGGAAAAAGTCATCGAGGTCTCCGTCCCAACCCCACTGCCGCAGGATCGAGGCGATGTCGGGCCGCAGTTGCAGGTCCAGCAGCCGAGCCCGCAGTTCCTCCGCCGTTGCCACCGGCGGCGCGAAGCGCGTGGCAGGGTTGCCCAAACGGGTCGCCCGGTGTTGCTCTCCAAGGACACTCACACCATTTAACCAAGCGAGGAAAACCACAGCACCCAGGCAGGCGGGTAACACTTTCATGAAAACCAGCTTCCCGCCAAGGCCGCAAAAAAGCGAGCAAATAATCTCTTCCCGGACATTATACTGGCTTTTCACGGCCCAGATTTGCTAACGTGTGGTTATGTTGGCAGACCTGCCCCGCTCCCGCACCTGCGGTTCGCCCAACCGGGACAGCATCCCGGTTGACAGGGTTTTTGTCCCAACAGTCTCTCCTCCCCTGCTCGGCCCCTCCCTGCTCAAGGGGACTTGCTCCGCCACGGTTTATTCTTAGCGTCTCATGTTTTCGTTTTGTCGTCGTTCGAATTGGCTTTTGCTGCTCGTGGCCTCGTGGGGTTTGCAAGCCTCAGGCTGGGCCGAAACCATTCTTCTCCACCGTTACAGTTTCACGGCTGATGCCAGCGATTCGGTTGGCAACCAGCATGGCGCGCTGTTGGGCGGAGCCGTCATTTCCAATGGCCAGGTGATTTTGAACGGCACCGGGGCCTATGTGGATCTGCCTAACGGCATCATCTCAGGCCTCGACAGTCTCACGATTGAAGTCTGGTTGACCGACAACAACAGCGGGAATTGGTCGCGCATCTTCGATTTTGGCAACAGCGTGGGCGGCGAAGACGTGGCGGGAACCGGCACCAAGTATGTCTTCCTCAGCCCGCAAGCCGGCAACGGCAGTCTGCGCGGAGCGATCACCATCACCGGCGGTGGCGCGGGGGAACAAGTCCTGGAATGGAGCGGGGTTCGCCTGCCCGCCAATAGCTTGAAGCACGTGGTTTGGACCGCCGACGGCACTACCCACACCGGCCGCCTTTATGTGGACGGTCTGCTCGTTGCCGAAAACCCGAGCCTGACCCTCCGCCCGTCCGATTTGGGCATCACCTCGAACAACTGGATCGGGCGCTCGCAGTTCAGCGCGGATGCCTATCTCAAGGCCAACCTCACCGAGTTCCGCATCTATGACGGCCCGCTGGCGACCGCCCAGGTGCAGGAGAATTTTTCAGAGGGACCCGATTCGTGCGTCTTCGCGGGACCGGTTGGCATCACCTCGCATCCCCAGTCCCAAACAGTCACCGAACTGCTGCCGGTGAGTTTCACGGTGAACTTCCGGGGAGCCCGCCCCGTGCGCGCGCAATGGTTCCGCAACCAGGCGCCCATCCCCAACGCGACCAATACCACGCTCACCCTCCCCTCCGCCGCGCTGGCTGACAACGGCGCGGCTTACAGTGTCACCCTCACCAACACTGTCACCAACGTGATGTTCACGGTGCTATCCAGCAACGCCACGCTGACCGTCCTTGCCGACAGCAATCCCCCGGGGCTCCTCCGGGCCGAAAGCCTATACCCCACCGAAGTACGCGTCCTTTTTTCCGAAGGAGTCCGCTCCGACACGGCCCTCAATCCAGCCAACTACGCCATTGCCAGTCCCGCGGGAGCGCTCGGCGTCAGCGCCGCCCGCTATGGCGATACGGCCGCTGTGGTCATCCTCACCACCTCCCCGCAATCGCTGGGTACGAATTACACGCTCACCGTGAATGGCGTTCGCGACCTGGCCGTCGCGGCCAACGTAATTGCCACCAACTCGCAAACGGATTTCATTGCGACGCCGTTTGCCGCAACCGACATTGGCAACCCGGCCACGGGCGGCGTCATGACCGTTGTCAGCAACGGCTTTGACCTCACGACCTCGGGCGCTTCGCTCGGCAGCACTCAGGATGAATTCACGTTCGCCTGTCAGCGCTACACCAACGACTTTGATGTCCAGGTGCGGCTGGCTGCCCTGGGCTTTGCCAGCGCCTGGACGCGCGCGGGCCTGATGGCCCGCGACGGACTGGCCACCAACGCCCTGTTCGCCGCCGCCCTGGCCACGCCCGGACCCGCAGGCTGCCACTTCCTTTCACGCGCAGCCGTCGGCGCCAACGCCACCATGGCGGGTTTTTTCCCGATCAATTATCCCGACACCTGGCTCCGGTTGCGCCGCAGCGGCAACCTCTTTAGCGGATTTGCCAGCCTCGATGGACAAACCTGGGAGTTTCTCGGCGCGACCGCCATTGCCATGTCGGCGACCGTTGAGGTCGGCTTCGCGGCGAGCGCAGGTGCCGCGGCTGCCACCACCTCGGCGCAATTCCGCGACTTCAACCCCGGCGCCGGGCTCGTCGTGACCAACCTGTCGCTCCCGTTTGAACCGCTGGGCCCGTGCAGCCGCCGCACGTCCTTGGTGATTACCGAAATCATGTACAACCCGCCCGACGCGTGGGACACCACCAACAACCTCGAGTTTATCGAGTTGTGGAATTCGGGCCTGGTGACCGAAGACCTGACCGGCCACCAGCTCGCCGGCGAAATCAACTACCAATTCCCGGACCAGACCCGCATCGCCCCCGGCCAGTTCCTTGTCATCGCCAAGGACCCGGCCGCCGCCCAGAGGTTTTATGGCGTGGCCTGCCTCGGCCCCTACACCAACAAACTCTCCAACGGGGGCGGCTCGGTGCGGTTGCTCAACGAGCTGGGCGGACGCCTGTTGGAAATCGAATACGACACCCGCCCGCCCTGGCCCGCGGCGCCGGATGGCGCCGGCCACTCCCTGGTCCTGGCCCGCCCCAGCTACGGCGAAAAGGACCCCCGCGCCTGGTCTGCCAGCGAGGTCATTGGCGGTTCACCCGGGGCTTTCGAGCATTACCGGGCCGATGCAGCGCGCCACGTGGTGATCAACGAGTTCCTCGCCCACACCGATGAACCGCAGGTGGATTACATCGAGCTGTTCAACACCAGCACCCAGACCGTGAACGTGTCCGGCATGTGGCTTAGCGACACCGCCGCCACGAACAAGTTCCGCATCCCCGATGGCACCACCATCCCGGCCCGCGGTTTCCTGGCTTTCACTCAGACCCAACTCGGATTTTCTTTGTCCGCGGAGGGCGAGAGAATCTTCCTTGTGAATTCAAATCGAACCCGGGTGGTTGACGCCGTGGCATTCGACGGCCAATACAACGGCGTCAGCTCCGGCCGATACCCGGACGGCGCTCCGGGCTTCCAACCGCTGGACTCCATCACGCCGGGCTCGGCCAACCAGCGCCCCCGAAAGCCCGAAGTGGTTATCAATGAAATCATGTATCACCCCATTTCGGAGTCCGACGATGATGAGTATATCGAGATTTACAACCGCAGTGGTCGTGAGGTGAACCTTGCCAACTGGCGGCTTCAGGGCGGAGTGAGCTTCACCTTTCCAACCAACGCCCTTATTCCCGTTGGCGGTTATGTCGTCGTGGGAAAACAGCTTGTAAACCTGCTCGAGAAGTACTCGCAGCTCAACCTCGCCAACGCCTTTGGCAACTACAGTGGCTCCCTGCGCAACCGCGGCGAACGCATCGCTCTGGCCCGGCCGGAGGACCTGGTCAGCACCAACTCCCAAGGCGTGGTCACGACAAACATCTACTTCATCGTCGAAAACGAGGTTGCCTACAGCGACGGCGGCCGCTGGGGTAAATGGAGCGACGGCGGCGGCAGCTCGCTCGAACTCAAGGACCCGGAGGCCGACAACCGGCTGGCCGCCAACTGGGCCGACAGCGACGAATCCAACAAGTCGTCCTGGACCGCGATTGACGTCACGCGCGTCATGGAGAACGGCATGGTCTATAACGACGAATCCCGGTCCGCCACGACGCTCGGAACGGCAAACCGGTTCGAAGTGTTCCTCCAGGGCGCGGGCGAAACGCTTTTGGACAACGTCGAATTCCACAGCAACGGGGGAGCCAATCTCCTGGCCAATGGGACGTTTGATTCAGGGGCCACCGGTTGGACCCTTGGCGGCGTGATGCGGGGGAGTCTCGTTCAGGCTGGCGCGGGCATCGGCGGCACTCCTGCCCTGCGTCTGGCCGCGACCGGCCGCGGCGACACCGGCCCGAATAAGATCGCCACTGCCCTCACCACCACTGCCGCCACGGGCCCGCCCCATACCGGCCGGATGGTCGCCTCCGCCCGCTGGCTTCGAGGCTCGCCCCATATCCTGCTGCGCATTCGCGGCAACTGGATGGAAATGTCCCAACGCCTCAATATCCCCTCGAATCTTGGCACCCCGGGCTTGCCCAACTCGCGGCTCGTTGCGAATGCCGGCCCGGCTCTCGTTGACGTCACTCACACACCGGTCCTGCCGGCGTCCGGTCAATCGGTCCGCGTTTCCGTCCGCGCCGTTGATCCGGATGGGATCGGTTCCGTCACGCTGCGCTATCGGCTGGACCCCGGCACCACCTACACCACCGTGCCCATGCTCGACAACGGCACCGGCGGCGATGCGCTCGCCGGCGACGGCCTTTATTCCGCAACCCTCCCGGCCTTGGGCAGTGGCGTCCTGGTGGCTTTTCAGGTCCACGCAACCGACAGCCGGGGCGCCGCGGCCCAGTTTCCCGAACCCGAGCCCGGCCGGGAATGCCTGGTGCGTTGGGGCGAATCACCGGTGGCGGGCACGATCGGCAGCTACCGCTTATGGCTGACTTCCTCGAACATCACGTTCTGGACCAACCGCGAAAAGAACGCCAACGACCCGGTTGATGCCACCTTTGTTTATGGCAACATCCGGGCCTTTTACAACGTGGACACCCTTTACAGCGGCAGCCCTTTTCACACGCCCAACTACAACGGCCCCCTCGGCAGCATGGCCTGCGATTACGAGGTCAATTTCGCCCCGGACGCCCCTTTTCTTGGCTCCGAGCCTTTCGTGTTGACAGCTTACGACGTGGTGTCGGCCAATTTCTTTTTCAACGACGACAGCGGCCAGGTGGACCTCACTGGCACCTGGATCGCGAGGAAGCTCGGCCAGCCCTACAACTATCGCCGCCATGTTCACGTTTTCGTCAACGGCTTGCGCCGCGGCACCATCTATGACGACGCCCAGCAACCCAACGGCGAAATGCTCCAGCAGTATTTCCCCACCGACGAGCGGGGCCAGTTGCGCAAGATCGAAAGCTGGTTCGAGTTTGCCGACGACGCGCAAACCC
>CAZVYG010000125.1:0-9852 GCA_964631605.1 uncultured Verrucomicrobiota bacterium
AAATCCACCGCCTCCAAAAGACCATCGAGGAATACCTCTACCCGGCGATGGAGGATTTCAAACTCGACATCATCATTGACCAGGGACCCAACGCGCGAAGCGTGCGCCTGAATCTGCCCCGGTTCACCCTCATCGGCGCCACCACCCGCAGCGGCCTGCTCACGGCCCCCCTGCTCACCCGCTTCCCCATCCGCGAGCGGCTGGATTACTACCAGGCCGGGGACCTTCAGCAAATTGTCCTGCGGTCCGCCCGCCTGCTGGGCGTCGAAATCGAGTCCAATGGGGCCGCGGAAATCGCCCGCCGCAGCCGCGGCACCCCCCGCATCGCCAACAACCTGCTGCGGCGCGTGCGCGACTACGCCGAGGTGCGCCACGAAGGCCGCATCACCGCCGCCGTGGCGGACCAGGCGCTGGCCATGCTCGAGATTGACGAAAACGGCCTCGACGAGATGGACAAGCGCATCCTCGACAGCATCATCGTCAAATTTGGCGGCGGGCCCGTCGGCTTGGGCTCGCTGGCGGTGGCGGTGGGCGAGGAACCCGACACGCTCGAAGAAGTCTATGAGCCTTACCTGATCATGGAGGGCTATCTCAAACGCACCCCCCAGGGGCGCGTGGCCACCGAATTGAGCTACCGCAAACTCGGCGTCAAGTTCGGCCAGGGAAACCAGCCCGCGCTGCTGTAAGGTCCGTTTCATGTCGAAGTCGTCCGCACGGCCCGCCATCCGGCTCCGAGGGGTCCGCCACAACAACCTCAAGAATTTCGACCTCGACCTGCCCCTCAACCAGTTGATTGTCATTACGGGCCTGAGCGGCTCGGGCAAGAGTTCCCTGGCGTTTGACACTCTCTTTGCCGAAGGCCAGCGCCGTTACATCGAAACCTTCTCCCCCTACGCGCGGCAATTCCTCGACCGCATGGACAAGCCGCAGGTGGACAGCATCCAGGGCATCCCCCCCGCCATCGCCGTCGAACAACGCAACACCGTCAAAACCACCCGCTCAACCGTGGGAACCATGACCGAAATCTGCGACTACCTGAAGGCGCTTTGGCCCCACGTCGCGCAACTGCATTGCCGCCAGTGCGGCCAGCCGGTCCGCAAAGACACCCCCCAGGCGGTCTGGAGCCAGGCTTGCGCCGCGGCCGCGGACGCCGCGCATGAGTGCCTCGTCACCTTCGAGCTGCCCCTGAGCGAAAAGCTGACGCTCGCCGAGTCCCTGGCGCTGGTGGCACGACAGGGCTATCAGCGGTTGCTACTCGGAGACCGGGTGGCGCGGCTGGATGAGTTGACCGCCGGACAAGCGGCTCAGGCCGTGTCGCTCATTGTCATTCAGGACCGGTTAAAGCCCTCGGGAAACCGCGCCCGGTTTGTCGAGGCCTGCGAGCAGGCCTACCACTTCGGCAAGGGCAGGCTGACTGTGTGGATGCTGGACGAAGACTCGCGCGCCCGTGATCCCCGCCCCTTCTCCAACCGCCTGCACTGCGCCCGCTGCGACCTCGAGTATCGCCCCCCCACGCCGGCCTTGTTCAGCTTCAATCACCCCGTCGGCGCCTGCCCGACCTGCCGCGGGTTCGGCCGAATTATCAGCATTGATTACCATCTGGCGATGCCCGACCGCTCGCGAACTCTCGCCGAAGGAGTCGTCAAACCCTGGCAAACCGGACAGGGCTTGGAATGCCAGGCGGACCTCTTGCGCCTCTGTCGCCAGCATCAGATTCCGACCAATGTCCCCTTCCAGGACCTCCCGGCCCGCTGGCAGCGCTTTGTCATCGAAGGCGACCCGGACTACGGCAAGGACGCGGCTCATGAATGGCCCCACGCCTGGTACGGGGTGAAAGGCTATTTCCGCTGGCTCGAATCCCGCGCCTACAAAATGCATGTCCGGGTCTTGCTGTCCCGGTACCGCGCCTACACGCCTTGCCCCGACTGCCACGGCAAACGCTTTCAGCCCGAGACCTTGCTCTATCGCCTGCCCCTGCCTCCCGCCCTCCAGAGCAGCCTTCAGACTGCGCCCCGCAACTCATCTGGTTTGACCTTGGCGGACTTTTACCATCTGCCCATTCGGGATGCCTTGCGGCTGGTCTCCGACCTGGCGGCCAGGATCGGACGAAAGGGCAGGGATCCCCAAGCCATCCTGCTGGGCGAAGTCCTATCCCGCCTGGGCTATCTCGAAGCTGTCGGCTTGGGTTACCTGACCTTGGACCGACCCACCCGGACGCTTTCCGGCGGCGAGACCGAGCGGGTGAACCTGACGACCTGCCTGGGCACACGGTTGGTAAATACGTTGTTTGTTTTGGACGAGCCGAGCGTCGGATTGCATCCGCGGGACACCCAGCGCCTCGTGCGCATCCTCCAACAACTGCGCGCCGCCGGTAACACCGTCGTCGTCGTCGAACACGAGGCCAGCGTCATGCGCGCCGCCGACCAGATTGTTGACCTGGGCCCGGGGCATGGCGCCACCGGTGGCGAGGTGGTCTTTCAAGGCGGTTACAACGGCATCCTCAAAGCCTCCCAATCCCTTACCGGAGCCTACTTGGCCGGACGCAAGCAGATCGAGCTGCCCCCCCGCCGCCCGGTGCTCGCGCTGCCGGGCGCCCGCCCCGCGCGCCGACCAGCCCTTTCCAACCCCCTCCAGTTGCGCGACGCTCCCGGGCCGCTGGCCGCGTCGCGGCGCCCTGACTTCCTGCGCCTTGAACATGCCACCCGCCACAACCTCAGGGATTTGACGGTGGACATCCCGCTCGGCCGCCTGGTTTGTGTCACCGGCGTGAGCGGCTCGGGAAAAACCACTCTGGCGCGCGAAGTGTTGCTGCCGCTGCTGGCGGGGCGCCTCGAAACGCAAACTCCCGCCACGAAAGCCTCCGAGCGGTCCGACGCGGACAGCGCGGAGAACGACGACGAGGAATGGTCGGCGGGCGGTGAGGCATCGGAAGCCCGGATCAGCGGTTGGGAAAGCCTCGGCCGGGTCGTCCTGGTGGACCAGGCGATCCTCGGCAAGACCCCCCGTTCGAACCCGGCGGTTTACATCGGCGCCTTCGACGAAATCCGTGAGTTTTTCGCGCAGACCGAGCCGGCCCGGCAGCGCGGCCTCAACGCCAGCGCCTTCAGTTTTAATTCTAGCCAGGGGCAATGCGAACGCTGCCGGGGCGCTGGCTACGAAAAAATCGAAATGCAGTTCTTAAGCGACGTTTTTATCCGCTGCCCAGACTGCAACGGCCGCCGCTACCGCCCCCACATCCTCGAGGTGAAAGTCAAAGGCCCTTTCCCGCACCCGTGGTCCATCGCCGACCTCTTGGACGCCACCGTCGAGGAAACCCGGCAGTTCCTCTCCGCCTTCACCGAATCCCGCCCGGCGCAGCGGGCGGCGGAGAGCCTGCGATGGCTCGAGGAAGTCGGCCTGGGCTATCTCAAGCTGGGCCAGCCCATCAATACGCTTTCCGGCGGCGAAAGCCAGCGGCTCAAGCTGGTCCGACACCTCGCCGAACCCGGCCGGAACGCCGGCGGCCGGCCCGTGAAGGGCGGCGCTCAAAAACCAACCTTGTTCCTGTTCGACGAACCTACCACCGGCCTCCATTTTGATGACGTGCGCGTGCTCCTGCGGGTCCTTCAGCAACTCGTCAACGGCGGCCATTCGGTCCTGGTGATCGAACATAATCTCGACGTGATCAAATGCGCCGACTGGGTGATTGACCTCGGGCCGGACGCTGGCGATCAAGGCGGGCAGGTGGTTGCCGTCGGCACTCCGGAGGCGATTGCCGCCTGCCCGCAAAGCCACACCGGCCACGCCCTCCGCGAAGTGCTGACGGCGCAAAAACATCGCGCTCCCCGGCCAAAAGCCAGCCTTCGGCGAGGCTGAAGACGCGTTCGCAAAACCCGGGCCAAGGCCCAGCCGCGAGGGGCGGGCTCGCCAGCCTGAAACATCACGCCTGGGCTTTCTTTGCAGGTCGGGAAGCGGTCTTGCGCGTGGGTTTGGCAACCTGCATCTGCTCGCGCAGGCGGCTCAGCGCCGCCAGCGCAGCCTGGCTTTCGGCCGCCTTCTTGCTCTTGCCCTGGCCCCGGGCCAGCTCGACGCCGGCATGATGCACCGTGCACTCAAAAACCCGGTCATGGTCCGGGCCCGTGGCTGAAACCACATGGTAAACAGGCACTTCATCGGAAATCGCCTGAACCAGCTCCTGCAGCTCGCCCTTCGGATTCTCAATTATCGGCAGGGCTGTCAGCTCCCCGAACACGGTTCGAAAAACGCGCAGAATGAGCGCCCTGGCCGTCTCGAAATCACTGTCCAGGAACACGGCTCCCAGCATTGCCTCGAAACAATCGGCCAGTGCCGAGCTCCGGTCGCGCCCGCCCTGAAGCTCTTCGCCCTTGCTCAGAATCAGATGTTGCCCGAGGCCAAGCTGCCGGGCATGGTCGGCCAGGGTGCGCCGGTTGACCAGTTTGGCCCGCGCCTTGGTCAACGGACCTTCGTCAAAGTCGGGAAACCGCTGGTAAAGTTCGTGGGTCAGGACCAACTGCAGGACCGCATCTCCCAGGAATTCAAGCCGCTGATTGGTTTGCAGAGCAGCCCCTGGCTCGTGGGTAACCGAGGGATGCGTCAGCGCCAGCTTGAGCAGGCCGGTATCCCGGAAGGTGTACCCAATCTTCTCCTGCAGTTGCTCGTACTCCATCGCTCCAAAAGGCCGGATGACATCAGGGTTTGGCCGGGACTTCCGCCCTTTCCGCAACGGGCTTGTCCTCCTCGGCCGGCCCTGGCGGGCAAGGGGCGGCCTCTGCCGCGGCGGCGGGTTCCGGCGGCGGAGCAGGTTCGGCGGTTGGACTTTCGCCAGCCGGCTTCTCCGCCACGGTTGGGCCCAGGCCATGTTCAAGCAGCTCGGCAACATCGCGTTGGACGGCATCGAGCTGGTTGAGCTGCAGCACAGGGTCCACCACGGTAAACACATCCCCGGTGCGGGGGTGTTCGTAGATAAACACGCGCTGCCCGTCGCGCATGACCTGCTCTTTGATCTTCAGCAACCGCTTCCGCTCGAGCATGACCGCCAGAATGTACATGGCCGGAACATAACGCGCATCGTTGATCTCCACCAATTTGCGCAGAAGCGATTCCGCGTTCTCCTTGTGGATCGGCTCGACGGGCGGCGGCGGCAGTTCGTAAACCCCCTGCCAATACGAGACGAATCCTTTCCGGTCCCGCGCCCCCTCGCTGTATTGCTTCTCCCAGCAGCCCCGGCAGATGTCCAGCCGCCGAAATCCCGTGCGCTCGTCAAAAAGAAGCGTGTGATAGGCTTCCTTGTCGGCAAAGGACTTCCCACACGCCTCGCAGGCGTGGGCGCGGGATTGAATGTTCCACTCGATCATGGGCACGGCTCAAATACGGCTCAAACGCTGCCCTATTATTGCCATCGGCCCGGCCGCCGCAACCCCCAACTGCGCCTCCCCCAAAAACCTTGAATTCCAACCCTCGTCCTGGAACACTTCCCCAACGATGGCTCAACCACCGCAACCAGTCCTGGACCTTATCCGACGGTTCGAACAAAACCGCGAAGCCTATCACTCGCCGACCTGCAACGAAACCCAGCAGACTCTCCAGCCGGTGCTCCGCATCTTTCGTGAACGCGCCTGGCCCGATCAGGGAAACAACATCAAATGCGGCAACTCCCTCATCCGCCCGGATTTCGGCCAGCCCTCGCGGGCGGACTCCCCTCGGGGCGCAGCACTCGGACGCAAGACTTGAGGCTCAAGCGCTCCGCGACCTCAGAATGCCTGCAGGCGGAAAAACCGCTGCGGCTCGCCAGTGTTCACCGGAACCGTGAAGCTGAAAGCGCCGTTGCTGTCGAACACGTTCGTGAGCGCAGGCATCCAGCTTGCGGCCGGGAGTCCAATGTCCGCCGCGGTCAACACCCAGTATTCTCCGCCGGGTAGCCCGTTGCCGCCGCTGACCGTCAGGTTGCCCTCGGCGACCGCAACATTCGTGATGCTCGGTTGGGGCACGCTCATGACGCCGATCGTGCCCGTGGTGTTCAAAGCGCTCGTGTTCCACCGCAGCCCCGGACCGGGCGTTGCCGGCTGGACCGCGCTGAAGGAGCCGAGGTAGCTGCCGGCGCTGAAAAGTTTGAAACTGTCACCGGCTTGAAGCGCTGCGCCAAGATTCACAAGCGTCAGCGTGCCGCCGTAAGTGATGCTTGCGCCGCCTTGCAGCACGTCGTTTGTGCCTTGGGAACGGTCGAGTTCCATGAGGTTGGTGCCCTGCAGCACCACGGTGCCGCCAAACGCGAGCTTGCCGATGGAGGTTCCCGGAGCCAGGTTCCCGGCAGCGCCCACCTCGAGGTTCCCGGCGGCCGAACCGTTGCCCGTGAGGACACCCCCCGCAACCGTGATCGTGCCGCCGCCATTGAGCGTTCCGGCCAGATTGAGTGTGCCGCTGCTGACGACCGTGCTGCCCGAGTAGGTGCAGGTTCCGTCCAGCGTCAGCGTCCGAAGGCCGGTCATCAGAATGCCCGACGGAGCTGACTCGCCCACGTTATTCAGCACCAAATCCGATCCGATCTGCGGCGTGGTATTCCATCCCGGTGTTTTCGGCGAGAACGTCGCATTGCCGCCGGTCAGGGTGACGCTCTGGAACACGACCGGATGATCCGGGCCGGTCCCATTGAGGTTCACCCCCAGCTCCTGGCCGCCGCCAATCTTCAGATTGCCCATCGTGATGGTGCTTCCCGCGGGCGCGGACCCCAGAGGGTCCAGGACCGCCAAACCGGTTCCGGCCACCTCGACATCGTTGCCGAACACGGTCGAGCCGGCTGCACTATTGCGCAGGTTCAGCTCGGAATAGGTTCCGTTCAGCGTATTATTGGTCAGCACGCCGCCGTGCAGCACGATCTTTCCAGTGCCCGCCGGGCTGAAGGGGCCGGCCACGCTGGTTTGCAGTTCACCCTTGACCCGGTTGGAGAGGATGATCGTGCCGCTGAAATCGCTGGCGTTGGTGCCGCGCAGCCGGAAGCCGTTGCCGCCATCGGGCGAGGGATCATTGAACACGGTGGCCACGATCACCGTGCCCGCGCCGCGCCAGACATTGGTGAAGTTCACCTCAATGCCATCGGTCGGCGTCGCCAGATTCTGGGGATCGGCAATATAGAACGTGGACGTCGTGGAGGCGGCGGCTGTCACGCTCATGGGCGCCGGGTTGAGTGTGACCGTTGTGCCGAGGGTGCCCCCCGCCAATACAATCTCGTTGGTGTGGGCCGCCCCGAGCACCAGCGTGCCCCCGCTGTTGACCGTCGCGGCGGCGCCGGACCCGAGCGCATTCAGGTTCGCGGTTCGCAGCGTGCCGTTGTTGACCGTCAGGCCCCCGCCATAGCTGTTGGCCCCGCTGAGCGTCAGCGTGTTCGGGCCATTCTGGAGGACGCTCCCCGGCCCCGAGATCGCATTCGCAACGGTCGCATTGACCGGTTGATCGAACGCGAGCTCGCCTTCAACCGAAATCGCCCCCAGGAAATCGTTGGCGGCGTCGTTGGCAATGGTCAGCCGGCGGGAACCTTGCTTGGCAATGCCGGTCGCGCCGCTGAGCTTGCCGCTGCCCGTGAAGGTGTAGTCCAGCGCGCTGTTATTCACCGTCAGGCTGCCCGGAGTCAGCGTCTCGGTCACCAAGTGGACCGTTGAGGTAAGCGCCGTGTCATTGAACGTCACAAAGTCCCCGGCGTTGTTGTAATTGGTCGGCACTCCCCCTGCCAGCCAGTTGAGGGTGGTGGTGTCCCAGAGCCCGTTTTGCGCGCCGCTCCACACGATGGCTTGTGCCGGTGGTGGACCGTTGGTGATAATCAAGTCAATCGTCAGGCTGGCCAGGTTGTTCGACAGATAGCCCTCGAAAGGCGGGCTCCCCGCCGGCAACGTGCCCAGTCCGATATTGTCGAAACCCAGACCGCCAATCGCATCGGCATATTGGATCACTTGGAACTGGGCCGGATACGCGGTAATTGCCGGAAGAGCACTGATGTTGATGACGTTGGTGCTGCCGCCGGTGGTCAGTGTGACCACGTTGGCCGGCGCTGACTGGGCAGCCCGCAAGGTCAAGGTCGCATCGCTCACGTTCAGGGTGTCAATCGGATTGCTCGCGCTGCCAAAATTACCGCCCACCTTCAGTGACCCATACGCCACCGTGACGATGCCCGTGGTTGCCAGCGAGGTGGTTTTGACCAGGTCCCCCGCGGTCACGCTTCCGCCGCCCTGAACATTTAGGGTTCCCGTGGCGGAGGTGCCCACCGAGGAGGTGCTCTTGTTTCCTAGTGAAATGGTCCCCGCGACAAGATTCCCGGCATAACCCACCGTCAGCGTGCCGGTCGCGCTGGAATTGGTTGAGTTGCCCGAACAAACCGCCAGGTTGATGGTCGTGGCATCCACCACTCCCTGGTCGAACTCGAACAGCCCGATCGCGCTGTATTTGCCAACGTCCGTTCCGCTCTGGGAACGGCTCATCAGGCCCAGCGTCAGGGTCCCGAACTTGAGATCCACCGGATGCCCGTTGAACAGCACGTTGCCGGTCGTGATCAATGCGGCGGTGCCCCCCGTGTTGCGGTTGCCGACCGTCATCGTGGTGCGCTGCGCATCGGTTCCACCCGCCCCGCGCATTCTCAACCCGCCGGAGCCGCTGGCGAACTGCAGGGTGGTCGTGGACCGCCCGCCGCCGACGTTGAAAGTGTTCACGTTGATGATGTTGGTGCCGGCGCCCACGTTGAAGCTCGGAGTGGAGGACGTGCCGGTGGCGCCGTTGATGTTGATCGTCCCGGCGGTGATATGGTTGCTGCCGCTGGCCAGGGTGAGATTGCCGGAGCTGCGGCTTCCCAATGTCCCAATCGCCAGGGTGCCCGCGCTGGCGTTATAAACAAACGTCGCCAGTCCCGAGAGGTCCAGGTTGCCCGGGGCTTGGTTCCCACTGCTGGCGCTGCCGTTGCCCAGAGTCATGTTGCCAGTCGCCACAAAGGTGCCCTCCCCTACCATGGCGGCCGACGTGGTGATGCTCCCCGCCGCCAGGCCCCCCACCACCGTCGCTCCGCTCACTGTCAGGGTGGTCCCCGAGGGAATCTGCGTCACGTGCCAGGCGCTGGCATTGGTGTAGCTTAAGCCGCCAATGGTGGTGTCGGCCCCCACAATGTTGTTGACCGTGAACGGGTCCCCAACTGTGAAAGTGTCATTGAAAATGGCGGTATCCGCCGTGCCAGGCACCGATGGATTCCAGTTCGCGGGCGTTGCCCACAACGTATCCGTGCCACTGGCCCCCGTCCAAAGGGTGGTGGCGGCCGGCGATACTCCGGCCAGAACCCCGCACAGCAGGGTGGCGACCAGGAGGCTCCGGAAGTTCGACAGGTGAGAGCGATGAGTTTTCATAACCGGTTGGACATTACCTAAGTTGCTTTTTTTCGTACAGCCACCCCTAAACCGGAACAAAAACGGTTTGGGCTGACTCCTGCTATCCTACGCGCCGGCAGCCCCCCGTCAAGTCAGCACTCTCATCTTCCCGCTTTCCCACCTTCGCACTTTCGCACTTTCGCACCTCACTTCAGTCCCATAGTCCGATAGTCCCATGGTCGAATGGTCCCGTTTCGCCTTCCACCTTCTCACCTTCCTACTTTCGCACTTTCACACCTCACTTTAGTCCCATAGTCCGATAGTCCCATAGTCCCATAGTCGAATGGTCCCGTTTCGCCTTCCACCTTCTCACCTTCTCACCTTCCAACCTTCGCACCTTCCTACCCTCCTTTTCGTGCCTTCTTTGCCCCGCCGCCCCGCCTCTTGAAAAAAAATAAAACTTGGAACTACGACCCCCAACGCGGCTGGCTGGCCGCCAAACGCTACGCCGACAACA
>CAZVYG010000126.1:0-9735 GCA_964631605.1 uncultured Verrucomicrobiota bacterium
CGCCCGCGCCGGCCACGCCCGCGTTGGGGCCGATCAGGTGGAGCGCCTTGGACACCACAACGTTCTCGATGTAGTTGCCCGCCGCCACATACACCGTGCCGCCAACAGCCAAGGCATCAACCGCCTGCTGGATGGTCGGAAAGGCGTTGTAACCCACGTAGAACGCGTTCGCTCCGCCCGCGTTGGGGAAGGAGACCACGGCGCAACTCCCGGGGTAGTCGTCGTCCACATAAACCACGGCGGGCGGCGTGGTTGGCGCGGTCACATTGATGAGGGCCTCGCACGCGCTGGAATTGCCGCTCAAGTCCGTCACCGTGACCGTCACGGGGGTGATCCCGACATCGCAGAAGCCGAAGGTGGTCTGGCTGACATTGGTGGCGGCCAGTCCACAATTGTCAGTGGCGGCGCCAACCAGGCCGGCAATTTCCCCGCCGCTAAGGGTATAGGTGCCATCCGCATCCAACGTGATTGATAAACCTTGGCAGTCAAGCTCGGGTGAGCGTGAATCGGACACGGTTAGAACCATGGTGCAGTTGTCCACCAGATCGTTCGTGTAGGTCACCGTGAAGCTGATGAGGTTGGCTCCCAGGCCGACCTGCGTGCCCCGCGGCGGATTCTGAGTAATGGACTTGACAGCGGCCGGCTCGCTGATCTCGAGCTCACGGGTGTAATCCTTGGCAGTGTAGGAACAGTTCCCACTTGCCTCCACAGTCCGGTTTGTCGCGCATTGAGTGATGAAGGCTGAGGTTGTGTTGCCTGCTGTCAGGAGGGTTAGCGCTGCAACGAACCATCTCGAATATTTCCCAACAATAGTCTCTTGACAGTTTCTCATAATACCTTCCCCGGCCCAA
Source organism: uncultured Verrucomicrobiota bacterium (assembly GCA_964631605.1). Taxonomy (GTDB): domain Bacteria; phylum Verrucomicrobiota; class Verrucomicrobiia; order Limisphaerales; family UBA8199; genus JARKQH01. The sequence continues at coordinate 852 of CAZVYG010000126.1, forward strand.
GATTGGCGAATCTTTAGGCAGTGTCGAATAAATACCTGACCCCAAGCGCGGATGCGAGAAATTTCTTGCGGGTGGTTTGAGGTTCGCAATTCGCGGAAGGGGTGCCCTTTAGACGTCCCCACACGCCGCGGCGGCCTCGCCGAGAGCGCCGCTGCAAGTGCTCGCAGCCTCCAAATAGAATGTTACGGGGCAAGCACCCGCATGCGGTTTCTCGCGCCTATGTCGCTTTCAATCTGGCGGAAGCAATGTGCCCGGCGATTTCCTCGGCGGGGTAGGTCCAGATTTCAGCCAGAGTGGGGTGGTAGTGGGGCAGGGCGGCCAGTTCGGCCACGGTCATGCGTTTGTGCATCGCGGCGACGATTTCATGAATCAGTTCGCCCCCTTGCGGCCCGACACAGCAGCCGCCAAGAATCTCGCCCGAGGCGGGATCGGCCAGCAGTTTAACAAAGCCGTCTTTGGCCTCCATGATCAGCGACTTGCCATGGTCGTTGAAGGGATAGCTCGCTGCGAGGAAGGATTGGCCGTTTTCAGCCGCTCTACGTTCGGTGAGTCCCACGCAGGCGATTTGGGGGTCGGTGAACACCACTTCGATCAACAGCCGGTAGTCCATTTCCCGCGGTTGTTGCGGGTGGGCGATGTTGCGCGCGGCGGTCTCTCCCTGCTGGATGGCAATGTGCACAATTTCATGCAGGCCGGTGCAGTCCCCTGCCGCGTAAATATGCGGCGCGCTGGTCTGCATTCGAGCGTTGGTGCCAATACGGCCGCGCTCCACAACGACTCCGGCCTTGTCGAGCCCCAGCCCGGCCACGTTGGGAACACGGCCCAAACCGAAGAAGACTTCCTCGGCCTCGATTTGGACGTTCCCGCCCTCGTGCTCGAACGTGATTTCCTTGCGGGTCCCGCGCCGGCGGGCATCCAGCAGCCGGGTGCCGGTATAAACCCTGATGCCTTCGCGCCGGAACACCTCCTCGATGACGCGGGCCGCGTCAGCATCGAAGCCCCGGAGGACCTGCGCGCTGCGCTGGACCAGCGTCACCTCGACGCCGAACCGCGAGAAAAACTGGGCGAACTCGAGCGCGACGGCCCCGCCGCCAAGCACGATGAGCGATTGCGGCAATCGTTCGAGCCGCAGCGCGGTGTCGCTGGTCAGGCATTCGAGCGTCTCCAACTGGGGCAGGGGACTGGGGGCGACCCGCGAACCGGTGGCAATCACGAAGTGGCGGCCGGTGATCCGGCGGCCTCCGGTCAACTCCACCGTGTGCGGGTCCACAAAGGTGGCCGTGGCCCGGATGAACTCGAACCTCCCCTGGTTAAGTTGTTGCACCCGGTAGCTGGCAAAATCCTGGATCAGATAATCCTTTCGCGCCATGACGGCTTTGAAATCGAACGAAACCTCGCCGGGATGAACGCCCCACGTGGCGGCATGACGAGTCAGATGCATCACCTCGGCCGCGTAGAGCAGCGCCTTGGTGGGCATGCACCCGCGTAAAATGCACAGCCCGCCCACTTCCTCGCCGCCCTCAATGACAGCGGTCTTGAGCCCCTCGCCGGCCGCGGTGCGCGCGGCGGCGTATCCGCCGCTGCCGGCGCCGATGACCACAACGTCGAAATCAAACTGCCCGCGCTGGTTATTCATGCCGCTCAGGATGCAGGCCGCTGCCTGCGAGGGCAAGGGCGCGGTGCTCGGGGTTCCCGTCGCGCGGCGAGCCGCCGGCGTTCAGTCCAATGCATCGCGCATCATCGCAAAAAGTTCCTTGCCGGAGGCCGGCGGCACCGGCTGGCGCGATTGCGCATCGGCGTGTTCAACCAGTTCTTCCGGGAGGTCCTTGAGAAACGACGAGGGGTGGGCGGGAGCAATCTGGCCGTATTTTTTTCGCCCGGTGCAGTAGCTGATGGTCAGCGTCTGCATGGCGCGGGTGATGGCGACGTAAAACAGTCGGCGCTCTTCATCCAGCGTGCCTTCCGTCTTGGAACGCGAATGCGGTAGCAGGCCCTCCTCCAGCCCGACAATCGAAACATGGGGAAACTCCAGACCCTTGCAACTGTGCATGGTGATCAAGGTCACGGCGTTGCCCGGGTTTTCCTCCTCCTCCTCCCGCTCGGTATCCAGCGTGATCTCCTCCAGGAACGTTTGCAGCCGCTCGGCTGGCGGCGTTCGGCCCGCCTCGGGGTGATCGAGCGAGGCCAGCAGCTCCATCACGTTGCGAATGCGGCTGTCCGCCGTCTCCGGGTTTTTCTCCGAGCGCCGCAGCTCGGCGACGTAGCCGATTTCATCCAGGAAACGGTTGCCCCATTTTTGGAGGCCCTGGGTATCCCGCAAGAGCGTTTCCGCCTGCAGCGCCGCCCGGGTCCGTTCGATAAAATGGACGAAATTCTCAATGCTTTGCCGGGTGCGTGCGGGAAAAGTGGCGGTGACGGCGGGATTCTTCATCACGGCAAACACCGGGCATTTGCGCTCCTGGCTGGCCCCGAGCAGACGTTCCATCGTCGCGTCACTCAATCCGCGCGCCGGCACGTTGGCAATGCGCAGCAGGCTGATATCGTCGTTCGGATTGAGAAAAACCTTAAGGTAAGCGAGCAAATCGCGGACCTCGCGCCGGTCGAAGAAGCTCTGCCCGCCGATGAGATGGTAACGGACCCCCGCCTGCCGCAGGGCGGTCTCGAGCGGGCGGGACTGGACATTGGTCCGAAACAGAATCGCCTGGTCGGACCAGGGGATGCGCCGAAACATGCGGTCGGCTTCAATTTTCTCGGTGATTCCCCGGGCCTCGGCCTCGTCCGTTTCGAAAACGTGCAGCGTGATCTTCGGCCCCGCTCCTTTCTGCGACCACAGTTGTTTGCCGCGGCGCCGCGCGTTGTGGCGGATGACCGCGTTGGCCGCGTTCAAAATCGTGGTGGTCGAACGATAATTCTGCTCGAGCTTGATGACTTTGACTTCGGGGTAATGTTTCTCCATGTCCAGCAGGTTGGAGATTTCGGCGCCCCGCCAGCCATAAATGCTTTGGTCATCATCCCCCACGACGCAGAGGTTGCGGTGTTGGCAGGTCAGGGCATGGACGAGCTGGAACTGGGCCGCGTTGGTGTCCTGATATTCATCCACCATCACATACCGGTAAGTTGCCCGGCACGATTCCAACGCCTCCGGATGCTCCCGGAACAGCCGCAACGTGAGCAGGATCAGGTCGTCGAAGTCCACCGCGTTGCACGCCCGCAGCGCCGATTCATACCGCGACCGGATGTGGTTGGCCAACGCCCGGGCGCCCGGGTCCCCGAACTGGGCGCGTTCCCCGCCGTTCTTGATCCGGCTGATGAGCCCGAGGATTTCCGCCGGGTCAGCCTTTTCGCCCTTGGCGGAAATGTGCGCCAGGACCTTTTTCACCACGCCGATCTGCTCGGATTCGTCATAGATCACGAAATTGCGCTTGTAACCGAGCTTTTCAATGTGCTGGCGCAGAATTCGCACGCAAAGCGAGTGGAACGTGCAGAGCGTCGGCTGCGCGGGCCGGTCCTCGGCCCCGGCGCCTTTGGCTCCGGAGGGCCGGGAGAGGACTTTGCGGGGAACAAGCTGGCGCACCCGTTCCTGCATTTCACGCGCAGCTTTGTTGGTGAAGGTCACTCCGAGGATGTTGGCGGGCGCAATCCCGCGCTCAATCATGTGAGCGATGCGATAGGTGATGACTCGTGTCTTGCCCGTGCCTGCGCCGGCGAGAATGAGCAGCGGCCCGCGGAGGGTCTCCACGGCCTGCCGTTGCTGCGGGTTTAACGAGTTCAGATTCAACATCGGGCGCGGAGATTAGTGGCCGCTTCCGCGAAGTCCAAGCTCATTTCGCAGTTCCCTTATTCGGGGTTCCACACGGCGGTTCTCCTCTGCCAATTCCCGTTCAGGGAGTGAACCCCTGCAGCTTTTTTGTCGCCGGGCAGGCCGCGTCCGTATCAAACTGGGCAGGTGAGAACCATGCTCTTCCTGCTTCTGGGCGCGGCAGCCGCCATTGCCAACGATTCGACTTTGGAAACCTGGCAAACAAAAAAGCCCTGGTCCGACCCCGCCTTTTTCCCATTGGCAGTTTGGCTGCAGTCTCCGGCCAATGCCGCCCGTTACAAAGCGGCCGGGATCAACTGCTATGTTGGCCTCTGGAAAGGTCCAACTGAGGAGCAACTTCGGCTTCTCAAAGCGGCGGACATGCCGGTGATCTGCGACCAGAACGAGATCGGCCTGAAACACCTGGAGGACCCGTTCATTATTGGCTGGATGCATGGCGACGAACCCGACAATGCCCAGTCTCTCGGGCAGGGCAAGGGCTGGGGTCCCCCCATCCCTCCCGCGACCATCGTTGCGGATTATCACCGGCTGCGGAAAGCTGATCCGTCTCGACCGGTCCTGCTTAACCTCGGCCAGGGCGTCGCTTGGGACGGTTACTACGGCCGCGGCACACGCACCAAACATCCCGAGGATTATCCGGAATATATCGAAGGGTGCGACATCGTTTCATTTGATATCTATCCCGTGGTTCATGAGCGGCCCGAGATCGCGGGCAAACTGTGGCTGGTGCCCTATGGCGTTGAACGCTTGGTAAAGTGGTCCGGCGGTCGAAAACCGGTTTGGAACTGCCTCGAATGCACCCACATTGGCAACCCGGACAAAAAAGCGACTCCTCACCAGCTGCGCTGTGAGGCCTGGATGTCGCTTATCCACGGGTCCAAAGGGCTGATCTATTTCGTCCACCAATTCAAACCCACCTTCCGCGAGGCCGCTTTGCTGGACGACGCGGAAATGCTGGCCGCCGTCACGGCACTCAACCGCCAAATCACCCGCCTGGCTCCAGTGCTGAAAAGTCCCACGCTCGGGGACGTGGCGACTGTCCGCTCCGATAATCCGGAAGTGCCCATGGCCCTGATGGCCAAACAGGACCCCAAGTACGGCTACCTCTTTGCCGTCGTCATGCGCGAAGGCAACTGCCGGGCGACGTTCAACGTCAAAAACCTGGCCGACGACCAGGTCGAAGTCCTCGACGAGAATCGAACTCTCCCCGCCGCCCACGGCCAATTCACCGACGCCTTCGGCCCGTGGGAGGTTCACCTCTACCGCTACCTTTCCCGCCGTTCGAGCACCGCGGGAGAGCCGAAATTGCCGTAGCGGTCCACCGCGGAAAGCGCCACCACCGACGGGGCCTTGGGATCGAGATTCGCTGACCGGCTCGCGCCGGGAATCACCCGGGCCTGCCAGCGGGACCCCTCGCGCGTTTGGAGGAGCCAGAGGGCCACCGGCTTGCTGCCCGAGCTTTCCCAGGAGATGCGCGACGCGGCGGCATTGACGGTCAGCTTTGGCTTCCCGGGCGGAGTGCGATCGAGCCAGGGGGCGGGGGGAATCAACGCGGGTTGCGCGTAGAGGTCCCTGGACAACGCTTCCGCCAGCCGGCTGCTGCCCATGAGACTCGACATGTTCCAATGGATGTGGCCGCTGGCGCCCGGCTGTTTGCGGGTGATCCGGATCTGATTCAGAATCTCCTCCGGCTCCCAGCGCCGGCGCGCCTGGGTCGAATTCATGCCGGGCACCAGGTGGCGGCGTTTCGAATTCTGTTGCGCCCACCATTCCAGCAAGACCGGATAACTTTGCTCCGCCGGCTCGATGGCCCAGTAGAGCTGCGGCGCGAAGTAATCCACCCAGCCCTTTTCAAGCCACTTGCGCGCGTCGGCGTAGAGATTCGCATACGCGTCAAACCCTTTGATCTGCGGCGGATGCCCCGGACGCCAGATGCCAAATGGACTCACCCCGAACTTGACCCAGGGCTTGGCGGACTTGATTGAGGAATAAACGCGCTCGATGAACACGTTGACATTCTGGCGGCGCCACTCGTCGCGGCTCAGGCCGCTATTCCTCCCGTAACGCTGCCAACTGGCTTCATCCGGAAAGTCCAGTTCCTTGCCGTCGCGCCCGCGTTCCTTGTAAGGATAAAAGTAATCATCAAAATGGATGCCATCCACTTCGTAACGCCTGACCACGTCCATCACGACTCTCAGAGAGTACTCCTGCACTTCCTTCTCCCCGGGATCGAGCCAAAGGTAACGGCCATATTCGCGCACCAGGCTGGGGCGGGTCTTCGACACGTGGTTGGGAGATATCGGGGATTTGGCCGATGCGTGCCGCGCGCGGTAGGGATTGAACCAGGCGTGCAGCTCCAATCCTCGTTTATGCGCTTCTTCGATGGCCAAGGCCAGCGGATCGTAAAATGGCTCGGGCGCCTTTCCCATTTCGCCAGTCAGATATTCCGACCAAGGTTCTATCGTCGAGGCGTAAAGGGCGTCACAGCCCGGCCGCACTTGAAAAATGATCGCATTGAGCTTGAGCTTGGCCGCGCGATCCATAATCGCGCTCAGTTCGGCTTTTTGAGCCGCCACGCTTAGCCGATTGGAAGATGGCCAGTCTATGTTGCCAACCGTAGCCACCCATGCCGCGCGGTATTCACGGGATGGGGCCGGCGGGCGGATAACACTCGGCTCATAAGAGCCGGCCCTGGCGGCCAGGCAGGGTGAAATTGTAAGTAACAGAATAACAATTCCTTGTGTGGCTCCTCTAGGCTTGAAATGGCGGGAAGCGAGCCGGTTCTGGGGTGGCCGAGTGCTCATAAGATGTTTCTTGAGACGTTAGGATAAGTGCCAGAATTCGCTGGCTGGCGAGAAAAAGCACTTGAAAACCGGCTCGAGCACGCGTAAATATGTTCCAGATCGAAAGCGATTAGCAATAGATAAAGCAGTTTAGCGGCACAGTCATATCCCGGTTCCTCACCCATTAGTTGTGCCGCAGGAAATGGTCTGTCCTGTATATTGTGGTTTCGCGCTTTACACGTACGGGCGGCTCTGATTGTTTTTAGCAAGTCATGTATCTCAAGAGTTTAACTGTCCTGGGATTCAAATCCTTCGCGGACAAGACAACCCTGAATTTTCAGCCGGGGGTGACGGCGATCGTCGGCCCCAATGGGTGTGGTAAGTCGAACGTATCCGACGCAATCCGTTGGGTACTGGGCGAGCAATCGGCCAAGGCTCTCCGTGGGGGCGAGATGGCTGATGTCATCTTCAACGGCACCGATGGCCGCAAGCCATTGGGGATGGCCGAAGTGTCCCTCACTATCGGTGGTATGGATGGCGAGCACCTCTCCGCCGCGGGTGTCGAGATTGCCTACAACGAAGTCACCATTACCCGGCGTGTGTTCCGCGACGGCGGCAGTGAGTATTACATTAATAAGACTCCCTGCCGGTTGAAAGACATCCAGCAGTTGTTCATGGGCACGGGCGTGGGGCGCACCAGCTACAGCATCATGGCCCAAGGCAACATCACCCAGATTCTCTCCAGCAAACCTGAAGACCGGCGGATGATCTTCGAGGAAGCCGCGGGCATTACCAAATACAAGTCGCAGAAGAAAGAGGCGCTCAGAAAGCTCGAGTACACGGAGCAGAACTTGTTGCGGGTGGCGGACCTGGTGCGGGAGGTGAAACGGCAAATTGGTTCGCTGCAGCGGCAGGCCGGCAAGGCTCGGCGGTACAAACAGATCGCCGCGGAGTTGCAGCATTTGGACACCCAATTGGCCCGGCATCAGTTCGACGTCTTGCAGGCGGAAATCCAGGAGCGGCAGGCTCACGCCGAACAACTCCGTTCGGAAATTGAAAGCCGCTCCGCCAGCGTGCTGCAGTGCGAAGACGAGATTGCCCAACTGCGCGACCGATTGTCGGAGTTGGAGCAGGCCATCAACCTGCGCCAGCAGCAGGGCATGGAGCTCAAAGGGGAGATGGATCGCCACCAAAGCCGGATTCAATTCAACGAGGAGCGCCTCAAGGAGCTGGCCTCGCAAAACACTCAGGCGCTGGCGGACATCAACCAGGCCGAGGAACGGCGCGAGATCGCGCGGCAGGAACTGGCCGCGGTGACCGCCAGCCTGGAGAGCGCCCGGACTTCCCTGGCGCGGCATCGGCAGGCGCTCGAGGAGAAGCAGCAGGGTTTGCGGCAGGTCGAGGACGAGTTGCGGCAGGCGCAGGAGGCTTTGCGGCAGGCCCAGGCGCAGGCTTTTGCGGCGGCGCAGGATTTGTCGCGGGTGCGGAACGAAATCACCGCGCTGGACTTGCAGAAACAGGGCAATGTGGTTCGCCTGGAGAAACTTTCCGCCGAGAAGATTCAACTTGAAGAGGAACGGACGCGGCTGGAGGCGCGGTTGCAGGAGTTTGCGGCGAGCGTCGAGGCCGAGCAGCTCAATGCCCAGACCCAGCGGGGGAGCGTTGAACAGCGGCAGGCGCGGTTGCGCGAGCTGCAGGAAGAGCTGGCGCGGGCCGGCGCACAACTCGATGCGCTCTTGCGCGAGCAGGCCGAGAAACGGTCGCGCTTGAATGTGCTCGAACAGCTCGAGGCGGGGCACGAAGGTTTCAGCGAAGGTTCACTGGCCGCCTTGAAGCAGTCCCAACACGTCCTCGGCTCGCTGGCCGATCGGATCCGCGTGCCGGACCCGTTTGTCACGGCCATTGAAACCGCGCTCGGCCATCATCTGCAATTGGTCTTGACCGAGCAGCCCGAATCGGCGCGCGAAATCCTGGCGGACTTGAGTCTCAACCGGAAAGGGCGGGCGAGCATCGCTCCCCTGGCTTTCGTCCGAAACGGGAACGGCAACGGCGCGGCCAGTGAAACCCCTCCGGGCGGCGAGCCGCACGCGCCGGCACCGGCCGAGGCGCCCGAACTGAACGGCGTGCCCCTGCCCGCTCTGGCCGTCGTGCAGAGTGACGGCTCCGTCCAGCCCCTGGTGGAGCGGTTGCTGGGCGAGACGCGAATCGTCCGGGATTTGGAGGCGGCCAGCCAGGCATGGCTCGCCAGTGGCGGCGCTTTCCACTTCGTCACTCTCGATGG
>CAZVYG010000127.1:0-9367 GCA_964631605.1 uncultured Verrucomicrobiota bacterium
CGCCCGCGCCGGCCACGCCCGCGTTGGGGCCGATCAGGTGGAGCGCCTTGGACACTACGACGTTCTCCACGTAGTTGCCCGCCGCCACATACACCGTGCCGCCAAGGGCGACGGCGTTCACACCGCCCTGGATGGTGTCGAAGGCGTTGTAACCGATGATGTTGGTGCCCGCACCCGCATAAGGCCAGGAGACCAGTGAATCGGTCGGCAACCCGAAGTAGTCGTCGTCCACATAAACGACCGCCGGCACAGCCGCTTCAATTCGGAAGGTCAGCTCGGCGGTCTGACCGCCACCCGGCGTTTCGGAGACGACTTTGACCTGAGCGGCGCCCGGGCTGGCGATGTCTGCCGCGGAGATGTCGGCGGTGAGCTGCGAGGCGGAGACGAAATGGGTCGTACGCGGAGCGCCATTCCAATAGACCAAGGAATTCGGCACGAAATTACCGCCGTTGACGGTCAGCGAGAATGCAGGTTCGCCCGCCCGGATCCAGAACGGACTGAGGCTGCTGATGGTCGGCGCCGGATTATTGATGTCGAACGCGGCGCTGGTGGCGGAAGCGAGGTTGGGCGCGGAAGCCACGAGCGTGTAGCCGGCGCCACCGCCGACGGTGATGGCGAGGTCGGTAAACGAGGCCACGCCGCTGACGGCGGTTTGCGAGCTGGTGCCGGTGAGCACCCCGCTGCCGGGGTTGTTGCCGATGGCGAGGGAAACCAACGGATTAGCCCAGGGGGTCGTGTTGCCGTTGGCATCCCGGACGGCGACCACGGGTTGCGGCGCAAGCAGGCTGCCCAGGTCGGTTGTCCCAGGGGCCGCAGTGAAAGCCAACTGAACCGGCGGATAGTAAGCCGGGGTCAGATTGGGTTGGAAGCCTATGTTGGTGCTCGTGTCGGTCCCGTCGCCGAGCCACGGAGCAAAGGCCACATTGGCGCTGACAGCCGCCCCTGTGCCGTAAGGGTTGGCAAGCGGGTTGGAGGGTCCGGAAACCGCGCCCCACCAGTTCAGTGAGGCGTCCGTGAGCGCCTGCGACTCATTGCGAATCGCGAAATTGAGATTTCCTGTGAGGTTGCAGTTATGGACGGCGACCGGAGTGGGGCCGGCGTTATTCCCGCCCGGCTCCCCAAACCGAATGCCGTCGGGGCTGCCCGCCACGATCAGACCCGAGAGGGTAACGGTGGTGAGAGTAGCCGGGTTGCCCGCGTAAGCGCCGTCGTCGCGGGCTTTGATCGTAACCCCGGCGCCATTCACTGTGTCGCCGGTCCCGCAATTGAGAATTTCGGAATCCAAAATCTGGATATTCTGGTAAGTCCCATACTTCAGGTTGACGTCAATGCCGGCCGCGAACGAGCCCGACCCGCCGCTGGCCGACACGGTCAGCCGTTCGAGCACCGCGTCGCTGAGTTTTTCGGCGTAGAGACCCTTGCTGCTGTTGCTGTTGAACGCGCAGTCAGCGATGCTGACGTTGCGCAGGAGCTCGGGCGAGCCATCCGCCCGATAAGCCTCGAAGCCTGCCGTGTTGTTATTGAGGGAGCTGTTGACGATTGCCAGCCCGTCAATGCCCGCGCCTGGTGGGATGTGGAACCCGGCCTCGCCGTTGTCCGACAGCGAGCAGCCGGTAACGAGGACGTCTGTGTTGGAGCCGATAAAGTTCTGGGCCAGCCCGTGGCCGCCGTTGCCAACCGAGGCCACGTTTTCGAAGGTGTACCAGGAGCCGGCGGCGGCCAGTTCGATGCCGCAGGCCGCGTTGCCCGAACCGGTGGCGCCGGTGAGCCGGAGGTCTTTGACCACCAGCCGGTCGGAGGCGGAGGCTCCCGAACCGGTGATGCTCAGCACGTCAAGATTGGCCGCGGCGGAAGTCACAATGGTGTCCGCAGCCGCATTGTTGCCGCTGCCCATGCCGTCGAGCGCCACTCGTTTGTTCAGCACGAGGTTCTCGGTGAAGTTGCCCGCAGCCACATTGACGGTGTCGCCGACAGCCGCCGCGTCAATGCCGCGCTGGATGCTGCCGCTGTTGAGCGTGACGTAAAGGTTCGCCGCTTTCACGCGCACCAGGCCCAGGTCGGCGTTGTCGAGTTGATGTTGAATCTTGTCCTCGGTCGCGAACAACTCGGCCAGCGTCATGTCGGCGCCCAGTTTGCCCTCGAACAGGACCGACGTGGCGTCCACGGCCGTGTTGGCATACGTCGCACCGTTGCTGTCCAGGACAATGTAGTTGTCCATGCCACTCAGGCTGGCGGCCGGGGAAGCGGCCACAAAAGTGACTTTGGCCAGGCTGCCGAGAGCCGAAACGCCGGTTGCGCCGCCGCTGATAACCGTGGTTCCGGTCAGGGTCACTTCAGCCTTGAGGCTCGGGGTGGTGGAATCCTGGGCGGCGAGAACGCCGATGCCGCCGGCTGCCATGTTGATGGTGACATTGCTGACGGTCACGAAGGCGTCGCCGGTTCCCCAATCAGGATCCAAAGTTTGCGCCAGGATGCCGGAGGTCTTGATCTGGTCCAGCGTGCCGCCCAGCACCCTCACGGCTCCGTTGCTCCAGCAGCCCGAGACATAAACTCCGCTGAGGCAATAGCCCTGGCCGTTCACGGTGTTATCCATCAAGTTCACTTTGGCGTCCCCCTCAATGGTCAGCACGAACACGCCGCGGATTCTCTTGCCCTCCGGGGCGGCGACGGGAGTGTTGATGACGTTGCCCACGACATTCAGTTCGGCGGCATTCTCGCGGCGGTAATTGATCCAGATACCGTCGGCGTTGACGCGGTCGGGCAATTGATTGTCCGGCCACCATTCGGCGATGGTCATGACGTTGCCGGCAACCAGCGGTGAGAACCCGGCCGGGGCCGTCGTCTCGACCCCGTGCAGGCTCAAGCCGCGGTTGCAGCTCGCAAACGTGTTATTGGTGATGACGGAATGGACCGCGTAAGTCTGCAGCCCCTCCCACATGGTGTCGAACAGGTTGTTCCCGATGTAGTTCCACCCGTTATCCGCGCCCAGCGGCAGTTCGAGGTAGATGCCATCGTAGGAAAAGTTGCGAATGATGTTGTTCTGGACGGTGAGGTGGCTCAACTCGTCTGTCAGATCGGGATAAGCGCCGTTTTGGACGGCAGCGGGAGCGTGGACAATGACGCCGTTGGCGTCGTAATCCCCCTCCTGCGGCGAGAGGTTGGGGTTGTGGCCGTCCAGCAGGAAACCGTCAATCACGATATGATCCGCTTCCACCGAAAAGATCGGCATGCTTTCCGGGTCGTTGAGGGCGGTGGTGACAATGGCTTCGGGTCCGCGGGTGGGATCGGTGCCGGGCTTGCCGGCGTTCGGGCCGAGAATCGTTACGGCCTTGTCCACTCCAACATTCTCCTCGTAGAAACCCGCCGCGACGTTGACGACGCCGCCGTCAGCAACGGCACTGACGCCTTCCTGGATGGTTGGGAAGGCGTTGTAACCGATGTAATAGGTCCCGCTTCCTCCGCTGTTGGGGAAGGTGACAGCCGCGCAGGCACTGCTGTAATCGTCATCCACATAAACCACAGCGGGGGCGGCGGCTGGTGCCGAGACATTGATCGTGGCGTTGCAGGTGGAGGCATTGCCATTCACATCCGTCACGGTAATCGTCACGGGATTGCTGCCGACGTGGCAGAAATTGAACACCGTCTGGCTGACGTTGGTGCCGGCCAGGCCGCAATTGTCGGAAGCGGCGGTAAGGAGGCCGGCGATGTCCGCGGCGCTCAGCGTGTAGTTGCCCTCGGCGTCGAGGGTGACCGAAAGGTCCTGGCAGGCGATCGCGGGCGCCTGATTATCCACCACGGTGACCGTTTGAGTGCACGTGGTCGAGTTGTTGCTGGTGTCGGTGACCGTCCAGGTGACGGTGGTGACGCCGACCGGGAACTGCGCGGGGGCGTCATTGGCCACACTGGCCACGCCGCAAGCGTCACTGGTTGCCGGAGTGCCGAGTGTCACGCCGGTGGCATGGCAAAGGCCGGCATCCGCGTTGACGGTGAGATTGGCCGGGCAGGTGATGGTCGGGGGGATGGTATCCACCACGGTGAGTTGGGCGCCGGCGCTGGTCACCGAGCCGTAGATGTTGGTGATGGCGACACTGTAAGTGCCCGCGTCCGCCAGTGTTACGGGCGTGATGCTGTAGCTGGAAGTGGTCGCACCACTGATGTCGCTGCCATTCTTTTGCCATTGATAGCTGAGAGTTCCGGTGCCGCCCGCAGCGACCGTGAAGGTGACTCCCTCGGTGCCGCACTCCTTGGTGGCAGCGGCGGGCTGAACCACGATGAAGGGAGGATGGATGAACTTCAGGACGAGGTCCTTGCTGCTGTTGGCCAATTCGAGAACAAACGTGCCGTTACCCTTGGCATTCTCGAAACCGGAATCGTCAATGAGGACGGCGGCCGGGTCGAAGCCGGTGATGCCGCCGGTCGTGGTGGCAATGACCCAGGCGTAATCCTGAGTGTTGTCGAAATTGACCGCCTCATCCGGCAGGTTGAAGTTCGGATCGAGCGAGAAGATGCGAACCGTCGCCGGGGTCGCCGGGGTGGCGTTGATCGTTAGAGTTCCGCTGATGTTGAGCAGGTCCCAGCCGGTTGGCGAGCCCGCCGCGCCGGCGGCATCGTTAATATCCCAGTCGTAGCCGGCGCCAGAGTTCCAGGTTTGCGATCCGGTGTTCAGGGTGTCGGGACTGGCTCCGGGGGCGATCGTGCCCGAGAGAGCCACACCGCCGGGGACGTTGCCATTGCCTTCGAGGCGCGCACCGGCATTAACAGTGACCAATCCAGTGCCGGCGCTGGAGGGGGCCCACACGCCCAAGGTACCCTCACTGACCAGGGTTTGATTGTAGGAGTTGTTCAGGGCAGTGAGGTCAACCACCCCTGAGCCCAACTTGGTCAGGTTGTAACTGCCACTAATGGCTCCCACGAGAGTCAGACTGCCCGCGTCCGCGCCGATGCTGCTATTGGCGGCCAGGGTCACGGTTCCGTCAAAAATGTTGTCGCCGCTGATATTGTTCAACGCCGCGCCGCCGGCGAAGCCCGGCCCGTTCAGGGTGACCTGCTCGGCGGCGTAATATTCGTAACCTCCGTCAAACGCGAGGGTGGCTCCACTGTTTACCACCGTGCCATTGAGGGTGCTGCCCAGGGCGCCGCTCTTGGCGGTCACCAGCGTCCCTTGCGCGACCGTGACGGCGCCGGGGAAGGTATTCTCCGCCGCGCCTGTCAGCACGAGTTTGCCAGGCCCGTTGGCCGTCCAATTGCGCGAGCCGCTGATCACGCCACTGAGAGTCAGCGTGCTGCCGGCCAAGGCATTGAGCTCGACCGCCGGGCCGGTGCCGCGAAGCAAGATGTCGTTGGCGAGGGTCGTCGCGGGCTGCGTGCTGCGCAGGGTTGCACTGGCGGTGCCATCTACCACGATGAGACCGGCGCCCGCCGCGCCGTCATTATCAAGCGTGAGAACGCCCGCCCGGTTGGTCAGGTTGCCGGTAAAAAGGTTCGCCCCGGACAATACCAACTCACCCGACGAAGCCTTGGTTAATCCGGATGCGCCGGAGACAACCACCCCGATGATTCCTTTGGCCGCGGCATTGACCGTCACCAGGCCGGGGCTGGTCAGCGTCAGGCCGTCACCCGTGAGGGTTGCTGTGCCGTCCTCGAAGGTGAGGCCTGTGGCAGCTTGAGCCCCGCTAAGCGTGATGGTGTACTGACCGGTGGCGTCTGTGCCGGCCGAAAAAACGGCGGTGTTGCCGCTGTTCCAAAAGGACGGTGCGCCATTACCGGCGGAATGAATGTTCCAGTTGGCGGTTGCGGCGTCCCACAATCCGGAGGGCGCCGGACCCCCTGAACCATTGGCGGAACCGTTGAGGTCCCAATAAAGGCTTTGGGACAAAACCGGCTGAGCCAGGGTCAGCATCGCCATGGCTAGCACCACCGGCAACCGAATGCCATTTTTGCTCCGGAATTGACCGGTGTTTGAATTGAATGGGTGAGGGTTGTTTTCGTTGCAGCGCATAGTTGTCTCCTTATGAAAGATTTAAATCCAACGGTTGGGCCGTTCCATGAGAGCCACGGGCGGGTAAAGACCGGAGAAGACTGTCGTTATGACAGGCCTCGAAGAAAGTGCGAGGACTGTGAAAGGCCAAGAACCCCCCACACCGTCCTATCAGAACCAATTCCTTCATTACTTCTCCAGCCTTCTGTTACACGAATACCAAAAAAAATTCCGTCAGCCACGTTCCTCGGCGGAGAGGTGCGCCTCAGAAGACGCCATCCAGCCACCCCAGTTGCCTTGCGGAAGTCCTTTTCCTTCCTAGCCGCCGCCATTAAAGAGAAAAAGTCCATCTTTGTCAAGTACTTAAAGCCCGTTTCTTGCTTCCGCCGCACTCCGTAAAATTACGGATCGCTTCGAGCCGGAAAACAGCGGCTGCAGAACGTCGAGTTTTTTCGGAAAGCAAAAACTGCGCCATTCGCAGTTTTGCGTTGAGCTTGGTTTTTTCAAAAGCTGGAGCATATTGGCGGCTCATGCAGTTAATCCGTGATATTTACGCCAGCAAGGGCGCCGCTGGGCGCCCCGTGATTTCATTCGAGTTCTTTCCCCCGAAAACCGACGAGGGCGAGCGCAATTTGCTGCAGAAGACGATTCCGGCTCTGATTGAGGCGCGCCCGGACTACTGTTCGGTAACCTACGGGGCGGGGGGCAGCACGCGGGACAAAACGCTGATGATTGTCGAGCGAATTCAGCGGGAACATGCTCTGACGACGCTGGCTCACCTGACCTGCGTCAACCATACGCGGGAGCAGGTTGGAGCGCTGCTGGACCGGATTCAGCGTTTGGGATGCCGAAACATTCTGGCCTTGCGGGGGGACCCTCCCGACGGCGGCCGGTTCCAACCGACTGCCGGGGGGTTTCGTTACGCGGCTGAGCTGGTGGCCTTCACGCGCCAGCGGGCCGGTGAATTCTCCATCGGCGTCGCGGGGTTTCCCGAGGGTCACATTGCTTGCGCCGAAGGCAAACTGGCCGACTGGAACCACCTGAAGAACAAGATTGATGCCGGGGCGGATTTTGTCATCACCCAGCTTTTTTTCGACAACACCGATTTTCTGGCGTTGCGGGATTTTCTGGTCAAAGCCGGGGTCAGGGTGCCGGTGGTGCCGGGGATGATAGCCATTTTGAGCGCCTCGCAGATCAAGCGGTTCACGCAGCTCTGCGGGGCGCGTCTGCCCCAACCGCTGGCGGCGCGACTCGAGCAGCTCGAACAGGACGACGCCGCGGCGGCCGAGTTTGGCATCGAGTATGCCTCCCGCCAATGCGACCAATTGCTGCGAGAGGGGGTGCCCGGCTTTCATTTTTACACCCTCAATAAGGCGCGCTCGACCCTGCAGGTGCTCAAGAACGTCGGCCTGGCCTGAGCCGGCCGTTTACAAACCCAGCCCGGTTCTGTAATTGCATCCCATCCCAATGGCAGCGATGCTCGGGAAAAGACGGAGCCATTATGAAACGTGTGAAGAAGGATGAGGTTTATCAGAACCTGAGCGGGTTCCTGGCCGACAAAGGCATTGAGCTCAAGCCCGGCAGCTACACGCAGAAGATTCAAAGCGCGTGCCAACTGCTCACGGAAGCCATCAATCTCGGGCAACAGGGCCTGGACCGCGCCAAGGCGGAAATTGACCGCAAACTCGAGCGGATGCGGCAGGTCATTCACGAAAAAACCGCGCCGCGGCAACCGGCAACGAGTGCCTCCCCGCCTCCGCCGCCCGCCACGGCCACGGCGGCGCCCCGGCGCCCGGCGGACCGAAAAGCCAGGCGCCCTGCAGCCGGCAAAGGGTCCATCCGCAGGAAGAGCGCCCGGTGATTCACTCGGTGCTGCTCGGATAACCCGGGCGGCCGGCCGTAGCCCTCGCCGGGACCAAGCCGGCGGAAAGGGCCGAGTTTTTCCTCGCGCAACCGCTGCGCGAGCGGTATAGGGTTTGGCCCATGCTCAACTACATTTGGCTCGCGCTCATTCTGCTGGCGGTGCTGATCGGGGGCTGGACTGGCAGTTTGAAGGCGGTGGCGGACCGGAGCCTGGAGATGGCCAAGTATGCCGTGCTGGACACGGCGTTTCCGCTGATCGGCATCATGGCCTTGTGGCTGGGGGTCATGCGCCTGGCGGAGCGAGCGGGGCTGGTGAGCCTGCTGGCGCGCGGTTTGCGGCCGCTGATGCGCCGCCTGTTCCCGGACGTGCCTCCCGAGCATCCGGCGATGGGTTCGATGCTGATGAACATGGCCGCCAACATGCTCGGTTTGGGGAATGCCGCCACGCCGCTGGGCCTGCGCGCGATGAAGGACCTGGAGACCCTCAACCCGCGGCCGGGAACAGCGACCAACGCGATGTGCACGTTCCTGGCGATCAACACCAGCTCGATTCAACTTATCCCGGTCACCGCGATTGCCATCCTGGCCGCCAATCGTTCGTCCGATCCTACCGCCATTGTTGGCACGACCATCCTGGCCACGGCCTGCGCCGCGACTTCCGCCGTGTTAATGGCGAAATTCCTCGAGCGCCTGCCGGCTTTTCGCCTGCCGCCGCTGGCACCCGCTGCCGCCACCACGACGGCACCGGAGGCTGCCAGGCCGGCAACCGGGCCAGATCAATCGCCCGTGAAGGAGGCAGCCGGCTTGGCACCCTTGCGCTGGTGGGGCCGGTTGATTTTGGCCGCGTTCGGCTTGTTTTTCCTCTGGATATTCCTGCGACTGGCTTTTCCCGCCTGGTTTGGGTTGCCACTCTCCCTGGAAACGGCGCAGCAAAACACTTTCGTCCGCGTGATCAGCGCCATTTCGAAGATTTCGATTCCCCTGTTGCTTTCGGCCTTCCCGCTTTATGCCGCCCTGCGGGGAGTCAAGGTGTATGAAGAGTTTGTGGATGGGGCCAGGGAGGGATTCGACGTCGCCCTGCGGATCATTCCCTATCTGGTCGCCATCCTGGTTGCGATCGGGATGTTCCGCGCGGCCGGGGGGATTGACCTGCTGAGCCGGGTGCTGGCGCCGATGATGCAAGCGGTGGGGTTTCCGTCTGATCTGCTGCCGGTCGTTTTAATGCGTCCGTTAAGCGGCAGCGGCACGCTCGGGTTGTTCACCGAACTGGTGAAAACCTTCGGGCCCGACAGCCTGATCGCGCGCACGGCGGGCACCATTTTCGGCAGCACGGAAACCACGTTCTACGTGCTGGCGGTTTACTTCGGGTCGGTGGGCATCAAGCGCACGCGCTACGCCTTGTTGGCGGGGTTGACCGCGGATTTCGTCGGCGTGGTCGCCTCGGTCATTGTTTGCCGGCTGGTGCTGGGCTGAACCCGAAACATTAGCGAGCCGCACGAAAGATCACTTTAAGGTGAGATTTTGCTT
>CAZVYG010000128.1:0-9132 GCA_964631605.1 uncultured Verrucomicrobiota bacterium
CGGCGCGGTGATCCGGGAATAAACGCAACTTCCCTCAGCGCAAGCTGCAGGAAGTCGTTCCAGCCTGGATCGCGCGCCGCAAAATTAATTCGTCTTGGCGAAGGCGGTCGTGCAGACTGCGGGCCGTTTTATGAGCATGCTTTGTTCTAAAGTGCCTCCGGACGGCCTCCCGTCGCAACTGTCCACCGCAAACCGCCTCTTGATTCCGCTCGCGCTTTGGCGCCGAACCCCGGCGAAAATCCGGCCTCGAGCCGTTCTGGTCTGCCTGCTCGCGGGCTTGGCTTTCCTCAGCCCCGCCGCGGAGGCCCCTCCGCAGCAGGAGTTGCTGGAACGGATCGCCAAGGCACCCGCCCACCCGCGGCTGCTCTGGACCGCCCGGGACGAGGCGGCGGTGCGTGAAAAACTGCGCGGCGAGCCGCAACTGCAGGCGATATGGGAGGCGGTGCGGCTGACGGCGGATCATATGCTCACCGAGCCGCCCGTGGTGCATCGGAAAGAGGGGCGCCGCCTGCTGGGGCGTTCGCGCGAAGCTTTGGGCCGGATGATGCACCTGGGGTTTGCCTTCCGCCTGAGCCGCGAGGAGCGATACGCGGAGCGAGCCATGGCCGAGATGAAGGCCATGGCGGCCATGCCGGATTGGAACCCCTCCCATTTTCTCGACACGGCGGAGATGACCCTTGCCATGGCCGTGGGGTACGACTGGTTGTTTGACCGTCTCTCACCGGAGGCGCGGCAAGCCGCTCGTGAAGCCATCGAAAGCAAAGGGCTCGGTCCCTATCTGAAACCCGGCGCCCGGCACGGTTGGGAGCGCGGCGGCAATAACTGGAATCAGGTCTGTCACGCCGGCATGGTTGCGGGCGCGCTGGCGTTGCTGGAGGACAATCCAGAGCGGGCGGCGGAGGTGGTGCAGCGCGCCCTGGCGGGGTTGCCCAGTGCGATGAAAGTTTACGATCCGGACGGCACCTATCCGGAAGGGCCGGGGTATTGGAATTACGGCACCACCTTCAACGTCATGCTCATTCACCTGCTTGAATCCACGCTGGGCACAGACTTCGGCCTGTGCCGCAGTCCCGGCTTTCTCAAGGCGGGCGAATTCATGTTGCACATCATGGGGCCCACCCGCCGCACGTTCAATTTCAGCGACTGCGGCACCGGCACGGGGTTTTCCCCGGCGATGACGTGGTTTGCCGCCCGCACGGCGCGGCCGGACTTGTTGTGGTTCGAGGCGGAACTGCTCGGCCAGGAACTCGAGGCCATCAGAAAGAGCCGCGGCAGAAGTCAAGGCGACCGTTATTTCCCGCTCGTGCTCCTGTGGTCCAAGGCCAACCTCAAGCCCCAGCCGCCTGACACGCTCAACTGGCTGGGCCGTGGGCAGAATCCGATTGCAGTATTGCGCACTTCGTGGACTGACCCCAACGCAGTGTACGTCGCCATCAAAGCCGGCACGCCGTCGGCCAGCCACGCGCACATGGACATCGGCTCGTTCGTGCTGGATGCGGAGGGCGCGCGCTGGTCGCTGGACCTGGGGTCCCAGGACTACAACGCGCTTGAACAGCGCGGGATTGGCCTGTGGAACGGCCACCAGGGTTCGGAACGGTGGCGCATTTTCCGCTACCACAATCGCGCCCATAGCACCTTGCTGGTCAATGACGCCGAGCAGGTCGTCACCAGCAAAGCCCCCGTCTCCGAGTTTTCTCCCGACCCGAAAAACGCATTTGCCGTGGTGGACCTAAGCGCCACTTACGCCAATCAATTGAGCTCCGCCATCCGCCGGTTCTCGCTGGACCCGGAAAAACGTGTGACGATTGAAGACAAGCTGACCGGCGGGGGGAAAGCTGCAACGGTTCGATGGGGCATGGTCACGCCGGCGACCTTGAAGATGGAAAGCCCCACTCGCGGCTGGCTCGAACAATCAGGCAAACGCCTGCGAATCGAGGTGCTGTCTCCCGCCGGCGCCACCCTGCAGTCGTGGCCGGCCGATCCCCCTCCGCACGACTATGACGAGCGCAACCCCGGCGTCAGCGTCGTTGGTTTCACCGTGCCCGTCGGCGCGGGCGAGAAGGCCACTTTGAAGCTGCTGCTGCAGCCCGCAACGCCCGCCGCGCGGTGAATACACTTCGCCCTTCACGACCCGGGCGCCACATCCCCTGCGTTTTGCCAGAGTTAAGCCGGTCGCGTTACTCCACCTCAAGGGTTGCTCCGCGCACGGAAAAACAATCATTTCCCGAGAACACCAAGTGAAGGGTCTTTCCATCGGAGCTGATCCATTTGGCGGGAAAGGATGCGGCATCGCCCGGGCCCATATCCCAATGATCCGTCTCGTAAACGACCCGCCAGGGGCCCCAAGGCTGCGCTGCTTCATAGATCGCCAGGCCCCCCTGAAACCGAAGATCCATCGTTCCTGCGGCGTCTCGTGACCCCTTGTTGGGAAGAGAATGCACCAGCAAGAAACGCCCCAACGCAGCGTTAAAGGTGATGCTCGGCCGGTAACACCCTCCCCGACGCGTCAAAATCCCCTCTCGCCCCCTCACGTCCGCCGCCCATCGTGGGCGAGCTGCGCCATCCTGCCCCGCGTAAAACTCGTAGGCGCTGCCGTCCGAAACCCGGTCTGTCGGCACCCTTGCCAGGACAAACCGATCCGCCGCACTGTAAGCCTCCTCGGCGTCGGGCGAACAGACATAGACGTAGCCGTCCCGATTGCCCTCATAATCCCGCCCAAAGTTGACGAAGGTCGGGCAGCCAAAACTGTTTGTGAACTTCCATTCCGCCCACACCCAAGTGCGACCATGATCCCTCGACCACGCAAGCTGCGAGTTTCCGGCATTCCGTGCCCACAAATACAACACGCCTTTCAGACACAGCAAGCCGCTGGCTTTCCGCCCCAACCGGCCCTCACCCCGCCTTTCCAGCGAGGCCGAGTGGAGATTCTCCCCCCGGAAATCCGTCGCGGCACCCCTAACCCGGGCCAGGCCCAGACTCAGTTTTTCGTCCGTGAAAGGCTCAAAACCGTAGCCATCACCGAACGCCGTATATAACCAATCATCATCAGACCATGTCACCGGCCAATTATCGCTGCCCTTGGCGGCGCGGCGAATGGTTTCGATCGGCGCCCAATGCACTCCCTTGATGCGGGTTCCGTCCGGTTTTTTCCTCGAATGGCCCGCCGCGGCCACAATTGGCTCGAAGAACGGCCTTAAGGGAGCGTAATGGCCGGCACCCGGTTTGCGGGGCCATGATTTGCCCGCGCGCGCGACCACCAGATCCAAGGAGGGAATCACAAGGATTACGCTGTCATACAGTCCCCACGCCCAATAAGCATCGCGTGGGACCGCTTCGAGCGAGCCATCGGCGTTGTTCCACCAAAGCAAGCCGTAATGGCGTGGGGCACCTTGCTTGAGGTCCTCCGGCCGGAGGGAATTGGGATGGACCGGAAGGCCGGCGAACGCGGGCACCGGCTGGCGGGCCATTTCCACAAACTCACGCGGAATCAGTTGCTTCTCGGCCCAACGTCCTTCCCGGAGCATCAGCAGGCCGATGCGCGCCATGGCATCCACATTGGCACTGATCCCGGCCCCGAATTCACGGCGCGCTACGCCCGCAATCATCGCGGGTCGGTACTGATTCCGGCGCCAGACCAGGTCGTCGCGTCCAATGCCCAACGGTCCGAACACGCGCTCGAACATCAATTCCTCGAGGTCCCGCCCGTAACGAATCGTCAGGCACTCCGCCAGCCAGTTCGGGCCGCTGTCACTGTAGTCCCACATCGTGCCAGGGCGAAAGAGCTGGCGTGTGAAACCGCCAGCCTTCTCAAACCCTGCGGTCTGCGTGGCCAGATGCAGCAGCGTCACTTCGGCCAGCCAGCCAGTGTTGGTGTTCGCCTCAGGAGGAACGCCGAATTCCGAATGCAAGGCTTGTGCCGGGTCCTCGAGACGAACTTTTCCATCCTGGAGCGCCAATCCCAAGGCGAGGGAGCCAATGGATTTGGTCGTGGACTTCAGATCATAACGCTGGCCGGCATCTCCCCAAGCCATCACCAACCGGCCACCGCGGGTAATATAGCCCGAGCCCCCGGCTGACCGCGCATAGTCACGTGCCGCCTCCAGCCCGACGGAATCCAGCCCCGCCTCCGCCGGCGTCGCTGTAGCCCACTCCTCCCCGGGCCAAAACTCAACCGCCGCAGCCGGAGCGAGACCGAGCAGCGTCGCCAGGGCGAACGCGGGGCTGAGCCAGCGCTCCGGACTCTTACGCAACAGTGATGGGCATTGGATTTGGCGGCTCATGACAGCTTGAAGTCTGTCCGATGTGAGGGGGGCAGGTGAAGCGCAGCAACGATTTGTCCGAGGGACAAGCCGCCATCGTTTGGAGGGACACGCTGGTGCCAGTAGGGTCTAAAGCCTTCCGCCTCCAAGCGAGCGACGGTCCGTTCGGTCAGCAAGCGGTTTTGAAAGCAGCCGCCGGATAAAACCACGCGGGGTTGCCCCACTTTTCTAGCAACGGCAACGATGGCCTCGGCGAGGCCCTGGTGAAAGCGGGCGGCAATCGTGGCTGCGGTTTCCTTGCGCCTCAGGTCCTCAAGCAAACAGTTCAGGGCGGGTTCCCAATCAATCACCCAGAGCGGCGGAGTTTCCGACCAAGTGAGCGCAAACTCGTAATGGCCCCGCCCGGCTGCGGTCTGGGCGGCAAACTCGAGCTCCATGGCCGCCTGGCCCTCAAACCGTGTGATTTGCCGCAAACCGACCAAGGCCGCAACCGCATCAAAGAGGCGTCCAACGCTGGACGTCAGAGGCGAGTTCAGCCCCTGCTCCAGCATCCGGACCAAGGCCGCCAGTTCCGACCGGGTAAAGGCTTGGACGACGGGGGCGCTTTGGTTCTCAAGCAGGCCCTTTTCGCCGAAGGCAGCGTGCAGCAACCCAAGGGCGCTGCGGCGGGGTTCCTTAATCGCCTTGTCGCCACCCGGCAATCGGAACTGGCGCAAGTGCGCCACGCGGTCCCACCGGCCCTCGGACACCAGGAAAAACTCGCCACCCCAGACCGTCCCGTCCAGTCCGTAACCGGTGCCATCCCAGGACACACCCAGCACGGGGGGAACCAGTTCATTCTCAGCCATGCAGGACCAGACGTGGGCGAGGTGGTGTTGTACAGTCGCGAGTTTCGCGCCGGGCTGCGCGGCGACAAGGTCGCGAGCGTGTTTCCTGGAGAGGTAGTCGGGATGCAGGTCGGCGGCGATGATACCCGGCTGGACGTCGAACAGTTGCTGGAAATCGCCAATCGCGCGCTCGAAGGCGCGGAAGGACTCGTCGGTTTCCAGGTCGCCGATATGCTGGCTGAGGTACGCGTGGGAGGCGCTGGCGAGTGCAATGGTGTTTTTCAAATGGCCTCCCACGGCCAGCACCGCCGGGGCGGCTTCCGAGCGAGCCAGCGGCACGGGCAGGGGCGCATAACCTCGCGCCCGGCGTAGAACCAGCTCGCGTCCCGCAACCAGGCGGACAATCGAGTCGTCGGCGTGCCTCACGATCGGGCGATTATGCACCAGCAACAGGTCGGCGATGCGCCCCAGGCGCGCGACGGCGTCGGTTTCAGAGATGCAAATGGGTTCGTCGCTCAGGTTGCCGCTGGTGGCGACGACCGGAAAACCCAGCAGGTGCAGCAGCAGATGATGCAGCGGTGTGTAGGGCAGCATCACTCCCAGGCCGGGGTTGGCCGGAGCCACCGACGGAGCGACGCTGGGAAAGGGCTCCGGTGAGGCTTTGGCCAGGCGATTGAGCAGCACAATTGGACATTCCGGGGACCGCAGCAGGCGTTCTTCGAGCGGCGCAACCTCGCAAACCTGCTTGATTGACTCCAGCGAAGGAAACATCAGTGCGAACGGTTTCTCCTCCCGCAGCTTGCGTTCGCGCAACCGCCGGACGGCGGGCTCCTGTCCGGCAGCGACCAGAAGTTGGAACCCGCCGAGGCCTTTGAGGGCAACGATCTGCCCGGCACGAATCGCATCCGCGGCCGCAGCCAGAGGATTGTCCAGGGGCAACACCCGGCCGGCGGGGTCCCACAATTCCAGTCGGGGTCCGCAGTCCGGACAGGCGTTGGGCTGCGCGTGGAAGCGGCGGTTGGCAGGGTCGTCATATTCCGCCTGGCACCGTGGGCACATTTGGAACGCCTTCATCGCGGTGTTGGCGCGGTCGTAGGGCAGCGACTCAATGATCGTAAAACGCGGCCCGCAATGCGTGCAGTTGGTGAACGGGTAACGGTAGCGGCGGTTGGCCGGATCAAAGATTTCTTTAACACACTCGGCGCAGGTGGCGATGTCGGGCAATACCAGCGCTGTCTTGGGGCCGTCCGTGCGACTCTCGCGGATTTCGAACTGACGATAGCCGACCGGGTCCAGCCAGGACGCCTCCAGACTCTGAATCGAACTGCGCGGAGGCTTCTCCGCGCTCAGCCGCAGAAGCAACTGTTCGAGCTCTCCGCGCTCGCCCTCCGCCTCGAGGAACACCCCTTGCGCCGAGTTCTGGACCCACCCGCGCAGTTTCAATTCGAGGGCCAGCCGGTAAACAAAGGGGCGAAATCCCACGCCCTGAACCGCGCCGCGAACCACAACGCGCAAACGGGTTGGGGCGACTGCGGTTCCCGAGTCTTCGTTCACAACGCCGCCTCCACGCGGTTGATGATCTCCGGCAACGCCTCTTTCAGCGCGGGCGTGAGTTCCGTGCCGACCGTGAAGGGATCGGCCACTTCGATGGCGAAGACTTTGACCTCGCGCGGCATGCTTAGTCCCAGTTGCCGGCCCAGCGCCAGCACCTCACCGACGCCCAAAAAATGGGGTGAAAAGCCCGGAAGGGACGAGAGGTCTTCGCCCGCGATTTCGTGAACATAGCCGGGCAGGGCCCGAGCCGTTTGGACCGCATCCACCAACACCAATCGGTCAAAGCCGACCATGAAATCGAGCAGGGACAACCCCATCTCGGTGGTTTCGACCACCGTGACGTGATCTTTTTGCCGCAGCCGCTCGCGCAGGGCGGCCGCCACGCGCAACCCGATCGAATCATCCGAAAGGACATCATTGCCCAGGCCGAGCAACAGAACGCGCCGCTGGCGGTCGGGTGGCGAATCTGGCCGGGCCGGGTTCACATTGTTTCCTCCGCGGCTGCCGCAACGGGCGCCGGACTGGCTGCGGCACGCATTTGCGACGCCTTGTCTTGCACAGAAATCACGGTGTGAACGTAGATTTCAGCGGCCTGGCCAGCAAGCGCGGAATGGGGTGAAATCGGCACGCGCGCCCAGCCTCCCCCTGCTCGAGGCGGCGACTCTTCGCTTGCTTCGGTTGCCTGGCGCAAGGCGGGCCCGGCACCCGCTGTTCCGGTGCCGCTCCGCGAGTTTTGGCTGGAAGAGGGTTGACGAGTGAGACTCTGTTGAGAGAAAGTAAACCGCAAATGAGCTTGCGCGCACGCCGCCTGCGGAATGTGTCTGAATGAAAACTCACGACCCCTTCATTTCCAGCTTGGTCGCAACCCTGGTTGCGTTGTTTCTGTGGAGTAGTAGCAGCCGGGCCGCAGACCCGCCTCCCAATGTCCTGCTGATCATTTCCGACGACCATGGCTGGTCCGACTATGGTTTCATGGGGCACGCGGAGATTTCCACGCCGGCGCTGGATCGCCTGGCGCGGGAATCCCTTACTTTCGAGCGTGGTTATTCTCCCGTGCCGCTCTGCCGGCCGGCGCTGGCCAGCATCGTGACGGGCCTCTACCCGCATCAACATGGCGTGACGGGCAACGACCCCGAGTTGCCCGACAAGACGGTCAATCCCCAAACCCAGCGGACCAATCCCCGCTTCCAGCCGTACTACGAAAAGCTGACCGCCCGGTTCGCTTCGCATCCCAACTTCATCCGGGATCTGACCAGCCGCGGCTATGTGGCGCTTCAAACCGGCAAATGGTGGGAAGGAGACCCCATCAAAACCGCCGGGTTTACTCATGCGATGACCCAGGGCGTCGGCAAAGGGGGACGGCACGGCGACGCCGGCCTGGCGATCGGCCGCGAGGGGCTGGATCCCATTTACAATTTCATTCGTGATGCTCGTGGCAAACCGTTCGTGGTTTGGTATGCGCCGATGTTGCCCCACGCGCCGCACAATCCGCCGGCGGCCTTGCTCGAGCGCTTCCAAAAGCCCGGTGTGCCGCCGCCCGTGGCGGCCTACCGCGCCTGCGTTGCATGGTTCGACCAGACCTGCGGGGAGCTGCTGGATTTCCTCGAGCGCGAAAACCTTCGGACCAATACCATCATCTTCTACACCACCGATAATGGCTGGATACAGGATCCGAAAAATCCGAACCGGCCCGCCCCGCGGTCCAAGCTGACCCCCTATGAGGGCGGTGTGCGCACCCCCATAATGATCTCGTGGCGGGGACAGCTCAAACCGCGCCGCGACCGCGACCACCTTGCCAGCAACGTGGATCTCTGGCCGACGCTTGCCGCCCTGCTGAAAATCCCGGCGCCCCAAGGTCTCCCGGGCATCAACCTGACCGACCCCCGCGCCGTGCAGCGCCGCCAACAGATTTTCGGCGAACATTACCCGCATAATGTGCTTGACGTGGACTCGCCGACTCGGGGACTGGAACACCGCTTTGTCATCTCCGACCGATGGAAGTTGATTCTGCCGGCCAACTCGGCGGCGGCATCGGCGCAGGCGGAGTTGTTCGACCTCAAGAAAGATCCCTGGGAACTTCATAACCTCGCCGCCAAAGAGGCCAGGCGCGTTCAGAAGCTGACGCGGGTGTTGGACCAGTGGTGGCAGGGTCCCTGAGGCCTTCAGGTCTGTCCACCATGACCGAGTTTGATCCCCTGCAGTTTTTCGCCCGATTCCATCCGGTAATCGTGCATTTGCCGATTGGCTTTATCCTGTTGTTGGCCGCGCTCGAAATCCTGTCCCGGTTCGCACGGTGGAAAGATGCGAAGGCCAGCGCGGGATTCATTCTCGCCATGACGGTGCCGGTGGCCGGACTTGCGGCAGCTTCCGGCTGGCTTTTGTCCCGCGGGGGGAATTATGAGGCCACGCTGGTGCGGCAGCACTTCTGGACCGGCCTGGCAACGTTGGCCGGCTGCCTGATTGCCGCGATGTTCTATTGGCGCGGTCGTCTG
>CAZVYG010000129.1:0-9089 GCA_964631605.1 uncultured Verrucomicrobiota bacterium
GTAGGGCGGTAGCTCAATTGGTAGAGTAGCGGTCTCCAAAACCGTCGGTTGGGGGTTCGAGTCCCTCCCGCCCTGCCAAGCGGCAACTGCCGGAGAGGTGGCAGAGTGGTCTATTGCGGCGGTCTTGAAAACCGCTTCCCGCTTCGCGGGACGGGGGTTCGAATCCCTCCCTCTCCGCCAGCTTTGAATTTAAGGGCAGCCCGTGTGAGGCTGCGGTATCGAGTATGAATGACACAATTTGGATTTTGGTCTGGGTCGTCGTCGTGGGTGGGGTGTTCGTCTGGCTCTGGCGGGCCGGTCAACTGGCCCGGCTCACCGCTTACGTCCAGGCCACGCGCGAAGAGCTTCGCAAATGCACCTGGCCCACCTGGGACGAACTCAAGGGCTCGACCGTTGTGATCTCCATTTCCATCGTCCTGCTCGGCACCTTCACCGTGCTGGTGGATTTCATATTCACACTGCTCATCCGGCAGATCATGTGAAGCATCAGCCAGAAAGCATCCCAATGCGAAGCCAGTGGTTTGTCATCCATACGCTCTCCGGCCAGGAACAAAAGGTCAAGGAAAGCATCGAAAAACGCATCAAAGCCGAGGAAATGGGCGAATACATCCACGAGGTCCTCGTGCCCATGGAGCGCGTCGTCGAGGTTCGCAATCAGAAAAAGACCGTCTCGACCCGCAAACTCTGGCCGGGTTACGTCTTCGTCAACATGGTTTTGCTGGACGAAAACGGCCGGATTATCGAAAAACCGTGGTATTTCATCAAGGAAACCCAGGGGGTCATCGGCTTTGTCGGCGGCGAACCGCCCACGCCGACTCCCGCCGAGGAAGTCGAATCCATCAAGAACCAGATTTCCGCCTCCGAAGAACAGGAGCGGCCCAAGGTCAGTTTCGAAGTGGGCGAGACCGTCAAGATCAACAACGGTCCGTTCCTCAATTTTAGCGGCGTGATTGAAGAGATCGAACCGGAGCGCGGCAAGTTGAAGGTGACCGTGAACATCTTCGGCCGCAACACGCCCGTGGAGTTGGAATATTGGCAGGTTGAAAAAGGCTAAACGGGCCTTTCCCGCCAGGAGCAATATTTTATGGCAAAGAAGATTACAGGCATCATTAAACTGCAGATTCCCGCCGGGCAGGCAAACCCCGCGCCCCCAGTCGGCCCCGCGCTCGGCCAGCACGGCGTCAACATCATGGGCTTCTGCAAAGAGTTCAATGCCCGCACCAAGGACCAGGCCGGCATGGTCATCCCCGTGGTGATCACCGTTTTCCAGGACAAGTCCTTTACCTTCATCACCAAGTCCCCCCCGGCCTCGGTGCTCCTTAAGAAAGCGGCTGGCATCACCGCCGGCTCAAAGGAACCCAACAAGGAAAAAGTCGGGAAAGTCACCCGAAAACAAGTTCTCGAAATCGTGAAACTCAAGCGCAACGACCTCAATGCCACCTCGGACGACGCGGCGGTGCGGGTCATCGCCGGAACGGCCCGGAGCATGGGCATCGAAGTGGTGGATTAGCGTTCAATAGGATTTAATCAGCAGCGCCCGGCTGCCCCGGTGGCCAGCGGGCG
Organism: uncultured Verrucomicrobiota bacterium; assembly: GCA_964631605.1. Taxonomy (GTDB): domain Bacteria; phylum Verrucomicrobiota; class Verrucomicrobiia; order Limisphaerales; family UBA8199; genus JARKQH01. The sequence continues at coordinate 1,564 of CAZVYG010000129.1, forward strand.
GCGCTGAAACGCAGGAAAAGCAAAACCAACACAACAAAAAAACAGCGGGAGAGCCGCCTCGGCGGCCTCGCTAAGACCGCAACCAAGAAAATGCCAAGCAAACGTTATCGCAAAGCCCTCGAGCTGGTCGGCGCCCAGAAGGTTTATCCTCTCAAGAGCGCGGTGGAAGTGCTGTCCAAGTTCCCCAAAGCCAAGTTCAACGAGACCATTGACCTGGCCTTCCGCCTGGCCGTGGACCCGAAGCAGTCCGACCAAATGGTCCGCGGCACCGTCCCCTTGCCCCACGGCAGCGGCAAAGTGGTCCGGGTGCTGGTCTTCGCGAAAAGCGGTCCAGCCGCCGAGGCCGCCAAAGCCGCCGGTGCGGAGCACGTTGGCTTCGAGGACATGATTAAGAAATGCCAGGAGGGCTGGACCGATTTTGACGTGGCGGTCGCGACCCCCGAAGCCATGAGCGAAGTCCGCAAGCTGGGCAAGGTGCTCGGCCCCCGCGGCCTCATGCCCAACCCCAAAACCGGCACCGTCACCGATGACACGGCCCGCGCTGTCAAGGAAGTCAAAGCCGGGCGCGTCGAGTTCAAAATTGACAAAGCGGGCAACGTGCACGTCCCCATCGGCAAAGCCTCCTTTACGCCCGTCCAGATTGAAGAAAACGCCCGCGCGGTGATTGATGCGGTGCTCAAGGCGCGTCCCGCCAGCGTCCGCGGCGCCTACGTGCAAAGCTGCACGCTCTCGGCGACGATGAGCCCCCCGGTGCGGATTGATTTGAAAGAGTTCGCGCTGTAACGGGCGCGGGAACCAAACCAAAGCGCAACATTATCCAGCAACATGCGTCCCGAAAAACAAAACCTCACCAAGGAATATCTCTCCCGCCTCAATGCCTCCCCCTTCTTCATTGTGGTGGATTATCAAGGCCTTAAAGTCACACATCTGACCGAACTGCGAAAGCGGCTGCGTCAGGCCGGCGCGGAGATTCACATCGTCAAAAACTCCGTCTTCCGCGTCGCGGCACGGGAAGCCGGGGTGGGGGACCTCAACGGCAACCTCAGCGGCCAGTTGGCCGTCGTCACCGGCCAGAAGGACGTCTCGGCCGCCGCCAAGGTGGTTAAAACCTACGGCGCGGAGACCAACCGGCTGAAGATGCAATTCGGCTATTTGAACAACCAGCGCCTCGAAAACGCGGACTTGCTCGCCCTGGCCGATTTGCCATCCCTCGAGGTGCTGCGCGGCACGCTCTTGGGCGTGCTCAACGCCCCGGCCGGCAAGCTCGTGCGGCTGCTCAACACGCCCGCCGCCCAGTTGGCCCGTGTCCTTTCGGCCCGAAAAGACAAACTCGGTGAAGCCGCTCCGGCCGCGGCCTGAGCCAGCCAATCATTTGAAGCAGAGCATCCAAATCCTTTCGCCCGCACCCAGCCAGTGCGGGCGGATTCAACAAACAACAACGTAAATCGTCGGTTCGCGGGCAGCGAACTTAAACCGTCCGTGGCCACGGGCGACGACGAGACGAAATGAAAGGTAACATGGCGTTAGATAAAGCTAGAATCGTAGAAGAACTCAGCAATGCAACCGTCATCGAGATTGCTGACCTGGTCAAAGAACTCGAAACCAAGTGGGGTGTCTCAGCGGCGGCCCCGGTGGCCGTAGCGGCCGCGGCGGGCGGCGCTGCGGGTGCGGCGGCGGCTCCAGCGGCCGAAGCCAAGACCACCTTTGACGTCATCCTCGCCTCCGTGCCGGCGGACAAGAAGATCGCTGTCATCAAGGCGGTGCGCGAAGTGAAGGCGGGCCTGGGCCTGGCCGAAGCCAAGGCCCTTGTCGAGGGCGCCCCCAAGGCCGTCCTCGAGGAAGCTCCCAAGGCCGAAGCCGAAGCCGCGAAAAAGAAACTTGAAGACGCGGGCGCCAAGGTTGAAGTAAAGTAGTGTATTAGACTCTTCGGGGCGGCGGCCGTGCGCCGCCGCCCCGTTTGTCCGTGGCCAGCAGTCAGGAATTTAGATTAGTAACAAACGAACCAGCGCAACTCCCTCGTGGAGTTTGAGTTGTGGCAAGCTTGCTCTTGAACACAGCGGGCTTGCCTTGTGTCATTTAGCAGTAACAAATCGTCCGGACCAACAATCCGGACAGGTAAAAGGTCCTCATGGTATCGCGAGCAACTGAACGAATCAACTTCGGAAAGATTAAAGAAATCATCGCCCCGCCGAACCTGATCGAGTTGCAAACCAACTCGTACAAGGAGTTTCTGCAGGCGGACGTCGCCCCCGGCAAACGCAAAAACGTCGGGCTTCAGGCCGTATTCACCGAAGTGTTCCCCATCGAAAGCTACGACGGGAAATGTGTGCTTGACTTCCACTCCTACGAGATCGGCGAGCCCAAGGTGGATTGGCTGGAGTGTCTGCGCGAGGGCCTCACCTACGGCGCCCCCCTTTATGTCACCTTCCTGCTCAAGGAAGAGAAAGGGACCAAGGAAGAAAAAGTCTTCATGGGCGAGCTGCCTTTGATGACGCCCCAGGGGACCTTCGTCATCAACGGCGCCGAACGGGTCATTGTCAGCCAGTTGCACCGCTCTCCGGGGCTCGCCTTCGAGGCCACGGTTCATCCTAACGGCAAAACCCTCCACTCCTTCCGCATCATCCCGGACCGCGGCTCGTGGTACGAAGCCCAGTTCGACACCAGCGACTTGCTCTACGTCTATCTGGACCGCAAGAAGCGCCGCCGCAAGTTTCTCACCACCACGTTCTTCCGCGCCCTGGCCTTCCTCGACGGCGAAACCAAGGGCAAAGACCAGGAGAAAAACCGCGGCACCGACGAAGAAATTCTCAAGCTCTTCTATGAGATCGAAGAACTGAGCGTCAAAGAGGCCGAAAAACGCGATGACCTCGCCAACAAGGTCTTGATCCACGACGTGGTGGACGAGGACAAGGGCTTGGTCGTGGCCCGCGCCTTCGAGCCGCTTTCCAAAGCGGTCGTAAAGCAAATCGCCGAGCTGGGTGTCACCCGCATGAAAGTCGTGGATACCAGCGTGGACGAGGGGATCATCATCAAGTGCATGAAGAAGGATCCCGCCAAAAACGAGGAGGAGGCGCTGAAAGACATCTACCGGCGCCTGCGCCCCGGCGATCCCCCCACCTCGGCCAACGCCCGGGCCCTGATCAAACGCCTCTTCTTCGATCCCAAGCGGTACGATTTGGGACGAGTGGGACGCTACAAGATCAACCAGAAACTGGGCATCAAGGGCGGCGATTCACGCATCTTAACCAAGAACGATCTGGTCGCGGCCACCAAATACCTGCTCCGCCTCAAAAAAGGCGAGGGGAGCCTCGACGACATTGATCACCTGGGCAGCCGGCGGGTGCGCACGGTGGGAGAATTGCTCGCCAACCAGTGCCGCGTCGGGCTGGCCCGCACTGAACGCTTGGTCAAGGAACGCATGACGCTCTTTGATCAGGGGGCCGAGTCCATGTCCCCCCAAAAGCTCATCAACCCGAAGGCCCTCTCGGCGGTGATCCGCGACTTCTTCGGCCGCAGCCAACTGTCGCAGTTCATGGACCAGATCAACCCCCTGGCCGAGCTGACTCACAAGCGCCGCTTGTCGGCTCTCGGCCCGGGCGGCCTCTCGCGCGACCGCGCGGGATTCGAAGTCCGGGACGTGCACCCTTCACACTACGGGCGCATCTGCCCCGTCGAGACGCCCGAAGGCCCCAACATCGGCTTGATCGCCTCCCTGGCGACCTTCGCCCGAATCAACGATTTCGGCTTCCTCGAAACCCCCTACCGCAAAGTCGAAAACGGCAAGGTGACCAATCACCTGGAATACCTCACGGCGGACCGCGAGGAATCCTACGTCATTGCCCAGGCCAACTCGCCCATCAAGGACAACGGCCACTTCGCCACCGACCGCGTCGTCTGCCGCGGCAAGGGCGATTTCATTGATGTCGAGCCCGCCCGGGTGGATTACATGGACGTCTCGCCCAAACAGTTGGTCTCCGTGGCCGCGAGCCTGATCCCCTTCCTGGAACATGACGACGCCAACCGCGCCCTCATGGGCTCCAACATGCAGCGTCAGGCTGTGCCCCTGCTGGTCACCGAAGCGCCCCTGGTGGCCACCGGACTCGAGGAACGCGTCGCCCGCGACTCCCGCGCCGTCATCGTGGCCGAAGAGGGCGGTAAAGTCGCCTCAGTCACGGGCAACCAGATCGTTATCACCCCCGACGGCAAGGTTCCCGAGGGCAAGAAGAAGTTGAAGCACGATCCCGAAAAGGGAGTTTACGTTTACCAGGTGCGCAAATTCATGCGGTCCAACGCCGCCACCTGCATCAACCAAAAAATTGTCGTGCGCAAGGGCGACACCGTCAAGAAAGGCCAGGTCATCGCCGACGGCCCCTGCACTCAGGGCGGGGAACTGGCGCTCGGCCACAATGTCCTCGTGGCCTTCATGCCCTGGAACGGTTATAACTTCGAGGACGCCATCCTCATCAGCGAACGCATCGTCAAAGAGGACGTGTTCACCTCGATCCACATTGACGAATTCGAGGTCGGCGCCCGCGACACCAAGCTCGGCCCCGAGGAAATCACCCGCGACATTCCCAACCTGGGCGATGAAGCGCTCAAGAACCTCGGCCCCGACGGCGTCATCCGCGTCGGCGCCGAGGTCAAGCCCGGCGACATCCTCGTCGGCAAAATCACTCCCAAGAGCGAAACCGAACTGGCCCCCGAAGAGCGCTTGCTGCGCGCCATCTTCGGCGAAAAGGCCGCGGATGTAAAAGACACCTCCCTCAAAGTGCCCTCGGGCACTTATGGCATTGTCATGGACGTCAAGGTTTCCGCCAAGAAAGAGGCGGAGCGCGAGGAACGCGCGGCCATGTCCGAAGAAAAGCGACATGCCAGGGAAGTGGAGGAGGAGTACCGGAAAAAGACCGAGGAACTGCGCGAGCAGTTGACCGAGGCGCTCAGCAACATCCTGCTCGGCGAGAAAATCCCGCTGGACGTTGTGAACAGCGAGACGGGCGAAATCATCATCCCGGCCAACCGGAAGATCACCAAGACGCTCCTGCGCAAGCTCTCCCAAGTGTATGACCGGATCGAAATAGATCCGTCCCCCATCCGCAACAAGATCAACGAGATCATCGGCAGCTTCAAAAAGAAGTTCGATGACCTCCAAATGCAGTACGATGAGGAAATCGAGCGCGCCGAGTCCGGCGAAGGGGTGGACAGCGGCGTCATCAAGTCGGTCAAGGTCTATATCGCCTCGAAACGTAAACTGTCGGTCGGGGACAAGATGGCCGGCCGGCACGGCAACAAGGGCGTGGTGGCCAAAATCGTCGCCGAAGAAGACATGCCCTTCCTCGCCGACGGCACCCCCGTGGACATCGTGCTGAACCCGCTGGGCGTTCCTTCGCGCATGAACGTGGGCCAGGTGCTGGAAACCCACCTGGGCTGGGCCGCCAAGCTCCTGGGACTCAAGTTCGCCACGCCCGTGTTCGACGGCATCAAGGAAAAAGACATCCGCGAATACCTCAAACAGGCCAACCTCCCCGAGCACGGCAAGACCCGCCTTTACGACGGGCGCACCGGCGAGCCCTTCGACCAGGAAATCGTCGTGGGCTACATCTACATGATGAAACTCGGCCACCTGGTGGCGGACAAAATTCACGCCCGCGCCGTCGGGCCCTACTCCCTGGTCACCCAGCAACCGCTGGGCGGCAAGGCGCAGTACGGCGGCCAGCGCTTCGGCGAAATGGAAGTCTGGGCCATGGAAGCCTACGGCGCCGCCTACACCCTCCAGGAATTGCTCACCGTCAAATCCGACGATGTGCAGGGGCGCACGCGAATTTACGAAAGCATTGTCAAAGGCGACAACAGTCTCGAGGCCGGCATTCCCGAATCCTTCAACGTGCTGGTGAAGGAAATGCAATCCCTCGGGCTGGATGTGAAGGTGGGGTACTCCAACCCGGTGGATCAACCGGCCGAGCCAAGCACGATCCTGGCTGCGGTCTGAACAAGAGTCGAAAACGAGTTTATTTTTCGCGCGGGCTGTGACGCGCGAACGCAAGAACCTATGATTAGCACTAAAGAAAGCGCCCGGGAACTCCTCGGGCTGGACAAGGTCAATCAGGTGGAATACGTGGCGATCTCGGTCGCCTCGCCCGAAGCCATCCGGTCCTGGTCCAAGGGCGAAGTCAAAAACCCCGAAACCATCAATTACCGCACTTTCAAGCCCGAAAAGGGCGGCTTGTTCTGCGAGCGCATTTTCGGCCCCGTCAAGGACTGGGAATGCTCCTGCGGCAAGTACAAGCGCATCAAACACCGCGGCGTCGTCTGCGACCGTTGCGGCGTCGAGGTCACCCTCGCCCGCGTCCGCCGCGAGCGCATGGGCCACATCGAGCTGGCGGTTCCCGTCTGCCATATCTGGTTCTTCAAGTGCATGCCCTCCCGCATCGGCCTGGTCCTGGACATGACTGCGCGGAACCTCGAACGGGTGATCTATTACGAGGACTACATGGTCATTGACCCGGGCTCGACACCCCTCAAGCAAAACCAGTTGTTGAGCGAGCACGAATACCGCGAAGCGCGGGAAACCTTCGGCGCCGAGGCCTTTGTCGCCAAAATGGGCGCCGAGGCGGTTCGCGACGCCTTGGCGAAGGTGGACCTGGGCAAGCAAATCGAATTGTTGCAGCAGGCCATGACCGAAACCAAGAGCAAGCAGATTCGCAAGAAAATCGCCAAGCGCATCAAGCTGCTCCAGGGCCTGCAGTCCTCCAAAAGCCGCCCCGAATGGATGATCCTCACCGTCCTGCCGGTCATTCCCCCCGACCTCCGGCCCCTGGTGCCGCTGGAAGGCGGCCGGTTTGCCACCTCCGACCTAAACGACCTGTACCGGCGCGTCATCAATCGTAACAACCGGTTGCGCAACCTCCTCCAGCTTAAAACCCCCGAGGTGATAATCCGCAACGAGAAACGGATGCTCCAGGAAGCCGTGGACGCCCTGTTCGATAATGGCCGCCACGGCCGCGCCGTCACCGGCGCCGGCAACCGCGCGCTCAAATCCCTCAGCGACATGCTCAAAGGCAAGAGCGGCCGCTTCCGCCAGAACCTCCTGGGCAAACGCGTGGACTACTCGGGTCGCTCCGTCATCGTCATCGGTCCCGAACTGAAGCTGCACCAGTGCGGCTTGCCCAAGAAAATGGCCCTGGTGCTTTTTGAGCCGTTCATCATCCGGCGCCTCAAGGAATTGGGCTACGTCCATACGGTCCGCTCCGCCAAGAAGATGATCGAACGGCAGACCACCGAGGTGTGGGACATCCTCGAGGAAGTCACCCGCGGACACCCCGTCCTGCTCAATCGCGCGCCGACGCTCCACCGCCTTTCCGTTCAGGCTTTCGAACCGCAACTCATCGAAGGCGAGGCCATCCGCATTCACCCGCTGGTCTGCACCGCCTACAACGCCGACTTCGACGGCGACCAAATGGCCGTGCACGTCCCGCTCTCGGTTGAAGCCCAGATGGAGGCCCGCCTCCTCATGATGGCGCCCAACAACA
>CAZVYG010000130.1:0-8875 GCA_964631605.1 uncultured Verrucomicrobiota bacterium
GGCGCCGGCTCGGCGCCGACGCGGCCGGCGGGGGACTGGGCGTTTTGCTCCTTGATGGCGTTGGCAATGTCCGTGGGCGTGATACCCAGCACGGCGAGCTTGTCCGGTTGCAGCCAGATGCGCATGGAGTAGTCCTGGGCGGTGAAGTTCTTCACGTCACCGACGCCCTTGACCCGCTTGATGGCGTCCACCAGGTTGATGTCGCAGTAATTGCCCAGAAACACGGCGTCGTAGGTGTTGCTGGGGGAGTTGAGCCCGACCACCATCAGAATGTCCGGACTGGAGCGATTGACCACCACGCCTTCCCGCTTGACCGCATCGGGCAACTGCGCCTGTGCCTGGCCCACGCGGTTTTGGGTGTTGACCTGCATGATGTCCACGTCCGTGCCCACGTCGAAATACACGTTCAAGGTCATTTTCCCGTCGTTGGCACTGAACGACTGCAGGTAGAGCAACTTGTCCACGCCGTTGACCTTCGACTCGAGGGGAGTGGCCACGGATTCCATGACCGCCTCGGCGGCCGCGCCGCGGTAGGTCGTCGTCACCTGAATCATCGTCGGGCTGACCGGTGGATACTCGGCGATGGGCAACCGTTTCAGGGAGATCAGTCCGACGATCACCGTCAGGATGGCGATGACCATCGCAACGATGGGGCGGCGAATGAAGAAGTCGGCCATAACGTGCTATTCCTTGCCGGACTTGGTGTCCCCGTGGTGGGCGGGGCTGGCTTTGGCCTTTTCGGCCGCCTGCGCCTCGGCGATCTGCGCGGCCGTCATGGGTCGCACCACGGCTCCTTTACGCAACTTTTGCACCCCTTCGACCACCACCCGCTCCCCCTCCTTCAGCCCCTCCAGAACAACGCCATGCTCGCGGATCCGGATGGGAGCCACCCGGACCGGGCGCTGGGCCACCTGGTTGTCGGCGTCCACAACCCAGACAAAGCTCTTGCCCTGTAATTCCACCAGGGCTCGTTCCGGCACCAGGATACTGCCCTCATCCCCCCGCGCGCTGATGCGGAGCCGGGCAAACATGCCCGGACGGAGGATGCGTTCGGGGTTCGGAAATTCGGCGCGGACCCGGATGGTGCCGGTTTGCACGTCCACCGCGCGGTCCACGAAGACCCACTTGCCCGGATGGGGATGTTCCCGGCCATCGGCCAGGATCAACGTCGCGGGCAAATCGCCCACTTTACGCCCGACTTCCCGCGCGGTTCGTTCGGCCGTCAAGTAGTCCACTTCGCTCAGGGCACAATAGAACCAAATGGGGTGGAGCTGCGAGATGGTGGCCAGCAGCGTCGGCTCTCCCTTCCCGACCAGGCTGCCCACCGAGACTTGCCTGGCTCCGATCAAACCGGAAGCGGGCGCCTTCACCGTGCAATAACTCAGGTCCAATTTTGCGGATTCCACCCGCGCCTCGGCCGACAGCACCTTGGCCTGGCCCACGGCCACGGACGCGATGGCGTTGTCCAGGTCCTGTTTGGGAATGGCCTTCTGCCTGGCCAGGGGCTCAAGTCGAGCAACGTCCTTCTCGAACTTGTTCAGCGCCGCCTTGGCCTCTTCCAACATTCCCCTGGCGGCGGCGAGCCGCTGCTCGAAGGGCTTGCGGTCGAGCGTGAACAGGAGGTCGTCTTGGTTCACTTCGGCGCCTTCGGTGAAAGTGATGCTCTCGATAAAAGCCTCCACCCGCGCGCGCACCTCGACGTTCTGCGGCGAGTCGAGCTGGCCGATGAACTCAACGGTCCGGGTCACGTTGGTGGCCGCCAACTCCAGGACCTGCACGATAAGCGGCGGCGATTCCGGCGGCGCGGCCTTCTTGCAGGAAGTGGTGAGGGTCGCCACGCCGGCGGCCAGCCACGCCAGCAGAGTGGGCCTGAACCGGAAGCGGTTCCTAACCTTCTGTAGCGGCGGCAAGGAAGCATTGCATTCAGAGCAAGTTCGATTCATAGGCTGATGGTTGTTCGCTGTTCGTGGTTTATGATGGCTTAAAGCAGGGGCTGGAGGCGACATCAATTTTGGCGCCCGGCGCCTCCGAAGCAAGCAACAGCCGGGGTGCTTCTGCTCCAGGGATTTGTTTTGGGGGACAATACAATGGAGTTTCGCGTTTTCAACGCATCGGGGCCTTCGGGCCTGTTAGTGGCCGGGTTGGGGGGCGAACGATGGCGGGAGCTGGCCTGAACCACCTCCTGTCATTCCTGAGCCCTCGACGGTCGTCGTAAGCTTGCTGCTGCTGCTCCCGTTTGGCCTGCAGGCAGTCCGGCTTCCGCGAAAAGCCCAAAAGAGCGGGCCGGTTCCCAGTTGCCTTTTTGTTCTGCGCGCGTAACTTACCGACTCTGATGAGTCGTGTTACTGCGGATGCAGGTGATCGTTTAGGGAATCTGGGCGGAGGGGGGATATCCGCCGCCGGGCGCCTCGCGGCTTCCGTACTTTACACCACTGGCCCTAATTGCCATGCTTCCAGGCTCGCTGACGCGTCAGGTGCGGCCGGGATCATTTTGGTGCGCGCGTCCGTCCGCCCGGCATCGGCCGGCGCCGCCGGGACCTGGCGTTGCAGGCTGCGCCGGGCCGGTTCGGCAGCGCGGGCCCAGGCCTGACTCTATTGCGTATGCAACGTAACTTACAAAAAAACGGATTGGTCAACCTCGCGGCCATGCTGGTCGCCGGCCTTGCGGTTTTCGCGCTCGCTTCCTACTCGCATTCCCTCGCCGGTCACGTTGCCATCCTCTACCTTGCCCTGGGCCTTCTGGTTGCTGTTGTTTCGTGGTTTCAGATGCGGCTCGAGGAGCGCGAGCGTTTGGAAAAGCTCGAGCTGGAGGAACTCTCCCGCTCACGTTCCGCCTCAGCGCTGTTTGAATCGCAGTCGGCCGACACTTTCCCCGCGCAGCGCGCCCGGGAACAATTCGAACGGTTTTTTGTGCCCGGCTTCACCACACTGCTGTGCCTGGCTGAGGCGGCGGGGGCTTTTTGGTTTTGGAAATGGCTGGCCAAACCGACCTCGCAGGTTCCGCTCAAGGAACCGATGACGGCGATTTTCCTGTTTCTGCTCCTGGGACTGGTTCTCTTTATCCTGGGCCGTTTTTCGGCGACGTACGCCCGGCTGGAGAATAACCGCCTGCTGCGTCCCAGCGCCGCGTATGTCCTGCTCAACGCGCTGCTGTGCGCTGCTGCCGGGGTTGGGATTATCGGGGTTCAGATCGGGTTCCCCAGGACGGATCTTTACCTTGCCTACGCCTTGTGCGCCATCCTGGCGCTGATTGCCGCCGAGACCCTGATCGCGCTGGTGCTGGAGATTTATCGTCCCCGCGTCAAAGGCAAGCTGCAGCGTCCGCTGTATGAAAGCCGGCTGGTGGGGCTGCTGGCGCAGCCCGAGGGCCTGATCACCACGGCGGCCCAGGCGATAGACTATCAGTTCGGCTTCAAGGTTTCGGAGACCTGGTTTTACCGGTTTTTCGAGCGCGCGATCCTCTGGCTGCTGCCTCTCCAGCTTGGCCTGCTGCTGCTCTCGACCGCTTTCGTGGTGATTGAACCCGGCGAGCAGGGCCTCTTGGAACGTTTTGGCAAACCTGTGCCCGGCCGGACGGTGCTGAACCCCGGCCTGCATTTCACGTGGCCCTGGCCGATAGACAAGGTTTACCGGTTCCGCACCGAACAGATTCAATCGTTCATTGTGGGCTCGGTTCCTGACGACAAGGCGGTGGATCAACGGGTCGTTCTCTGGACGGTTTCGCACAGCAAAGAAGAGAACTTCCTGGTCGCCAACCGGGACCGTTCGCCGGCGCCGGTCGCGGCCTCCGGGCAGCGGCGGACGCCGCCGGTCAGCCTGATCACGGTTTCGACGCCGGTGCAATACCAGGTGACGAACCTCGTGCTGTGGGCCTACGAGAACGAAGACGCCCCCTCGCTGCTGCAGGACCTTGCCACCCGGGAGGTCACCCGCTATCTGGCCACGGTTGACATGTCCGACGTCATGTCCCGTTCGCGTTGGGAGGCATCCAAGGAGCTGGTGCGCCGCATTCAGGCCGCCTCGGACGAACGCAAGCTGGGCGCCCGCATCATTTCGGTCGGCCTGCAGGACCTCCACCCGCCGGTCAAGGTGGCGCCGGATTACGAGAAGGTGATCGGCGCGCTGCAAACCAAACAGGCCAAGATTCTGGCCGCGCGCGCCGACGAGATCCGCACCAACGCGCTGGCGGCGGCGCGAGCCACCAGTATTACGAACCTGGCGCACGCCGAGAGTCTCTCCCGCACCATCGCGGCCTTCGCCCAGGCGGCGCGCTTCACCAACCAAATCCCCGCGTTCAAAGCGGCCCCGTCGGTCTTTGCCGAACGCGAGCGGCTGCGCGCCCTGGTCGCGGCTTCGGCGCATGCGCGCAAATACCTGCTGCTCTCGACCAACAACCTCGAAGTCATCACGCTGGATCTGCAGGACAAGATCCGGGCGGATTTGCTCACCGACATCGCGGTGCCCGAGCCCAAGAAATAACCGGCCTTTAGACCTTTACCCACCTTTATACGCAACATGAAACGCAATCCTCTCACGCTCACCATCGGCGTTCTGCTCATCCTGATTGTCGCCCTGCTTCTGTTCGTGTTCCAGGTTCGACAATCCGAAGTGGTGGTGATCACCACCTTTGGCAAACCGACGCGGCAGATCAAAGACCCCGGCGCGTACCTGAAATGGCCCTGGCCCATCCAGAGCGTGCACCGTTTCGACCAACGCGTCCAAAACTTCGAGGACAAATTTTCCGAGGGCTTGACCTCGGACAACTTCAACCTGCTGTCGTCGGTGTATGTGGGGTGGAAAATCACCGAGGCCCGCGTTTTCTATCCCAAGTTCGCCGGGTCCACGACGCCGCTTGCCGAGGCCGAGAAGGTTCTGGAACGTTTGCTTTCCAACGCCAAAGCGGCGGTGATCGGCAAACACCCGCTCTCGGACTTTCTCTCCCCGGCTGAAGCCGGCAACCGGTTCACCGAGATCGAGGACGAGATTCTGGCGGCCATGCGGTCTGAACTGCTGGCCAACGACTATGGCATCGAAATTCGGTTCCTGAGACTCAAGCGCCTGGGCCTGCCCGAGACTGTGACCCAGTCGGTGTTTGAGCGCATGACATCGGAACGGCAGGTCTTGACCAGCAAATCCCAGTTTGAAGGCGAAGCCGAAGCCCAAAAGATTCGAAGCGAAGCCGACCGCAGGGCGGCGGAAATTCTGGCCGCCGCCGACGGTCAGGCGACGCAAATCCGGGGCAAAGGGGAAGCCGAGGCCGCCAAGTCCCTCGAAGTTTTTCAGCAACATCCCGAGCTGGCCAACTTCATCTTCCGGCTCAACGCGCTGGAAGGCGCGCTCAAGGACCGCTCGATCCTGATCTTTGACCAGCAGATTCCGCCGTTCGACCTCTTTCGCGGGTCGCACACCAACCTTCTTTCCAGGTGACCCTTATGGCAGACAATCATCCTCATCCTCATCCTGCCGAGCCTTCGCCCCCCGAGCCGCCCGTCGAGCCCGCGCTGGACGCCGGGTCGCAGGCGCTGTCGGAGGCGCTCCGCAGCAGTTTCGCCATCGTCAAGTTTGTGATGGTGGTGCTGGTGTTCGTCTTCCTCGGCTCCGGCCTCTTCACCGTTCGGGAAGGCGAACGGGCCATCAAGCTGCGCCTTGGCAAACCCGTAGGCGAAGGGGAGAAGCAACTCCTTGGCCCCGGGCTGCACTGGGCCCTGCCCTACCCCCTGGAAGAATACCAAAAAATCCCCATCACCGAGATCCAAAGCGTCACTTCGACGATTGGGTGGTACAACGTGACTCCGGAACAAGAGCTTGCCGGGACCGAACCCTTCCCCACCGCCTCGCTTAATCCCGCTTCAGAGGGCTACCTTCTGACTGCAGACGCCAACATCATCCACTCCCGCGCCAACGTTCAATATCGCATCGCCAACCCCACGGGGTACATTTTTGACTTCGTCAACGCGTCCAACGCCGTCCAGAACGCGCTCGACAACGCCCTGCTTTGGACCGCCGCCCGCTTCACGGTGGACGAAATCCTGACCCGCGACGTCATTGGCTTCACCGAGGCGGTTCGCAAGCGGCTCAATCAGCTCATCGAAGACCAGTCCCTGGGTGTCGTCGTCGAACAATGCACCGTGCGCTCTCTGCCGCCGCGGTATCTGAAGGACGCCTTCGCCGGCGTTCTCCGCGCCGAGGTGAACCGCAACAAAACCCTTGACGAAGCCCGCAGCTACGAAAACCAGGTCCTCAGCCGCGCCAGTGCCGACGCCCAGTCCCGCATCAACGCCGCCGAATCGGACCGAGCCCGGCTGGTGGCGGAAGTTTCCAGCCGCGCGGAACAATTTCTCGAACTCCTGCCCAAGTACCGGCAAAATCCGGAGTTATTTGTGCAACAGCGTCTTACGGAAACCCTGGGCCGCGTTCTTACGAATGCTCAGGACACGATTTTTCTGGCGGAAACCTCGACTGGCAAATCGAGGGAACTGCGGCTATTGTTAAACCGGGAACCGCCGAAGCCCAAAGTCGAACAACCGAAGTAACAGGCGATTTAACCTTTTGAAGCATGCAAGTCACCTCGCTCCTCAGTCGAAACGAGCCTGACCCTCACGCTGGTCATGACCACGCTCACCATCATCACGAGGGCGAATCCTGCTCGACCTGTGGTCACGACCATGAACACGCGCCGGTCAAACTCTGGCAGACCCTGGTCGGCATCCTATTCGTCATCAATGCGTTTCTGCTGGACGGCATCTTCAAACAAGGCCATGCCATCGCCAGTGCCAGCGCGATGCTTGGCGCCATCATCCTCGGCTATCCCATCATTCTCACAGCCGTCAAAGACATCCGCCGCGGCCAGCTCGGCATCAATGAACTTGTGGCCATTGCCGTTCTGGCGGCCTTCGCCTCCGGCGACTACAAGACCGCCGGCGTGGTGGCCTTCTTCATGTTGTTGGGCGAGATCATTGAAACCCGGACAGCCGAAGGCGCGCGCGCTTCGATCGAATCGTTGATCAAGCTCACGCCCACCAAAGCCCGACGCATCACCAAGGAAGGGGAGGAAGAAGTTCCCGCCAGCCAGCTTGCCGTTGGCGACATCATCCGCGTTCGGCCGGGCGACAACGTGGCCGCCGACGGGGTCATTGTGAGCGGCCAGGGCTCTTTCAACCAAGCCACCATCACGGGGGAATCGCTGCCGGTGGACAAGAAGCCCGGGGACGAAGTGTTCGCCGGAACGCAGAACCTGACAGGGGTGATCGAGATCAAAGTGACCCGGGCGGGGCAGGACACCACGCTTGGCCGGGTGCGCGAACTGATTCTGGCCGCGGAGAAGACGAAGCTGCCGATCATGAAGATCGTGGACCAGTACATGGGCTTTTACACGCCGCTGGTTCTGGTCATCGCCGCGCTGGTTTGGGCTTTCACCCGCCGGCTGGACAACGTCATTTCAGTGATCATCTTCAGTTGTCCCTGCGCGTTCATCCTTGCGACGCCGACGGCGATGGTAGCGGCCCTTTCGGCGGCCGCGCGCCTGGGCATCCTCATCAAGAACGTGGCCGACATCGAATCCGCCGCCAAGATCAACGCGTTTGTTTTCGACAAGACCGGCACACTGACCACGGGTGAACTTGCGGTGAACCGCCTGGCGCCGCTGGGCGACACCCCGCCCGCGGAGCTGCTGCGGGTGGCCGCCTCGGCCGAGAAATACAGCAACCATCCCACCGCCAAGGCGCTGGCCAAACTCGCCGCCGAGGCGGGGGTGCCTTTGGTCGAACCGACTGATTTTTCGGAAACGGCGGGGCGGGGCATCAAGGCGCGGGTAAATGGGGCGTTGATTCTGGTGGGCCGCGCGCAATGGCTGGTTGACAACGGCGTGAAGGAGGATTTTCTGAAGTCGGTGGACCTCAACGAGACCGAGGGCTGGAGCCTGATTTTTGTTGCCCGCGACGGCCGGTGCATCGGGTGGGTGGGGCTGCAGGACCAAACGCGGCCCGAGGCCCGGGAATCGCTGGTTGAACTCAAGCATAGCGGCGTGCGCCGGGTGGCGATGATTTCCGGCGACCGCCAGCCGGTGGCCAGCCGGGTGGCGCGGGAGATCGGGTGTGAAGAAGCCAAAGGCGAATGCCTGCCCCAGACCAAAGTGGACTTTGTGCGTTCGGTCAAGGCCAAGGGCTACAAGGTTGCGGTGGTTGGGGACGGGGTGAACGACGCGCCGGCTTTGGCGGCGGGGGATATTGGGATTGCCATGGGGGCGGCGGGCAGCGAAGTGGCCATCCACAGCGCCACCATTGCCCTGATGAACAACGACCTGCGCCGCCTGCCGTTCCTGGTGCAGCTCTCGCGCAGCACCCGCACGGTGATCAACCAAAATTTCCTCTTCGGCATCGCGTTCATTATTGGCGGCATGACCCTTTCGGCCATGAGCTATGTGCCGCCGGTTCTGGCCGCGGTGATGCACACCGCCGGGTCCCTGATTGTGGTCTTCAACAGCGCCCGCCTGGTTCGCAAGGGCGAGGAACTCGAGCATTACCAGCCGGAGCCGGCCGCGCCCGCGCCCCGGCAGCCCGCGGCTCCGACGCCGACGCCGCAGTTGGCCGCCGCCTGAGCGGGGCCTTCGGGGCCGAAACACCGATGGTAATTCGCACAGACCAACCCAAGAAACTCCCCAGCCCGGGCGGCTTGTCTGCCGCTGTGGAGCGCAGGAAACGCCTTAAGCCAAGCATATGAGTCTCGCCGAACTGGCCGCAACTCCCCAAACCCGCACCGCGCCGTCCAACAGCGAGGTCGTCGTGTCGGTCCGCGGGTTGACCAAGGTGTTCAAGGATTTCTGGGGCCGGCCCAAGGCGCGGGCGGTGGACAACGTGGATTTCGAGGTGCGGCGGGG
>CAZVYG010000131.1:0-8853 GCA_964631605.1 uncultured Verrucomicrobiota bacterium
AGCAAAATCTCACCTTAAAGTGATCTTTCGTGCGGCTCGCTAATGTTTCGGGCACTGTGGGATTGCTTCCGTTGGCCGGAACGTTACGCTCTTAAAGAACCGATTTGATATGAACAGTACTCATTCCAGCCTTCGATTAAGCCGCCGCCACTTTCTCCGGACGTCCGCCGCCCTGACGGCCGGCGCGCTGACCGGGCCGCACCTGGTGCCGTCTTCGGTCTTTGGCCAGAACGCTCCCAGTAATCGCATCACGCTGGGCATTATCGGGTGCGGCAACCAGAGCACGGTGGACATTCCCGAGTGGCTGAAGTGCGAGGATTGCCAGATCGTTGCGGTTTGCGACGTGAACACGGCCAGTTACGGCTACAAGACGCCGCAGCAATACCTCGGCCGGGAACCGCAGCGCGAATTCGTCAACAAGGCCTACGGCAGCAAAGCCGCGAGCGGCCAGTACAAAGGCTGCGATGCCTATGTGGACTTCCGCGAGGTGCTCGCCCGCAGGGACATTGACGCGGTGGCCATCATCACGCCCGACCATTGGCACGCGGTCATGACCATTCTCGCCGCCCGGGCGGGCAAGGACATCTATTGCCAGAAACCGCTTTCGCTGACGCTGCACGACGGTCGCGAGATGGTCAAAGCCGTCCGCCAGCACAAGCGCGTGCTGCAAACCGGCAGCCAGTGGCGTTCGAACCCGACCATCCGCCGCGCCTGTGAGTTGGTGCGCAACGGCCGCGTCGGCCAGGTCAAGCGGATTGAAACCTACGTCGCGGCCAACAACTTCAACGGGCCCGGTCCCGGCTGGAAGGAAATGCCGGTGCCCCAGGGGTTTGACTATGATTTCTGGCTCGGCCCCGCCCCCAAAGCGCCGTACCACGCGGATCGCTGCCTCTACAAATTCCGGTTCATTCTCGACTATTCCGGCGGCCAGACCACCAACTTCGGCGCCCACTCGATTGGCGTGGCCCAATGGGCGATGGGGACCGACGACACCATGCCGGTCGAGTTCGAGGATCTCGGCGCGGAATTTCCGCCCAAGGGCGACTTGTTCAACACGCCCACCAAAGTGGCGTTCCGGGCGCGGTACGCCAACGGCGTCGAGTTGGTGTGCAAAACCGATCCGTTCAGCTTCGGGGCAAAGTTTGAAGGCACTGAGGGGTGGCTGCGAGTGGGCAGCCGCGGCATCGAGTGCGAGCCGGCCGGCATCAAGGAGTCCATTATTGGCCCGCAGGAAAAGCACCTTTACGTCAGCAGGAACCATCAGCGGAATTTCCTCGATTGCGTGAAGTCCCGCCAGGACCCGGTCGAGCCGGTCGAGGCCGGGCACCGCACCGCGGCCATTTGTCACCTGGGCAACATCGCGATGATCCTGGGACGGAAAATCAGGTGGGACCCGGTGAAAGAGGTGATTGTGGGCGACGACGAGGCGGCCCGGATGGCGGCGCGTCCGCTTCGAGCGCCGTGGAGCTACGACATGCCGCTGCGGACGTGAAGCGCCGCCGCTAGACCAAGGGTCCCAACCGTCCGAGTTTGATCACCGGCTCGCCTGCCGTTCGCGAGGCGGCCAGGTCCACCTCGAACTCGGCGACCCAATCGTTGTATTCGTCGGGGTCCACCAGCATCTGCTGAACCCGCCACGACCGCCGGTCCTCGGCAACCGTGACGTAGGTGTGCCGCAGGTTGCGCGCATTCGGGTCCAGGCAGAGGAACTGGTGGTCCGACTGATACGCCTTGAAAGCCTCCTGGAGCCGCGCGGGCGTCCAGGGCTGGCCCTCCGCATCTTCCACCGAATGCAGAAAACTCAGGGCGGCTTCGAAATCCTGGTTCACCAGCCCCCGCAGGAAACTGAAGATGCGGTTGCGAATGGCGGCGGTGAAACCCTTCGTATCGCGGGTGACATCGGCGGCGGCTTCCTCGGCTCCCGGCGGCCGGACCTCCTTGGTCTCGGCCGGCTGATAACCGGCATCCTTGAGCTTCTCCCATTCCTCGAGCAGGCTGGAATCCACCTGCCGGATGAGCGTGCCCAGGTAGAGTTCCATTTCCCGCACGGCCTCGGTCTTGGCGCCGTCGGGGACGGTTTGCGCGAGGACCTTATAGGCACTGTTAAGATGCCGCAGGAGCAGGCCCTCGGACCGCTGCAGTTCATAATCCCGGATGTAATCCGAGAAGGAGCGGAACGTCTCGAACATCTCGCGGGCGATGGATTTGGGGCGGATGTTTTCCTGGCCGACCCAGGGGTGTTTGTCGGCAAAGGCGTTGAAGGTGGAATAGACGAAATCGCGGTTGGGCTTGGGGTATTCCAGTTTTTCGAGCTCCTCCATGCGTTCTTCGTAGTCGAGGCCGGCCATTTTCATCTCGGCCATCTTCCGACTCTTGAGCTTGTCGAGTTGCTTGCGCAGGATCACCTCCGGGTCCTCGAGGATGGACTCGACGAGCGTCAGCAGGACCAGCGGGTAATCGGGCGCCTGGGGGTCCAGCAGTGGCAGGGTTTCCAGCAGGTAAAGCGACAGCGTCTGATCCATCGAAAAATCGTCCTGCAGCTCGACGTTGACCCGCAAATAGCTTCCCTCTTCGGTTCGAGGAATGAACTCGATGATGCGCCGGTCCAGGAGGGAACGAAACAATTGCCACGCGCGCTTGAGATGATCCCGCTTGGCTTTGGGGGTTTCGTGACAATCCCGGATCAGGCGCTGCATGGCCCGGCAGCCATCGCCTTTGCGGCTCAGGACATTCAACAGCATGCCATGGGTCACCTGGAAGCGCGAGGTCAGCCGTTCCGGCTGCGCGGCGATCAACCGCAGAAAGGTGTTCTTGTCCCAGTTGACAAAGTTCCTTTCCGGCGGCTTCCGTTTCACCGACTTGCGGCCGTCGCGAGCGGCTTTCTCCTCGAGCTTGAGGTTTTCGATGACATGCTCGGGCGCCTGCGCCACGACCCAGCCCCGGTCATCAAACCCCTTGCGGCCGGCCCGGCCCGCAATCTGGTGAAAGTCCCGCGCGCTGAGGATGGCCGTCTTCTGGCCGTCGAACTTGCAAAGCCGGGTGAACAGGACGGTGCGGATGGGCATGTTGATGCCCGCGCCCAGCGTATCGGTGCCGCAGATGATCTTGAGCAGCCCCTTCTGGGTCAACTGCTCGACCAGCACCCGGTACTTCGGCAGCAAACCCGCATGATGCAGGCCGATGCCGTGTTTGAGCCAGCGCCGGATTTCCGGTCCGTAGGGGCTGCTGAACTTGAAGCCTTCCAGGGCATGGGCGATGGCGTTTTTCTCCTCCCGCGTGCAAACGTTGATGCTGGTGAAATCCTGCGCGCTTTGCGCGGCTTCCAATTGGGTGAAATGCACGACGTAAACGGGGCTGCGGCCCTCGGCGGCCAGCCGCTCGAGCGTCTGGGCCAGGGGAATCTCGGAATAGGCGTATTCGAGCGGCACCGGCCGGTCCTGCGACCGAATCGTCGCCGTCGGCCGCCCGTTCCGCCGCGTCAGCTCCTCCTCGAAAAACGCGGTGTCGCCCAGGGTCGCGGACATGAGCAGGAACCTCGCCTGGGGCAAGGTGAGCAGCGGCACCTGCCAGGCCACACCCCGCTCGCGGTCGGCGTAGTAGTGGAATTCATCCATGATCACTTCGCGGAAATCCGCATCCGGGCCCTCGCGCAGCGCGATATTGGCCAGGATTTCGGCGGTGCAGCAGAGAATGGGCGCATCGCGGTTTACCGTGGCGTCGCCCGTGCTCAAGCCGACATTGTCCGGGCCAAACTCGCGGCACAGGTCCAGCCACTTTTCGTTGACCAGGGCCTTGATCGGGCAGGTGTAAACCGACCTGCGCCCCTGGGCCACCGCCTTGAAATGCAGCGCCGCCGCCACCAACGATTTACCCGACCCGGTCGGGGTGTTCAGGATGACATTCTTTTGCTCGAACAGCTCGAGGATGGCCGCCTCCTGGGCCGGGTAAAGCCGCAGCCGTTTGCGCTCGGTGTACTCGAGAAACTGCCCCAACAGGACATCATTGGACAGCCGCTCATCACGCGGGATCAGATCGTAGAGGGTATCAGACACCGCGGTTACCGGATGTTGAGTTCTTTTTGGATGCCGAACCGTTCGATGCGCTTGCGCAAAGTCGCGCGCGTGATGCCCAGAAGCCGGGCGGCGTGGACCTGGTTGCCCTCCGTCTCCCGGAGAGCCTGGATGACGAGCTCGCGTTCGACCGCCGGAATGATTTTCAGCGCGGGATCGCGCTTCGCCCACTGGAAAAGCTGGCGGACCACGCCAGCGATTTCGCCCCCACCGCCCCCACCTTGCGGCATCATGGCCAGACCGCCCCCCGTTGCGCTGTCCCGGCCGGTGATTTCCGGGGGCAGGTCCGCCGGCAGAATCGTGTCGCTTTTGCCCACCACCAGTGCCCGGCGAATAACGTTCTCCAGTTCCCGCACGTTTCCCGGCCAATGATATTTTTCCAGCAGCTTCAGAGCGGCGGGCGCGAGGGCGCGGGGGCGGGTCCCCTGTTCGCGCGCGAAGGTTTTCAGAAAATAGTTGACCAGGAGGCGGATGTCCGACTTGCGCTCGCGCAGCGGCGGGAGCTGGACGCGGACCACGTTCAACCGGTAAAAGAGGTCCTCGCGGAATTGCCGGGCGGCCACGGCCTGTTCGAGCGGGCGGTTGGTGGCCGCGATGATTCGAACATTGACCTTGAGGGGCTGGTTGCCGCCAACCCGCTCGAAGGTTCCGGACTGCAACACGCGCAGAATCTTGGTCTGGGTGGCCGGGGTCATGTCGCCGATCTCGTCCAGGAACAGCGTGCCGCCGTTGCATTGCTCGAACTTGCCGATGCGCTGCTGGGTCGCTCCGGTGAAGGCGCCGCGCTCGTGTCCGAACAATTCGCTTTCCAGCAATTGCTCGGGGATGGCGGCGCAATTCACGGCCAGAAAGGGCTGGCGGCTGCGCTCGCTATGGTGATAGATCGCCCGGGCCACGAGTTCCTTGCCGGTGCCGCTTTCGCCGGTGATCAGCGCGGTGGCATCGGAGGCCGCAAGCTGGCCGATCAGCTTGAACACCTGTTGCATCGGTTCGCTGCGCCCGACGATGCCCAGTTCATAGTCCTCCTTCTCGAGCAACGGTTGATACGACACCACCTGCCGCATGTCCCGCGCCGCTTTCAGGGCGTTCTGAACGATTTCCTTGAGCTTGGGAATGTCGAACGGTTTGAGCAGGTAATCGTAGGCGCCGAGTTTCATCGCCTCGATGGCCGTTTGGGAGGTGCCGTAGGCGGTCATCAGAATCACCAGCAGCTTCGAATCCATCTGCCGAATCCGCCGCAACGTTTCCAGCCCGCTCATGCCCCCCATGCGGACGTCCATGATCACCACCTCGGGCTTGGCCGAGGCGATCACCCGCAAGCCCTCCTCGCCGCTGGCGGCGGTGATCAGCTCGATTTCGGGCGAATCAAAAATCCGCTGAAACGAGTAGCGCACATCCGCTTCGTCATCAATCAACAGCAACCGGCTTTTATTCATCGAAACGCGAGCACCTCGCGACGCCGCACCTTATCGCCGGGCCGGTTGGGGTGTCAATGATCCACGACGCCCGCCTCTTAGGGAATCAGAGGATTGAGGAGGCAACCGTGGGGAAGAGGCGTGTGGAGGGGCGCTTGCGTCGAGGCTCGCCCCGGCGGTTTGTTAAGGATTATTCTTGAGCCGATTAAATGCTGCTGATAAGAAGCTGGTTTGTTCGATTGCGCGCCGCGCGGCGCCGGAGGAGAGGCCAACCTCGGCCCATCCGGCAAGGTGCGGTATGGCGATCGGGCGGTTGTTATGCATTGTCCGTTGTTACGCCGCGGGCCAGGGGTCGTGCTGATCCTGGTTCTTGTCGGGTTCCCTGCCCAAGCCCAGGTTGTCATCAACGAGATCATGTATCATCCCCCTCCGGCGGTGCCGGAGGTGCCGGCCTTCGAGTGGGTGGAGCTTTTCAATCGCGGGACCAATTCCGTGGATTTGAGCGGCTGGCGGCTGGACCAAGGAGTGGCCTTCACGTTCACCAACGTGGCGATTCACGCCGGCGGTTGCCTGGTGGTGGCGGCCAACCGGGCGGCCTTCCAGACGCATTACCCCGGCATAAGCGATGTGGTGGGAGATTGGACCGGCAGACTCCGCAACCGTGGGGAGAAGCTGAGTTTGGTGGACGCGGCGGGGCGCGAAGTTGACAGCGTGTCCTACGCTGCCGAGGGCGACTGGGCTTTGCGCCGGATTGGGGAACCGTTCCCGGGGCAACCCGGCTGGTGGCGCGGGTGGCAGTGGGTGACACCCGCCGACGGTGGCGGGAAGTCCATCGAGCTGCGAAATGCGGCGCTGGCGCACGACCAGGGCCAGAATTGGGCGCCGAGCGGGCCGGACGGGGGGACGCCGGGGCAGCCCAACTCAATGGCGACGAATAACATTCCGCCGATGATCCTCGAGGTGACCCACTACCCTGCCGTGCCGCAGTCCACCGATCCGGTCACGGTGACCGCGCGGATTGTGGATGAAACGGCCAACCCGGCCGTGAATGTTCACTATCGCCTGGATGGCGCCCCCGCATTTGAGGTCAGCCCCATGCTGGACGATGGGCAGCACGGAGACGGTTTGGCGGGTGACGGCCTGTATGGGGCGGTTCTGCCTGCACAAGGCGACAAGAGCGTGGTCGAGTTTTATGTGGCGGCCGTTGATCTCGCCGGGCTGCGGCGGACGTGGCCGGGGCCCACCGACGATCTGGGGACGCAGGGCGCGAATGCCCTGTATCAAGTGGACAACTTCGGTTACGGCGGCAGCCAGCCGCTCTACCGGTTCATTGTGACCGCCAGCGAGTGGAATACGTGGCTGGGCTTGATGGACAACACCAGCGGCGGCCGCTACAGCGACGCCGCCATGAACGGCGCGGTTGTTCGGATTGACGGAACGGGAACCGAGGTGCGGTACTCGGTGGCCATCCGCAATCGCGGCGCCGGCACTCGAGCCGCGCACCCCCATAACTTCCACCTCTCCATTCCGGACGACCGCCCGTTGAGCGGGGTCCGCAAGTTGAACTTCAACACGCGAACGGTCCACGCCCAGGTGGGTGGAAACGCCCTATTCTGGGCGGCGGGCCTGCTCAACGCCTACGGCGCGCCGGTGCAGGTGCGGGTCAATGGCAACAATCTGGCCAACGCGACCCCGACCGGGAGCGTGGACTCCTACCAATTTGGGTCGTATTACTGTTTTGAGCCCTATGACAGCGATTGGGCGGCGAGCCACGTCCCGCAGGACCTGGGCGGCAACATTTACCAGGGGTATTGGTACTTGGACCATGTGCGGCTCAATCAAGGGGCGACGCTGGAGTACCTCGGCACGAACGTTGAAAGCTACCGGCGGGCTTATTCGCCCACCGGGGCGGTGGCCACCAGCGGCGCCTATCAAAAACAGAGCAACACGGCCGAGGATGACTGGTCGGACCTGATTGATCTGACCTACGTGTTGAGCACGAATACTCCGGACTCGAATTACCTGCAGAACATCAGCCGGAGAGTGGACATAGACCAGTGGCTGAGACATATCGCGATCAACTCGCTGATGTTGAACATGGAGACCACGCTGGCGACGGGAGTGGGAGACGACTACGCGGCCTACTGCGGGGTGCTGGACCCACGCTTTCGGCTGTTGAATCATGACAACGACACCGTACTGGGACAGGGGGAGGCCACGCCGGCCTGGACGCGCTCGATTTTCAAGGCGGCGGACCTGCCGGTGCTGAGCCGGTTTTTGAAGCATCCAGAGATTGCGCCGCGTTATTTCACGATTTTGAAGGAGTATGCCGACACGCTGTTTCTCCCGGAGAGAATCGGGGCGGAGTTGGAGCGCCAACTCAAGGATTTCGTGCCGGCGGCCTACATCCAGAGCATGAAGGACGCGGCGGAGCGGCGCCGGACCAATGTGCTGGCGCAGATCCCGCTGCGGCTGAGCGTCCACAGCGCCCTGGCCATCAGCAATGGGTATCCTCGCTCGACCTCGCCCGTGACGGCGTTGTCCGGCACAGCCAATGCGATTTCGACCCGGCAGATTCTGGTGAACGGGGCGCCGGCGAGTTATGTGGCGTGGCAGGGGACATGGACCGCGGGGAACGTCGCGTTGAGTCCCGGGATAAACCGGGTGCTCGTGCAGGCCCTGGACACCAACGCGGTGGAATGCGCGCGGACGAACATTGACCTTTGGTATGAAGACGCGTCGGTGCAGGTGGTCGGCGGCCCGATTGGCGCCAATCTCCTGTGGACGGCGTCGGGCGGCCCTTACCAGGTCGCCTCGAACCTCACCATCCAGAGCGGCGCGACGCTCACGGTCGAGCCCGGGACGACCCTTTACCTCGGGCCGGGAGTGGCGGTGGTCGTTGCGGAGGGCGGCCGGCTGGTGGCGGAGGGGACCGCCGCGGCGCCCATTCGGTTCACCGCCGCGCCGGGTTCGGGCGCCACCTGGGGCGGGATAACGATCAACGGCTCGGTCGGCTCGCCGGAAAGCCGCATCGTTTACGCCGTGTTCGAGGGCAACACCAACACGTGCCTTCAAGTCACCGGCGGCACGCTTTATCTGGCCCACAGCAGTTTCGGCACAACCACCCACCCCTACCTGTCGCTGGACGGAGCCTCCTTCGTGGTGAGCCACTGTGAGTTCCCCTCGAGCAGCGCCCCGTTCGAACTGGTGCATGGCACCGGCGGCATCAAGGCGGGCGGGCGCGGGGTCATCCGGAATTGTTACTTTGGCACCACCAGCGGGTATAACGACATCATTGATTTCACGGGTGGAAACCGAAACTTCAACCAGCCCATTTTGCAGCTTTACCAGAACGTGTTCACGGGCGC
>CAZVYG010000132.1:0-8409 GCA_964631605.1 uncultured Verrucomicrobiota bacterium
AGTCCTATTCGTTCACCTCGACCGGCGGACAGTTGTCCGGAGCCGCACAGTTGGTCAAGAAGGGTTCCGGCACGATGACCATTAATGCCCCGAACGATTACAGCGGGGCGACGTTCATCCAACAGGGCACGCTCAAGCTGGGCGCCTCGGAGGTCATCCCGAACGGCACCGGCAAGTCCGACCCCATCATCAACGGCGTGCTCGATTTGGCGGGGTTCAATGAAACGGTCAACGAATTCAGCGGCACCGGGGTCATCACCAACAGCACCGGCACCCTCTCCACGTTCACGTTTGGCATGGGCACCACCACGGGCGGTTTTGACGGCGGGTTCGCCGGCCCGGTACAGGCGCTGCGCGTCAACGCCGGCACGTTCACGCTCCGGGGAAGCAGTACGCATACCGGCGGCACGATCGTGCAGCGGGGCCGGCTCGATCTGGCGAACACCAACGGCCAGTGCCTGGCCAGCGACCTCACCCTCGAGGGCGTGGCCGGCACTCCGTCCGGCAACGTTGTGCGCCTGGGCGCGTCCGAGCAGATCGCGGACACCGCCAGGGTGATTTATGCCGGCAACAATGACAAAGACCTGCGCTTCTCGATGATGGGCTTCAACGAAACCCTCGCCGGGATCGTCTCCGCCGTCACCGCCACCAACAACGTGATCTTCGAGGCGGCCAGCGACCAGGTCAGCAACGCCCCGGCGGTGCTCACCATTGTCAGCCCGGCCGGGCAGACCAATGTATGCACGGCGGGAAACGTCTATCTGCGCGACGCTGCCTTCGGCACCTTGGGCTCGGCTACCAACAATCCCGGCTTCGTCAATCCCTCGCCGCTGACGGTGGTCAAAACCGGTCCTGGCACCCAGGTGTTCGGCGTGAACGGACCCTACACCGGGTCCATCGGATTCTCCGGCGGCCTGCGGGTGGACCAGGGCACGTTCGTGCTGCTCAACGCAGCGGCTTCCAATTCGCGGATCACCAACGACGCCACGCTCGTGCTGGATTTGAACACCTTCCCGCCCACCGATGGCCCCTACGGTCTCAGCTACGCCACCAACTACTGGCAGAGCAACTCCGTCTCCGGCAGCGGCACGATCATCAAGAAAGGAGACGCCACGCTGGTGCTTGACGGGCCCGTGGCTCAGGGGGCGCTGATCGTGGAGTCCGGCGGTCTGAGTGGTGTGGGGACCATCAGCGCCCCCGTGACCCTGGCGGCGGGGACGCGCCTGGCGCCCGGCTCGACCACCAACAACAGCTACCTGCCCTTCCCGCTGGGCCTGGCCCCGGCCGATCCGGGCATTGGCCTGCTGACCATCAACAACACTCTTACCCTGGACGCGGCCAGCACCACGGTGATGGAACTGGACAAGGCCAACGGCACCCATGACGCCGTCGCCGGCATCACGACGCTCACCTACGGTGGCACGCTGACGGTGACGAACCTGGGCGGGACGTTTGTGGGCGGCGAAAGCTACGTGCTTTTCAGCGCGGCCAGTTACGTGGGCAACTTCAGCGCCACCAACCTGCCGCCGCTGGACCCGGGCCTGAACTGGGTCTGGAATCCGGCCACGGGCACGTTGAGCGTGTCGGGCGGCGTGCCCAGCACGCCCACCAATCTGACCTTCGCGGTCTCCGGTGGCGGGACCACGCTCGAGTTGAGCTGGCCCCCGGCTTACCTGGGCTGGCTGATTCAATCCAACGCGGTGTCGGTGGCCGACACCAACGCCTGGTTTGATGTTGCCGGGTCCGACTCGGTGACGAGCCTCACGCTGCCCATCCAACAGAATGTGCCCCAAGTTTACTATCGCATGCGCAAACCATAAGGTGCCGCGTGCAGCCGGCGGAGCGGGGTGGCGGGGACGCCGCCCCGCCGCCCTTGGCCGCGCCGCGCACCTTTGCAAAGGAGAAACATGATTCTGACCAAGACACCAACTTCGACGACTCCGCCCGCCGCGCGTGACCGCCGGCCCTGGCGGCGCCGACTGGCCTTCACCCTGATTGAGCTGCTGGTGGTCATCGCCATCATCGCCATCCTGGCGGCGATGCTGTTGCCCGCGCTCGCCAGGGCGAAAGAGAAGGCCAAGGGCGTGAACTGCTTGAACAACATGAAGCAGATAGGGTTGAGCTACCGGATGTATGCGGATGACAACAGCGGGTGCCTCGTGCCGCTGTGGGTGCGGAGCGGGACGGCCGGCTGGAACTCGTGGACCTACGACCCTGCCAGCTTCATCGTCCACAATCCTGACCTGCTGTGGTGGCAGGACAACCTGCGCATGGGCGGCTACGCCCGGTCGCAGAAGATCTTCAATTGCCCATCCCTGGTGGGCGCCGCCGGGCAATCAGGCGGTGGTTCCCGCAGCACGAACAACGCGCTGGGCATCGGCATGAACCATCCGGAAGTGGGCATAACCTTTCAGGAGACCACCTTGCGCCGGCCGTTGAAGGAAAGCCGGGTGGCCAAGCCGTCCGAGTTGATCGTCTTTGCCGATGCCGGTGCGGTAACGCTGGCCAGCAAGGACCTGGACCCGGATTCCTGGGTTCCCGACCGCGCGTACGATGCCGTGCTGTCTGACTACTGGGGGGGCGGGATCAGTTACTTCCGTGTGCCCATAGATGTGCGGTTCGACCAGGGGGACGGGCGCTCACTGCCCCGGCACTCGCGCCGCTGCAACTTCGGCTTCTTCGATGGCCACGCCCAGACCCTGCGCAATGGCGATGCGGGTTACCAGTTTCCCCGCATCCATCCGCGGGCCTGGTGGGCGACGGACCACAGTTCGTTGACCATGCCGCCATAAACCGCTCCGCGATTCGGCCCCTCAACTCCGCATGACAACACGTTCCTTGTTTCGGTCTGCCGCGGCGGGTTGGACCGCCTTAACCCTCCTCACGGCCGCCTTGGGCTGCTCGCCCCGCGGCGGGTCCGGCGCCTCGGGAAAAGAAGCCACACTTGACGAAGTCAACCGCGCCCTCGCGGTGTGGTCCATGCGAGAGGGGCGCCCGCCTCAGCACCTGGGGCAACTGACCAACTCCGCAATTCTCCAGGGCAAGGTGCTGCCCAAGCCTCCCCCGGGTCAAAAA
Organism: uncultured Verrucomicrobiota bacterium; assembly: GCA_964631605.1. Classification (GTDB taxonomy): domain Bacteria; phylum Verrucomicrobiota; class Verrucomicrobiia; order Limisphaerales; family UBA8199; genus JARKQH01. Next base: position 3,076 of record CAZVYG010000132.1, read on the forward strand.
CTTGCGCTGGATCCGCAGACGCGCCAGGCAGTTTTCGTGGCGGAGTGAAAACGTTGGTTGTCCTTTTGCTGGCGGCCTGCTCCGGCCTGGCGCAGCCGCCGCCGCCCGTTGTTCATCGCGCGCTGGAGCTGGTCGCGCGGACGCAGGCGGGCGTGCCCTACACCCTGGAAAGCAACGCCAGTCTTCGTTCAACCGGATGGGTCGAGTCGCTCGCCTGGGTGGGCACAGGCGCGCCCAAGCGTCAGTATCTAAGCCTGCGCAGCAGTTCGGAGTGCCGCTTCTTCCGTTTGCGCTGGCCAGCCGTCCCGCCCACCCCGGTCGTTCTCGCCGACCTGCCGCAGGCCAACACGATGCTCTTCGAGCACTTCGACACACCGGGTCTGAGTTCCTTGCTTCAGCTCTGGAACGGTCTGTCCTGGACGGGGAACAGCAACGGCTTGGGGGTGTTTCCGTGGACGGGGACGACCAACGATCCGAGGGCGGTCTTCAACCGGGCCTTGTTCGAGTTGGACCTCGTTGGCTTCGGCCATTTGCGCCTGCGGCATCAGTACAGCGGCGGTAACGCCACCACCCTTACCTGGGCCAACCCTGCCAACACCGGCGAGGAGGTGCTGCTGCCGGTGAGCACGAACATGCAGACTGTCTTCGGTAATCGAGTGTTTCCCGTGCCGGTCCAGACCGGCTTGCGCCTGGATCCGGTGCCGGGAAGTCCCGTGCCGGCGGGCAACTGGTTGGTGGACTATATGGCGTTGGATCGCGGCCGGGTGCTGGGATGGGAGTTCAGCCAGAACGGCAATGCCCGCGGAGGCGTCAACAATCCCGTGGTCACCTACGGCTGCTCCAACCTCGCGCCCGGCGTCCTGGTCGAGGGGACCAACGGGGGCGCGGTGGCGAACGGTTTGCTCGCGGCCATGGTGGGCAGCGGCGAGCCACGGGTGGAGTTTCTGGTGACGCCGCCCTTTGGGTTAACTAATTTTGTGGAGACCTCGATTTACAGGTTTGCCGAGGTGCGGCTGCGCGCCAGCACGGGGGGCTGGGCGCGACTGCAATTTGCCAACGCGAGCGGTGGGTTTGGTGTGAATCAGCCCGCGTTCAATCTGGCTGATGACGGGGCCTTTCACACCTACCTGCTGGACTTCCGGAATGACGCTCACTGGAACGACAGTCGGGTGACGGCCTTGGCGCTGGCACTGCCGGAGGTCGCCGGCCTCACGGTGGAGCTGGATTATCTGAGGTTGCTGGAGGTGGCCGCGGTGCCGGGAGAAGCCCCCAGCCTGGCTCTGGCGGACGCGGTGGAATTGGAAATCCCGCCACTGCCGGCCGGGGATTACGTGCTGCAGTCCTCGGCGGATGCAATGACTTGGACCACCGAGGAGGAGATTCCCGGCGCCACAACTCCCACCAACCGCTTCCGCAGCCTCTCGGACACCGGCCCGGTGACGTATCGTCTGGCAGCCTGCGGGCAACCGCCTCAATGGATCATTCCTTTGCCGCCGGTGACCAATCTGGCCGGGACGCCGCTGGTGTTCCCTCTGCCCCCCGGCACCTTTGTGGACGCGGATGGGCACGACCTCCGCTACTCCGGGCGGGTGTCGGGGGGCTTGCCTCTGCCGGACTGGCTGACGGTGAACCCTCGAAACGGTCAGTTCAGTGGTACCGCGCCCCTGTGGCTGGGCGCGAGCAATGCGGCGTCGGTGCTGGCGCTGGAAATCGTGGCGGATGACCAGGTGGACGGCACTGCCAGCGCCGCATTGACCCTCGCGCTGGACTTGCCGCCGGGGCCAGGCGGACCGACCGCGAAGCTGTTTGCGACACAATTGGCCTACAACCGCGTGCCTGACCCGGCGGAGTGTTGGGCGTTTGGCGACACCAACCGCTTGAGCGAATGGGCCGCCGTGAGGTCGAATCTTCACGTCCTCAAGCTCTACATTGACACGGTCAACAACGCCACCACGCAGCAGTTGCAGAACCTCGCGGCGGTGGTGGGGCAACAGGGCATCAAAGTGGCCATCGAAATGGGCGGCCTGCTCGGTGAATATGCCCTGAGCGGCGACACCAATGGCCTGGGCGAATGGTCCTTCAGCAAGGAGATGCCCAAGATTCAGAAGTGGCTCAACGCCGGCGGCACGGTTCACCATCTGGAGTTCGACGATCCCATCAACCGCGCGTTCTATCCCAAGGACGCCGCGCTCGGGAAGCAGGTGGAGACGGGCTACTTCACCCTGGCGCAGGCCACCGCGGAGTTGTTGGACGCCATGAAGCTGTATCGGCAGGCCCTGCCGGGCGTGAAGTTTGTTTACCTGGCCAACTTCCCGAACTGGGGTTGGGATGGCGCGCCCGCCTACTACACGTTTGGCTTCACCAACTTCACGGGCAATCAACCGCAGATGGGCCGCGGCGATTTCAAGGTGGTCCTCGAGCACGTGCTGCCGGCGGCGGCGGCGGCCGGGTTGCCCTTCTGGGCGGTCTGCGCGGATCATCCCCGCGATTACTTCACCGGCGCGCAAGGCTCCAATCAAACCAGCGTCAAGAACTCGGTCAACTGGCGGCAGCGGGTGCGCGCCCTCGAAATCCATGTGGAGTCCAAAGGGCTGCCGTTCATTCTTATCGCCAACGACCAGACCACCGGCAACAGCAACGCCACGGACTTCCAGAACGCCGTGGCCGACTACATAGACCAATACCAGGCTGAGGGCGGTTCCCCATACGCCTACAACATCCAGTCCTGGTACAACCACCCAACGGTCACGCTGCCCGAGACGGTGAACGGCCGGTTGGCCAAGGTGATTCTCAATGCCTACGGGCGGTTCTAAGCGCGTCCGCCCGGTGGCCGGATCTTGCACGGTCGGCGGGGCGGCCGGCGGCGCGGGCGCGACGCCTCGGCCATCGTCATGGCAAAGGTCACTTCGGATTCGGTTCGTTCCAGTCCTGAGGCGACCCGCAGGGTGTGCATGACACCGCCCCGCGGAGCTGCTAAGCTGCTCCAGTCATGAAAACTGCGGGCATGATCTTAATCGGCTGGTACCTGGCCTCGGCCTGGCCGTCCACCGCCGGCGCGGGCACCGCAGAAGGGGCGGCGGACGAGCCGGCCCCTTTCATCATCGAAACGTGGAACACCGATCGGGGTTTGTTTCAGAACGTCGTGGTCAGTGTGGCCCAGGACGGCGAGGGGTATCTCTGGCTGGCTTATTACCACGGCTGGGTGTCCCGTTTCGATGGCGTGCGTTTCGTGCATCACACCCCGGCGGATACGCCCGCGTTGGAGGGCACCAGTGTCTATCGCGTGTTGACCGACGCCGCCGGCCGGCTTTGGGCAGCCATCATCGGCGGTGGACTGGCCCGGTGCGAGCACGGGGAATTTCGCCGGCTGCGGAAAGGGGAGCCGGTGACGGGGGGCATTATGGAGCAGGTCTCCACGCTGCTTTGGGCGAAGGACACCGAAGTTCTTTTTGGCGCGTTTGCCGGCGCCGAACGCCGAAGCCTGGTCCGTGGGCGGTGGCTTGGCGCCACGAACATCATGTGGGAGTCGGTTACGCTTACCAACGTCAGCCTGCCGCTCTACGTGGCTTCGGCAGACGAACGGGTCTTCTTTCGCGTGGACCCGGGCCGGCTGGGATGCTGGCACCAAGGCCAACTCGAGCTGGTGCCCCGCGAGCAACTGCCGCCCGGAAGCGTGACGTGGCTGGCCCGGGATCCGGGCGGGCAGGTCTGGGTGGGCACCAGCAGCGGTCTGGCCCGGTGGAGCGACGGCCGTTTCGTGGACATGACGCCGACCAATGGCCAGCCGCAGGTGGGCGTGGCCAGGCTGGAGAGTTCCGGGGACGGCGGGGTGTGGGTGCTGGGCCCGGCTTGGTTGCGCAAATGCCGCGACCGGCAATGGATCGCCGAGGCAGAGGTTAGTGGATTGCAGCGGCTCATCCGCTCTCCCACGTTGCGGATGTATGGCGACCGGAGCGGCGGGGTCTGGTTGGTGGACCGGCACCTGGGCGTGTGGGCGGTGTCCTCGGAGGGCAAGGCTTGGAAGCTGGGGGAGCGGGAGGGCCTGCCGCCGGGTCTAATTGAGTGTTGGTTTCAAGATCGGGAGGACAACGTCTGGTTGGGCTTTTACGGCGGAGGGCTGGCCCGAGTGCGTCAGCGCCGGTTCCAAGTGGTGCGGCCGGCTGGGGCGGAGCCCGGCCAGGTGATGAGCTCCGTCTGCGAGGACGCCTCCGGGAGCATCTGGCTGGGCAGCGTCGAAGGGGGCGTGTGGCGGCAGCAAGACGACCGGTTCGAGCAACTGGAACTGCCCGTCGGCCCGGTTCCGCCGCGGGAAATCAAGCTTTGGCCGGACCGGGACGGCGGCATCTGGATTGGCACGGTGCAAAACGGCGCCTGGCGGTGGAAGGACGGCGCCTTCGAGCGCCCGTTCCCCCCGGAAGCCATCGGCACGGTTGTCCTGGCCGGGCTTGGGGATCGCCTTGGCGGCGTGTGGATTGCCAGTGGATTCGGCCTGTATCGCCACGCCGAAGGCCAACTCACCCGTTTCAGCGCGCAAGACCTCATCACCGGTGACCGGTTTCTGGCCCTGGCCGAGGATGACAAGGGGGCGATCTGGATCGGCACGATTCACGGACGCCTGTGGCGTTACGACGGAAAGCGATTCGAGTTGTTCGAACTCCCGGCCGGCGCTCCGCGACTGCGCTTCTGGTCGCTGCTGGCGGACGCGGAAGGCACGGTGTGGGTGGGCACCATGGGCGGGGGCCTGCTGCGCTGGCGTGACGGTCGCCTCTCCCGCATCAGCGAGGAACAAGGGCTGCCCAATGGCACGATTCTCCAACTGCTGGATGATCCCGCCGGCCGCTTGTGGGCCGGCACGCGCCGGGGGTTGTTCTCGGTCATGAAATCGGACTTGCACCGCGTCTTCGACGGGCTCGACTCACGGGTAACCTGCCGCAGTTTTACCACCACGGATGGCTTGCCCAGTTCCGAATTCACCAGCGAACACCAGCCGGCTTGTTGGAAAACCCGGGAAGGCCGGCTCTGGTTCACCACGGTCAAGGGAGCGGTGGCGTTTCGCCCCAAGGATTTGCGACCGAATCCCCTCGCCCCCCCGGTGCGGATTGAAGGGGTGCGGCTGGATGATCAACCTTGGGTCGGCCCTGCGCCGCTGGCCGTTCGGCCGGCCGTGCCGCCCGGGCGCCACTATTTCGAATTCCGTTTCACCGCCCTGAGCTTCATCTCATCGGAGCGCATGCGATTTCGCTGGCGGCTCGAGGGATTGGAAAAAGAGTGGCGCGAAGGCGTCAATGAGCGGCTGGTCAAGTACAGCTTTCTACCCCCCGGCGATTATGAGTT
>CAZVYG010000133.1:0-8274 GCA_964631605.1 uncultured Verrucomicrobiota bacterium
GGGAAGTGGTGCTGGTCCCAGTGCTGCGGGCGGGGCTGGGCATGCTGGAGCCGATTCTGGGTCTGATCCCCGACGCGCGCGTGGGATTCATCGGGCTGAAGCGCGAAGAAACCACCTTGCGTGCTCATTTCTACCATCAAAGTCTTCCCGCCGATTTGCGGCCCTATGAGGTCATTCTGATAGACCCGATGCTCGCGACAGGGGGCAGCGCGGTCGCCGCCATGGATTTGCTGGCCGGCCTGCGGGTGCGGCGGGTGCGCCTGGTCAACCTGGTGGCCGCGCCTGAGGGCATCCGGCGCGTGCGACAGCACTATCCGGACCTGCCCATCTTCACCGCCGCCATAGACCGGCGATTGAATGAACGTGGGTATATCCTCCCCGGCCTGGGCGACGCCGGCGACCGACTGTTTGGCGTATGACGCCTCGGTGAGGCCGTTGGCACGAACATGGCTTTTTCTTATGCAATTTGATTGCCATCGCCGAGGCGGAAATTAACCTGAGGTCTCGTTGATATGGTTGCGCAAGCAAAACGCCGCAAGAAGCCGCTCCGAAAGAAGCGCCTCCAAGCCGCACGCCGACCGACGCGCAAGGCGCCCAAAAGGCCGGCTCTTGAGGCCGCGCCGGCGCCAGCCCCAGCGCCTGATCTCGAGGTGGACGAGGTGGAGCCGGCACCCGAGGAATTGGCCAAGGAGCCGGAAGTCAAGCCCGAGGAATTGGAGGAAGTGGTTAGCCCGGCAGTCGAGGGCGAAGAGCCCCCCCGCGGACGCGAGCGCTCCAGTTACGACGGGGACACCGCCATCAAGCTCTACCTGCGCGAGATCGGCCAGGTCAAACTCCTGACCCCCAAGGAAGAAATCGAACTCGCCGCCCGCATCAAGAAAGGCGACAAAAAAGCCCGGGAACAAATGATCAAGGCCAACCTTCGCCTGGTGGTAAAAATCGCCCGGGATTACGAGGGGATCGGCCTGCCGTTGCTGGACCTGATCAGCGAAGGCAACATTGGCCTCATGAAGGCGGTGGAGCGGTTCGATCCGGCCAAAGGCGGCAAGCTTTCGACCTACGGCTCCTGGTGGATCAAGCAATCCATCAAGCGCGCTTTGGCCAACCAATCCAAGACCATCCGCCTGCCCGTTCATTTGGTGGATAAGATTTCCAGAATGCGGCGGACGGCAATGAAGCTCCAGGAGGAGCTTGGACGCGAGCCGACGGATGAAGAATTGGGCGAGGAGCTGGGCATTTCCGCCTCGAGGGTTGCGCAGATGCGCATGGCCGCCATCCGGCCCGCCTCGCTGGATGCGCCCATCGGCGACGAGGATTCCAACAATTTTGCCGAGGTGGTTCAGGACGAAAGCGCCGACACCCCGTACGAGCAACTGGAGGAGAAGACCGTCACCCGCATGCTCCAGGAGATGGTCAAAACGCTGGACCCGCGCGAGGCGACGATCCTCCGCGCCCGTTTTGGTCTGGATGGCGGACCGCAGCGGACGCTCGAGGAAGTGGGCCAAAAGTTCGGTGTCACCCGCGAACGCGTCCGCCAGATTCAAAACATCGCGCTCAAGAAGCTGCGCAAGATGATCGAAAAACTGGAAGCCACGCCTTCCTAATCGGTCCGCGCGCCCCCCCAACCAGCCGGCTACCCATTCATCCCCATGTCCGAAAACCCTTCCGCCCTGGCCGAGATCAAGCAAGCCATACGCAACGTGCCGGATTTTCCCAAACCCGGCATTCAATTCAAGGACATCACCCCCGTGCTGGCCAACGCCCGGCTGTTCGCCAACACCATTGACCTATTGAGCGACCACTTCAAGCCGGGTTCCGTGGACGCAGTGGTCGGCATTGACGCGCGCGGCTTCATTTTTGCGGCCGCCGTTGCCTTGCGTTTGGGAGCGGGGTTTGTGCCTATTCGCAAAAAGGGCAAGCTGCCTTATCAGTGCCACGAACAGGACTACGCATTGGAATACGGCACGGCGACCATCGCGGTTCATACCGACGCGTTGAAGCCCGGGGCGCGAGTCATTCTCATGGACGATTTGCTCGCAACGGGTGGAACGGCTGCGGCGGCCGCGGCGCTCGTGCAACGGCTCGGGGCGCAAATCCTTGAAATCTCCTTTCTGATCGAGCTGAGTCTTCTGCAGGGGCGCAAGAAACTGGCGGGTTACCCGGTGCGCTCGCTGGTCGTTTTCTAACGAGGGAGACCCCCTCGGGGTGCATGTCGGGGAGCCCTTTCCGCTCCTCTCCTCTCATCACTTTTTCGGCTTGGACCGCTCCGGGGCGGGAGCCTTTCCACCCTGTTTCTTTTCGTGGCGGGCAACGAGGACGGAGAGCACTATGGCCGTGAGGATGATGACGCCGACGGTCAACAACGAAACCGAAACGGGAATTTCCACCTGAAACCAAAGCGGCTCGGGCCGGTCATGCGGGTCCAGCAGCATTTTCAAACCGATGACCACCAGGACCAGCGAGAGGCCCACCTTGAGATAACGGAAATAGCCAATCGCCCCGGCCAGCAGGAAGTAAAGCGATCGCAGCCCGAGAATGGCGAACACGTTCGAGGTGAAAATGATAAAAGGCTTGGTGGTAACGGCAAAAATCGCGGGGATTGAGTCCACCGCGAAAATCAGGTCGGTGGTTTCAACCATGATCAGGACCAGCGCCAGGGGTGTCAGGGCGCGTCGTCCATTCCAAACCGTGAAAAACTTCTGGCCGTCCAGATGGGGGGTCACAGGGTAAAACTTCCGAGCCAGGCGAATGAAACGGTTTTTCTCGGGATGCACCTCGGTTTCAACCAGCAACATCTTGATGCCGGTGTAGATCAGAAACACGCCAAAGACATACAGAATCCAGGACATCGCCGAGATCAGGGCCACCCCGGCGCCAATCATCGCGCCGCGCATGATCAGAGCGCCGAGGATGCCCCAAAACAGCACCCGATGCTGGTACTCGGCCGGCACGCGGAAATAGCCAAAGATCAAGGCGATGACAAAAACGTTGTCCATCGAAAGCGACAACTCGATGAGATAACCGGTAAGAAACTGCAGCGCCTCCTGGCTGCCGCGCAGCGGCACCAATCCGCCCGCGAACAACATCGCGAGGCTGAACCAGGTCAGGGTCCAAAGCAACGCCTCTTTGAACTTGACGACGTGGGCCTCGCGATGGAACACGCCCAGGTCCAACGCCAGAAAAAAAAGAATGCAGGCAATGAAAGCCGCCCAATGCCACCAGGTGATTTCGATCAGGGCGAGCATAGGTTGGGCGCCCGGTCCGGCATCAGAATCTCCAGGTCCCTCCCCAGCCACGGCTCCGGCCACCAACGCCCGCGGTTAAGCCTTGGCCGTCGAACATGGTCCTTCCCCCCGGTTTTCAGGGCCGGGCGGCTTTGGGAGCGGCCGTTTCGACGGTCACCGCGCCGGCGCCAATCAGCGGCCGCTGGCCCTTGTGCCACCAGAGCACTAGCGCGCTGGCGATAAATACGCTCGAGTAAGTGCCCGTCAGAATGCCGACCAGGAAAGTGAACGCAAAGTCGTTAATGACACCACCGCCGAAGATGTAAAGTGAAAGAGTGGCCAGCAGAACGGTGCCCGAGGTGATAATCGTCCGGCTCAGCGTCTGATTCACCGCTTGGTTAATGATGTCCCGGAACGTTCCCCTCATGCCCAGTTTCAAATCTTCACGAATGCGGTCAAAGATGACGATGGTATCGTTGATGGAAAAGCCGATGATGGTCAGCAGGGCGGCTACGGTGGTGGCATTGAGCTCGCGCCCCGTCATAAAATACCAACCCAAGGTCATCAGGATGTCGTGAACCAGGGCGACGACAGCGCCGACGGCGAACGAAAACTCATAGCGGAAGGCTACATAAACCAGAATGCCGAACATGGCGAGCAGGGTCGCGTAGATGGCGGCGTTGCGTATCTCCGCCCCCACCGTGGGGCCGACCCGGTCCACACCGGCTTCCTCGAATTCCGCCTTGGGGAAATCCTGCTTGAGCTGGGCGATAACCTTGCTGGCAATATCCACGGTTTCTCCCGCCTTCTCCTGGCCGGAGGAGCGGGTGGTCACCCGGAGATTTTCCTTGCCGGTGGAAATATCACGCTGGTAGGCAATAAGCACGTCGCCACCAGCCGCTTTTGCTGCGGAGGCGCGCAGTTGGTCCACCCCAACCTTTTCCTTGAAGTTCAGCGTGATGGTATTGCCGCCGATGAACTCCACCCCCAGAACATCCCGGCCCCGATAAAGCCCGTATGCGTTGCCAACGGCAATCAAGGCCCAGGACGCGATAAAGGCGGGCATGGCCCATTTTAAGAAGTCTATTTTGGTCCCGTGGACCATCTGCAGCATCTTCATGCCCTTGAGGAGGTTCCGGGCCAGCAGCCAGTCAAAGATCAACCGGGTGACGACCAGCGCCGTGAACATGCTGACCGACACACCGATGGTCAGGGTAACGCCAAATCCTTTGACCGGCCCGGTTCCCATGAAGATCAGAATCACCGAGGCAATCAAGGTGGTCAGGTTGGTGTCAAAGATGGTTCCAAAAGCCTTGTCGTAGCCCGCCGACAGCGCGCCGCGCATGGACTTGCCGGCGGCCAGCTCCTCGCGGATGCGCTCGAAGATGAGGACGTTGGCATCCACCGCCATGCCGATGGTGAGCACGATGCCGGCGATGCCTGGCAGGGTCAGCGTCGTGCCGATCGAGCACATAACGCCCAGCAAAATGATGATGTTGAGCACGAGGGCGACATTGGCCACCAGCCCCGCAAACAGGTAATACACCAGCATGAACAGGGAGACCGCAATGACGCCAATGAGCGCGGCCTTCACCCCGCTGGTGATCGAGTCCCGCCCCAGCGTCGGGTCCACTTCCCGCGATTCGATGATTTTGAGCGGCGCCCGGAGCGGATTCTGCAGAACGTTGGCGAGCTCGAACGCTTCGCGCTGGTCAAACTGGCCGGTGATGCTGCCGCTGCCGGTTTCAATCGGGGTTTGAATCACCGGCGCCGAGTAGAGTTCGCCGTCAAGGATGATCGCCAGGCGCTGCTTGACGTTCTGGCGCGTGATCTCGGCGAATCGCACCGCCCCCTCGCTGTCCAAGGTGAAATGAATTTCAGGCTCCCCGAGATTGCCACGCACCACCATGGCGCTCTTGATGCCGCTGCCGGTCATTTCCGCCTTTTTTTTGACCATGACTTCCTCGGTGCCTTCGCGGCCCTGGCGGTCCCGGGTTTTCCGCTTCAGGACCTCGTAGCCGGGCTCGATGATTCCCTGGCGAATGAGCTGGTCACTCTCGGGATGGACCAACCGGAATTCCAGGAACGCGGCCTTCTGGATGGTGCGCATGGCGCTCTCCTTCTCCGCCTGGGACAAGCCAGGCAACTGGATGAGGATTCGGTCGGCGCCCTGCGGCTGGATGACGGGCTCGGCGACACCGAATTTATCCACGCGTTTGCGGAGAACCTCGACGGCGTTGGCGAGGGCGGTGCTGGCGTCGCCGCTGTTTTCAAGCCGGCTGGTGTCCATTTGCACCAGGAATGAGGTGCCGCCGCGAAGGTCCAGCCCGAGGCGAATGCGCCCGGCCGCCTCCCGCTGCAACCGGTTCAGGATGTAGGTGGTGGGGTTGAGCTCATTCTTGGCATTGAAAAAGGGAAAATAGCGGGTGATGTCGTTGGTGCCGATGGCCTCCAGCAGGTTGCCATACTCGCGATCGGGCAATTCCTTCTGCAGCGCCGCCACGCGTTCCATGATGTTGGTGTAGGCGGCATCCCGGGCCACCGCCCGCTCCCGAAAATGCGCCACCAGACTGCGGCCCGTGGGCGGGTAAAGCTCATACAGCGCCCACACCACAACGAGTACGACAAACAGGAATTTCCAGAAACTGTTTCGGTTCATGTCACCTCACTCCATCAATTTGCTCTTGCCTGCCTCGCTCCGCCGCTCCTACTCGCTCCCCTCGCTGCCGCGCTCGGTAATCTCCGCCACCGAAGATTTGGTGATCTCGAACTTGGCATCCGCCGAGCGAAGCATGACGGTCTTATCCTTCACATTGACCACTTCGCCCACAATGCCGCTGCTGGTCACAATGCGGTCTCCGCGCTTGATGGTCTTGAGCAACTGGGCGTGTTCCTTCGCCTTTTTTTGCTGCGGTCGAATCAGGACGAAATAAAACATCACGATCATGATGACCAGCATCCCCAGCGTCCCAAACATTTGACCGCGCGGGTCGGGTTGCGTTCCGGCCGGGCCCGGGGGCGGGCTTAAGGCCAGGAGAATCTTTGCACTAGATAAATCCATATCAGCAAATGAGCGGGTAAGCTTAGGGATGCCCCGCGATTTGGCAAGCCAAACCTGCGGGAAATCTGCGGAAAATCGCGCGGGCGGGCGGGCGCGGCAAAGGCGGCACGGATTTGAGCTTTTCACGGGCCATCGCTTGCCGTAGATAGTTACCTCCCGCAAATGCGGCTAATGTTTTTATGAGACCCGAAGTCGAGATCTACGATACGACCCTGCGCGATGGCAGCCAGGGCGAAGGCGTGAACTTTTCCGTGATGGACAAGCTCCGGATTGCCGAGCGACTGGATGCTTTCGGGGTGCATTACATTGAAGGCGGGTGGCCGGGCTCCAATCCCAAGGATATCGAGTTTTTTGCCGAGGCGCGGCGGCGGAAATTCCGGCGGGCCCGCCTGGCCGCGTTCGGCTCGACCCGCCGCAAAGGGGTGGCCGTGGAGGCCGACGAACAGGTGCGGCTGCTCCTGGAGGCCGAGACCCCGGTGGTGACCATTTACGGGAAAACCTGGCTGCTTCACGTCAAGGAAGTCCTTCGGGCCACGCCCGACGAGAACCTCGCCATGATCGCGGACACCGTCCGATTCCTCAAAGACCATGGTCGGTTTGTCATCTACGACGCCGAGCATGGCATTGACGGGTTCAAGGACGATCCGGAGTATGCGCTGGCCACCTGGCAGGCGGCGGAAAAGGCGGGGGCGGATATTGTCGTGTTGTGCGATACCAACGGCGGTTCGCTGCCGGGGGAGATCGTTCGCGCCACCACCGCCGCGCGCGGGAGACTCACGGTGCGCATCGGCATCCATACCCATAATGACATCGGACTGGGGCTGGCCAATGCACTGGCCGCGGTCGAGGCCGGCGCCGACCATGTGCAGGGCACCATCAACGGTTACGGCGAACGCACCGGCAACTGCAATCTTACCAGCGCCATCCCCACGCTGGCGTTCAAAATGCACAAGCGCACCGTGCCGGAAGCCTCCCTGCGCAAGCTCAACGAGCTTTCCCAGTTCGTGGATGAAATCGCCAACATCCGCCATGACCCCCGCCAGCCGTGGGTCGGCGAAGCCGCCTTCGCGCACAAGGGCGGCACGCATGTCAACGCCGTGCAGAAAATCGTCCGCAGCTACGAACACATTGACCCCGCCCGGGTCGGCAACAAACGCCGGGTGCTGGTCAGCGATCTGGCGGGCCGCAGCAACATCGTCATGAAAGCCCAGGAACTGGGTTTCAGAATCAGCAATGACACCCCCGAGCTGCGGGAGATCCTCAACCGGATCAAGAAACTCGAGCACGAGGGCTATGAATTCGAGGCGGCCGAAGGCTCGCTGGCCCTGGTCATCCGCAAAATTCTCAAGCACGAGGAGCCGCCCTTCAAAATCGAGGGCTTCCATGTCTCGAATCGTCGTGACCGCGCCATCTCGGTCTGCCAGGCCAGCGTCAAAGTCCAGGTTGGCGATGCCATCGAGCACACCATCGCCGAGGGCGACGGCCCCGTGAACGCGCTGGACCAGGCGCTCCGAGCCGCACTCGTCAAATTCTTCCCGCAACTCAAGAAAGTGCGCCTCGCCGATTACAAGGTCCGCATCCTCAACTCGACCGCCGGCACCGGCGCCCGCACTCGCGTTCTGATCGAATCCACCGACGGGAAGGAAGAATGGGGCACCGTCGGCGTGCATGATAACATCATCGAGGCCAGCCTCCAGGCGCTGGCCGACAGCCTCGAATACCGGCTCATGAAACGTTGACCTATGCCTGACCTGCCCAAAGCCTACGAACCGCAGGCGGTCGAGGACAAGTGGTACGCCTTTTGGCTGAAGGACAACTGTTTTGTCGCCAATCCCGGCTCCTCCAAACCCGCCTATTCGATTGTCATCCCGCCGCCCAACGTCACGGGCGTGCTCCACATGGGCCATGTGTTGAACAACACCATCCAGGACATCCTCGCGCGCAAAGCCCGGATGGACGGCAAGGAGGTGCTCTGGCTGCCCGGCACCG
>CAZVYG010000134.1:0-8268 GCA_964631605.1 uncultured Verrucomicrobiota bacterium
GCGCTATGGATGGGGCGCGCACTTCCGAACCGGCAAGTGAACCTTGACTCGAATCCGCCTTGCCCGTGGGAAAGCGGCAGGGGACTGCCGCACTCCAAGACGCTTCGCGATTGCCCGGCTGCTGGGGCTGGGCGCCAGCTTTTGGAGTGCGCCAGTCTTCTGGCGCTATGGATGGGGCGCGCACTTCCGAACCGGCAAGTGAACCTTGACTCGAATCGGCCTTGCCAGTGTGAAAGCGGCAGGGGACTGCCGCACTCCAAGACGCTTCGCGATTTTCCGGCTGTTGGGGCTGGGCGCCAGCTTTTGGAGTGCGCCAGTCTTCTGGCGCTATGGATGGAGCGCGCGCTTCTGAACCGCCAAGCGAACCTTCGCTCGAATCCGCTTGGCCGGTGTGAAAGCGGCAGGGGACTGCCGCACTCCAAGCTTGGGCGTGCAGTGACTGGACGCGCTGTTCAAGCGCCTGCTGGAGGAGGAGCGGTGAGCAAAGGCCTATTTCGAGACGATGCTGTGCGGGCCGACGGAGTAGGAGACGATCACGTCGTGATCAATCACAAACAGCACCCGGTAGCGGTCGGTGAGGTAAAGGTCGAAAACCTGGTGACCGTGCCAAAGGAGGCCTTCGAGCTTGTGAACTCGGAGCGAGGGATGACGCCAGTTGTTTTGGAACAGGCGGAACTTGGCGCGCGCGGTGCGCTGGATTTCAGGCGGGAGCGAGCGCAGTTCGCGTTTGAAACCGACCGTTCGCCGGTAAGTCATGGAGCGTCCAACATTTCCTCCGGATCCTCGTATTCCCGCGGCTCGATCGGATCGTTTTCGTGGTGTTTGGTATCCTGGAGGTCTTTGGCGGTCGGTTTGCGCGAGGGCACGGTGGCCGCAAAAAGAACGGCGTCGAAGGGAACCTTGACCTGTTGCTTCCCGCGTTTGTTGGACTTGACCGGCGTTTTCACTCGAGCAAACGCTACTCCAGCCGGGACAAAAAAGCAAACCTCCAGACATCACAATAGAAACCAGGCGCCATGAGACTTGAACGCGCCCTTATTCTCAAATCCGCCTCGCCAGTGTGAAAGCGGCAGGGGACTGCCGCACTCCAAGACGCTGCGCGATACGCCGCAAGCTTCAGAGAGCGGCAGCACGACCCAGTCGCCAAAGTGCTCGTCCAACGTGACGAGGAGGCGGCGCTCGCACACGGGCCGGTTGAGGACCAGCCTTTCGTTGGCGCGGGCCTGTTCAACTTCCGTGGCGCGGGTCACGTCATGGCCGCGAGATCACAAGAGATCGGCACGTTCCGCCCGCAGCATCAGGTTGACAAGCCCTGCCCGGAATACCGCCGGGCAGTCATGGGGAGGAACGCCCTTGGTCGCGGATTTTCTTCAGTAGGGCCTGGAGTTCGGTGACTTTTTCGGGATGCGCTGCGGCGAGGTTGTGTCGCTGGCCGATGTCGTTTTTGAGGTTGTAGAGTGCCACGGGCTGATCGTCGTCCGGCTCCAAGTGATGCTTTTTGTTCCAGGCGGGCGGCGGTTTGTGCGAGGCGTAACCGGACTTGGCGTCCACCAGCAGCCAGTCGCCGCTGCGAATGGCGTAGTCCTTTGCGTTGGTGTTGTGAACCAACGTGGAACGCGGCGGGGTGTGGGTTTTGCCGCGGAGCCAGGGCTCGAAGTTGAGGGAATCCTCGGCGGCATTCGTTGGCAGATTGAAATTCACCAGGGCGGCGAAGGTGGCCATCAGGTCCACCTGCGAGATCAGCGCGTCGGTTACGGCTCCGGGCCGGGTGACGCCGGGCCACTTGAGGAGGAAGGGCACGTGATGGCCGCCTTCGTAGATGTCGCGCTTGAGACCGCGGAACGGCGCGGAGGACCAATGATCAAATTTCTCATCACGCGCGTAGGCGTAAAACTCGGGGCCGTTGTCGGCGCTGAAAACCACGATGGTGTTCGACTCCATCCCGCACTCGCGCAAGGCCGCGAGCAACTGCCCGCACGCAGCGTCGGTTTCCACCACGTAATCACCATAGGCGCCCGCCTTGGATGTGCCATCGAAGGCGTCCGTTGGAACAATCGGCGCGTGCGGCGAGGGCAGCGGGAAGTAGAGAAAAAATGGCTGCGGCTTGCCCTTGCGGGAGCGGAGGTAGTCCACGCCCTTGCGCGTGAGCGTGGGCAGGTTCTGATAAAAATCCCAATCCGAGCGGCCCGGGCCGGGGCGGCATTCCGGACGGCCTTCCTTGGGGCGGAACGTAAAATTGGTGAAGGTCACATCTGGCGGGGCGACGAGGCGATCATTTTCAATCCAGGCGTAAGGCGGGAAGTTGATGACATTGTCACCGAAGTAATAATCAAACCCGTGATCCACCGGACCGCCGGGAAACCTTTTGGTCCAGTCGAAGTCGGCATGTTGAATGGACTTCCGCGGCGTGCCCGGCTTGCGGATGGCGTCCCAGTCCATGCCGAGATGCCATTTGCCGATGCAGGCCGTCGCGTAGCCCTGTTGCCGGAGCATCGCCGGCAAGGTCAACTGCCCCGGCTTGAACACCGGCCCGTCGTAAGCCTCGGCGATACCATGGAAATCCCGCCAGTGATACCGTCCCGTCAACATCGCATAGCGCGACGGGGTGCAGATGCCGGAGGAACTGTGCCCGTCGGTGAAGCGCAATCCCTCGGCCGCGAGACGGTCGAGATTCGGCGTGGGAATCTTTGACGCGGGATGGTTTGCGCCGAGATCGCCGTAGCCCAGGTCGTCGGCATAGAGGATGAGGATGTTGGGCTTCACTGTTGCCGGAGCGGCGTCACCCAGGGTTGACACCAGGAATGGCGCCGACAGGAGCGCCCGGAGCAATCGCTTAAGCGCAATTTGATGTTTTATTCTTCTCATGCCCTGCGTCTGTCCTCTCAGTGCTTCAATGGGGGGAACAATGATTCCCTCGTCCCCACCGGTTTCAGATTGGGCCAACTGAAGAGACCATAACGATTGCGATTGCCAAGAGCAACGCGCAAACAAGGCCCCAGTTTGTGGATATGAATCGTCAACGGGACCTTGCCCCAGGCGGGGTAGATGACGCGCGGGGGCGGGCCAAGCCTTCCGACCATCTCGACGAAATCCTCGTAGATGCGGAGCGGCAGGAGACTTTCCACGGGCCTTCAGGCGTGCCACCGCGCCCCCAGCGGCAGATCGGCGTCAGACTTTCGCGCAAGTTCCTGCCCGGTTCGTTAACGGGCTGCGGTGGGCCGGCGCGGTTTGTGTGCTGCTCCTTCCAGTGCGGTTTTGCCCGCGGCCCCGATTGTTCCGCCGCCAAATTCCCACTCGACAATGAAAGAACATATTACAACATATAATGATATATTGATAGAGTGTTACCAGGCGTGGTCGGGTGGGCAAAGGGGCAAAGATTTGACTTTGTCTTTGGGAGGAAACTGTGGCCCGATAACTCTGTTCGATTCAAACACAAGAAAGGCGAAATTGGCAATGAAGTGGAAGACAGAAGATGGTGGATGGAGTCCTTATCTGGCCGGGGCGCTGGCAGGAGTGTTGGCCATCGCCGGCATGGTGGTGGGGGCGGCTCTCTACGCGGAGCTCTATCCTTTGTTAAAATCCACGGTTTTGGCTTGGAAAGACTTTGGGAAAATCAGTGTTGCCGAAGTCCTGGGAATTTCTCCCTGGCTTATAATCCCTGTCTTGTGGGCTGGAATCCTCGGGCTGTTTGTTGGGTTTGAGCGCAATAAACTTTGAAAATGAATTTGGATCGAACAACGGCATTCAAGCGGACTTTTCTCGTGGCTGTCGTTGTTGCAGCCGCGAACATTCACGGGGCCGAGGCGGATTTGCCGTCCCCCAAACCGGTGCCCCGCCTGCAGGCCGTTCCCCTGCCACAGGATCAGATTTCTTTCCAGCGTGATGGAAAATGAAGATATCCATGGGCGCCCCCTTGCTTTACAAGTGAGCGTCCGCCTGGATCATGCGGCAATCAAAACCGGGTGGTTGAGCTTGCGGCTGGCGTAGTGGAGACAGGCCCTGATGTCGTCAGGCTCGAGGTCCGGCAAGCCGACCTTTTACCAGGGCGACCCGGCCATCCTGATCACCCACCCGGAACAATGTGTGGTGACGGACGATCACCCGGTGCGGGCGCCGCGCGAGCGAGAGGGCGGTTCGGCCGGGCCGGGAATGTTTTGAGGCGTTGCTCGCCATCCCCCAGCGCGGCCACGCGCTCCCGCAGCGCCCCCGCCAACTCCTTGCGCTCCAGCCCGCGCGTTGGCGCCTGGCCGCTTCGCAGCTCCGCCGCCACCACCTCCTTGGCCAGCAAATTCACCAGATGCGGGAACAACGTCATGTCCCGCCAGTAACACACTTCATCGGCCGGGTCACCGTCCGTCAGCGCGTAACGCAGATGCGCCACCGCGCACGCCGGCTCGCCGGTCAGCGGTTCGAGCAGGGCGGATTTGAACGGCAACACCACGCGGCCATCCGAACTCGTGCCCTCGGGAAACAACACCACGGTCACGCCTTGGCCCGCCAGTGCCCGCATCGCCGCCACCGCGCGACCCGCGTCCGTGCGGCGCTCCCGGTCCACAAAAACGGTTCCCGCCATCCGCGCGAACCAGCCGAACAACGGCCAGCCCCGCACCTCCCGCTTCGCCACGAACACGCACGGGGCCAGCGCCGCGAGCACGAGAATGTCGAGGTAGCTGAGATGATTGGCCACCAGGAAGCCCGGCGCGGGCACCGGCCCGTCCGCGCGCAAGCGCACATGCAGCACCCGCAGCAGCCGCTGCGAGTGCCGTTGCAGCCATGCCGCGCGGTCGCCGGCTGACAGCGGCCCCCTCACCCGCCGCGCCCACCACGTCACCGTCGCCCAGAGAAACTCGCCCGCGAGCCACAGGCCGCGCCCGGCGCAGCGGAAGGGATGTCGCCACGCGCCCCTCATTGACGGAAGAAGCGCGCCCGCGTCTGCGGCGACAGCGCCGCGAGGTCCAGCAATGTCAGGAAGTCAATGGTGCCGAACTGCCGGTCCAGGGCGGGCGGGCCGCAGATTTTCGCGCCGAGGCTGAGATAGGCGCGCAACAACTTTGGCACCGCCACCGGCTCGTCCGTCAGCTCGCGCAACGGACATTCGCAATGGGCCCGGGGCCGCGTGCGCCACTCCGGCGGCGCGAGATGCCGCCGGCACAGGTCGGCATACACCGTCGCTCCCACGGCGGGGTCCTGCGACGTCAGCGAACTGCACCCGATGAGATAACGCCCGCCCCGTTCGGTTGCGTAATCGGCGATGCCGCGCCAGAGCAGGCCCAGGACGACGAGGTTGCGATGAGCACGGTCCACGCAAGCACGGCCCAGTTCGACCAGTTCGTCCCGCAGCCATTCGAAGGGGGAGAGGTCGAATTCTCCCGCGCTGTAATAGCCCCGTCCGCGCGCGGCCATCCGCCCCGTCTGCATCCGGTAGGTGCCCACCACCGCGCCGGTGACAGCCTCCGTCACGATGAGGTGGTCGCACACCGTGTCGAACTCATCCACGTCCGCGCCCGTGGCGAACGAGCCGGCCAGGCCCTCGTTGAGCTCGAGATTGAAAACGTTGAAACGCAGCCGCTGCGCTGCGCGCACTTCGTGCGGAGTGGACGCGAGGCGGACGGTGTAGGCGGCGGTCTGAGTGGCGAGCCGGGGCGAATTCATCAGCGCGTTCATGCTTTTCCTGGTTTTGCGCCGGCCGCGCCCCGCCCGGGGGCGGAACGCAACCGCACCCGCCGGTGCTGCTCACGCCAGCGCAGCAGAAATTCCATCGGCCGCGCCGGCAACGCCGGGCATTGCGCGGCCCGCGCGGCACCGCGCCAAGCGGGACACCCAAAGCCCGGTCCCGCCGTCACCCCGGGGGCAAGGTTGATCATGGCCACAGGCTGGCCGTCGTGTGTGTCAGTGGCGGGGCGGCTTTGTTACAATTTGGGAGCTTGGTTTGCGCCTTGTGCTCCGCAGCACTTGAGCGTTGGAACCCGGTTTGTAGGGTTTCATTCGGTGGCGGACGTGGCAACTTCGTTGCGCGTCCGCCGGCATTCATGCCGTCTATCCGTCTGTTGTTGGCGGGCCATTCCTGGTAACCTGCGCCCATGATCAAGCTGACTTTTCTCCTGGCTGCCGTTGTTGCAGCCGCGAACATTCATGGGGCCGAGGCGGATTTGCCGTCCCCCAAACCGGTGCCACGCCTGCAGGCCGTTCCCCTGCCACAGGATCAGATTTCTTTCCAGCGTGATGGAATTGAACTGGCCCGGTATTACCACGCCACAAACCAGTTCCGCCCGTTTATTTATCCTGTCATTGGACCTTCCGGCCGCTCGCTTACCCGCCTGGGCCATCCCCATGACCCGCAGGGCCACAAACACCACAACTCCGTCTGGATTTCACACCAATCGGTCAATGGCGTGAACTTTTGGGAAGACGACCGGGCCGGACGCATCGTCCACCAACGCATTGAAAAGTTGGAAGACGGCCCGGACGAGGCCTTTGCCGTGGTTTACAATGCCTGGCGGACAACCAATCAAATCCTGCTTTATGAACGGCGCCAAATCACCGTGCGCACCCTGCCGCGCGAAGAATGGGCGCTGATTCTGGACGTCAACCTTGAGGCGCCCGGCAGCGAGCCGGTGATTTTGGGCGAAACTGCCTTCGGCATCATTGGCGTGCGCATGGCCCGAAGCATCGGGGTCGCCGATGGCGGCGGCCAAATCCGCAATTCCGAGGGCCATATCAACGAAGCCGCTGCCTTCCGCAAACCCGCAACGTGGGTTGATTATTCCGGCAACATTCTGACGGGTGTGTTGGAAGGGATTACACTGCTGGACCATCCGGCTAATTTCAATCACCCGGCGCCCTTCCATGTGCGGAATGACGGCTGGATGGGAGCCTGCCTGACCTTTCGAGGCTCCCGCCGCATTGACCCGGGCAATCCGCTCGCCCTCCGCTACGGACTTTACGTCCACGCCGGGCGGCCTTCCCCGGCTCAAATTCAGCAACTCTATGAAGACTTCGCAAAATGGCCGGTGCCGGATTTGCGCAAACCGCAGAAATAATCGGGCAAAAACCTCCGGGCGCCAAATCACACTGGGTCACAACCCAAGCAAGACGCTTCGCGATTTTCCGGCTGCTGGGGCTGGGCGCCAGCTTTTGGAGTGCGCCAGTCCTCTGGCGCTATGAAGGCCTGCCAAGAAAACCCGTGACGCTTAAGGTTAGTGACGGCGCGTTTCGAGCACGGACGGCGACCTGAACAGTTGATCGGCTTTGGCGGCGAGGACAAAATCGCTTTCGGTCAGACCGTCAATTTTGTGGGTATAAATCGTCAACCTGACCTTGCCCCAGGCCAGGTAAATGTCCGGGTGATGCCCCTCGGCCTCGGCCAGCGCCCCCACCCGGTTGGTAAAGTCCAAGGCTTCGCGGAAATCCTGGAAGCGATATTCCTTTTCGAGGTGATGTTCGTTTACCACCTCCCAACCGCCCTCCAGCTCGGCGTGCAATCGCCGCAACGCGTCGCCCTTCAAGGCCGGCACCTGGCCGGAGCAGGGAACACACTTCTTATCCGTTAACGCTGTCATCGTTCAAAACACCATTTGCCGTGGTCTTCGTTTCGTCGCTTCACCGTGGTTCCAGTATCGGTTCCTGTCAAATCGCTCCTTCGGGCGCGTGACGGGCCCGCTGGAGGGGGTTATCGGCGGCCGGAAACCGCCGTCGCAAGTTCGCTGGCTGCGCGGCAGGAACCGGCCGAGAGGGTGCGAGAGGAATGCGGGCTTGTGCGGTCAGAATGGGGTCGGCTAGACTCCGCGCCCGATGCAAAAATCGTCTGGTGACGGGGTTATGACAAAACCCGCCGGGGTTTCCCGAGGGTGGGTTGTGACCTCGGCGGCCTTGGGGATAAACCTGGTTTTGGGGGTGCTTTACGCCTGGAGCGTGATGGGCAAAGCTCTGGCGCTGGAGTGGGGCTGGTCGAAGACCCAGAGCGCGCTGCCATTTACGGTGGCGACCGCTGCGTTTGCCCTGATGATGATTTTTGCCGGGCGGCTTCAGGACCGGATTGGGCCAAGAATTGTCACGACGCTCGGCGGCTTGATTTTGGGGGCCGGACTGGCGGCGTCAGCGTTTGTGCGGACTCCGGCGGCGATGGTACTGACTTTTGGGATTATCGGCGGGGTTGGAATCGGGCTGGGATATTCGGCGACCACTCCCCCGGCGATCAAGTGGTTTCCGCCGGCGAGGAAAGGGCTGATTACCGGTTTGGTGGTAAGCGGCGTCGGGATTGCGGCC
>CAZVYG010000135.1:0-8206 GCA_964631605.1 uncultured Verrucomicrobiota bacterium
GCTTGAATTCTGCGCGACTAAGCCTGCACCTCCGCGGCGCGGTGGGTATCCATTTCGAGGAGTTCTCCGGTCTCAGCGTCTTCGATAGTCAGCAAGCCGGCGTGGGGCAGACGGCTTTCGCGCGGATCGTGGAGATGGACACAGACCAGGTCGTGCCGCGCGTTGGTAAGGCCAAGCTCCTGGAGCGTATCGCGCCCGGCCAGGGCCTGGCGCGCGGCGGGGCCGAAACTGTGGAGAAAATCGGTCAGGAGAAAAATGATCGAGCGGCGGTGCAACACGTGGTTGAGGAAGGCCAGCGCTGCCGGGATGTTGGTGCCGGGCCGGGCGGGTTGGAAGGCGAGCAACTCGCGGATGAGCCGCAGGATGTGTTTCCGCCCTTTGCGCGGGGGAAGATAGAGTTCCACCTGGTCCGAGAACAGCAACAGGGCAACCTTGTCGCTGCTGCGTGCGGCGGAGAGGGCCAGCGTCGCGCCGATTTCGGCGGCAAACTCACGTTTGGAGCGCTGGCCCGAGCCAAAGGCGGACGAAGCCGAGACATCCACCGCCAGCACCATGGCCAATTCGCGCTCTTCGCGGTAGCGTTTGACGAAGGGGCGTCCCATGCGGTAGGTGACGTTCCAGTCAATGTCGCGGACTTCGTCGCCGGGGATGTATTCGCGCAGCTCCTCGAAATCCATGCCGCGGCCCTTGAAGTGGCTCAGGTACGCCCCCACCATCATGTCGTTCACCAACCGGTTGGTGCGGACTTCCACCCGGCGGACGGATTCAAGCAGTTCGGCGATGGTCATGGGGCGGATAGGCGGAACTCTCAAACGCGGCCGACGGGAAACAAGGACATCCTTGGGGCCGCGCTGGAAGCAACATCAAGGAACCGGCACGGCATTGAGAATCTTCTGGATGAGGGCATCGGTGGTGACGGCCTGGGCCTCGGCCTCGTAAGTTAGAATGATGCGATGCCGTAGAACATCGGGGCCGATGCTTTTGACATCCTCGGGCGTCACGTAGGCGCGGCCTTGGAGGAGGGCCCAGGCTTTCGAGGCCAGCGTCAGGTAAATCGTGGCGCGCGGTGAAGCGCCGAACTGAATGAAATGTTTGATGTCCAAGTTGTACCGCTCGGGCTGGCGGGTGGCGAAAACCAGGTGGACAATGTAGTCGCGCACCTTTTCATCAACATGGATCTGATCCACCAGCTTGCGGGTGCGCAGGATTTCGTCCAGGCCGATCACCGGCTGCACCTGGGTCTCGGGCGCGGTGAACGCCATGCGGTCAAGGATGCGTCGCTCCTCCTCGAAAGTGGGGTAATGAAGCAGCACCTTGAACATGAAGCGGTCCACCTGCGCCTCGGGCAGGGGGTAGGTTCCTTCCTGGTCAATTGGGTTCTCGGTGGCCAGCACGAGAAACGGCGCAGGCAGGGGCATTGTTTCGCCGCCGAGCGTCACCTGGCGTTCCTGCATGGTCTCGAGCAGGGCGGACTGCACCTTGGCCGGCGCGCGATTGATCTCGTCGGCGAGAACGAAATTGGCGAAAACGGGACCCCGGGTGGCGTGGTATTTGCCGTCCTGAGGGTTGTAGATGAGCGTGCCGACAATGTCGGCGGGAAGCAGGTCGGGCGTAAACTGAATGCGGTGAAAGGAGGCCTGAATGGCAGCCGCCAGGGTGCGAACGGAGAGGGTCTTGGCCAGGCCGGGCACGCCCTCCAGCAGCACATGGCCATTGGCCAGCAGGCCCACCAGCAGACGGTCCACGAGCTGTTCCTGGCCGACAATGACGCGGCCGATCTCCTGGCGGAGTTTGCCGATCCAGCCCGCCGCCGCCTGTACCTGGTCACTCAAAGGAGTACTCATTGCCACGAATCTAGGCAAGGAATGCGGGTTACTCAAGCGATTCGGCAAAAAAGCGGTGTGGGAGCGGGCAGGCAACCTTCTGGCGGCGAACCGCATCGGCGGAATCGTTCCTTTAGGGCTTTACTCTGCGTTCCCGGAGGCTTAGGTTAAGCGGGTAGTTATTTTACTGTATGAACGTAATGATTGCAGCGATGCTCGGTGGCTGGGAAATCGTGCTGATTCTCGCCGTCGTCCTGATCCTTTTTGGCGCCAAAAAGCTGCCGGAACTGGCCAAGGGTCTGGGCACCGGCATTAAGGAATTCAAGAAAGCCACGCGGGAAGTGACGGACGAGATTTCTTCCGCGATGGATGAGCCGCCGCCGCCCCCGCGCCGGCTGCCCTCCAACAACACGGCCGCCAGCGATACCCCTCAATCCACCGTCCCCCAGTCTTCGCCTGACTCCAAAGCGTGAATCGGTGAGTGGATAGCCCCATGGCCGATGAATCCGCAGCGGAACGCCCCGAGGCCGAGCAGGAGGAGGAGGAGGGTGGTCCCGTAAAATCTTTCCTTGAGCACCTCGAAGACCTGCGCTGGGTGCTCATCAAGAGCGTGGTCGCGCTGGGCGTGGCCATGCTGGTCTGTCTTATCGCGGGGAACCACGTTGTGGAAAGTCTCCGCCGGCCATTGACCAAGGCGCGGGTATCCCACCCTGGAACAAACCAGGTCGTTACTGTCCGTTTCGGCACCAATGTGCTGGGGGTTTACACGCTGACCGCCGCCCAGCAGGAGGCTTTCCGGCTGGGGACCAACCGCTTTGTGGCGGTTCATCTTGAACCCGCGATGGTGGGCACCAATGCCGTCCTGACCTGGCGGGTGGTGGAGGATCCGCAACTTGCGCAAAACGCCGATAAAATGCGGGTCGAGTTGCTGAACCTCAGCCCGGCCAGCGGCTTCTTTGTCGCCTTTCAGGTGGCCTTCTACGGCGGGTTGGTGCTGGCCGCGCCGTTCATTTTCTACTTTGTCGCGGCCTTTGTCTTCCCGGCACTGAAAATGAAGGAGAAGTATTACGTGTATCGGGGATTGGTGTTTGGCGTGGGCCTGTTTCTGCTGGGCGTCGCTTTCTGCTATTTCGCCCTGATGCCGATTGCGTTGGCCGCGTCGCAAGTCTATTCCCAATGGCTGGGTTTTTCGGCCTACCAATGGAAAGCCGACGAGTACATCAGTTTCGTCTCCAAGTTCATGCTGGGCATGGGCATCGGGTTCGAAATGCCGGTGGTGATTCTCACCCTGGTCAAAATCGGAGTGCTCAATTACCGGATACTGGCCAAAGGACGGCGCTACATGATTGTGATCAACCTGGTGCTCGGAGCGGTGCTGACCACCCCGGAGGTGATCACCCAGGTGATCATGTTTATTCCGCTCCAGTTCCTGTACGAAGTGAGCATTTGGGTGGCCTGGTGGTGGGAACGCCAGGAAAAGAAACGGGAGGCTGCGGCCGCAGTGCCCGCCAGCACCTGAAGTTTTTTTGGCAATCGAATAAATCCTCCTTTACAAGGTGTTTTGCGGAGGAGTAATTTTCCGGCGCAACGAATAGTTTTCAACACAGCGACAATTATATGCGAAAAACTCTGCTTCTGCTGGCGGGCGTCGCCTTGGTGGCTTCACTGGGGGTTGGATGTGCCAATACCGAGAAGAAACTCAGCCGCGGTTTTAGCAACACCCTCGAGCTGGTGCGCCTGGGCGAATTGCGACGCACCCAGGAACAGGCGGCGTTGTTTGAAGGCCCCAGTACGGGCTATGGCCCGGGCTTTTTCAAGGGCTTGAACCGCAGCCTGGCGCGCACGGGAATCGGTTTGTATGAGATCGTGACCTGCCCGTTTCCGCCTTACGACCCGGTGTTCACGGATTACCTTTCTCCGCACCCCGTGTACCCGGACAGCTACACTCCCAGCATGGTCGAGGACGCGATGTTCTCGACCGATGCCAACCTCGGATTCAGCGGTGGCGATGTGGCGCCGATGATCCCGGGCAGCCGGTTCCGTATTTTCGACACGCACTAATCGCTTTCGGCTGAACCAGCAGCGCCAACTGGCCGTTGGCGCTGTTTTTTATTGGGCTGGCCCACGGCGTCAGCCGGCTTTTCCCGCCGGTCTCCCCGCTGACGATGCAAAAAGACTCCCCCTGCAAAGTCAACCTGCTGTTGAACATCCTCGGCCGCCGGCCGGATGGATTCCACGAGCTGGAGACGGTGCTCCATCCGGTAGCGGTCTTTGACCGGTTGAATTTCGAACGCGCTGCCAACGGGATTCAGCTCACTTGCAGCGACGCGCGTTTGCCGACGGATTCTGAGAATCTGGTCTGGCGGGCGGCGGACGCGTTCCTCAAGGCCGCCGGCATTTCCGCCGGCGTCAAAATCCATTTGGAAAAGCAAATCCCGACGGCGGCAGGGCTGGGCGGCGGCAGCGGCAATGCCGCAACCACCTTGCTTGGACTCAACGAGTTGTTTGGCCAGCCGCTCCTCCAGGCGCAACTTGAAAAGCTCGCCGCCGGGCTGGGGTCGGATATCCCTTTCTTCCTGCAATCAGGGCCGGCGCTGGGCACAGGCAGGGGCGAGATCATCGAGTTGCTTCAGCCATTTCCCTGTTTTCGCGACGCCGCTTTTGTATTGATCCACCCGGGCTTTGGGATTTCCACACCGTGGGCCTACCAGCAGCTTCGCCGTTTCCCTTTGGCGCTGAATGGCCAGCCCGGCCGAGCCCGCGAACTGGTCCACGCGCTGCAGAGCGGTTCGTTGAACGGCGCGGCTGCAAAGTTCTACAATTCCTTGGAAGCCCCCGCTTTCGAAAAATATCCCATCCTCGCCATTTATCGGGATTTCCTGTTGGAGGCGGGCGCCGCTGGGGCGCTCATGTCCGGCAGCGGTTCAACCGTGTTTGGCGTGTGCGCCAGCCTCGCGGAGGCGGATCAACTGGCGGAAAAATTCCGTGCCCGTTTCGGCTCCGCCGCCTGGGTCCGCACCGTGCCAGCCAGCCTTGCCAAGGGCTAGTTCGTCTCACCGGGAAAACGGGGGAATTGGCCCGCCAGCCGCGTAACGGACCCCAACCGGGTGGAGTGGCCGCGTGGGAAACCTCATTCCGGCGCTAGGACCGCTCAAAACCATGGCTGTCGAATCCCAGCGTTTTGCAGTTCTCCGACACCGTGCGAACAACGCTGTCGGGAAGGCCCTCCGGTACGGGGGCTTGAATCTCCAATGTGATTTCCACCTCGGAATCCAGCAGCGCGGTCAGATGCTGAATCACCTCGGCGGAAACTTGCGCCGCGTCGCGGTTTAATCGGGCGGGATCGAGTTTGACGCCGCCGAAATTGGTCTGTAACTTCACCACGGGATGGGAAGCCTGTCCGGCCATGCGTCGCACCGCGCGCACGAGCAAATCCTTCAGGCCGGCGGCGAGAAACGTCCGCGGAAAGAACTCAATAGGGTCGCCGTATTCGGAGGAAGCCGGCCTTGACCAACCGATGCAATGCAACCCCCACCGCAGATCGGCTACCTAAGTCCAAAAAGTGCTTCGGCGAAAACACGCTGGGCGCTCCGCTGCTGCGAATTCGGCTAAGGATTCTCTTGTCAATGGCTTGCACCGTGTTTGACCGTCAAGAGTGGTAACAAAAACTGGCTAATTTTTGTTACAGCAGTTCACGAGTAGTCACAAGCCAATACTGGTTGTTTCGTCGTCATTGTCAGCAATACGTGTGCATGTTTCTGACCAAGGTCCAATTCGGTTCGGAGGGCGAGAGGTCGGGCGTCTTCGCTGGGACTAATCAGCCCTGCCTCAGCCGGTTCAGCCAGCTCCGTAACTCCTGAACAAAGCGGTTAAAAGAGTCATCATGGTCGCACACCCGCTGGACGTTCAGCTTGTCCGCCAGTTCCTCAGCGTATTCCACGCCCCCGAGTAGTGGCTGAATGCCTGCGTCCAGCACCGCCTTGGCAAGCAGCCGCTTGTATCGCTGCTTCTCGCATTTCTCGTCGGGGGCATTGCAGCCGCGGCCCAAGACTGCTTTGAACGCCTCGCTGTCGAGCAAGAGCCACCGCTCGATGTGCGGGTCGGGAATGGCGTGGATGACAAGGTGCCTCAAATCGCCGGCGCTCGAGTCCAGATGATCGCGCCGCTTGGTATATCCTTGGCAATTCGCGTCCAACGCCACGATGAGACCCGCCGGCGAGACTTCCCTGCCCGCCTTCCAGCCTGCCGCGTAGCGCTTTAGGTGATTGACCACCCAGCCCGATCCGCCTTGAGCGACGCGCACTTTCAAGCTGAGATTAACCCCGGCTTCGGAGGCAAGCCGCCCCACCAAACGCTTCAGGAAAGACTCCTGCGCGTCGTCCTCCACGAACAACAAGGCTTCAAACATCGAAATCCCCCCTGAGAATGCGTTCCGAAACCTTCGCTCCCGCCTCTGCTGGATCCTCAAGGCCCTGTTGAATGGTGTTATGACGGAACAGCGGGCCAATCTCGGTAAACGGCTCCACCACGGTTCGTCCGTCGCGCCTCCGGCATACAAACAGCGCCTCGTTGGGCAGCAAATCCGGCAGAATAGGCGAATGCGTGGTCACGATGAACTGCGTCTCCCCGACGCTGGATCGTGTCTCCAGAAACTTGGCGACCAACTGAATGCGGCGGGGATGAATGCCATTCTCCGGCTCCTCGAACGCCACCATGGTCGGCGGCTCTTTCGCTCCCCCCACCGCCAGCAGACCCAGCATCCGCAGCGTGCCTTCGGATACTAGCCGCGCCGGCACCGGAATGCCATCCTCCCTCAGCCGTAATTCCACTTCGCCCAGGTTGTTCGGCTCGACCTCGATGCTGGTGACGCGCGGAATCAGTGTGTGCAAGGCTTTCTCCACGCCCCGGAACTGGGCCGGGTCAACAGCCTTCAACGTATTCAAGAACGAAGCCAGATTCTCGCCCATCAATCCAATGTGCCGCACCTCTTTCACCGGGTTGGCCGCCCGCATCCGCTCCCGCGGCTCGAAGTAGAAACAGAACCACCCCGCCAACTCCTGCCGGAACGCCACCAGGTGAGGATAATGCGGCGGGTAAAGCGGACGCGACACCACGGCGTGATCGAGCCCCACCTCGTGGTAGGTCGGATGGGCCTGTCCTTCCAGCCGCAACGACAACCGGCCATCCTTCTGCTCCAGAAAGGGGTTCCGTGAGGCTTTCAACTCTCCGTTTTCCTTGAGGGCCGCCAGCGACTCGTCCGCCACCCGGACAATGCCGGATTTCGGAAGCATCTCGACGGTCAGGCGATAACGCAGCAGCGGTTCCTTGATGAATCTCCCCGCCTTCACCTCGCCGCCGCCATTCCCTTTGCGCATGTCCACAATCTGCCGCTCGACCGTTGCCACTGTCCATTGCGACAGCTCGACATCCACCTCCAAAGTGAACCGCAGGCTCTCCTGCTTCAGATGTCCAGCCATGCCCTCCGGCCCAAATGTGAACGATTCCAGCGGCGTCCCGCGATAAGGTGGCTCGAAGGCTTCCTTCAGCGTCCGCGCGTTCACCAACCGTGAAAGCAACTGGAGCGCGTCCAGGACGTTGCTCTTTCCGACGGCATTCGGGCCAAACAACACCGTCAGCGGACGCAATCGCACTTCCAGGCTCGCCAGCGATTTGTAGCCTTCAATTCTGAGTCGGCGAATCATAACAAGTCCTATTGGGTAGTGTGCCTTTGTTTGCCTTCATCTGCCAAACGTTTTATGTCCGGCCACGCCAGCGCCCAGCGCGTCTCCGCGTCGAACTCGCCTTCGTGTTCGGCCAGCACTTCGTTGTGCCCAAGGTCGGGGTGGAGGAAAATACGGCGGCATTAGGCGCCGACCTGGCGTTTAATGGCGTCGGTAATGAGTCGGGACCATTTTTCCAAGCTGTCGGCGTCTCGTCCCTCCAGGAGCAGACGCGCCTTGGGTTCGGTGCCCGAGTACCGCAGCAGGACGCGGCCGCCCATGCCCTGGAGTTCCTTCTCGGCCTCGCCGACCAACTGCATGACCTTGTCCAGTTGTTCGAACGGTTTCTTTTCCCGCACCACGACGTTGGTCACCAATTGGGGGAAACGGGTCCAGCATTGGGTGACTTTCGACAGCGGCGCCTGCTGCAGCTTCATGGTCTTGAGCACCTGGAGGGCGGCCACCAAGCCGTCGCCGGTGGTGCTGAAATCGCGAAAGATCATGTGGCCGCTTTGCTCGCCGCCGAGGTTGCAGCCGGTGCGCAGCATTTCGTCAATGACGTTCTTGTCGCCGACGGCGGTGCGGACGACGCGGCCGCCGGCGGCCTCGGCGGCGGCGTCCAGCCCGGCGTTGCTCATGACGGTTGCCACCAGGGTGCGTTCC
>CAZVYG010000136.1:0-7607 GCA_964631605.1 uncultured Verrucomicrobiota bacterium
CCAGGTCGGTGTATTCCTTCAAAACCGCGGCGTCAACAAACTTCCAGTTGGGCAGAACTTGGAAACTTCTAAAGGAGTCTCCATAATACATCTCATCCATCAATTGACTGTAGGATATCCAGCTACAATAGGCTCTGCCCAGTTCATTCCTCGCAGCGGCGATGTTCCCCGCCTTGTTGTAGGTGGCGCCGCGGATTTTGTGCGCGTAATACCGGCTGAGATAGGCCATTTGCCTGACGTTTTTGATGGCCATGTCCAGATCGAGATTGCCGCCGCCGGCCACCGTGCTGATCAGAGCCAGCGCATTACCGGCATCCGCCTGCATTTCATCGGCGAGCTGATACGAAGACTTCTTTCCGCCACAGGTTCCCGCCGCGGAATTGGCGATGTTACAAAGACTCGATCCGCTGGCAACATCCTGTCCCGCAAAACCGCCGGCATCACCCGGCGCGTCGCCAATGGTTCGGAAACCGGTGCACCTGCCCGGATCACTCCAGCAACCCTCAGGGTACCAATGAAAATCCAGGCTCCAATTCTTCATCACCAGTTCAGTGACCTTGGGCAGGGAGCGGGAGGCCAGCGTCCAGGCGCCCAAAAGGTTCGAGCTTGCGGATGGCGAAAGCCCATAATGCTGCGCCAACAGGTTCATCAGCACCTCGTCTTTCATGCCCGGATTGTAGGAAAGCCGTCCCCACAAGGTCTCCATAAACCATCTCCGCTCAACCTCAAGCTGCCCATTGAGCGCCTCATTCCTGCAAAAGTACGTCCGAGTCGGATTGTAGCCGTCACTGCCGACATACATCCCAACCACGGTGGTGTCTCTGCGCGGGATGCCGTTCATGAAGTCGCGAACAAATTGCGGGTCTCCCCAGTTCAAATAGAAGTAATCATCATTGCGGAGAGTGAGCCAGGTCTTCAGACCAACGGTGTAGCAACTGTTGATTTCGGAAACCGCCCAGCCTGGCGTGGGGGTGGAATACATGTGGGCCATCGCGTATTTCTGCGACATGTTCAAGGTGGCATTGGTAACCGACTTGAGCGGACCGAAGATGGTGTTACATAGCGTCACCGTGGTTCCGAGATTGCGACGGATCAGGTCAAACTTTCTCGACGGATTATTGGTTAAATAGTCGTAAACCGCCTTCCCGAGGGCATCCCAGGTCCACTGCGTTTTTTCCTCGGCGGTGCCGCTCATTCCATCGCCGCCCGAGATGCCAAACCCATCAAGCTCCGGATATGTCTCCAGAAGCGCCTGCATGCTCTTGTAGTGGTAGTCAATGGTGGAGGGATTGCTCTGATCCCGGGTCAAAGCGGGATACTGAGTGCTCGCGTAATCCACGTAAACGTTCCAGTTGAAGAAATAGAACCTCATGCCCCGGGAGTGGGCATATCTCATCACTTCCCTCCAGAACGCGACGCGCTCGTCGTGATTCAGGTTCATGATGGAGCCGTCATATCTTTGAATGTTTGGCAGGCAGGCGTTTGGATAATCGGGAACTCTTACCAAGGCTGGAAAGGGGTGATGAACCCAAATGGACAAGACGTTGTAGCGGTTGCGGGCCTGTTGATCAATCAAGGTTTTCCAAAACGTCATGTCCCAAACATGCGGGATGGCTTCCTGGGCTGAATGCGAAGACCACCCGCCGACATAGGTGGGGATTCGTTTGTCCAGCGGCAGGTTCAGTTTCATTCCGCGGTTCAACAGGAAGGGGGATTCCTGGCTGTTGAAGCTGGCGCTGAGTCCGTGGAACGAAAGATTCTCGGCGATTTGCAAGCCGCCGTACATGGCGCCCACGGCGTCACCACCGAACGCCCAATAGTTCAGGTAGGCATTGGTGGTGGTGCGCAAGGCGTAGGCTTGCGCTCCCAAACCGGACACCGGGGCGCCACCCTGAGCGGTGAGATTGGAGAGGGCACCCGTGTCGTCGGCCAGTGCGAGAACGATCTTTCTTCCGGAATCGTTATTCGTCAGGGCAGAGAGATCATGGGTCTGGACGGTGTGACTTTGCTTTTCCAGGACGGCTTTGATGTCGCCGGCAGCGAAGGCAATCGGTGCGGTGCCGGGGTCGAAGTAAAGCCGGACGGTCTCCGCCGGGGAAAGCGTGCCAAATCCGAGAATCGCAAAGAGGGTCCACGCGCGCGTGGCTCCGCAGGTGAAGGAGGTGGTTCGCATGGTGGGTTTCAGTCGTTGTTTCGCTGGAAGTCTCATTGGCGGAAGCCTTTCTCGGACCCGGAACGTCGGCCGTCATCCAGGAGGCTGCCAGGCTTCCAGGCGCGGGCCATTTCGATGTCGGCAGCGACCTTTTCCGTCAGCTCAGTCACGTTCACATAGCCAACACGGTTATAGAGGGCCGGCACATAATGGGCATCCCGGATGGCTGCATATTGTTTCCACTGGGCCAGGGCCGCGCCGAGGTGGCGCAGCGCCGCCTCGTGCTCGAACTCATCGCCGTTCACATCATACAGGGCCAGCGCACACGCCCCGCGAATTTTGGCTGCATAGTAGCGGCCCAGCCAGGCCAGCGCTTCGCAGTCGGCGATGGTTTTCCGGAGCTCCGAGTCTTCGCGGGCCGCGTCGCGAAGCGGGTCGAGCGCGGCGAACGTTTCCGCCGCCGCGCCGTCCAGAGCATGAGCAATCTCCAGCGGGGTGGTTTCCGCCATGGGTTGGCGGCCGACAAGGCGCGCGCGCCAGTCGCGGATGCAGAGCACCTCCGAACCCGGCATGGTGATTCCCTCCATGAAATGGCGCACGGTGTAAAAGCCCTTGCTGCGGCGATGGCTCAAGCAGGCCTCGGGATACCACTTAAGGTCAATGTCCCCCCAAAAGAAGCGCGTGGTCAGCGGCATGACCTGCGAGGCGCCCTGAAGCGCGCGGAAGAGGGGAGGCGAGGGGGCCTTGGGATGGCGGGCGGCAAGCACTTTCTCGAAATGGGAATCCGGCAGTGAGGGATCGTAGGCCAGCCGGCCCCAGAGCATGAACGAATACCATTGCTTCTCCATCACCAGCGGGCGCGGGCCAGGGCCGGGATTGCGCTCCAGAAAATCACGCCCCCAGATGTAGCCGTCGGGTCCCATGTAAAAGCCGGCGATGATGTCTGCGGAGGGGATGTTCAGGAGGTATTCGCGGGCGTAGTCGGGATCGCCGAACCGGAAGGTGTAAATGTCATCATTGCGCACGGTGAGCCAGGTCTTTCGGCCGGGCGCGAGGTTCTCGAGCAACGGCTGGATGAAGGGCGGCTTTGGAATCGAGTACATGTGCGCCACGGAGTACTTGAAGCTGAAATCGAACGGCCCGGGGTAATCCTTGAAGGCGTCGAGGATGTCGCTTTGCGCCGTCCAGTGGAAGCGATGAATCAAGCGAAACTCGCGGTTGGGGTCATCCTTCAAGGCGTCGCGCACGCCTTCACCGTAGGTGTCCCAAAGCCACTTCTCCTTCATCTTGGAATTCATCTTCTCCGGCATGCCCTCCCCGGCCGTAATCCCCATGCCGGCCAGCAAAGGATAGGTCTTCACCATCTCGCGCACACTGGCCCGGAAATACTTTTTCGTAATCTCGTTCTCCATGTCGGCCGTGATGCCATGCCTGCCCTCGGCTCCAAACGTAAAGACATTCCAGGTGAAAAAATAGACCTGAATTCCCCGGTCGGCCGCGTGCTGCATGACCCAGCGCCAGAACTGGATTTTTTCGTCAATGGTCACGCGCTTGACCACTTCGTGGTTGGCGAGCATTCCCGGCCGGACCATGTCGCTGCCTGAAAAGCTGAAGGTGTCGTCGAGTTTGAGCCGGGTGCGCCAGACGTCGTTCAGGGCGACCTCGGGAAACTCCGGCACCTTCACCAGCGAGGGGAAGGGATGGAGGCTCCAAAGCGAAAGCACATTGTAGCGGTGCCGCGCCATCGCGTCGAGAAACTCCGTCCAAAACTCGCGTTCCCACATCACGGGGATGTTGGCCTGGGCTGCGTCGGAGCAGTCCGTGTAGCTCGGGGTGCGAAGATCCAGCGGGATATTGAACTTGATGCCGCGCTTTGCGATGTGCGGTTTTTGGTCGGCATCCTTCAACGAATCAAACGTGCCGGTGCGAATCGCCTCCGCAATGTCCAGCCCGCCATACATCGCGCCACTGGGGTCAGCGCCGCGCACGGTGATGACGCGGCGACCGCCCTCATGCTGCACGCGAATGCGGTAGCTCTGCGCGGCCGCTTTGCCGTCTTTTTCAACGGTGATGGAAATAAGAGTCGCATTCGCGTCATCGCCCAGCGTTATTCCTTTGGCAGTGGCTTCACGGCGGATTTCGTCGGCAGCAAACCGCCCCGGTCCGGCAGCAGCCGCGTCGAGGGTGAGCCTGAGGGTTGGCGCGGCGAAGGCCGGGCCAGACAGGGCGAAGGACAGCGCGCCCAGCAGGACGGCCAGGTTACATCGTCTCAGGTTATTCTTCATTTTCATGAATGTTTTGAGGACGGCCGGCGGAGCAACGACCCGCTCTCAATCGAGCGGTTGTTTCTCGAAATCGGATTCCTCGACCCAACCCGCTTTCAATTTCTCGCCTTTCAGGTAACGCTCGTGGAAGTTCCGCTGGCCGGCGTTGGCGTAAGGGTATTGCTCGAAGACCTCGCCCCGGCCAAACATCCGTGGGTCCTCCTGCGCCTTGAGTTCGCCGGTCATCCGCTGCTCCAGTTGGCGCTTGCGATCCGCGAACGCCGGATCGGCGGCCAGGTTTCTCACACAGTCCGCGTCCCGCTTCAAGTCGTACAGCTCCTCCGCCGGCCGCTTGCCGAAACAGAGCGCCCAGTGCGGATCGGCCGGGTTCCTGCGGTGAGCGTCAAGGATGAAAGTCTTGGTGGCGCCGCCGTCGCAGTTGAGGTAGCCGGTTTCCGGGTTGCCTGCCGGCCAGCGGGTTGGTTCGTAGTTCCGGACGTAGAGCAGGTCGCCCTGGATGATGCCGCGAAGGGGGTAGCCCCAATCGTGCGGACGCCCCACGTCGTGGCGTTCTTTCCCGACGAGAACATGGTCGCGCGCCGCGTTCGCCACGCCCGCCCGCGCCTGGAACAGAAGGTCCGAGAGGCTGCGGCCGGTGGCGTCAGCCATGCCGGTCTGTTCCCACCGCAATCCAGCCAGTTCGATGAAGGTGGGCGCCAGATCAATGAAGTTCACGAAATCGTCCACCTTGCGGCCCGACTGCCTCAGGCCGTGCTTCCACATCATGGCCAGCGGCACATGGTTGGACGGTTCGTACGCCTGGCCTTTGACCCGCGGGAAGGGCATGCCGTGATCGGAGGTGACGACGACCAGGGTGTTGTCGAGGAGGCCGCGCTTCTCCAGCTCGGCGAGCATCCGTCCGAGATGTCGGTCGAAATGCTCGACCTCGAAGGCGTAATCGAGCATGTCGTTTCGGACCGTTTCGTTGTCGGGCCAGTAGCCGGGCACGCGGTCCACGTCGGCGGTGTTCCTGCCCCCCTTCGCGACGCCGGAGCCGTATTCGTAATCGCGATGCGGCTCGAGCGCTCCATACCAGAAGCACCACGGTTTGTCACCGGGCACGGCGTCCAGGAACTCCGTGAAGTTCGCAGCGTAATCGTTTGGGGCGATCCCCGCGGCGGGGGGGGTGGCCGTGCGGGTGTTGAACGCCCGGCCGGTCATCTGGCGCGGTTTGCCGGCGGCGTTGGTCGCAATGCCGGGCGCCCAACCTTTGGTCGTGTGCCCCACGAACCAACCGTGTTCCTCCAACGCTTCCATGAATGTCTTGAACCTGGGCGGGAAGTACGGAACGTGATTCGCCGCCGCCTCGAGCTGCCACGAATTGCGACCGGTCAAAATGCAGGCGCGGGATGGCGCGCATTTGGCGTTGGGGGTGTAGGCGCGCAAGAAGAGGATGCCCTGATCGGCGACCCGGTCGAACGCCGGGGTCCTGACCCACTTGCAACCGTAAGCGCCGGCGTGCCCAAAGCTCCAGTCGTCGGCAATGGCGAACAGGATGTTGGGACGCGGTGGCTCGGCGGCCCCAGCCGTGGGCGGGGACCACGCGAGGGCCCCCAGCAGCAACGACAGTGCCTGGCTCGATTTCATCCGATAGACCAGGGTTTGCGGTATTCGCGGCCCACCAGCTTGCCGGCATCGGTGTCGCCGATAATGACCTCGCGCTGGACGTCCCATCGGATTTTGCGCCCCGTGAGCATGGCGATCAAGCCGAGGTGGCCGGGCACGGCGGAATGATGCGCCGTCTCCACCGGCGTGATGGTGGGCTTTCGGGACTTCACACAATCCAGAAAGTTGCGCATGTGGCCGGGGGACTCGTAGAGTTTCACCTTGCGCAGCTCCTCCGGCAGCGCGGCCATTTCGGTCCAGTCCTCGTTCGAGGCGTTGAAGGCGCCGCGCGTGACATGCACCCAGCCGTCTGTGCCGATCCATTTCGTGCCGCCTTTGATGTCGGGATGCCCACCCGCAATGACCATTTCAATGTTGCCCGGGTATTTCAGGTTGAGGCGGTAGCGGGTGCACGTATTCCACACAGCGTCGCGTGGCGGGAATTCGCCGACCCCCTCGACCTCGCTCGGGCCGCTGTCATCGAAACCCAAACCCCAGTGCGCAATATCCACATGATGCCCGACCCAGTCGAGCAACTGTCCGCCACCGGTGTTGTAGTTCCAACGCCAGTTTTTGTGCACCTGGCATTCCCGGTAAGGCATCATCTGCGACGGCCCGATCCAGGTGTCGTAGTCCAACTCGACGGGGGGCGCGGTGATTTGGTCCTTGTCCTTCGTCTTGGCGAAATCGGTGTGCCCGGAGGGCAGGCCGACCTCCACCCGCGTGATCCTGCCAATCAACCCATTGCGGACGATTTCGGCCGCCTTGCGAAAGTTCCGCTCCGAACGCTGCCAGGAGCCCGTCTGCCAGATTCGCTGGTTCTGCTGCACGGCCCTGACCATCGCCTGCTGCTCCGCAATGGTTCGGGCGAGAGGCTTTTCGCCATAGATATCCTTCTTGTTCCGGGCCGCCTCGACCGCCGCGAGGCAATGCCAGTGATCCGGCAACGCGATCATCATGGCGTCAATGTCCGGGCGGGCGCACAACTCGCGATAATCGGCATAGGCTTTGCAATCCTCGTTCTTGTAATGGCCGTTGACCCTCTGCACGGCGTTGGCCAGATGCTTCCGGTCCACGTCACAGACCGCGACGACTTGACAATCCATCTCCCGCAGAAAGGCGCCCAGGTTCGATCCGCCCTGCCAACCGCAGCCGATCACACCCAGGGTGATGCGATTGGACGGTGCGGGTCGGGCCGCCTGCCCAAACACGGTGGATGGGATAAGCGTGGGCGCGGCCGCCACCGCGGCAGCGGCGGCGAGAAACTGCCGGCGATTGAAACGATGAGAGGCTTGGTCTGCTTTCATACCTGGTTGGTTCATTTGCTTTTTATCTTTGTCGGTGCGCGCGTGCTTCGCGAGCCATTTTCACGGTTTGACGCGAAAGAATCGGGCGGCGTTGGTCATGGGGCTGAGGTAGGGACTGGTCGCGCCGAGGATATCCCTCCAAGGCCCCAGCACGTCGGTCGCGCTCTGCAGCGTCCCGCCCCCCACCCACTCAAGCCGCAGTTGTTCGCCCTCGATCAC
>CAZVYG010000137.1:0-7499 GCA_964631605.1 uncultured Verrucomicrobiota bacterium
GGCCACCGAGAGGTAGGTGATTCGTCCCGCCCCGAACAGGCAAAGCCGGTAGTACAGGTAGTCAATCGGCTTCAGGACAAACTGGCTGATCTGCCCGTCCTTGATGTCTGCGGCGATCTGCCAGTCATCCTCATTCACCGCCGTCAGCGCGTCCACCACCGTAATCAGCAGGTAGTAGGAAATCATCTGCGCCAGCGTGTAGGTCCCCACCAGCCCATCCGCCGGCTTGTCCGCGTAGATCGTCCGCCACACATACAGAATGGCTACCAGCGGAATCAGCCCAAACAAGGCGCGGGCCAGAAAATTGAAGCGGTAGGTGAGGTTGTTCTGGATGCCAATCCCCACAACATGCCAATACTTTTTCATCCTTCCAGCCATCGCTCCAGCATGTCCCGGCAGTTTAGCGCCTTTTCCACCAGGTCCAGGGGCACATGGTAATACTGGTTCGAGGCCTCAAACATTGGCCGGGGTACATCAATTCCATGACGTTTGCGACCGGGGTTTATTCGAGAAAAAAATCAGCAAAATCCCCTTGCCGGATGAACATCTTCGCCGCGGTTGCGTCTGGTTCATTGTATGAAAAAAATATGGTTCCTGTTGTGCTTCGGCTGCCTCAGCGTTTCGCAAGCGGCGGTGCAAGTCAACATTGGCATTGGCATCCCGTTGCCGGTATCCCCGGTAGTCGTGGCCGCTCCCCCGGCGGTGGTGGTTGAGCCTCCGCCGGTCCGGGTGGTTGTTCCGGTCGCGGTGGTTCCGGCGGCGCCAGTGTGTGCGCCGGCGCCGGTCGTCGTCGCCCCTCCTCCGCCTCCCGTCGTGTGTATGCCGCCGCCGCGGGTTGTCGTGGCCGCGCCGCCGGTGTACGTGGGCCATTATGGGCCTTATCGGTTCTGGCGGCCTGCGCCCGTCGTGCGCGTTCACGCCGGCTCGCATCATTGCCGCTAGAAATGCCGCTTGACCGCGGCAGGGAGATGTGTCACTCCCTTTTAACGGTCAAAATCTGAATGAGTCGTCTTGACACAACCATTGTTCTTTCCAAAGAACCCAGCCCCCAATCGGGGGCTGCGGAACGCAACGGGGGCCGCGAGGCCCCTGGTCCTGTCAAGGACTTTCGCTGTGAGGCTTCCGCTTCCGGCCAGGCCGCGGGCCGGGTTGGCGGCGCCTGCAAGAGCCTGGCCAGCTACGTGCATTTTTTCCTGGCCGGACTGATTCACCAGGGGCAAACGGGAGGGATTATTCCGTCCCAGCGCTTTCTGATTGATAAAATGATTGCACCGGTTCCGCCCGACCACACCGGCCGGGTGATCGAACTGGGCTCCGGCAGCGGCGCCTTGACGGTCCGTTTGGCGGCCCGCTGTTCGCAAGCTCGCATTTTGGCATGCGAGATTAATCCCACGCTCGCACGCGACACGGAGCATAACCTCGCCCGGGTGGGCCTGCAGGGTCGCGTCCAGGTCGCCTGCGAACCAGCCAGCGCCGTGCTGGCCCGGTTGCGACATCACCAGGAGCGGGTGGATTACATTATCTCCGGCATTCCTCTTGGCACGCTGGATGGGGAACAAGCGCTGGAATTGATCCGGGATATTCACCGCACCCTTTCGCCCGGTGGTTGGTACGTCCAGTTCCAACATTCCCTGCTGGACCGCAAGAAAATTGAAACCACCTTCTCAGCCCTTCGCACCGTCCCCGTCCTCTTCAACTTTCCCCCGGCGGTGATCTACTACGCGCAGAAATGACCCCGAACGGCGGCCCCGCATCAATCATGAACCGAAACCCCCTTGTCGCCAAAGCCATGGCGAATTCCTTCGTTGGCGCCCTCCTCATTCTGACGCTGGCCGCGT
Source organism: uncultured Verrucomicrobiota bacterium (assembly GCA_964631605.1). Lineage (GTDB taxonomy): Bacteria > Verrucomicrobiota > Verrucomicrobiia > Limisphaerales > UBA8199 > JARKQH01. The sequence continues at coordinate 1,839 of CAZVYG010000137.1, forward strand.
GCAGCCAGAAGCCCTCCGATTCTCCACCTTCCGACACCGCCACCAACCCTGCGGCCGCACCCACGGCCACTCCGGCGCCTCGCCCCGAATTCTTGAAATTAGTGGGAAAGTGGGAACGGCCGGACGGAGGTTACGTGCTCGAAATCCGAAGCGTGGATGCCGCGGGCAACATGGAGGCGGGCTATTTTAATCCAGACCCCATCCGGGTTTCGAAGGCCCTGGCCATTCAGGACGGCGTCACGACCAAGGTCTTTATCGAGTTGCGTGACGTGAATTATCCCGGCTGCACCTACAGCCTCACTTACGACCCCCAAACGGACCAGCTCCACGGTCAATACTTTCAGGCGGCTGTGGAACAGACCTACGACATCGCCTTTGCCCGCCTGAAATAAGGCGCCTTCCAATGCCGTCCTTCACGCCCCGCGCTGATCATTTTCGGCGGTCGGTCTCGTTTTTCCAAACCAGTGCACCGGACCGCCATTCATTCCTGGCGCGGCTTGCAACCAGCCGAAGCCCCGCTGCTTTATAGTGGTTGACGACCTGCTCAAACTCGCTGCGCAGAATCCCGGCCAACACCAGGCACCCCTCTTTCGCCACTTGCGCGACGATGCGGTCCCGCTCCTCCAGCAATAGGTTGGCTATCAGGTTGGCGCAAACCAGTTGATGGCGCCGGCTTGGCGCCAGGGAGAGCTCACGCACATCACCCCGGCTGAACCGGATGCGTTCCAGCACGCCATTCGCCCGCGCATTCGCCCGCGCCACACGCACGGCCTCCGGGTCGCAGTCAAACGCGGTTACGGGGTGGTAACCCAGTCTTGCGGCCGCCATCGCCAGAATGCCCGAGCCGGTGCCAATATCCAGCAAAGCCTGCCGCGCCCGCGCCACGCGCCGAAGCACCACCTGCTCCAGACAAAACTCCGTCGTCGGGTGATGCCCGGTGCCGAAGCTCAGCCCCGGATCAACCACCAACACGACCTGTCCGCGGCGGCCGCGCCTGGCACTCCAACTCGGCTTGACCAGCACGCGGCCCGCAATCTCAAGCGGCCTAAAATGGTGTTTCCAAGCCTCCGCCCAATCTCGGTGACGGAGCCGTGTGAGCCTCAAGAAACTTCGCTGCGGCCCGGTCCCGCGGCCTTGTCCCCAGGGGCCGACGCCCGGCTCTTCTTCCTTCACCATCCCTTTCCGGCGAAGTGCCTGACTTATTTCATGCTGCGTCCGCGGCCAGTCAGGCGGCTTCTCCTGGAGGTAGAGGCTCACCGTGCAAAGCCCCGTCTCCAGATCCGTATAGCTGGCGGACGGGGCATTGAAATGGGCGCCGAGCCACTCGGTTGCCTGCGCTTCCACCTCCGGCCTCACCACCAGCGAAACGCGCCATAAATTTCTGGGTTTCATTCCGCGCCGTCCCGCCAGGGGGTGAAATTGACCAGTTGCAGCTCGACCTGGTGGGGCAGACAGGCCACTCGCGTGAGGCTGGCATACTCGATCTGGAACGGCGCCATCCGCGACAGCGGCCAGTTGAGCAGCAGCGCCAGCAGCATGCGGATGACGCCTCCATGGCAGAACACCGCAATGTCCTGCCCGGGATGCGACGCCAGCAGCGTCTGGAGGCAAGGGTGCAACCGCTCCTGCAGTCGCGCCGCATCCTCCGCGTGCGGGATGGTCGAGCGCTCGAGTTGGTCCAGCCACGAAAAGGGGCTCACGCCAAACTTCACCTGCACTTCATGCCAGGCCAGGCCGGTCCAGTCGCCAAAATCAACCTCGCGCAGCGCCGGCAGAGTGCACGGCGTGAGCGCGCAATGTTGCCGGAACGGCTGGAGGGTTTGCTGCACCCGCTTCATCGGGCTGGCATAAAGACCCTGAAATGGGTGCGCCGCCAGATACCGGGCCAGGACTGCCGCCTGTTGCTCCCCCCGCGGCGACAGGTTCATGTCAATCCGCCCTCCAAACACGCCCTGGTAGGCCGCTTCCACCTCCGCGTGGCGAATCAGCCACAAGCGCGTGGCCCCTTCGTGCCGGGCTGGAACGCCCGCCGGCGGTTTCATCGGTTCGCGGCCGCCTGAACCGCTGTCGTTGCCTCTTCCTGAGCAGCGATAAGCTGCCGAATTCCAGCCTTGGCCAGCCGCAGCATCTCCGCCAACTGGGTCTCGCTGAAGGTGGCTTCCTCACCCGAGCCCTGCACTTCGATGAAATCCCCGGCCGAATTCATGACCACGTTAAAGTCAACGGCGGCGGCCACATCCTCGGTGTAGCAGAGGTCCAGCAGCGGCGTTTGGTTGACAATTCCCACGCTGACGGCCGCCACCGGATGAAGGAGGGGGTTGTCAGCCAGCCGGCCATCCGCCAGCAATTGCCTGACCGCCAGCGACAGCGCCACATAGGCGCCGGTGATTGCCGCGGTCCGCGTGCCTCCGTCCGCCTGCAACACGTCGCAGTCCACCCACAAGGTCCTGGCCCCGACTTTCTCGAGGTCAATGGCCGCCCGCATGGCCCGGCCAATCAGCCGCTGAATCTCCTGCGAACGCCCGTCAATCTTTCCCCGCGTGATGTCGCGCTGCTTTCGCTGCAGCGTCGAGTAGGGCAGCATCGAATACTCCGCCGTGATCCACCCCCCCGTCACACCCTGTTCCTTCATCCAGCGCGGAACGATTTCCTCGACCGTCACCGCGCAAATCACTCGAGTGTTGCCCCATTCCACCAGCGTCGAACCCGCCGCGTGCGGGGCGATGTGATTCTGAAACCGCACGCGGCGCAGTTGGTCCGGTCGCCGCCCATCCGCCCTCGCTCCCGGCGAGGTTGCAACACTTTCGAGTGGGTCCATGTTACGTTCCAGATTACGCACCTTCTGCGCCCGGGGCAACGCCGGGCAGAATCCCCCGCGCCCGTTCCGCCTCCGCCGCCGCAAACAACCCCTCGAGGCTGTTCACCTCCGGCTCCGGCTTGGGGTTCAATGCCTGTTTCAAATAGTGGACGGCGTCCGGAATGCTCTTGATCGAACGGGGCAGGGTGGCCGCGCTGGCATTGGCGTGGCCGCCGCCGTGCAGCCGCTCCGCCACCTTCAAAGCCTCCCCGTTGCGGCTTCGGAGGCTGGCGATAATCACCCCGTTGGCCCGCCGAAACAAAGTCAGCAGCACCGGGTAGGATGTCGCCTGCTTCTCCAGTAATTGGTGCACAATCAGATTGTTGTTGCCGATGACGGTCTCGACATACCCGACTCGGGGGGCAATCGGCTGGATGTTGGCCAGGCTCCACGCATACCCCACCGGATCCTCCACCTGCCGCTTGACCTCCATCACGCGCAGCAGGGGATTATCCAGCAATAACTCGATTTGGCCCCCGACCAGCGCGTGCAGGTTCCAAAACTGATACGTCTTCACCAGGTTGGCGTAGTCGTTGGCCAGCACAAAATCCGGGTCCTCCTCCAGGAACAGGTCCGCCACGTTGTTCAAGTGCACCAGCCGGTCCAACGTCGGCGACCCCAACCCCTCCTGCTGGCACAGTTCGTAGCAAAGCAAGCCGGCGGACTTGTTGATATCATGAATCAGCCGCGCGTGTCGCGGCGCCACCTCCGTCACGTGATGGTCAATCACCACCCAGTTCGGCTTGTCCATCCGCGGTTCAAAGGCGAAATCCGCCACCCAGCCCGATTTTTCCCGCAGTTCCCGCTGCCGCCAGAAGTTGTAGTTGCACGCCACCAGTGGAACCTCGGCATGGTAAATCTGGCGCGCCAGCCGCTGGAGCAGCACCCCGGAGATCAGGCCGTCCAGGTCACTCTCATGCGTGAGAATAACTTCAGGCCGTGGCAACATCTCAATCATGGCCCCCAGCTTAGCGGTTCCCACCGTCCATGGCCAGCGCCGCTTTTCTCCCGGCTTTTCCTCCTCCCATGCCGTCAGATCACTCGCGCACCTCTTCCACCAACGCCGCGCCGGGCCGTCCCGTCTTGCCGAACCGGATCTCCGGCACCAGAAATGCCGAGCCGATGGCAATCAACCCCACACTGATCCAACCCAGCAGGTGCGGCTGAATGCCGGACACCAAATAAAAAGCCACCAGCGGCGCTGTCACGCCCCGCACCCCGGTGAAAAACGTGTGCACGGACATGTAGTCCACCACCCGCTGGGGTGGCGCAAACTTGATCACCCACAGGCTCCAGGCCACATCCGCCCCGGCGCTGGAAATGCCGAACAGCACCGCGCCGACGATCAACCACGTTGGACTGCCGGTCGCAAAAAACGAGGTGATGCCCGCGGCAAAACCCAGGTTCAACATCAGCCGGAGCACAAAGAAATTCATCCGGTCAAACAACCAGCCCCACAGCGGGTTCATGATCAGCCGCGCCACGTTCGGGATCACGCCTGTCAGCAGCGCCACCAGCCCCGCGGTGAGCAGTTCCCCATTCCACCGAACGCCATGCCGCGGATTGGCCAGATACTCCACCCGCATCGGCGAGATCATGAGCATGGCGAAGCCGAGAAACATCCAGGCAATCAGGGTCTGACGGAACAGCCGGTCGCTTCGAACGTAGCGCAACGCCCGAAACGGGTGTGTCCCGTCGCCGGCCACCAGCGGCTTGGAAGGACACCGCCCCAGGCAGTAACTGGTCAGGCCGGCGGCCCCGGCAAAAACCAGCAGCAGCCATTGGAACCGATCTATGTTATGCGAAAGGGCAAGCCCGGCAAAATGACTGAACAACGCCGCCGTCGCGATTCGGATCATGATCGTTCGCGCAAAAAGCCGTCCTCGTTCGCGGTCGGGATAGTTCTCGTGGTAGAGCTGGGTCAGCAACGGCACGATGGCCGAGGAGCAGGTTAGCGCCACCACGCAGCCCACCACGTAAATCGGCAAAACCGGCGCCAGCGCCATCACGAGAAAACTGGCCGCCCCCACTGCGGACAATCGCGCGGCGGCTTTCGCCGACGGCAGCCCGCTGGCTTTCACCTGTGACACCACCCACGGGGCCAGCATCAAACCCACGCTGCCGCCGCCCGCGATCAGCGCCTTGGACATCGGGCCGGCCTCGAAGCGCCGCACCGCGATCAACAGCAAAAACACCGTTGCCGCCGTCTCGAGAATACCCGCCGCCAGCGCTCGCCAGCGCTCGTTGCGGTAGGTGATCCGAGTCCGTTCCAACACTCTCTCAACCTACAATTTCCTCGCCTCACGCTAAAGGCAAAATCTCCCGACGCATGGTCGCTCCCGATTCCAACCTGCCCCTGCGCCCGACCAACCCCCTGTTTGTTGCTGCGTCCGAGGCAAAACCGGTTGTGTCGCTCTGCCCAAGCCAGTATTTGTTTGCTCCGCTCCCCGACCGTCGTTAACACTCTGGCCGTTCCGCGTGCGACGCTTTAACACAAACAAAGAATCAACGACTGCAATAACAGCCGATCTATGCCCCGACGTAACGATATCAAAAAGGTTCTCATCATTGGTTCCGGCCCGATTGTGATCGGGCAGGCGTGTGAATTCGACTACTCCGGCACCCAGGCCTGCAAGGCCTTGCGCAGCCTCGGCTATCAAATCGTTCTGGTAAACTCCAATCCGGCCACGATCATGACCGACCCCGGCATGGCCGATGTGACCTACATCGAGCCGCTCACCGTGCCGGCCCTCACCGAAATCATCGAAAAGGAGCGGCCGGATGCCCTCCTGCCCAACCTCGGC
>CAZVYG010000138.1:0-7368 GCA_964631605.1 uncultured Verrucomicrobiota bacterium
AATCTCACCTTAAAGTGATCTTTCGTGCGGCTCGCTAATGTTTCGGGTTTCTTTTGGCTTATCGTTGGGCCGGCTTAAGACGAGATTACGCTGCCGCCTCCGGGCTCGTCGCGTTGCCCTGCCAAATCTTTTTGACAGGAACGTTCTGGTAGGCAAAGGTCAGAGCCGACAAAACCTTTGTTTTATGACGAGAAATAATCTACGCCTTTGCGCCGCGGCAATCGTTGCGGGCTTGCTGATGACAGTCGGCCCCTCGCCGGGCGCGGCCAGGAGCGACATTGACGTTTCCAAACTCCCCCCGGCGGCAGCCAAGCCGGGGCTTGCCTACACGTCGGACATCAAACCGATCCTCGATAAATCGTGTGTGCGGTGTCACGGCGCCGAGAAGCCCAAAGCCGGCCTGCGTCTGGACAACCTGGCCGATGCCCTGAAGGGAGCGGGCAAAACCAAGGTCATCGCGCCCGGCAACAGCGCCGGGAGTCCCTTGGTTCATAGCATTGCCCATCTTGGACCCGAGGACCATTTTATGCCGCCTCCCGGCAACAAAGCCGGCATTCCGCGCCTGACCCCCGAGCAGGTCGGCCTGATTCGGGCCTGGATTGACCAGGGCGCGAAATAGCGCCCCAGCGGGGCAAGTCCCGGCGGTTGGAGTGCGCCAGGCCCGGGGCCGACCCTTTATGAAAACGCGCACAGGCTGTGGGTTGATTCTGGCCGCCCTTTTGCTGGAAGGCGTGGCCTCAAGTTGGGCCTTGGGCAGCGGTCTGATGGAGGACCTCATTCGTCCCCGCGACGGCCGCAGCCGCCGGGCTTCCTCGACGCATCGGGCGGGTCCGGACGGGCGCTACGATCCGAACGCTCCCCCCAAGGGCGACCGGGAAGAGGCCAGCAACCGCGACAACCAGAGTGTCCCTCCCGGCGCCACCCGCGTGCTCATGGACGCGCGGGGCCCCGGTGTCATCACGCATATTTGGCTGACTTTCCTGGGCCCCGAGCCCCATCCCTGGGCCAAACAAGGGTCCGCCAACGTCCAGGAAATGCTGCTCCGCATTTATTGGGATGGCAGCTCCCGTCCCGGGGTCGAGGCGCCGGTGGGTGATTTCTTCGCCAACGCGTTTGGCAAGCGCAGCGAAGTCATCAGCCTCCCCGTTATTGTCGAGGATGCCGATTCGTACAATTGTTTTTGGCAGATGCCGTTCCGCAAATCCGCCCGCGTGGAGATCGTCAACGAAGGCGACAAACCCATCAGCCTGCTCTACTACAACATTGATTGGGTCCAAAAGGACTCGCTCCCCGAGGACACGCCATACTTTTACGCCCAATACCGGCAGGAATACCCGGCGGCGAACGGCAAGGATTACGTCGTCCTCGAAACTGAAGGCAAAGGCCATTACGTGGGCACGGTCCTGAGCGTGCGGACGCGCAGTCCCTCCTGGTTCGGCGAGGGCGACGAGAAGATTTACCTGGATGGCGAGGCCGCGCCGAGCATTTGGGGCACCGGCACCGAGGATTATTTCCTGTGCGCCTGGGGCCTTAAGACGACGAGCACGCCCTATTTTGGGGTGCCCTATTTCGACCAGTGGGGCATCGTCGGCGGACACACCAGCGCCTACCGCTGGCATCTGCAGGACCCCATCGTGTTTCAGAAGGGCATCCGCGTCACCTTCGAGCACTTCGGCTGGATTTCTCCCGATGAGAATCCCAATTACAAAAGCACAAGCTGGAACGAGCGCGAAGATGATTACTCGAGTGTCGCCTTCTGGTATCAGACCGGGACGCCCACCTTCGCCGCTCGCGCCCCGCACGCGCGCGAGCGGCGTCTGCCCAGCCTGGAACGCGTGATCGTCCATGCGCGCGACGTTGCCACTCTGAAACATGGCGCGGGCCAGATGGTGTCTCAGCAGTTGGCGCTGTACGCGGGGCCGCAAGTGCTCTACCGCGCCCCGAGCCAGGATGACGCGTGGCTCGAGATTCCGTTTGAAATCAAAACCCGGGAGCCCCTCCGGCTGCTGCTGCAACTGACCTGCTCGTATGACTTTGGCAAGTACCAGGCGTTCCTCAACGGCGTCAAGGTTGGCCCGGTGCTCGACCTCTTTTCCGCCGACGTGGCGGCGCGGGAGTTTCACCTGCTGGATTTCTGGCCGGAGCCCGGCTCCTACACCCTTCGCCTCGAGTGTGTCGGTAGGAATCCGGCCTCGCAGGGATATTACCTGGGCATGGAGTCCCTGCGGCTGCGCGAGCGCCGGCCACGGGTGCTCGAGTACGGCCATGACAAGGATAAAGACTGGCGCAAGGACCCGCGCCTCTATGACTGAGCGCGGTGAAGTCACCAGGAAATTGCCGCGCTTCTGCCCTCGCCCCCGTCTCACGCCATGACCCAGATGCTGCTGTTCGCCGACCCGCGGCCGCTCGTCGAGCGGCTTGGCCCCGAGTTTTTCAAGCGCGCACCCGAAAGGCCGGGGGTTTACCTCATGCGCGACTCTGCCGCGACGGTGTTGTATGTGGGGAAAGCAAAGAACCTGCGCCGGCGCCTGGCCAGCTACCGGGTGGCCAACCCTGACCGAATGCCGCGCCGGCATCTGCGGCTTCTGCGGGCGGTGGACCGGATTGAAATCGAGGAATGCGCTGACGAAGCTGGCGCCCTGGCCCGCGAAGCTGCGCTGTTGCTCAGCCTGCGACCCCGTTTCAATCGCGCCGGCACGTGGCCTTCAACGCCACGATATCTGACCTGGCAGGCGACTGAAAAAGGTCTGGAACTGGCGGTTGTTCGCGAGCTCCCACCCGGCAGCCGCGGTCACGGCCCCCTTGGCACAAGTGTGTTCCGGTTGCGAGCGGCGCTGGCCCGGTTGTTGTGGTTTGCCCTGCATCCGGACCGCGGTCTGGCTGGGCTGCCTCAGGGCTGGTTCCGCCGCCATCGGGACGAGGTAACCACCGTCCCCCCGCCGCCTGCCGACCCGCTCGCCGTGGAACGGGCTGCGGCGCGGCTGGATGAACTGTTTGCCGGGGGCGTCGAGGCCTTTGCCAGTTGGGTTCTCGAAAAGACCTCCGCGGGGTCTCATCCGTTCGAAAAGGCGCTGCGCGACGAGGACTTGGAGACCTTGACAGAGCGAGCCCAAACCGCCGAAAAGAAAGCGTGCAAAGATAAGCGGAGCCGGTTAGTATGAGGTACACCTTCGACCATGAGTGCCGCGACGGTCATTCTCAACCGCGCACAGCAGGGCGATCCCAAGGCTGCCGGAGAATTATTGCCCCTGGTCTATGACGAACTGCGCCGGGTCGCTGCCGCGCGAATGACCGGCCTTGCCCCAGGGCATACCCTCCAGCCCACGGCCCTGGTCCATGAAGCGTGGTTGCGCCTGGTGGGTGAGGACAGTGAAACGGAGTTCCAGAACCGCACCCATTTCTTCGCCGCCGCCGCGGAGGCGATGCGTCACATCTTGATTGATCGTGCCCGGCGGGAGCAGGCGCTCCGCCACGGCGGCGGGCAGCAGCGGGTGGAGCTGGACGCTTTGCAGATCGCCGCGCCGGGCGCCGACGAGGAACTGTTGGCGGTGGATGAGGCGCTGGATCGGCTGGCTCGTTTGGATCCCGCCAAGGCCGAGCTGGTCAAGCTGCGCTATTTCGTCGGCATGACCTTTGCGGAAGCCGCCGCCGCTCTGGGGATTTCCGAGGCGGCCGCCAGGCGCCGTTGGGCTTTGGCCCGCGCGTGGTTGTTCAACGAGATCTCGGCCCAGCGCAAAGGCGCGGCCGGGTGATCTGTTTTCAGCTCGAATTTCGTATTTGGGGATGAAGACCACGTGGACGCATGAATGCCTCCGACTTGCCCGATGAGGCGCTGTTCGAGGCCGCGCTGAACTGCCGCACGCCGGCCGAGCGCGCCGCCTACCTGGACCGGGCCTGTGCCGGCCAACCGGAGCTGCGTCAGCAACTGGAGGTCCTTCTCGCCGCCCATGACCGGTCGGGCGCCTTCCTCGAAACGCCGGCGACCCCCATAGACGCCGCTCTGAAGCTTGATCTTCCTGGGGAGGAAGCCCCCGGCACGGTGATTGGCCGCTATAAGCTGTTGGAGAAGATTGGCGAGGGCGGTGCCGGGGCGGTTTATATGGCCGAGCAGACCGAGCCGGTCCGGCGAAAGGTGGCCCTCAAGGTCATCAAACTGGGGATGGACACCCGGCAGGTCGTCGCCCGGTTCGAGGTCGAGCGACAGGCGCTGGCGCTGATGGATCATCCCAACATCGCGAAGGTGCTGGACGCCGGAGCGACAGAGACGGGCCGGCCTTTCTTCGTGATGGAGTTGGTGCGGGGCACGAAGATCACGGACTACTGCGACCAGAACCATTTGAGCACCAGGGAACGGCTGGATCTGTTCGTGCAGGTTTGCCATGCCGTACAGCACGCGCACCAGAAGGCGATCATTCATCGCGACCTCAAGCCGTCGAACATCATGGTGACGCTGCACGACGGGGTGCCCGTGCCCAAGGTGATTGATTTTGGGATTGCCAAGGCGACCCAACAACCGTTGACGGACAAGACCCTGTTCACGGCGTTTCAGCAATTGATCGGGACGCCGGCGTATATGAGTCCGGAGCAGGCGGAGCTGAGCGGGCTCGACATTGACACGCGCAGCGACATCTACAGCCTGGGCGTGCTGCTCTACGAGCTGCTGACGGGCAAGACGCCCTTTGAACAGAAGGACCTGCTGCAAGCAGGTCTGGATGAGATGCGGCGGTTCATTCGCGAACAGGAACCTCCCAAGCCCTCCACGCGGTTGAGCACGCTGACCAAGGCGGAGTTGACCGACGTCGCGAAGCGTCGCGGGGCCGAGACGCCCAAACTGATCCCGCTGGTCCGCGGCGACCTGGACTGGATTGTGATGAAGTGCCTCGAGAAGGACCGGCGGCGGCGGTATGAGACGGCGAACAATGTGGCGCTGGATATCGAGCATCATCTGCGGCAGGAGCCGGTCTCGGCCGCCGCCCCCAGCACGCTCTACCGGGCGGGAAAGTTTGTCCGGCGTCATAAGGTGGGATTGGCGATGGCGGCGGGCATGGTGCTGCTGCTGGCGGGGGGGGTGATCGTCGGCACCTGGCAGGCGGTGCGCGCCACGCGAGCGGAGCAGGCTCAGAGCGTCCTGCGCCAGGACGCCGAGGCGGGGCGGAAGGAGGCGCGCACCGAAGCGGCCAAGAGCCGGCAGGTGGCGCGGTTCCTCGAGGAGATGCTTGAGGGCGTGGGCCCGGAGGTCGCGCTGGGCCGTGACACCACGCTGATGCGGGAGATTCTGGATAAGACGGCTGACCGGGTGAGCAAGTCCCTCACCAACCAGCCCGAAGTCGCCGCGGAACTGCAATTCATCATCGCCAACACGTACCTCAAGCTGAGCGAGTGCGACAAAGCCGAGGCGAGCGCACGCGAGGCGCTGCGGCTGAATAGACTGATCGGAGGTGAGACCAATCAGGCGGTGGCGGCCTCACTCAACTTACTGGCACGCATTCTCATCAACCGCCGCGGCGCGGATGACTACGCCGTTGCCGAGAAGTTGGCGCGCCAGGCGCTGGAAATTCTCCAGGCTATTTCCAACGAGGAGACCACGGAGGTTGCCATGTCGTTCTACCTGCTGGCCAGCGCGCTCCAGAACCAGGGCCGGTTGGCTGAGGCAGAGGAGGCCCACCTGCAGGCACTGGCCATTCGCAGACGAATCCTTAAGGAGCATATTGACGTGGCAAGTAGCTTGAACAACCTCGCGATGGTTTACCGCGACCAGGGCAAACTCGACCTGGCCCGGGCCGCGGTGGTCGAGGCGCTGGCGATGCAAACGAATCTCTTTGGGGCGGAGCATCCCGACATCGCCTCTTCGCTGCGCACGTTGGCTCTTGTGGCTGACAGCCAGGGCAACCTTGCCGAGGTGGGGTCCCTGCACCGCGCGGTGCTGGCGATGCGTCGAAAGCTCCTGCCTGCTGAGCATTTAAGCCTTGTCGGGTCGGTGAGTGATGTGGCCAGCGTGCTTTACCGCGAAGGCAACTTGGCCGAGGCGGAAAAGCTGGCTCGCGAGGCGCTGGCGATGCGCAGAAAGCTGCATCCCCCTGACCATCCGGAACTTCTAGCCTGCCTGCACGGGCTGGCGCACATACTTAAGGACCAGGGCAGGTTTGCGGAGGCCGAAGAACTCTGCCGTGAATCGTTGAGAATCAATCGCGACCGAGGAAAGGAAGACAGAGCGCTGGTTGACTCGTTGAAGGCCTGCGCAAAGGTGCTGCAGGCGAAGAAGGACTTTCCAGCGGCCTTGGCGCTCTGCCAAGAAGCGTTGAAGCTGGAAAGAAAGCTCTCGGCCGAGAGGCCCGCGGCCGTAGTTGATGCGCTCTTCAACCTGGCCAACATGCTGGGCGACCAGGGGGACTTGGCAGAGGCCAAGGCAATGGTCCGTGAGGCTCTCGACCTTTGTTTAGAAGTGCTTGAACGGGTTCCGGCTGACCCTGTGGTGGTGAACTGGCGTTACGGGATGGCCCTCTATGGGCAGGCCGTGCTGTGCCTCGCCACCGGCGACACCAACGGTTACCGGGCGACCGCGACGCAGATCGTCGCGCAATTGGAAAGGCGGGTAGGGGGCAACATCACGCTCGTGGCGTGGGCTTGTGCGCTGGCACCCGATGCCGTCACGAACTACGCACCTCTGCTGGAAGCTGTCACAAACGACTTGGCTGGGCAGACCAACACCACAAGCTCTCTGTATGGTCTCCAGACGCTGGGCGCGCTCCTCTACCGGGCGGGACGCGACCCGGAAGCCGCCCGGCAACTGGCCGAGTTGCATAAATTAGGCCATCGGGTGGACCCCAACGCCAAGACGACCGCCGCTACGCACGGCGCTTACTTCCTGGCCCTCACGCACGCCCGGCTGGGGCACACCAATGAAGCCTCTGCCTGGTTCCAAGACGCCTCCAGCTTCGATCCCTCTGCCGGGGGGGCTCGCGCCCCCGCTGCCGCGAAGGTGTATTGGTGGAACCGACTCACCCTTCAGTTGCTGCGCAAAGAAGCCGACTCGGTAGTCAACGCGCGCGCCCCCCAGCCGGCGTCCCCGCCCTGAGCCGGATTTGAGGGAGGGCGAGCGTCCCCGCGAGCCCAAATATTGGGGGAGAATGGGATGAGATCAGGGCTCGCGGGGACGCTCGCCCTCCCGGGCGGTTTGGCGGGCAGTCCCTCCGAAAACTTCTTTCCTGCCGGTGATCCGTTTTGTCGCCAAATCTCGTTTATGAGGTTGAGGGCACTGATGCAGGTGCCCAGTGGAACCGGTCGCCGGCCCCCGGGGGGGCCGGGGGCGCGTTACGGGGTTCTCCGCCCGGACCGTAAAACTCAAAACAATGTGTCGCCGCCACTGGA
>CAZVYG010000139.1:0-1449 GCA_964631605.1 uncultured Verrucomicrobiota bacterium
TGTCGAACATCTTCGCCCCGGCTTTCCGGGCCATCTCAATTACGCTCTTGGGTGTACTCATGAACTTATGCTTGTATCTATGCTTTTGTTTGTTTTCGTTTGCTTTTGTTTCACGCCTCGTCGGGGCCTGGCCGACCATCGCCGGCCAGGCTCCCGCCCGGGCAAATCACTCTATCGCGAGGCTGCCGTGTGGTAGCCCTCTTCGCCGTGCTCGGACAGATCCAGCCCGGCATGCTCGACCTCCTCGCTGACCCGCAGCCCCACCGTCACTTTAGCCAGCAGCAGCGCGCCCACGGACACCACGGCGCTCCACGCCACCGTCACCAGCACGCTCTTGAGCTGCGCAAAGAGCTGTCCGCCCATGGCGTACCCTGCCGGCGGCGTGCCCCCCAACGCGGCGCTGGCGGTGATGCCGGTCAGCAGCGCCCCAACCATGCCCCCCACGCCATGCACCCCGAACACATCGAGACTGTCATCGTAACCCAACGCGCGTTTAACGCTCGTGGCGGCGAAATAACAGAAGGTCGAGGCCACAAAACCGATGATCAGCGCTCCCATCGGACCGGCCGTTCCCGAGGCGGGTGTAATCGCGACCAGGCCCGCCACCGCGCCGGTTGCCAATCCCACAGCGGTCGGTTTGCCGCTGCGAAACCATTCCCACAGCATCCACGTCGCTGCCGCCGTGCCGGTCGCCACCTGGGTTACGAGCATCGCCATGCCCGCGGTGCCGTTGGCCGCCAGCGCGCTCCCGGCATTGAAACCAAACCACCCCACCCACAGCATGGACGCGCCAATGATCGTCATCGGCACGTTGTGCGGTGGCAGGGGCTCCTTGCCAAAACCCTTGCGCTTTCCCGTCATCAAGGCCGCGGCCAGCCCCGCAACACCGGCGTTGATGTGCACCACCGTTCCCCCGGCAAAGTCCAACACGCCCCAGTCCCAGAACAGTGCGCCGTCACCCGACCACGCCATGTGGCAGATCGGCAGATACGAAAACACAAACCAGGTCAGCGTAAAGATCAGCATCGCGCTGAATTTCATGCGCTCGGCGAACGCGCCCACAATCAGCGCCGGCGTGATGATCGCAAACGTAAGCTGGAATGTGACAAACACCGCTTCCGGAATGGTCATCGTCAGGGAGTCGGGGGTGATGCCCTTCAGAAACCCTTTGCCCAGGCCGCCGACCAGCGAGTGAAGATTGGTCACGCCCTTGGACATGCCGCCCGTGTCAAAGGCCAGACTGTAACCGAAGACGACCCACAAAACCGTGATAATGCTGGCCAGCGCAAAGCATTGCACCAAAACGGTGAGCACATTCTTCGCGCGCACCAGGCCGCCGTAAAACAGCGCCAGGCCCGGCAGCGTCATGAACAGCACCAGCGCCGTCGCGGTCAGCATCCAGGCGGTGTCGCCGCTGCTGGGCGTCGGCGCGTCGGCGCCGAACGCCGC
>CAZVYG010000139.1:1459-7365 GCA_964631605.1 uncultured Verrucomicrobiota bacterium
GATGGACATGAGCATCACGAACGCCGTGGCAACGATCATCCACGCCGTGTCGCCGGGATTGAGTTTCGGCGTTTCTTTGGCGGCTTCAGTTGCCGCCGCCACCGCCGCAGTCGCGTCAACTGCCGGCGGGTCTGCGGCAAAGAGGGAGGTGCAGACAAAACCTGTCAGAACGGTCAGTAAAATGAGTTTTTTCATAAAAAACAACGTGTCAAAAGGTTAATCGCTAAAATGAGTGTCTCCGGCTCACGAATTCAGATCGCTCGATCGCCTTGTTCCTCCGTGCGGATACGAATCGCCTGCTCAACGGCTGAGACAAACACTTTGCCGTCGCCGATCTTGCCCGTCTTGGCAGACTTCACAATCGCCCCCACGGCGGCCTCCACCTTGTCGTCGGACAGCACCAACTCGATTTTGATCTTCGGCAGGAAATCCACAGTGTATTCACTTCCCCGATAAATCTCGGTGTGCCCTTTCTGCCGGCCAAAACCCTTGACCTCGACCACCGTCATGCCTTCGACACCCACTTCCGCCAGGGCATCCTTCACTTCTTCCAATTTGAAAGGTTTTATTATCGCTTCAATTCGTTTCATAATTCACGTTTCCCACTCCGTACGCTTTCGGCGTCCTCGCTGAAACCGGGCAGCAAGCCCGCCTACCGTCACAGCCCATTGCCGACGCACAGCCTACGCCGGCCCGCCCCATAGCAGCCCCCTTGCCAAGCCTGACGCAACATAAGGACCATCCGCATAACTCACTGACAACCAATCGTCTATCAATCGCCTTCTCGCCAGCCCCTCATTCTCTCTTCGCCACGCCAACTGTTGCTATTTGATCACCCGAGCCAATTCGAGCCACGGGTTGCTTTACTTGCCAGCCGCTTGAAAAACTCCTCTTCCGTAGCAGCGGACGTAAGTCCGCTCAAACTGAAGAACTCGTTTTCCGTAGCAGCGGACGTAAGTCCGCTCAAACTCTCCTCCCAAACAACTCCGGCCTTTTCCGTAGCAGCGGACGTAAGTCCGCTCAAATTGAAGAACTCGTTTCCGCGGCAGCGGACGTAAGTCCGCTCAAACTCTCCTCGCAAATAACGGCCGTGAATGGAGCGAACTCACGTCCGCTGCTACTTTTTTGAACGGGCTGTTGGAAAGTCTGCGCCGCTCCGACTGTCCTCACCTCAGCGGGAAACGCTCGCGCAGGAAGCTCCCGGCGCAATACCGCCGGCTCTAGGCGTCGAAACGGTCTTGGCGGATAAGAATGTTCAGCCCCTGGGGCTCAGCGGCGGCATGATTTTCAATGTCACAGTATAAGGTTGTGGCCGCACGAGGAACGTGGTAGGCTTAAAACAATCCCATGAGCACGCCGGGTACTTCGCTGAAGGTGCGTTCGGAAGCGTCTGGCGTTGCCAGCAAGACCAGCAGGGCCGCGACGACCTCGCATGCCCTCCTCGGGAAACGGTCACTGCATGGAAAATACCGGGCGTTGGTTCGCACACACCTCGGATCTGCGCTGGACCGGCTCTTCGCCGATTTCACAGGGCTCCATTTCCACATCGCCTGGATTTCGCCATCAGCCGCAGGGTGGGACGCGCGGACCCTGCCAAGTGGTTGCTCGGTGTGTTGCAGGCTGAGGGGATCCCGGCTCCTTCCGGATTGCCACGCCTGCGGCCCTCGCCAACTGGCCATTGCGGTGGAATCGGAGCGCGGTCACAGCTTCACCTGCCGGCTGGGTGTGCGAAATTATTGGCTGACCATTCGCGTGCGGGATGAGACGCTGGGGATCGCTTATCTCCAGGCACTGGCACACGGGCCATCCCGGGAGCCGGGGCGGAAAGGCTCGTCCTCGACCGCACGAGTTTGTCTCGACCGAGCCGGTGCGACCGTCATAAGTCAGCTAAAATTCGTCCGTGCCGCCCGGCTGTTGCGCTGTTTTGTGGGCCAGGTTCAGATCGCAAGCCTGAACGATTTGCGCAAGGCCGATCTCGATCGCGCCGGCCGGGTGGTGGTTGCGCTGGAGCGAGAACAATCGCGACTGCACAAGACGCTCCAACACTATCTCCCTGCCGCACCCGGCACGCCCCGCCCTTGGGCTTCTGAATCACGCCCGGAACAGATTGTCCACGGCTTGTTGGAGCGGATCGAACAGGGCTTTGGGAAGCCGCTCACACTGCGAGGGTTGGCCCGCGAGCTGTGCCGGAATGCCGCCTACCTCTCCGCTCTCTTTTCCCGTTTGGTTGGGGTTCCCTTCAAGACCTATCTCACCGAGCTTCGAGTTCAGAAGGCCAAAACCCTCCTGGGCGATTGCGCCAAAACTTCGTCCGAGGTGGCTTTCGCCGTTGGTTACTCGAGTGAAGAACGCTTTCGCTCGGTCTTCAGGAAGGCGACCGGCCTTTCGCCAAAAGCCTGGCGCGAGACGATGCAGGCCACGGCCTCGGCGCCGAGTGCTTGAGCCTCGAACGGCTCTGGTTCAAAACCGACAGACCCGCCGCCGACAGGCGATGCGCCCGAGACCAGCCAGGCCGCGGCCGGAGTCGGCGCGGTGCGCGCCCGGGTCTATAACCGGACTCAAACTCCGCTTCGCACCAGGGAAACCCCGGCCGCCCGGCAAGGCTTTGAGTTTCCGCGCGCCGCGATTTTGGCTGCGACCACGGCAAAACCCAAATTTACACTCCCTTTTCCAAACTTTCGCACCCTAGGCAAATCCTCCCTCCGCGGTCATGATGGGGTATTGACCGGACAAAGCGTGAAAGGCGTACGGCCCTCTTAAGGTCGCAGCGGGCCGGGGCGCCGGTTGGCGAGTCCAGTAGCGCGGGCGCCCCCGCTGCCAAACGTCGGTGACGACATGCAGGAAACCTTCCGTGTTCGTGCAATCGAGAGAGTTACGAAACCAATGCCTATGAAAACAAAAGCACTTCAATGGCTCCCCCTTCTTTTTCTGGTGTCCCTGCCGCAGCAATTGCCCGCTCAAGCGATCTTGTCCAATCCCATTGGACCTCCGATTGCCTGGACGAGTGGACTGGCCTGGGACCAGTTCCTGGGAGCCCGGTTTGCCCTCCAAGCGCCGGTCTCGCTCCTCTCCGTGGAAGGGGAGTTCCAGAACATGTCGGGCACTTTCTTTGCGGCGCTGGTGCCGCTGGCTTCCATGAGCGCCCTGCCGGTGGGAAACCCCTCCGCAGGGGTTCCCTTCAACCCTGGCGAGGTTTGGGCGTATCGCACCTTTGAAGCCAATCTCGGCGGCACGCCCCAGGTTGTCACCGTTCCCTTTGCGACCAACCTGCCGGCCGGAGTTTACGGGGTGGTTTTTGGAACGGGCCTTTATGGAACCAGCGGCAGCGGCGGCATGCCTTGCTACACCAATGTGGCGGGCAGCTCGGGTTTCGCCTGGAGTTCAAGTCCCTGGCGGTGGCTTAACTCGGGAAAGTACCAGAATAAAATTATGGTAACGATCCTGCCGTTCACCAACCTGAACGTGGCACTGCCGCCGGTTCAGATGGGCGACGTCGCCTGGGCCGATTATGACAATGACGGGCGGCTGGACTTCCTGCTGACGGGCGACCTGGACGAAATCCACCTCGCCGCCCAGCTTTGGCAAAACACCGGCAGCGGCTTCGCCAACGTCCCCATCCCGGGTTTGCTTGGGGTTCAATACGGTTGCGTAGCCTGGAGCGATTATGACAACGATGGACGACTGGACTTTCTCCTGACAGGCGAGACCAATTATTCGGATTCCGGGGGCGTTGCCCAGGTCTGGCGCAACACGGGGGGCGGCTTCACCAACGCGGCCATTCCGTCCCTGCCCGGGGTCAGTTCCTACTCCAGCTCCAGCGCCTGGGGTGATTTTGACAACGACGGCCGCCTGGACTTGCTACTCACCGGCAGCGGCCGCGACAGCAACCCGGTTGCCCAATTGTGGCGAAACACAGGCACCAACTTCACCCCCGTACCCATCCCGGACCTGCCGGGGGTGAAGAATAGCGCTGTCGCCTGGGGCGATTATGACAACGATGGGCGGCTGGATTTCCTGCTGGCGGGCAGAGCGGGCGTTTACAGCAGCAGCCCCCCAATCACTCAACTATGGCGGAATACGGGCAATGGCTTCACCAATGTGCCCATTCCGGACCTGCCGCAAACCCGTTCGGGTTCGGTTGCGTGGGGTGATTTTGACAATGACGGGCGGCTGGATTTCCTGCTAACCGGCATCAACAGCACACCCAGCCCCGTCAGCCAGTTGTGGCGAAACACTGGAACCGGCTTCACCAACGTGCCGATCGCCGGCCTGCCCAATGTTTGGGGGGGGTCCGTCGCCTGGGCGGATTATGACAACGACGGGCGGCTGGATTTCCTGCTGGCTGGCGCCACTGGCGGCTCCAGCTCCGGTCCGTCGGTCGCTCAAGTGTGGCGGAACACGGGCAGTGGCTTCACCAACCTCAACCTGGCTCTGCCCGGTATTATCTACGGCTCCGCCGCCTGGGGCGATTATGATAACGATGGGCGGCTGGATATCCTGTTGGCGGGTAGATCCGGCGCAGGCAAGGTGGCCCAAGTGTGGCGGAATATCTGCCCGGTGACGAATACGCCGCCAAGCGCCCCCACGCAACTGACCGCCAACTGGGCCGGTGCCAGCATCAACCTGGCATGGGCTCCCGCGGCGGACGGCCACACACCTCCGGACGCGCTCACCTACAATCTGCGGGTCGGCACAGCCCCCGGCACCGCGAATCTGTTCGCGCCGCAAGCCGCGCTCGACACAGGACTCCGCCGCCTGCCCGCCATGGGTAATGTTCAGCATCAACTTTCCGCACTGTTGGGCGAACTGCCCGAGGGCGACTATTACTGGAGTGTGCAGGCCGTGGACGGCGGCTTCCTGGGCTCACCCTTTGCTGCCGAAGGCCGATTCCATGTCTGGCCGCCGGAGGTCACAACCCTTGCCGCCACCGATGTCAGTTCCACCGGAGCCGTGCTGCGCGGGACGGTGAATCCAAGGTGGGCGGAGACGATTGCCTGGGTGGAATACGGTTTGACAACGAAATATGGCGAGGTCGCCGGAACCACCAATGTCGGCAACGGGATGGACGCGGTGGGGATTGGCGCGGTCGTGTCGGGATTGCTTCCTTGGATGACCTATCACTACCGGGTGGTGGCATCCAACAGCGTTGGCGTTGCCGTGGGGGCGGACGCGACGATCACGCTGCCGGGATCGCAACCCGCGGCGCCGGTGCTCACAGGACTGCCTGATCAGACACTGCCCCAAGGCGCCAGCATCATCGTCCAGTTTGGCGTTTGGGACCCAGACACGCCTTTGGACGACTTGCAGGTGGAAGCCCACTGCAACAACCCCCTCCTGTTCCCAGCCGGCACCGTTGTCCTGAGCGGCTCCGGCGGCAGCCGCAGTCTAACCCTTTCGCCGGATGCTAACCATTCCGGCACCGCCGTCATCATGCTGAGGGCAACCGACGGAACCGCCACGACCACCGAGAGTCTGTTGGTGACGGTGCTGCCACAACTCAACAGTCCCCTGCTCTATCTTGTTGATGCAAAACCGGCGTCGGCCCAGACCTGGCAGTTTCGGCTGGTGGACGCCGGCACCGGTTCAACCAATTACACCGTCGAATATCGGTCCGATCTTTTCCCGACCAATGTCTGGCGCGCGGCCACCAACATCACCGACCTGGGTGGCGGCTTGTTCGCTGTGGATGCTGGCCCCTCCCAGCCCGGTTCCGGCTTTTACCGGGTCAGAGCTTTCCGATTGCTGACCGCCAACCTGGGCCTGACGGACTTTGCCGTGGATGAGGGCGCAAGCTGGCTGGGTCCTTTCATCGTGTTCAACGGGCCGTATGCCGGCCTGGTGAGCTACACTTGGACGGGCCCCAGGGGCACCACCAACGGCGCCGTCTATGTAAACGGCACCACCGC
>CAZVYG010000140.1:0-7215 GCA_964631605.1 uncultured Verrucomicrobiota bacterium
TTGTCCTAAGCGCGCCCTACTATTTCTTGAGAATGTGGCGGCGGGGCAACTGGCAAACCGGCTTTGCCCAGCGGTTCGGCCGCTATAATTCCAAGTTCAAACAGGCCATCACCAACCGGCACATCCTCTGGATGCACGCGGTCAGCGTCGGCGAAGTCAACGTGTGCACGCAGTTGATCCGCGCCCTCGAGCCGCGTCTGCCCAATTTGAAAATCGTGGTGTCCACCACCACCACCACCGGCATGGGCGAACTGCAACGAAAGCTGCCCAACCACATCAGCAAAATCTATTACCCCATAGACTGGCGGGGCTTTGTCAGCCGCGCGTTGAACACCGTGCGGCCGGAGGCCATCGTCCTGATCGAAGCCGAAATCTGGCCCAACTTCATCGGGAAAGCGCGCCAGCTTGGCATCCCGCTATTCC
This sequence comes from uncultured Verrucomicrobiota bacterium, assembly GCA_964631605.1. GTDB lineage: Bacteria > Verrucomicrobiota > Verrucomicrobiia > Limisphaerales > UBA8199 > JARKQH01. The sequence continues at coordinate 424 of CAZVYG010000140.1, forward strand.
TGGTGAACGCCCGCCTGTCGGACCGCTCCTATCCCCGCTACCTCCTGTTCCGGTTTCTGTTTCGCAAGCTGTTCGCCTCCTTCGCCGGCGTGGGGGCCCAAAACGAGGCCGACGCGGCGCGGTTGCTGCGGCTGGGCTGCCGGCCCGAGGCGATTCACATTGTCGGCAGCCTGAAATACGACGCGGCCAAGCTCGAGGAGCGGCGCCTGGTGGATGTGCCGGAAATGTTCCGCAAGCTGGGCGTGCCCCCCGGCGCCCGGGTCCTGGTCGGCGGGAGCACCCACGCCGGCGAGGAACTGTTGCTGGCGCAGTGCTTCCTGCGGCTGCGGGCGCGCTTCCCGGACCTGTTCCTCGTGTTGGTTCCCCGCCACTTCGAGCGCAGCCGCGAGGTGGGCCGCGAGTTGGAATCGCTGGGCATTCGCTTTGTCTTTCGGAACGAGATCAGTCTCTCGACCCAACATGCCCGCGGCACCGTGGATTGCCTGCTGGTCAACACCACCGGCGAGCTGAAGTATTTTTACGAGCATGCGACGGTCATCTTCATCGGCAAGAGCCTGCTCGCCCATGGCGGCCAGAACCCCATCGAACCCGGCGCGCTCGCCAAAGCCATGGTCTTCGGCCCCAACATGCAGAATTTCCGCGAGATTGCCTCCAGCTTCCTCGCCCGGCAGGGAGCGGTCCAGGTGCAGGATGCCGCGCAGCTCGAGACGGCCATCGCGGATTTGCTCGCCGATGAAGACCGCCGCCGCCAGCTCGGCCAGAATGCCCTCGAAGTTGTGCGCGAAAACCTGGGCGCCATTGACCGCACCGTCGAGATGATCATGAAACACCTCGAGGGCGGCGCGCTTTATGTCGCGCCCCGGCGCTTCCCGGCGGCCGGGGCGGCCCCCGGCGCGCTGCGCGAAGGCCGCGCCTGAGCCAAACCGTTGGCGAGGACCCGGCCCGCCGCGCCGCTCGCGCGGCTCTATTGCAGAATCCGCCGGCCTTCGTCCAGGAAGATGCCCTTGAAATTCATCTCCAGCGCCTGCGGGTTGGTGGCCTTGCTGAGGGCTTCCTGCTCGCTGACCTTGCCGGCCTTGACCAGATTGAACAGCGCCTGGTTGAAATTGATCATGCCGTCGTCAATGCCCGTCTCGATGGCCGCCGGCAGCTTGTCCAGCCGGTTTTCTTCGATCAACTTCTTCACCGTCGGCGTGTTGATCATGATTTCCAGCGCCGGCGTCATGCTGCCCGCCAGCGTGCCCACCATGCGCTGACAAATCACCGCCTGGAGCGTGCCCGCCAACTGCCGCCGGATTTGCTCGCGCTCGTCGGCCTTGAAAAAGTCCAGAATCCGGTTCACCGATTGCGCGGCGTTGGTGGTGTGCAGCGTCGAAAGCACCAGGTGGCCGGTGTCGGCCGCGCTCATCGCCGCCGTGAAGCTGATGGAATCGCGCATTTCGCCGATCATGATGATGTCCGGGTCCTGGCGCAGCACGTGCTTGAGCGCGTGGTGGAAGGAGAGCGTGTCCAGCCCCACCTCCCGCTGCTCCACAATGCATTGGTTGTCCTCGAACACATATTCAATCGGGTCCTCCAGCGTGATGATGTGCTTCTTGAAGTTGGCGTTGATGTGCTCGATCATCGCCGCCAGGGTGGTGGATTTGCCGCACCCGGTCGAGCCCGCCACCAGCACGATCCCGCGCGGAGACTCGGCGATCTTCCGAATCTGCTCCAGCAACCCCAGCTCCTCGAAACTCGGCACGATGGTCTTGACATACCGCATGGCCAGACACCACTGCCCCCGCTGCTGAAACAGGTTGGTCCGAAACCGCCCGATGTTCGGCACATAATACGAAAAGTCTATCTCCCGCTCCTGCTCCAGCCGCTTCCGCAGGTGCGCCGGCGCCACCTGCTCGACCACCGCCTTCATCCACTCCTCGGTGGGAAACGGGCATTCAATCGCGATCAACTGGCGGTTGATCCGAAACACCACCGGCGTGCCGATTTTCAGGTGGACATCCGAGGCGCCGCCTTTCACGGCGGTCTCCAAAATCCGATGAAACAATTCCATGCCCCCAGCCTACCAAAACCGCCCCGCTCGAAAAGCAGGAAAAACGGCCGGGCAACAGGCCGCCCCGCCGGCGGAGGCCCCCAGAGGGCCCCCGCCGGCCTGACGCGGAGGCGGCCCGAAAAGCGGGGGTTGTGATGGATTAGGCCGCAGTCTGGACCACGTTCACGCAGCGGCGGCAAAGGGTCGGATGGTCCGCGCTGGCGCCGACGCTGGTCTCCCAATGCCAGCAGCGCTCGCATTTTTCGCCGGCGGCCTTGTGAACCGTTACCGACACTTCGGCGTCCGCCCCCGCCTTGACCTCCAGTTGCGAGACATTCAATAGCTCGCGCAGGTCTTCCACCCGCGCGGCCGCCGGCGCCAAGGCCGGCTCGGGCCCGGTGAAGACCAGTTGGGCGTCCAACGCTTTGCCGATTTGTTTGGCCTGGCGCGCCTGTTCCAGCACGGGCAGCGCCAGCTCGCGCAACTTGAACAGCGCAGTCCAGGCCGCCCGCTCCGCTTCCGGCAGCCGCAGGTCCAGGGGCTGCCAGGTCTCGAGGTGGACCGAGTCCGTGCTTCGGCCGGGAACAAATTCCCAGGCTTCGTCGGCCGTAAAGGCGAGAATCGGGGCCAGCATCCGGCACAATCCCCCCACCAGCCGATAAAGCGCCGTTTGCGTCGAGCGCCGGCGCAACGAGCCCGCCGCGTCCGTATAGAGCCGGTCTTTCACCAGGTCGTGATAAATCGCCGAAAGCTCCACCGCCACAAACTGGCTCATCTTCTGATACACCACGTGAAACTCGTAACGGTCATAGGCGGCCATCACCTCGAGCTCGAGCCGCGAGAACTCGTCCAGAATCCACCGGTCCAGCGCGGTGAGCTGCCCGTCCGGCACCGCGTCGCGCGCCGGATCGAAATCATAAAGATTCGAAAGCTGATACCGCAGCGCGTTGCGCAGGCCGCGATAGGTCTCGGCCACTTTCGCAATCCGCTCCTCGCTCACGATGATGTCATTCCGGAAATCCTGCGAGGAAACCCACAGCCGCACAATGTCAGCGCCCCATTTTCGCACATAGGCCTCCGAGGTCTGCGGCTTTTCGTACCCGCCCTGCCCCTGCTTGCTTTTCGAGATTTTCTCCCGGTCGGCATCCACCATGAACCCATGCGTGAGCACCTTGCGAAACGGCGCGCTGCCATTGCCGGCCAGGGACAACAACAGCGACGACTGGAACCAGCCGCGGTGCTGATCGCTGCCTTCCAAATACATGTCGCACTGGTACGGCTTGTCCTTCCCTCGCAGCGCCTCCCGCCGGGCAATCACCGCCCGGGACGACGAGCCCGAATCAATCCACACGTCCAGCGTGTCGGCCGACTTGGTCGCCGGCTCCGGCCCCGTCCATCCCGCCGGCTTGAGCGTCGCCCAAAGTTCATCCACCGACCGCTCGAACCAGACGTTGGACCCGTGTTTTTCAAACAAATCCGCCGCGTTGCGCACCACCCGCGCATCGAGGATCGCCTGGCCCTGAGCGTCATAAAACGCCGGGATCGGCACCCCCCACGCGCGCTGCCGCGAAATGCACCAGTCCGGCCGCGCCTTGACCGCCGCCTCGATCCGGCTCCGGCCCCAGTCGGGCACCCACTCGACCCGCTCGATTTCCCGCAGCGCGCGCTCGCGAAAACTGACTCCGTCAACCACATGGTCCACCCGGATGAACCACTGATCCATCGCCCGGAAAATGATCGGGGTTTTGCTGCGCCAGCAGTGGGGATAGCTATGGTGATAATTCTCCTGGTGGACCAGCGCCTTGCGCACCCGCAGCTCGTGCAGCACCGCCTCGTTGGCTTCGCTCTTGCCGTGCTTCTCCAGAATGGACGCGCCGATCATCGCCGCCGGCATCTGCTGCGCCACGGGCAGATCGCTGGTGTGGATGAACCGCCCGTCGTCATCCACCGGCGAATAGATCGGCAGCCCCTGCTTCATGCCCAGCGCGTAGTCCTCCAACCCGTGCCCGGGCGCGATGTGGACGAAACCCGTGCCGGTCGTGTTGTCCACGAAACTGTCGCCCGCAAAAAAACGGCCTGTCCGCCGGCAAAACGGATGCTCGTACTCCAGCCCGCTCAAATGCCCCCCGTCCAGACTGCGCACAATTTCATACCCCGACCACCCGCATTTCTCGGCGATGGCCGGCAGCAGCAGGGCCGAGACAATCATCTCCTCCTCCCCGACCCGCACCAGCGAATAACTGAACGTCGAGTTGTAGGCCACCGCCAGGTTGGCCGGCAACGTCCACGGCGTCGTGGTCCAGATCACCACCGAGGTCCCCGGATGCCCCACCAGCCGGAATTTGACAAAGACACTCTGGCTGACATGGTCCTGATACTCGACTTCCGCCTCCGCCAGCGCCGTCCGGCAGGGGATGCTCCAATACACCGGCTTTTTGCCCCGGTAAACAAACCCCTGCTCCACCAGGTCGGCGAACAAACGCAGTTCCTCCGCCTCGTAGGCCTTGTCCAGCGTCAAGTAGGGATTGGCCCATTCCCCCAGCACGCCCAGGCGCCGGAACTGCTCCCGTTGAATGCCGACGTACTTGTGCGCATACGCCTCGCAAGCCTTGCGAATGACGGCGGCGTCCGCCGCGGTCTGCCCGCTCTTGCGCATCTCCTGGCTGACCTTGAATTCGATCGGCAAACCGTGGCAGTCCCAGCCCGGAATGTAAGGCGCCTGGTACCCTCGCAGACTTTTGTATTTGACCACAATGTCCTTGAGAATCTTGTTCAGCGCCGTGCCAATGTGCACGTCGCCATTGGCAAAGGGAGGGCCATCATGCAGGACAAATTTTCCGGCTCCGGCGCGCTGCGCTTGAATCTGTTGGTACAGCCCGGCGGCTTCCCAGCGCGCCAGACGCTCGGGTTCCCGCGCCACCAGGTCGGCTTTCATCGAAAAGTCCGTTCGTGGCAGATTTAACGAGTTCTTGTAGTCCATGTCAGGCCTTAAAGAACGCGCACACTATCAGTGCCCTCCCCCCCTGTCAACGAACCCGCTGGGTCAAAACCCTTTGTCCACCGGTGGCTCAGGACTGGCCCGGCTTGGGCGGCAGACTCAGCCGATCCAGGGAAAGACCTTCGCAACGAAGCAGGACCGCCTCCACCCGCGGCACATACATCTGGGTCTCAGCAGGCAGGCGGGGCGCAATGGCAGCGAAGCTCCCGGCTCGCTGGCGTTTCAGCGCGTTGCGCACGGTGCCTTCCCCGGCGTTGTAGGCCGCCAGCGCCAGACGCCAATCCTTGAACTGGCGGTGCAAGTAGGCCAGGTGCTGCGCCGCCGCTTTCGCGCACAACTCCGGCTTCACCCGTTGATCCAGCGGCCAGGTGGTTCGCAACCCGTATTGCCTGGCCGTCGCGGGCATTAACTGAAACATCCCCGCCGCCCCCGCCGGGCTCCGGGCCCGGGCATCAAACGACGATTCCACCTCCGCAATCCAGACCAACTCGGGCGGAACACCGGCCTGCTTGAAGATCGGCTTGAGCTGGGGCACGTAAGACTTCGCCGCCGCCGGCCACGGCTCCCGGGCCAGCTTCCGGACCCAGATTTCTTGTTGCAGCGCGGGCGGGGGATTGGTGCGCGGGGGAGCCGGCTGCCCCGGCTCCACTCGCGGCGGCGGCAACTTGAGCACAAGCTGATCCGCCACCTCGAGGTAATCCAACCGCGGCTTGAGCCAGGCAGCATAAGGGGCGGTCTCCTCGTAGCGCTCGAGCAGCGGCAGCACCGCGCGAGCCGCCTCCTTCAGACCGGCCAAATCCAGCACGTATTCGCCGTGGAGTTGCTTCTGGAGTTCGGTAAAGAACCGGTTGACTTGCTCCCGGTCCGCCTGGCGCAACACCCGCAGCGCATCCTCGTTCAGGTTCTCCGCGGCCCAGGCTTCGACCGATTGCGCCATCTCCTCGAGGTCCAGCTCCAGGTCCTGAGCCTGGACCGGCGCCGCGACCAGACCGGCCGCAATCAGCGCAAAACAGAGCTTAAGACGTCGCACCGCTCAATCCTCTTTCACCAGCACCACGTTTACCAGATCCAAACCCAGCCCCGCGGATTTCTCGTTCCTGCCCACCAATTTGAACATCAGATTGTTCGGGCCCTCCGCCAGCTCGAGCCGGCCCAGCAGGACCCGCCCGCTCCGGGACTGTTGCCCGGCATACAGGTCCACCTTCTCCCCCGCCGGGTTCTCGTTCTGAAACAATTGGACGATCCCCTGGGCCGGACCTTTCACCGTTTCCAGATACACCGCATAACGTCCCCCCGCCGGCACCTCGCAAATGGGCGACAGAAAATGCGGGCCGAACCAGTCCGACCCCGTCGCGGCCAGCGACAGGTATCCTGCCTCCTTTCGCACAAACGAGTAGCGCCCCGAGAAACCGTCGTCGTTACCGCCGGACCGATCGTAGCTCGAAACCGACCCAATCGCGACCGAACTCTTGAACGCCGGCAGCCGGTCCAGCCGATGCAGTTCTTCCATGCCCACCGCCTGGGCAAGGACGGCGCTGGCGAGCAGCATGCCCGGAAGCCACCCCCACCCTCGTAATCGTTCAAGGTGCGATTTCATGGCCGTCACTCCTACCAGACAGACCGGCCCTGCGCCACCGCCAAAACACCAAATCGCCCAGCCACCATGGCCGGCCCTCATGCTTGTACCAAGAACGTCGTTGGCGCACCCGCCGCGCGGTGTGGACCCCCTCTGCGGCCAGCTCCCGGTGTTCCGGGAGATTCT
>CAZVYG010000141.1:0-7017 GCA_964631605.1 uncultured Verrucomicrobiota bacterium
TCGATTCCTCATGAATCGCTCCGCCCCACTCTTCACTGAGGCATTACCGTTGACGGCAGGCGAAAATCCTCCGCGTGATAGGAGCTGCGGACCCTGGGGCCGCTGGCCACATGCACAAAACCCATCGCCCGGGCCCGCGCTCCGTAAGCGGCGAAACGCTCGGGAGACACGTACTCAGCCACCGGCAGGTGTTTGAGCGTCGGCTGCAGATACTGCCCCAAGGTGAGAATGTCACAGTTCACTGCCCGGAGGTCCGCCAGCGCCTCAAACAGCTCCGCCTCGGTTTCCCCCAGTCCCAACATGAGCCCCGACTTGGTGTAAATCGCCCCGCCGGACCGCTCTTTGACCTTGCGCAACACGCTCAAGGAACGGTCGTAGGTCGCCCGCGACCGGACCGCGGGCGTCAGTCGGCGAACCGTCTCGAGATTGTGGTTGAAGATATGCGGCGCGGCCTTCAGCACGGCCTCTATGGCGTCATCGCGGTCGTTGAAATCGGGAGTCAGAACCTCGATCACCGTTTGCGGATTCAAATTCCGAACCGCCTGGATTGTTCGTCGAAAATGATCGGCCCCGCCGTCCGCCAGATCGTCGCGGGCCACGGCCGTAATGACCACGTGCCTGAGCCCCATGCGGCGGGTCGCTTCCGCCACCCGCTCCGGCTCGTCCACCTCCAGCGGCAGGGGGCGGGCGGTGGTGACGGCGCAAAAACCACACGCCCGCGTGCATCGTTCGCCGGCGATCATGAAGGTCGCCGTCCCTTTCTCCCAACACTCCCAGTGGTTCGGACACATCGCGCTCTGGCAGACGGTGTTGAGCTTGAGTTCCTGCAACAACGCGCGGGTCCCCCCAAACCGATCCGAGGTCGGCAACCGAATTCGGAGCCAGTCCGGCAGGCGCGGGCGGGGCGGGGAATCAACGGGAATCGAGGCCGGCATGCTTTTGCTCCAAATGCTTCCAGAAAGTCGCGAGTTGGTCGGGGCCAAAATCGGCCAGGATTTCGCCATCCACCTCTATCACCGGGGCGAGTTCCTGGCCCGAGAGCCGGATCATTTCGTCATAGGCGGCTTCGTCGGCCGTCACGTCAATGGGCTGGTATTGGACCTTCCGCTCGTCCAGCCAGCGCATGGCCCTATGACACCAACCACAATAGGGCTTGATGAACAGTCGGACTTGCTTCGGTTTCACATCCATACAGTGCAGTGCATTGCCCGGTTTTTCAACCGCCTCACTCGACGGATTCAAATTCGGGAGCCAGTTGCGGCCTGCGGCAGGCTGGCCATCGGCCCTTCCCAAAACCTATTGGGGGCCAATTTGGGCCAGATACTGCTCCGGACTGAGCAACGCCTCCAGTTCGGCGGGCTTGGCCATCTTAACCTTGAAAAACCAGCCGCTGCCGTAGGGTTCCTTGTTAACCAGGCCGGGATTGCCGGCCAGCTCGGAATTCACCTCGACCACCTCGCCGCTGACCGGGGAGTAAATATCGCTGGCGGTCTTCACCGACTCGACCACCGCGCAGGACTGTCCAGCCGCCAGTTGCCTGCCCGGCTCCGGCAACTCGACAAAGACGATGTCGGTCAACTCGTGCTGGGCGTGGTCGGTGATGCCCACCGTAGCCACGCCGTCGGCGACGCGCACCCACTCGTGGGACTTTGCATATTTCAAATCCGCAGGAACATTAGCCATAAGCTTATTCAGTCAGGGTTCACGACAGCGGTCAATCTGGTTTTCGGTATATGGGCTTGCGCACCGCCTCCGCCGCAGCCTGCCGGCCCCGAATCTCAATGCCCAGTACCGTCCCGGCCGCCGCGCATTCGGCCGTCACGTACCCCAGCCCGATGCCAATCCCCAGCGAAGGACTCTGGGTCCCGCTCGTGACCACCCCCACCCGCCTCGGAACGGCCCCCGGCTGCCAAATCGCATATTGCGGCCGCGGCGGAGCCGACCGCTCCGTCATCTTGAACGCCACCAGCTTGCGGCTTACGCCGGCCCGCTTCTGCTCGACCAGCGCGGATCGGCCCACGAATTCGCCCTTCTCCAGCGACACAAAAAATCCCAGGCCGGCCTCCAACGGCGTCGTCTCTTCGTCCAACTCGTGCCCGTAAAGCGGATAACACATCTCCGTTCGCAGGGTATCCCGGGCGCCCAGCCCAGCCGGTTGGGCCCCGAGCGGTTTCCCCGCCTCCAGCAAACCGGTCCACAACGGCACCACAAGCGAAGCGGGCGCGACGACTTCGAAACCGTCCTCGCCGGTATAGCCCGTCCGCGCAACCAACACGCGTTCGCCCCGAAAACGAAAAGCACCAACCTCATTCTTCTTCAAATCGGTCGCCGCCACGGCACCGGCCCCACCCAGCCATGGCCCGTCGCAACAGGCCTGAATGAAGCGGCTCGCCGCTGGACCCTGCACGGCAATGGCGCCCCACCGGTCGGAAGCGTCCTCCACCTGAACCTGTTGCCGCTCCGGCCATTGCGACCATTGCTGCTGCAGCCAGGCAACGTCGGCGTTGATTCGCGACGCATTTACCACCAGTAGATACTCCTCCGGCGTCAGGCAATACACGTAGAGGTCATCCACCACACCCCCGGTGGGCCTGCACATCAGCGAATACTGGCCCTGCCCGGCGTGCAGCCGCCGCACGTCGTTGGTCAGCACGTGATTCAGAAAACCACCCGCACCTGCCCCGCGAACAAACACCTCGCCCATGTGCGAAATATCGAACAAACCCGCCGCCTGACGCACCGCGAGGTGCTCCGTCACGATGCTTGAATAGTAAACCGGCATTTCCCACCCGCCAAACTCGATCAGTTTGGCGCCCAGTCCCTGGTGAACATTAAAAAGAGGCGTTCGTTTCATACCCGACCCAATCATCTGTGTTGTGGCTCGAAAGCGCGGTTAATGGAAACCCTTCTCCCGGCGCTTCACCGAATGTGCCAGAATCTAGGCGGCCGTTGACGACCTGTAAAGCTCGCCAATCATGCCAACAACGGTTGAGCCTGAACTCGGCCTCACAACAAGATCCCAAGCCGACAACCCAACTGTTCCCCCCCGCCCTCACGCGACGCTCCGCGCTTTATTGAAAAAAAACCGAGGTGCATGTTGACAATTCCCGGTTAAAAGACTAGTTTTAATCATAAATAACATTGGCAAGACACTTATGTTTGAAATCCAGGTGCCTAAACTTACTCGTAATGAGGGACTTAAACAATCCAATCCCTTGCTGACGGGGACCATTGCCCAAACGCTGGCTGACGAGGCAACGGATCGGTTTTCCGAGGATGATTACGAATTCCTGAAGTTCCACGGTGTTTATCAGCAGGACGACCGGGACAAACGGAAAGTGGCGAAGCACTACATGATGATGGTGCGAACCCGGTTCCCGGGCGGGGTGCTCAGCGGGGCGCAGTACGTGGTCTGCGATGACCTGGCGGGCAAATACGGCAACAACACGATGCGGATCACCACCCGTCAGGATTTCCAATTCCATGGTGTCTTGAAGTCGAATCTCCGGGCGACCCTGCGTGCGCTGAATGAGGCGCTTATGACCACCATCGCTGCATGTGGCGACGTGGCGCGCAACGTGATGGCGCCGCCCACGCCTGCCACGAGCCCGCTGGGGGAGGAGGTGCTCGCCCAGGCCCGGCATTTATCCAGCGTGCTGGCGCCCAAGACTCCAGCTTACCATAGTATCTGGATTGAAGGACAGGAGGTGGACCTGAATCCCGCGACCTCGACTCCCTTCGTGGACCCGCTTTACGGACAGAGCTATCTGCCGCGCAAGTTCAAAACGGCCTTTGCCATTCCGCCGCTCAACGATGTGGACATCTTCACCAACGACCTTGGCTTTGTTGCCATAACGGACGGCAACAAGCTGCTGGGCTACAACCTGCTGGTGGGCGGCGGCCTGGGCATGTCTCATGGCAATGCCCAGACCTTTCCGCGCCTGGCTGACCTGATCGGCTTCTTCTTCCCCCAGCATCTCGAAGCGGTGGCCAAGGCGGTGCTGACCATTCATCGGGATTTTGGCGACCGCACCAATCGCAAGCACGCACGGCTAAAGTATGTCCTCGCCGAGCGGGGGGCGGATTGGTTCCGGTCCGAGCTCGAACGGCGACTGGGCATCCGCCTGGAGGCTGCAAAAGCGTTCCAATTCACCCGGCAGGGCGACCGGCTCGGCTGGCATCAACAGGCCGACGGCAACTGGTTCCTGGGCCTGTTCATCGAAAACGGCCGGATCAAGGATTCCGACGGCTGCCAGCTCAAAACCGGCTTGCGCCGGGTCATTGAAACCTTCCAGCCCGAAGTGCGGCTGACTCCGTCCCAAAACCTCCTGCTGGTCAACGTCCGCCCCGACCAGCGGGCGAGCATTGATCACCTTCTGGCTGAACACGGCATTTCGCCGAACAACCCCTTCAGCCGCACGCGACTGGCCTCGATGGCGTGCCCGGCGCTGCCCACCTGCGGACTGGCGCTGGCGGAATCCGAACGCGCTTTGCCTGGCCTCCTCACCCAGCTCGAGTCGCTGCTGGCCGACCTGGGTCTCCAGAACGAGGAGTTGATCGTTCGCATGACCGGCTGCCCCAACGGCTGCTCGCGCCCTTACACCGCCGAAATTGCCTTCGTCGGCAAAGCGCCCAACAAATACCAGCTCTATCTCGGCGGGAACGAGGCCAGCACGCGGCTCAACCGATTATTCAAGGACGGACTCAAAAGCGACGACTTGCTGTCCGAGCTGCGGCGAGTTCTGTCCCGGTACGTGGCGGAACGTCAGCCGGCCGAACGCTTCGGCGATTTTTGCGCCCGCGTGATCTGGAACGAAACCGCGGCACCGGCGCCGTTCCACTCAAGCTGACCCTGGTTTTCGGCAAACGATTCCTCTTCCATGCCAGCCACTCTCCCCGTGCAGCAGTCTGCCCCAGGCAATGGCAACCTTAGGCCGCCTGTGGGGCCCGCTCCCCTCAGCCCGCCGACGGCACCGCCCCGCATGCTCACGCCCGCCGAGGTGCGAGCACTGGACGCGTCTCTCGCCCCGCAACCCACCGCGGACATTCTGCGCTGGGCTTGGGAGCGCTTTGGCCCCCGCGCGGCCATCGGCACCAGTTTTCAAGGCGCCGGCCTGGTCATGATGCACCTGGCCAAACTCAACCAGTTGCCCTTTCCGGTCTTCACCCTCGATACCGGCCTGCTGTTTCCCGAAACCATCGCTTTGAAGCGCCGCCTCGAGGAGTTCTTTGAATGCCCCATCGAAACCCTCGAGCCGGATCTGACCGTGGCCGAACAGGCGGACATCCACGGCCCGGAGCTGTGGACGCGCAATCCCGACCTCTGCTGCACCATCCGCAAAGTCCTGCCCCTGCGCGACAAACTCTGCGACCTCGATTGCTGGATCACCGGCTTGCGCCGGCAGCAATCGCAAACCCGCGCCTCCATTGGCGTAATCGAGCTCTACGCCTTCGACGAGGCCTCCGGCCGCGACATCGTGAAGCTCAACCCCATGGCCAACTGGACCCGCGACCAGGTCTGGAATTACCTCCGCCAGCACCGCATTCCCTACAACCCCCTTCATGACCAGGGTTACCGTTCCATCGGCTGCCACCCGTGCACCGTCCGCAGCGCCAGCGGCGACCACGAACGCGCCGGACGCTGGACCGGCTTCAACAAGGTCGAGTGCGGCATTCACACCTTCCTGCCCAAAAAACTCGATTTCCAAATCTGAGTGAAATGGAAATTGCCGCCGCGCAAGCCCTGACCTAATCTCGTCTGCTATTTGAATTGGCAAATGGACTACCTGACCAAACTCGAAAACCAGAGCATCTACATCCTGCGCGAGGCGTTCAACAAGTTCGAGCACCTCGCGATGCTCTGGAGCATCGGCAAGGATTCCACCGTCCTGCTCTGGCTCGCCCGCAAGGCCTTCTTCGGCCACGTCCCCTTCCCCCTGGTGCATGTGGATACCAGTTACAAAATCCCCTCCATGATCGAATACCGCGACACGCTGGTCAAAAACTGGAAGCTGCAGCTCGTGGTCGGCCGGAACGAACCGGTCCTCAAAAGCGGCGTCACTTATCCCAACGGCAAGGCCACCCGCGTGGAATGCTGTGGAACTCTCAAGAAGGACGCCCTCAAGCAGGTGCTGGACAAACACCACTTCACCGGCGTCATCGTCGGCGTCCGCCGCGACGAGGAGCCGACCCGCGCCAAAGAGCGTTACTTCAGCCCGCGCGACAAAAACATGGAGTGGAATGTGGAGGACCAGCCGCCCGAGCTCTGGGACCAGTTCAAAACCGATTACGAAAAGGGCACCCACATCCGCATTCACCCCCTGCTGCATTGGACCGAGCTCAACGTGTGGGAATATATCGAGCGCGAAAATGTCCCGGTAATCCCCCTCTATTTCGCCAACGAACGCGGCGAACGCTATCGCAGCCTCGGCTGCGCCCCCTGCACCCTCCCCATCAAATCCAACGCCCGCACCGTCCGGGAGATCATCGAGGAACTGCGCCAGACCCGCACCCCCGAACGCAGCGGCCGCGCCCAGGACAAGGAAAGTGAAGATGCTTTTGAAAAACTCAGACGCGATGGATACATGTGATCAAAGCCGCGGCGCCGTCCTTGCGGCCCCGACAGCGGCCGGCTCCCGCACCGATCGCCCGGCCGTCAACCCGCCGGCGCCCTCCCCGGCTTCCGCACTCGGCTCCGCGCCGGGCAACGGCCGGCCCGCCGCGCCGACCGAACAACTGAAGATCGTGATCGTTGGGCACGTGGACCACGGCAAGTCCACCTTCGTCGGCCGCCTCTTTCACGACACCGGCTCGCTGCCGGAGGGCAAGCTCGAGCAGTTGCAGTTGGCGGCCGAGCGCCGCGGCGTTCCTTTCGAGTGGGCCAACCTGATGGACGCCCTGCAGTCCGAGCGCGACCAGAATATCACGATTGATACGGCCCAAATCTGGTTCCATACCCCCAAGCGCCAGTACGTCATCATTGACGCCCCCGGCCACAAGGAGTTCCTCAAGAACATG
>CAZVYG010000142.1:0-6495 GCA_964631605.1 uncultured Verrucomicrobiota bacterium
GGAGCAGGTCTCTGACCTGCTGGTCCCGGGAGTCTCCGACTCCCACCCGGGGCCGGAGGCCCCAATGACCGGCAGACCGGGAGGTCTGCCCCACGCTCGTAAGCGTCACGCGTGGCGCCCCCATCAATTCGGGTCATAGGAGTCGTAGCATCTCCCAATATGGAAACCACGGCGAGCCTGGTTACGACTCCCGCGCCGGAGCCTACGTGGCAACTGCCGCCACCCCCTTCCTCCTGTACCCCGCGGCGGAGCATTTCGTTCGCATTTTCGTCTAAGTAAAAGAGCCGGCCGGTGTCGTAACCATTAGAGACGATGTCTGAATGTGACCAGAACGACGGGTTGGCCAGGTAAACATTGCGGAATTTACAGGGTTTCCGAGCATGGCTGTCATGCCACCAGATCAAACCCGGGCCGGGCCGCCCGGTCGGGAAACGATCGAAGAGCTGTTTGCGGCTCTGGAATCGCCGCTTCTGGGTTACGCCCTGCGGCTGGCGGGGGAGCGGGCGGTCGCCGAGGACATCGTGCAGGAAGCTTTCATGAAATTGCACGCCCAGTTTGACGAGGTGCGGGAGCCGCGACGGTGGCTTTACCGGACTGCGCATAATCTGGCGCTGAATCATCTGCGGGCGGCAAACAAAATTGTGCCGCTGGCGTCGCCGTCCGACACCCAGGGGCAGGATGGAACCGAGGCCCCTGATCCCCAGCCGCTGCCGGATGAACAAATCGCGCGGTGGGAAGGCATCGGGCTGGTCCGGCTCAGCCTCCAGACGCTCGACCCACGCAGTCGCGAACTCCTCCGCCTGAAGTTTCACGAGGGATTGTCCTACAAGGAGATCAGCTCGTGCACCGGGCTGACGGTGGGGCACGTCGGCTACCTGCTGCACCACGCAATCAAGGCCGTCGCGGATGAACTGGCCAGAAACGGAGTAGTACCATGAACCCGGATTTTCCCCACGACCCGCGCTCGGCCCTCGAGGCCCGCCTGACCGCGCTGTTGCTGGGCGAACTGCCGCCCGAGCAGGCGGCGGCGTTGGAGGATTTGATCGCCCGCAATGCGGAGTTGAGCCGGCTGCGCCAACGCCTCGAACACGCCATCACACTGCTTCGGGAAGTGGAGGCCGCGCCGGCCGCGCCGGCCGAGACGCCCGCCGCCGCCCCCCGGCTGAGCGAGGCGCGCCGTCAGCATCTGCTTCAGCATTTCAAAACCGTTGCCCTCACCCCGAAAGAAGCCCCGCGTCCGGCGCGCCGGAGAATGTCCTGGCTGATCCCGGCGGCGGCAGCAGCGGCACTGCTCATGGTGGTTGCGGGGCTCCTCCTCCCCTCGTTGTCCAGGGCCAAATACCAGTCTTTGGCATCCCGCCCGACCTGGGTTTACCGGGGGGGAGAATATTCGGAACTTGGGGCTCCCCCGGTCGCGTTGGGGGTTGAGCCGGCCGCGGCGGCGGGAGATGAATCGCGGGGGGCTGCCGGGCAACGGGTGCCGGGTCTTGGTGTGCCTTCTGGAGGAGCTCCGGCCGCGCTCGGGCGGCAGCGGTTCGTTTTGCCGCCAGGCGATGCAACGGAGAAGGACATGTTTGAAGCGTCGGCTACCGTGACAGCAACCCCGGCCCAACAACCGATCAGCACCTCCTATAAAGTGAATCTGCACGCCTACAGCGGCGGGGGTGGCATGGGGGGTGGAGGCGGTTACGGCATCTGGTCCACGAATGGCCCGGAAGGGAAGGAGCCTGCGTCACGCGGTGGCAGAAAGCTCGACCGCGAGCCCTCCGCAAAGGCGGAGAGGTTTTATGCTTACGACCCCGCGGGTGCTGCCACGACGACAGTGGTGGAAGGGGCGCCACCCGAAAACGAGAGTCTCCAACTCAATTTCGCCGGAGCGGCCGAAGCCAACCGGAACTGGCACCTGGGTTTTGTGGACAAGAAACCGGCGCCTGCTTCACCCAGTACTGCCAGTGGAGTGGTTGCCGGCCAGGTTGCGGACCGGCTTTCAAATGCGCCGGTTGCGACGGCGGCGCCCACGCTTCGCAGCGAGCTGTCAAAAGGAGCGCTTGTAGCTGACGCGGGGGGGGTCACAGCTCCTGCGATGCCCATGGGGACGCCCGCCATCGCCGCGGGCGAGCATTACGCCCGCGGTTACGCGGCGGGAGACAGGCTCAAGCAGGAGGCAGAGGTCCTGGCAAGGAGACTCGAGGAACGGAAGCTCGGGCTCGTCGAGCAATCCCTCGAGCGAGTACCGGCGAAGCCCGCCACCGCCGCCGCCGACGTGACCCCTGCCAGGCCTGCCGCGCCGCCGCCCGTGCCGCAGCCTGAGGTGCAGACCCGCGACAACGCCTTCTCGACGTTCTCGCTGAACGTCAGTGATGTTTCTTTCAAGCTGGCCGCCGCCAGCCTTGAGAAGGGGCAAATGCCCGATCCGGCAACCATCCGCAGCGAGGAATTCCTCAATGCGTTCGATTATCGCGACCCCGAACCGCCGCCGGGCATTCCGATTTCGTTCGCCTGGGAACGGGCCCGGTACCCGTTCGCGCACAACCGCGACTTGCTGCGGTTTTCGGTAAAGACCGCGGCGCAAGGGCGGCAGGCGGGCCGTCCGTTGAACCTGGTGCTGCTGCTCGACAACTCGGGCTCGATGGAGCGCGCGGACCGGGTGCAAATCATTCGCGAGGCATTGCGCGTGTTGGCGACCCAGCTTCAGCCGGAGGACAGGCTCAGCGTCATCACCTTCGCGCGCACGGCGCGGCTGTGGGTGGATGGCGTGCCGGGAGACCAGGCCGGGCCGGTGGCCGAGCAGGCCAGCCGCCTGACACCGCAGGGGGGAACGAATCTCGAGGACGCCATGAGGCTGGGCTACGAGACCGCGCGGCGTCATTACCTGGCCCGGGGCATCAACCGGGTGGTGCTGCTCACCGACGGCGCGGCCAACCTGGGCACGGTCGAACCCGACGCGTTGAAGCAGCAGGTCGAGACGCACCGCAAACAGGGCATCGCCCTGGATTGCTTCGGCATCGGCTGGGAGGGGTATAACGATGAGTTGCTGGAGACGCTTGCCCGCCATGGCGACGGCCGTTACGGCTTCCTCAACACGCCGGAGGAAGCGGCCTCGGGTTTCGCCACCCAGCTTGCCGGCGCGTTGCGCGTCGCCGCCTCGGATGTCAAGGTCCAGGTCGAGTTCAATCCCGACCGGGTGCGGGCCTATCGGCAGATCGGCTACGCGAAACATCAGCTCGCCAAGGAACAGTTCCGCGACAACACGGTGGATGCCGCCGAGATTGGCGCCGCCGAATCCGGCAATGCGTTGTATGTCATTGAAACCCTGCCCGGCGGCCGCGGGCCGGTCGCCATTGTGCGCGTGCGCTACAAAGTGCCGGGCACGGCGGATTACCGCGAGATGGAATGGACCGTGCCCTACGCTGGGAGCGCGGTGTCGCTCGGCCAGGCCAGCCCGGCCCTGCGGCTGGCGGGCGCGGCCGGCGCGTTCGCCGAGTGGCTGGCCTCGAGCCCGTTCGCCGCGGAAGTGACGCCCGACCCGTTGCTGGAATTGCTGCGGGGTGTGCCGGAAGTCTGTGGCGCGGACGCACGGCCCAAACAACTCGAGTGGATGATCCGCCAGGCCAAAAGCATTGCGGGACAGTAAATCAATGAAGAGAACGTGAATGGAATGATATGAAATGCCTGACTCCCCTGCTTCTCCTGCCCCTGCTGGCCGTCAGTGCCCGCGGCGGTGAGCCTGAGCCCCCTGCGCCGACCAACGCCGCTCCGCTGGTGACTTTGACCGATTTCAAGCTGACGGGCGATCTGACCAATGGCCAGGCGGTATTCACGCTCACCACCACCGCGCGGGTCGAGCGCTCGAAGGGGGCGACGCTGGAATTGCTTTCGGGCCCCGTCGCGTTGGCCGAGGTCAATGCCCACCCGCAATGGCGCTTGCGGGCCGAGCCCAACCGCTTTGTGCTGGTCTTCGACCGGAGCGGCGAATTTCCCATCCGCGTCCAGTTCCACGCCGCGGTTCGCGAGACGGACCAGTGGAAGACCGTCGAGTTCACCGTGGCCCCCGCCGCCGTTCAGCCGGTGGTCCTGCGGGGCCTGGCGGCCGACACCCAGTTCCAGTTCGCCGGCGCCGCCCGGCCGGAGCGAAAAGACACCGATTTTATCAGTTTTCTGCCTGCCAGCGGCAGGGTGTCACTTTCGTGGAAGGAAGCCCGGCCCGAGGTCGAAGGCAAACTCTTCTTCGCGGCGGAGATGCTCTCGCAGGTCAGCGTCAGTCCCGGCCTGATGCGCCAGGTGGCCTTGCTGGATTTGAAGGTGATGCAGGGTGAACTGCCGGGCGTGGCCTTGCTGCTGCGCGGCGCCGGCGAGGTCACCCGCGTGCAGGGCGACCAGCTCCTCGCCTGGCGGCTCGAGCCCGGGCCGGGAGCGGGCGAACGGCGGCTGATTGTGGAATTCAACCAGCCGCAGAAGGAGCAATGCAGCCTGCTGATTCAGTTGCAGACGCCCCTGGGCGCCTTTCCGCAAACGGCCGACGCGGTCCAACTGCGGCCCGAGGGCGCAACGCGGTTTGCCGGTTATTGCCGGGTGGTCAATGATGGCGCGGTGCGGCTCGAGGTGCTTCAGGCAAGGGGCCTCTCGCAGATTTCGCCCGAACAGTTTCCCGAAACCGACGCCACGCGCGCGGTCCTGCGGGCCACCGGCAGCCAGCGGTTTGCCTACCGCTTTTCGGGGGCGGATTTTGCCCTTCGCATTCAGGCCGACCAGATTCAGCCCGAGTTGGCGGTGTCGCAGGTGCTGGCCTATCACCTCGGAGAAAACGAGCTGGCGATTGATCTGGAGGCCGAACTGGACATTCGCGAAGCCCCAATGCGCGAGCTGGTGCTGCGCGTGCCCAAAGGCTATGCCATTGCCCGGCTCACGGCTTCGGGTCTGAACGACTATTTCCTGCGCGACCCCCCCGACCAGCCGGACACCGAGCTGCGCCTGGTTTACGGCCAGCCGGTTTCGGGCCGGCAGGTGGTTCAGCTCCGGCTCGAGCGCAACAAACCGCTGGGAGAAGCGTTCTGGACCCTGCCGCGCATCGAAGTGGCGCGCGCCAAGTCTGTCCGCGGGCACGTTGGCATCTCGGCCGACCCGGGCTTCCGCGCCGCCGCGGAGCGGATCGAAGGATTGACCGAGGTTGCCACCGCGTTTTTTCCGCGCAAAGTGGCCGGCATTCAGGCCGCGTTTCGACTGAACGAGGCGGCGTGGGAGGCGCGCTTGCGCATCGAGCGGCTGCCCCAGGCGGTGCAGGCCGATGCGTTTCACCTCTTTTCGATCGGCGAGGGCATCGCCTATGGCAGCAGCCTCCTCAACTATGTCGTCTCCGGCGCGCCCGTGTCCGCCTTCCGGGTTGAACTCGCAGAGGAGTACTTCAACGTCGAGTTTGCCGGAAAGGACATTCGCAACTGGCAGAAGTCCGGCTCAACTTACACCGTGCAGTTGCACTCGCCGGTTTCCGGCGCCTACACGCTCCTGGCGACTTACGAACGCCCGTTCAAGGCCCACGGCGACACCCTGGCGTTCACCGGCACCCGCCCCCTGGACGCCCAGTCCGAGCAGGGCCACACGCTGGTCATCAGCGCCTATCAGTTCCAAGTCAAGCCCGTGGAAGTCTCGCCGGGTCTGCTTGCGCTCGAACCCGGGGAAGTGCCCTCCGAGTACCGCCTGTTTTTTGACGCGCCTATTCTGGCCGCTTACCGCTACAACGCCCGGCCCTTCAACCTGAAACTCGAGCTGAGCCCCCTCGCCCAAGGGGAATCCTTGAGCCAGGTGGTGGACCGCGCTTCGTTGACCACCCGCATTTCCAAGGAAGGCCAGGTCCTCACGGATGCCCGTTATTGCGTCAAGAACCGCGGGCACACTCATTTCCGCCTCGTGGTGCCCGAAGGCACCCAGTTGTGGTCGGCCAGCGTCAATGGCGTCCCCGCCGTGCCAGTGAAGGATTCCCAGGCCAACCTCATCCCCCTGCCGCCCCGCTCCGATCCCAACGCGGTGCTGACGGTCGAACTCAAACTCGCGGCCCGGTCGCCGCAGCCGGATCGGGTGCGCGTGGCCGCGCCGATCGTCCGCGCCCCGGTCTTGCTCGCGGAATGGAAACTCGAGCCGGACACCGGCCAGCGCCTGGTTTATCACCAGGGCTCGCTCATGCCCGACGGCGGCACAGCGGACCGCTCCGGCTTCGCCGCCCTCGCACGGGCGTTCACGGGGCCCGAGGCGGCGCAGGCGACCGCAACCGCCGCGGCAGCGGTGGCGTTGCTCGGGTGCGCTCTGATCTTTTGGCGGTGGGCGGGACGCCAGGGGGATGGTAAATCCAGCGCGCGGCGCCTCTCCGGCGCCATCCTCGGCCTGGCGGCCTTCGGGGCGGCGCTGATTGCGCTGGGCTTTTTGGGCGCGCTTTCCGGGCGCCAGCAGAGCCTCCTGTCGCGCGAGGTTTCGCTGGTGGCGCCGGTGCAGCAGGCCGAAAGC
>CAZVYG010000143.1:0-5780 GCA_964631605.1 uncultured Verrucomicrobiota bacterium
CAAGCAAAATCTCACCTTAAAGTGATCTTTCGTGCGGCTCGCTAATGTTTCGGGGTCGGTCCAGGAACCCGCCCACCCGCTTCTTATCCCAACCGAATGAACTCGAGACGGGGATTGGCGTGCGGGTGGCGGGGCGAGGGGCCGGCGACCAGAATCGCCACGGGGCCGGTTATGCCGTTGGCCTTGAGCCAGTCACGGGCGAATTGCGGCCACTCCTCGGGCTCGGTTTCCACATAAACCGGAAGCACACCGCACGAGAAGGTCAGTCCCTGGCAGACGGCGGTATCGGAGCTGGCGGCCACAATCCAAACCCCGGGTTTGAAACGGGAAATCAACCTCGCCGTGGTCCCGCTGCGAGTAGGCACAAACACGGCGGCGCAGGGCACCGCGTTCAAGGCGTGCTCGACCACTTCCGCCATGGCCGCCGCTGGAGAAATTCCTTCCGCCGTTTCCTCGCACACGGCGCGCAAGTCCGCCAGCCGGGTGTGAGGGCGGTGGGGTTCAGTCGCGGCCGCAATCCGCGCAAGCATGGCCACCGCTTCCTCGGGGTATTTGCCAATGGCCGACTCGGCCGAAAGCATCAGGCAGTCGGTCCCGTCCAGGATGGCATTGGCCACATCGGTGCTTTCGGCCCGGGTGGGCAGGCGGCTCGAAACCATGGACTCGAGCATCTGGGTCGCCGTGATGACCGGTTTGCCCGCGAGGTTGGCGCGGGCAATCAGCCGCTTCTGAATCAACGCCATTTCGGCGATGGGCACTTCCACTCCCAGATCGCCTCGCGCCACCATGAGGCCGTCCGCCGCGCAGAGAATCTCATCCAGATGTTTCAGCGCGCCCGCGCGCTCGATCTTGGCGATGACAAACGGCTCCCGCCCCGCCGCCCGGGCGGCAGCCCGCAACGCCTCAAGGTCGTCGGCCCTTTCCACAAAGGATTGGCTCACCGCATCCACCCCCTGGCGGAGGGCGAATTCGAGACAGGCCCGATCATGGTCCGTGAACGCGCTCATCCCGAGGTCTATTCCAGGCAGGTTCAGCCCTTTGCGCGAGCGGAGCTCTCCCCCCACTGCCACCTGGCACTCAACCTCCGGACCGGCCACACGCCGAACCTTCAATTGCACCAACCCGTCGTTCAGATACAGCGTGTCGCCCGGCTTGACCACCCGCGGCAGGTTGGCAAAGGTCGTGGACACCCGCCGCGCATCCCCCACCACCGGCTCCGAGGTCAGCACAAACATCTGCCCGGCCGCCAGTTGGATCGGCTCGGGCTCGATCGGGCCAAGGCGCATCTTGGGCCCCGGCAAATCGGCCAGGATGGCAACGCGGCGGCCCGTGTTCCGCTCCGCCGCGCGGATGCTTCGGATGACCTCCTCGTGGCCGGCAAAGTCCCCATGCGAGAAGTTGAGCCGGGCGATGTTCATTCCCGCGAGAATCAACCGCTCGATCATCTCGGGGGACCGCGAGGCCGGGCCGATCGTGGCGACAATGCGGGTTTTGTGGGTGGGCACTTGGCTGGTCATGATGTTTGGCAAATCGCCCGCCAATCAACTGGACGCGCCCGGCTTTGTCAACTCGCGGCGATGCGCACTAATGTGGTCAGCCGCGCGCGCGCGGACTGAAAAGCGGTTCAGACTGGACAATTCGCCAATTTGGTGTAAACGACACCCACACGAGATTCAAACAGGAACAATATGAGAACTGGAACAGGTTTAGCGATCTTAGCAGCAATCATCCTCGCCATGGCAATCCCCCGCCCCGCCGCCGCCGCCGAGGAGGGGGCAAAATTCAAGGATGACCGGGAAAAAGCCAGCTACGGCATCGGCGCCAACATCGGTCAGAACCTCAAGCGCAGCGGAATGGATGTGGATGTTGACATCCTGGCCGGCGCGATCAAGGACGTCATCGCCGGGCGCGATCTGAAGATGACCGAACAAGAGGCCCGCGAAGCCATCACCACCTACCAGCAGGAATCGCGGCGGAAGATGGCCGAAAAGAACAAGAAGGAGGGCGAGGAGTTCATGGCCAAAAACAAGACCAAGGAAGGGGTCAAAACACACGTGGTGACTCTCCCGGACGGCACCAAGGCCGAGTTGCAGTATAAAGTCATCACCGAAGGCACGGGCGCCACGCCCGGCAGCAATGACATGGTATCAGTCAACTACCGCGGCACGCTCATTAACGGGAAGGAATTCGATAGTTCCGCCAAACATGGCGGCCAGCCGGCCAAGTTCCAGGCCAACCGCGTCATTCGCGGCTGGACCGAGGCGCTCCAAATGATGAAGGTCGGCTCCAAGTGGGAACTCTACATCCCCTCCACCCTGGCGTACGGCGACTTCGGCTCCGGCCCCATGATCGAACCGGGCTCGACTCTGATCTTCGAGGTCGAATTGCTTGGCATCGAAGCCCCCCAGCCGCCGCCCACACCCCAACCGCTCACCAGCGATATTATCAAGGTGCCCTCCGCCGAAGAACTCAAGAAGGGAGCCAAAATCGAAGTCTTGAAGGCCGAGGATGTCGAAAAAGCCCTCAAGGAGGCCGCGGCCACCAACAAACCAGCAACTGACAAGCCCGACAGCGGAAAGAAATAATCTCCTGGTGTGGCCGGCGCCTCGAGATTCTGCAGCCGACGCCACGTAACATGGGTGTTGGCGGGACTCCTGTTGCTTTTCGCGCCGCGGGCGCGGGCGCTCTCCCCCGCCGAGGCCGACGCCGTCTTTGACGCCTTTAACACCGCCTATTACGTGGTCAGCAGCGGGCGGGGATATTACAAAGCCGACACCGGCGGAGGGCGGTTGTCCGCTCCACACGAAATTGGCGCAGGCTTGCCTCGCCGGCCGCCGTGTCTATGCTGACGGCGTGAAAGCTTTGTGGATCGGAACAGCGGCGGGCATCGCCCTGCTGGCGCAAGCCCTGTGTCTCGGCGCTCAACCCAGGCCGCTGGAATTGGGAGCGGCGGCTCCGGACTTTACTCTGCCGGGTGTGGACGGACGGAATTATTCCTTGAAGGACTTTGCGCCGGCCAAAGTGTTGGTGGTCGTCTTCACAGCCAATCATTGTCCAACAGCCCAGTACTATGAAGAGCGGCTCAAGCAATTAACCAGGGACTACGAGGCCAAGGGGGTGGCCGTGGTTGCCATTTCACCGAATGACCCGCGGGCGGTGCGTTTGGATGAATTGGGCTGGACGGACCTGGGCGACTCCTTTGCGGAAATGAAACTGCGCGCCCGCGAACGGGCGTTCAATTTTCCCTACCTCTATGACGGCGATGTCGGCGCAGTATCCCGCGCCTATGGGCCGGTCGCCACACCGCATGCTTTCGTGTTCGACAGCCAGCGCAAGCTCCAGTACCAGGGCGCCCTGGACGATTCGGAACGCGTGCAACACGTCCGCCGGCATTACGTCCGCGAGGTCATTGACGCCTTGCTCGCCGGGCGCCAGCCGCCGGTCACGCGCACCAAGGTGGTCGGCTGCTCCGTCAAATGGTCGGACAAGGCGGCAGGCGTGAAGACCTACATGGACAAGCTGGCCGCTGAAACGGTATCCGTCCAGCCGGTGGAGGCAGCCGCCCTGCGCGCCTTGCGCAAGAATGAATCCGGCAAGTTTCGCCTCGTGACCTTCTGGGCGACCTGGTGCGCTCCCTGCATCGCCGAATTCGATGAGTTTGTCACCATCAACCGCATGTACCGCCACCGTGATTTCGAGCTGGTTACCGTCTCGTTGAACCGTCCCGACGAGCAAAAGGCGGTTCTCGACCTGCTGAAGAAAAAGCAGGCCTCCGGTCGCAACTACATTCTTGCCTCGGCTGACCGCGAAAAGCTTATTGACGCCTTCGACCCCGATTGGCAGGGAGAGGTGCCCTACACGGTCCTCCTTTCGCCCGAAGGCAAAGTGATTCATCAGGAAACCGGCAGCATTGATCCCCTGGCCCTGCGGCGCGCGATTGTCAAGGCCCTCAACGAGCGCAAACCCTGGTAGCCGCGGCCTGAGCCAACCGGCTTGCCGATGCCCCCCATCATGCCGGCGTCACGCAGTCCTGCCCCGCCGCCCAGCTTTGCACGAAACCCCTGATTCTCCATCCGAGTCCAAACCGTGCCGCCGGGGCGCCGGGACCGCGGCTAAAGGCGGACGGGAGTTGGGCGCGGCCCTCGGTTATCTCATGGTCCGCAACGGCTCTCTCCTGTGTGAAGCCCCGGCCGGGCGAAAGGCTTGTAGCACCCAGCCCTCCTCACCCCTTGCTTTTTTGTGTTTCGGCGGCGCGGCGCCATCCCCGGGCGAAAGGAGCGCGGGCATTCCTGCCCGCCCGTGCGGAGACCGCACACGCCGGGGCGTTGGCCGGGGGCGGTTGAAGGTCGCGCAGCGTCTTGGAGTGCGGCAGTCCCCTGCCGCTTTTCCCCGCCGGCGGGACCCACCTTCTCACCTTCGCACCTTCCCACCTTGCTACTTTCGCACCTTCCCACTTTCTCACCTTCTCGCCTCACTCTAGTCCCATAGTCCGATAGTCCCATAGTCCGATAGTCCCATAGTCCGATAGTCCCATGGTCGAATAGTCCCATGGTCGAATAGTCCCATGGTCGAATAGTCCCTTTTCGCCTTCCACCTTCCCACCTTCCTGCCTTGCCAACAGCCCCTTGGTGAGCCAGATTGAGTTCACCAACAACGGTGCGTGGCGCATGACGACGACCAAGGCCTACGATTCCCTCAACCGGCTGACGGAGATTTCGTCCGTGCCGTCCGGAGACGCCCCGGTCAGCTTCGCTTACGATTACAATCTGGCCAATCAGCGCACCTTGCGACGGGAGGCCGACGGCAGTTGGGCACGGCCCTCGGTAGGCTCAAGGTCCGCAACGGCTTTCTGCTATGTGAAGCCCCAGCGGGGCGAAATGTTTGTAGCACCCGGGCCTCCTCACCCCTTGTTGTTTTGTTTTTCGGCGGCGCGGCGCCACCCCCGGACCGAAGGAGCGCGGGCATTCCTGCCCGCCCGCAGGGAGACCGCCCGCGCCGCGCCGCCGAAAAACTGCGGAATGAATGGTTAGGCCGTTGCCTTCTATCAACATGGCGCCCCGCTGGGGCTTGGGGTTGGTTGCAATCGCCCCGTGGCCAAGAGGTCCCGGTCTGGGATGTGGGGCGGTTTCCAGCGCGACTGGCAGGTGATTTCCGGCAAGAAGTATTGGAGTGACGGCACGCCCGTCGCCGGACAACAGTTCGAATACTCGTTCGATGACATTGGCAACCGCACCGGCACGAAGGCCGGAGGCGATGAGAATGGCGTAGGCCTCCGCTCGGCGGCGTATTCGGCGAACAACGTGAACCAATACACCAGCCGGGACGTGCCGGGCGCGGTGGACGTGATGGGGATTGCCTTTGCGACGAACACCGTGATGGTCAACGGCCAGGGCGTGTATCGCAAGGGCGAATACTTCCGGAAGGAATTGAGCGTGAACAGCGCCTTGGCCCCGGCATGGACGAGCATCACGGTCAATGCCACCGGCCAAGCCAGCGTCAGCGGCAACGCGCTCTTGGCCAAGGCCCAGGAACAGTTTTGGCACGATGCGGACGGCAATCTCGCCTCCGACAGCCTTTGGACAAACACTTGGAGCGCTGAGACCCGCCTTTTGAAGACGGAGAGCGCGAGCGGTGTTCCACTTTCCGGCCGAAAGCGGGAGGAGTGGACTTACCGCCCCGACGGGCGCTGGATCGAGCGGATCGTTTCCACCAACAACGGCTCGACCTACTACCCGGCATGGACCAACCGTTACGTCTGGGACGGGCAGGTGCTGCTGGCC
>CAZVYG010000144.1:0-5736 GCA_964631605.1 uncultured Verrucomicrobiota bacterium
GGTCTGCCCCACGCGTGCGTTTGTGGCGTGGAGCAGGTCTCCGACCTGCTGGTTCGGGGAGTCTCCGACTCGGATCCGGGGCCGGAGGCCCCCATGACCGGCAGACCGGGAGGTCTGTCCCACGCGCGAGACGGGTGCGTTTACAGGGTGGAGCAGGTCTCCGACCTGCTGGTTCGGGGAGTCTCCGACTCCGATCCGGGGCCGGAGGCCCCCATGACCGGCAGACCGGGAGGTCCGCCCCACACATGGGATTGCAGCGTGGAGCAGGTCTCCGACCTGCTGGTTCCGGGAGTCTCCGACTCCAATGCGGGGCCGGAGGCCCCCGTCACCGGCAGATGGGGACCTCTGCCCCACGGAGCGCGGGCATTCCTGCCCGCCCGTGGGGAGACTGACCAGGCCGCGCCGCCGAAAAACCACGAAATGAATCGTAGGGTTGTTGCCTTCTGCCGCCATGCCGCTCCTACGGAGCTTGGGCGAGGATTGGGGTGCGGGTGCTACAAACATGTCGCTCCTGCCGGACCTGGGCGAGGGGCGGATGGTTGTTGTCCCGGAGCCCCGACCCTCCTTGACCTTGGTGTTTCGGCGCCGCTACGCCATCCCCGGGCCGAAAGCGCCAGAGGGCTGGCGCAGTCCAGGACGCTGACGCGTGGGCCGGGGGCGCTGGAAGGTCGCGAAGCGTCTTGGAGTGCGGCAGTCCCCTGCCGCTTTTACCAGGCAGCGCGTCGAGAAGGGGGTGAGCGGTTGGGACACCCAGGGGCGGGCTACCTCTTGCCTGTTGGACTCTTTCATTCGTCACTTTCAGCCCGTTTTCTGGCGCATCCAAGCGTCACGCGGTGAGTCGTTGCAGTTTGGGAAGACATCCATTAGCGTCGTGGTTGCCGGTGGAACCTCGAACTGCCATTCCCGTTGAGCCGAGCCCGCTGCCGCACCCGCGCGCGGAGCGCGCTTCGGCCGTGATTTCGACTCGTGGTTTGACCAAGCGGTACGGGGCCCTGACCGCCCTGAAGGGCCTCAACCTGGACGTTCGACCGGGCGAGATCTTCGGTTTTCTGGGCCTGAACGGGGCGGGCAAAACCACCGCAATCCGCCTCCTGCTGGACTTTATTCGGCCCAGCGCCGGGCAGGCGTTCATCTTCGGGTATGATTGTTGGTCCCAGAGCCTGGAGGTTCGTGCGCGCGTGGGCTATCTGCCGGGCGAACTGGGGCTCTATCTCGACCTGACGGGGCTGGAAACGCTGGATTTTCTGGCGGGGCTTAACCGGCAACCGGTGGAGCCCCGGCGGCGACAGGAGTTGTGCGACCGGTTGGAATTGCCGCGCAGCGACTTGCGCCGGCGGCTGCGTGAGTACAGCACCGGCATGAAGCGCAAACTGGGCATTATTCAGGCCTTTCAGACCCATCCACGGCTGCTGATCCTGGACGAGCCCACCGAGGGGCTGGACCCCATCATGCAGGGGGCTTTTTACGAGTTGCTGGCGGATGTCAAGCGGGCGGGGGCCACGGTTTTCATGTCCTCGCACGTGCTCTCCGAGGTGGAGCGGGTTTGCGACCGGATCGCGCTGTTGCGGAAAGGGGAGATGGTTCTGCTTTCAACGGTGGAGGAGAGCCGGCGCCTGGCACCGCGGAACGTCCGGGTGGTGTTCAGCGAGGAAGTGGGGCCGCCCTGCCCGGTGCCGCCGGGCAACGAACTGGTTGAAGCGGCGCCCCGTCGCTGGCGGCTGACGGTCACCGGCTCCCTGGGTCCGCTTCTCGAGCTTCTCCGCGGGTTGCCGGTGGAGGATATGGATGTGGAGGAGGCCCGGCTGGAAGACGTGGTCCTCAAATACTACCGGGAGGAGGAGGGATGAAAGGCGGCCTGCTGTTATTACGGCTTTCGCTCAGACGGCTTTGGCCGTTGCTTGCGGCGACGGGATTGTTGCTGGCGGGATTTCAGTTGCTGCGAGTGCTGATCGCGGCGTCGGTGCACAACGCCGGCGAATTCGCGCAGATTGCCGGGCTGCTGCCGCCTTTTGTGCGGACCCTGCTGGGTCCGGCGCTGACGAGTGTCATGTCGTTCAGCGGGATTGTCTGTGGCGGCTACTTCGACCTGGGCATCGTCATTGCGCTGGTGGTGCTCAACATTGCGCTGGCCACAGTGCCGGCGTCGGAGATTGAGACCGGTTTCGCCGACCTGGTTTTGGCCCGTCCCCTGCGGCGGCATTGGCTGGTCACCCGGACCATTGCGCTGGTGTTGTTGGCGACGGCGCTGATGTTGTTAATGATCCAGGGCGGCACCTGGGCCGGCCTGGCCCTGTTCGCGCCCCCGGACGCCGAGGCGCCGTCGGGGCGGCAAACGATGGCGCTGGCCCTCAATCTGGGGATGCTGGCGCTGTGCTGGAGCGGCGTGGCACTGGCCTTGGGGGCCGGGCTCCGGCGGGGCGTGGCGGGAGGGGCGACGTCGCTGCTGGCGTTTGCGGCTTTGTTGATTGACTATGCCCAACAGCTCTGGCCGCCGCTGGAGCGCCTCGGGTGGGTCTCGCCCTTTCGCTATTTCCGGCCGTTCGAGCTGGTGATGGGGAATCCTTTGCCGTGGGAGAATCTGCTCATCCTCGGGGCGGTGGCCATGACGGGATACATTGTGGCGTATCTGGTGATTTCCCAGCGAGACATTGCGCGGTGAGGCGCTCCGCGCCCGCGGGCGGCGGGGCAAGGTTGTTCAAAGTGTCCCGAGCTGCTAGGCTGCCTGCGAATGGCGGACATCTTGTTGACAACGCTTAACGCGCGGTACTTTCACGCGGCTTTTGGGTTGCGTTACCTGCATGCCAACCTCGGCGAATGGCGTTCCCGGGCCCGGCTGATGGAATTTGAGATCAATCAAAGACCGGTGGATATCGCCGAGGCGCTGCTCGCCCAAAACCCGAAAGTCCTGGGCTTGGGCGTCTATATTTGGAACGTCGCTCCCGCGCTCGAGGTGGTCGGGGCCATCAAGCGGGTACGGCCGGAAGTGGTGGTGGTGCTGGGCGGTCCCGAGGTGAGTTACGAGCTGGAGTCGCAGCCGATTGTGAGGCTGGCGGATTACGTGATCACCGGGGAGGCCGACCTTGAGTTTGCGCGCTTGTGCGCGGCGATTCTCGAGGGCAAACCGCCGGGTGACCGCGTGGTTCACGCGTCCCCTCCGGATTTCACCGATCTGGCGCTGCCCTACGATCTTTATACCGAGGAAGATATCGCCCACCGGATTATTTATGTGGAGGCGTCTCGGGGGTGTCCCTTTCATTGCGAGTTCTGTCTTTCCTCCCTCGACATCCCCGTGCGGCAGGCGCCCTTGCCCTCGTTCCTGGCCGGGCTGGACGGGCTGCTGAAACGCGGGGCGCGGCATCTCAAGTTCGTGGACCGCACGTTCAACCTGAATGTGAATGCCAGCGGGGCCATCCTCGAGTTCCTTCTGGAACGGCATCGGCCGGGATTGTTTTTTCATTTCGAGATGGTCCCGGACCGTTTGCCGCCGGAGTTGCGCGAGATTATCACCCGATTCCCTCCCGGCGCCCTCCAGTTCGAGGTCGGCGTGCAGACCTTCAACCCGCAGGCCGCGGCGCTGATCCAGCGCCGTCAGAATTATGAGCGGCTCGAGGACAACTTCCGCTTTTTGCGGCAACGCACAGGCGTTCACGTTCACGCGGACTTGATTGCGGGCCTGCCGGGCGAGGATTGGGACAGTTTCGCAGCCGGTTTTGACCGGTTAATCGCATTGGGGCCGCACGAAATCCAGGTCGGGATTCTCAAGCGGCTGCGGGGGACGCCCATCAGCCGGCACGACGCGGAGTGGGGGATGGTTTATAATCCGCACCCGCCCTATGAGATATTGCAGAACAAGCTCATTGGCTTTTGCGACATGCAGAGAATCCGGCGTTTTGCGCGGTACTGGGACCTGGTCGGCAACAGCGGCAACTTTCCTGAAACGCTTCCCCTGATCTGGGAGGCGCCCGGGCGGGGGGCGCAGTCGCCTTTTCAATCGTTTATGCGCTGGAGCGAATGGCTGTATCAGCGGGCCGGCCGGACCGACCGCATTGCGCTGGTGCGGCTCATGGAACTCCTCTTCCGTTACCTGACCGAGGAATTGCAGCACGACCGCCAGACCGCGGCACGGGCGCTCTGGCGGGACTATCGGCGGGGCGGACGCCGCGACAAACCGGCCTTTTTGAAGGACTATCTGCCGAAAGAGGAAGCCGAAGCCGCTGAACCACGCCCGGCGGCGGCACTGCCCCGCCGGCAGGCCCGGCACCTGGCCCGGCCCAGCGGAGCCGGGCGGACTCCTGAGGGGTGAACCAATGCCAACGACTTGCAAGCGGAGAAAATGCGATTAAGGTGGAGGCGTGAAATTTTTTCTGTCCATGGCTGTTTTTGCGCTGATGGCGCTGGTGCTGGGCCTCGGCATTTTGCTGACGGTCAAAGGCAATCCGTGGCTGCTGATTGCCGGCGTGGCGGGGTATGGTGTGCTGCTGGGGACGCTGGGTTGTCTGCCTCCGAAAACCTCCCATTAACCCAGGCCAGCCAAGCGGGGTCGGTCTGACCGATACTTTGCCGGCGGTTTTTCCTTGTGCGCGCGGTCATTCAACGGGTGTCGGAAGGGGCGGTCGTCATTGAGGGCCGAACCAAGGGTTCCATCCAACACGGCCTGGTGGTTCTTCTGGCGATCGAGGATGCCGACGGCCCCGAGGATATTGAGTGGCTGAGCGGCAAAATTGTTCGGTTGCGGGTTTTTGACGACGAGAATGGGGTGATGAACCGGTCAGTGCAGGAGGTGGGGGGCGGCATTCTGCTGATCAGCCAGTTCACCTTGTTCGCCAGCACGCGAAAAGGCAATCGCCCCTCCTACAGCCGATCCGCCCGGCCCGAGATTGCGATCCCGCTTTACGAGCGATTCATTCGTCAACTCGAGGCCGACCTGGGCAAGCCGGTGCAAACCGGCGAGTTTGGGGCGCACATGAGGGTCAGCCTGACCAACGACGGCCCGGTGACGATCGTCATAGACTCCAAGGCGCGCGAGTAAACGTTGATTGCCCCGTTGGCGGAAGATAGTCTGGAGGCATGAATCGGCCGAACTCGTTCCGTCGGCATCTGGCCGTATGGGCGCTGATCTATGGGCTTTGGGCGCTGCTGGTTCTGGCCTTTGCGGGTCAACTGGTTTTTACCGCCGGGCTGGGCTGGGTTGAGGCGCTGCGCCTGGCGCTGCGGGACTGGTTCGGCTGGGCCCTGCTGGCGCCCGTGGTGGCCTGGCTGGCGTTCCGGTTCCCGCTCGACCGGCAGGAGCTGGCCCTGAGCATCCCCGTTCACCTGGCCGGCTGCATTCTGGCGGTGGTAGCCGCTGAATTCCTCGTTCGCCCTTTCTCGACGCCTCAACCGCTGCCGCCCGGACCGCCCGGCGCCCAGTTTCGCCTGCGTGGGGCTCCATTGCCCGAGGGGCCCGCTCCCCGGCCAATGCCCGACCGGCCGGGGCCGCGCGAACCGGGATTCGATCCTCGTCCCCTGCCCTTGCCGGAACCGCGCCGCGGCCTTCTGGTTGATTCCCTGTTGATGCGGGCGCGTTTCAATGTCCCGGTCTATTGGATTATTGTCAGCATTGTCCACGCCTTCACCTATTACCGCCGCTCGGAAGAAAGGGAACGCCAGGCCGCCGAACTGGAAGCGCGCCTGGCTCAGGCCCGGCTTGACGCCCTGAGGATGCAGCTTCACCCCCATTTTCTGTTCAACACCCTC
>CAZVYG010000145.1:0-5461 GCA_964631605.1 uncultured Verrucomicrobiota bacterium
AAGCGGGCATGCACCTGATCCGGAAGCCCAAGCGGCCCAAATGGCGGCCGTTTGTGCAGATCAACTTCACGCTGCACCATCACGACAGTTGGAAACACTTCCTCGACCTCGCCTACTGGAACGTCGAGCTCGGGGAGGACGTGGCCTGAGCGGGCGGGCGGCGGCGGAAAAACACTTTTGCGCCAAGGCCGGGTTTTGAGCTATAATGCCGAGGAATTTGCCTATGAACACAACGAAATTGGGAATCGGGCTGGGCTGGGTCCTCCTCAACGCCCTGGCCGTGTCCGCCCAGCCGCTGGCGGCGCCCGCCACCCCCTCACTGCCGGCGCCGCCGGACACCGCGTTGCCGGTGAATGCGACGCCCCTGGGGCCGCGAATCAAGTTTGCCGAGCCGATCTTCGATTTCGGGCGCATCAAATCGGGCGAGGTGGTCAAGCACACTTACGCCTTCACCAACATCGGCGACCAGGTGCTGGAAATCCAGCACGTGCAGCCCTCGTGCGGCTGCACGCCCCTGGGCGAGTGGAGCCGCCGGGTCGAGCCCGGCCAGGCCGGCAGCATCTCGGTGCAGTTCAACAGCGCCAACTTCAACGGCGCCGTGTTCAAAACCATCTCGGTCGCCTGCAACGACAAGACGCAGCCGTCCCACATCCTGCAGCTCAAGGGCACCATTTGGAAACCGATTGATGTCGCGCCGCAGTTCGCGGTGTTGAACATTCCTCCCGACGCTCCCAGCGCCTCGACCACCGTCAAGATCGTCAACAACACCGAAGAGCCGGTGACGCTGTCGCCGCCCGAGTCCAACAACCCGGCGTTTGCGGCGGAGATCAAAACCAATCAGCCGGGGAAGGAATACGAGCTGACGGTTTCGACGAAATCGAGCCTGCCGCCGGGCAATGTGCAAGGCGTCATCACGCTCAAGACCAGCAGCACGAACCTGCCGGTGGTCAACGTTACGGTGTGGGCCAATGTGCAGCCGGTGCTGGCGATCATGCCCCCGCAGATCACGCTGCCGCCCGCCCCCCTGGCCAACAAGACCCTGCCGAGTGTGACCATTCAAAACAATACGACCAACACGCTCTCCCTGTCCGAACCGCAGATCAACCTTCCGGACGTGGATATCACCCTGCAGGAAATCCTGCCGGGCCGCGCGTTCTCCGCGACGCTGGCGTTCCCTGCGGGTTTTACGCTGCCCCAGGGGCAACCGGTGGTGTTCACCGTCAAGACCAGCCATCCGAAGTATCCCGTGGTTCGCGTGCCGATCGTCCAGATGCCCCGGCCCGCCGTTCTTCCGGCCCCGGCCCCGGCCCCGGCGGCGGCCACACCGCCTCGGCCGGCGCCGCGCGCCTCGGCCGGCGCCCCTCCGCCCCCGGCTCCTCCCCCGCTGCCTCCCAGCCCGCTGGCTCGCTAAGTGAAAGCGGTCTTGATCGAAGGGCTGCTGGTTGCGCTGGTGGGAATTGGGCTTTCGCTGGCCGCCAACCAATTATCGCCCCGCGGTCTTAAACTCTGGCGCAATTATTTCCCGGCGCCGCCCGCGGTGACCAACGCCCTGCCGGTGAATCCGGCGGCGGGGGCCGGCATGACCAACCCGGCGGCGGCCGCCAACGCCCTGGCGCTGCGGTTGCAGGCCCGGGGTTTGAGCCTGTTGGACAGCAACCAGGTCATCCGCCTGTTTCACGACCCTGCCCACCGACAGGGCTTGGTGATTTTCATTGACGCCCGCGACGAGCAGGCGTATCAGGCCGGCCATATCCCCGGCGCGTATCCCTTGGATTACTATCGTCCGGAGCCGTATCTGCCCAGCGTCCTGCAGGCCGCCCAGTTCGCCCGCCAAGTTGTCATCTATTGCAACGGCGGCGACTGCGAAGACAGCGAATTCGCCGCGACGCTCCTGGCCCCGGCCGTGCCGCCGGGTGTGCTGGGGGTGTATGGCGGCGGGATGACCGAATGGATCACCAACGGCCTGCCGGTTGAGATGGGCGGCCGCAACAGCGGTGTGCTGCGAAATGCGCCAGCAGCCGGTCCTCACTGAGATGCGCCTGGATTCTGGAAAGAAGTGGAACCTGGCGGAGCTCGGCGGCGTGCTGGGACGCTGGCTGGTGGGGGGATTGTTCATCTACATGGGACTGAACAAGGCGCTGCACCCGGTCGAGTTTCTCAAGCTGGCGCGGCAGTACGAGCTGGTGAGCAATCCTTATCTGCTCAACGGGATTGCGGCGGGTTTGCCCTGGTTCGAGGTCTTTTGCGGGCTGTTGCTGGTAGCCGGGGTGGCGGTTCGGGGAGCGGCCCTGATGCTGGCCCTGATGCTGGTCCCCTTCAGCCTGGTGGTGCTGGATCGCGCTTTGGGCATTGCGGCCACGCAGGGGATTCCGTTCTGCAGCGTCAAGTTCGACTGCGGTTGCGGCACCGGCGAGGTGGTCATTTGCCGCAAACTGGCCGAGAACACGCTGTTGTTGCTGCTATCCCTGTGGCTGCTGAGCGGTGTCGGCGGCAAACTCGCCCTGCGCTTTAGGCTGTGAGCAGGCAAAGGCCGGCCGGTTGACCGGGGAGGGTTCAGGGTTGCCTGGCCGCTTGGGCAACGGCCTCGGCGAGCTGCGGCGCGGTCCATTCGTTTCCGTCGAATTGCTTGAAGATGCGGCCTTGCGGATCCAGGACCACGGTGCGGAGGTTGTGGGAAAAGCTGCCCGCTTCGCGGGCGACTTTGAGATCCAGACGGGGGGCCAGTTCGGCGAGGACAGCCGGTGAGGCGGCGGCGAAGAGCCAGCGGTCCGGGTTGTCGCCGCGGAACATTTTGGAATAGGCCGCCAGGATCGCGGGTTGGTCGAACGCCGCGTCGAAAGAGACGCAGAGGAACTGCCAGTTGGTGGGGGAGTCCGGAAGCCTGAGGAGAAGGTCGCGCGCCTCGCGGAAGTTTTTGTTCATGCGTGGGCAGTAGTCGGGCAGCGGGCAGCGCGTGAAGAAGAAGGTGAAGGCCAGCGAGCGGCCGCGGAAGTCCGAGAGACGCACCCGGCTTCCGGTTTCACTGAGGAACTCCTGATCGGGCAGCGCGTCGCCGGGCTTGAGTTCGGGCGCCACTGCGGGGAGGAACAGCGGCTGGAAGACTCCGGTGTCCGGCATGGCCAGGCCCACGCGGCGAATGGTATCTATCCAATACAATTTGTTTCGAGGTCAGTTCACTGGGCCGTCAAAGGATTCCAAACGTCCACGTTGCGCTCGGGGTCGTAGATGGTCTTGAAGTCGCGCCCCTGGGCGTGGCCGTCCACGAAGGTGTAATTCGCCTTTTTGCCGTGGCGACGCGCGGCCACGTCCACGGCGTCCTGCGGCGCGGTCCAGAAGTTCGGCATGATGTGGTCCGCGCTCGAAGCGTTCTCGGCGAAGAGGACGGTTGCGGCAGGACGGGGAACGGCGCTGGTACGGCGCCACGTTTGCGGTTTACCCTGGTAGTCATCCTCCGGCCCGAGTTCGAAATAGACGTTCAGGCCGTAACTCCACGGCGAGGCGCGCCGGTCGCCAGGGCAGTGATAGACACTGGTCAGCAAATTGGTCCAGGTCGTGATCGTGGAACCCAGGTGCGGAGCCACCGCGCGGCCCCAAGTCAGTTGCCCGTGGCTGAACGCGGAATGCTGGCTGCGGGGGAACAGGTCTTCGTTCTCGTCGGCATAGAGGCGCACGGCGAGGCCGAGTTGCCTCATCTGGCTCAGACATTGGCTCGAGCGCGCCGATTCCCTGGCGCGGGCCAACGCGGGCAAGAGCATGGCCGCGAGGAGCGCAATGATGGCGATGACGACGAGCAGTTCAATGAGCGTGAAAGCGGGGCGCGCTCCCGGCTCGTGCGAACCGGGAGGCGCGGGCGGGTTGAGGGGTGCACGATTCACGGGGTTCGACGCATGCGGAAGAACTTCTTCCCGGCATTACCCTCAAGCACCACGCACAGTTTGCCGTCCACGGTCACCGGCGCATTGGTCACCGGGGTCCATTCTGTGGCGGAAGCCATGTCCGCCATCTCCAACACCCAGCCCGTCGCGGTGTCCGGCCACGCGACGACGATTTTCTGAGCGATGCTGAGCGCCGGTCGGCCATCGGGCACGTTGGTGAAATTGAACACCATCGGCCCGGTGCTGGAATGGGGCACTTCTTCGCCGGTCAAGGTGTTGAGCAGGTAGGCCTCGAAGATGGCCGAGAGCGCATTGGTTCCCGGCGGAGCGGTGACCCCCGGATGGAACATCATGCCGTTCCAGTAGAGGGCGTTTGTTGTTCCGGTGGTGCCGAAGATGGGCTGCCAGGCCTTGGGCGCGGAACCGGAATACCGGTAGAACCCCAACTCCGGCGGCCCGGACAACTTGCGCAGCCAGATGGCCGTGTTGGCCGGGAGCGGATCGCTCATGGCGTCCATCACAAACCCGTAGCGGCGGCTGAACGAGAGCCCCTGCCGGCTGGGGTCCAGGCAGTCATACCACGGATCGCCCGGGTCGAAGTTGTCGCCGGGATTGCTCACCAACAAGGGCGTGAGTTGAGGCACCTCTGTGGGCATCATCACGTGCAAATGCCCGTCATCGGCGTGATAGGCGATCATGGGCATGACCATGCCGCCCTGCATGGGCACGCTCGAAAGCGTGGCGGCCCGCGCCGCCGAAACTCCGCACGTCACAGCGACGGCGGCAGCGGCGCCGCAAAGGAACTTTGTTTTCTGCATAAAGAATTATCGTTTTTCGTGTTCAAAAGGTGTCAAACATTGGAGCGGTGAAAGGTCCCAGGGGGTTCCCGGCACGCAATCACGGCAAACCGAGCCGAATCGCGTCACCGCCAGCCAGGAGGTTATTGGATGCAAGGCAAGGGCCACCGGCGCTGGCGGGAGCCTTTAGCATTGAGGCCGACTCGAAACGAGGTCAGCCCAACTGCGGCGTCTCACGCCTCAGCGCCATTGCCGGGAAGGATGCCGCGTGGGCGCGGCTTGGGAGGTCCGTCGGAGCGGGAGAACGCCAGGGAATCAAGCCCGGCGATGCGCTCGCGTTCGGACTCAAAGATGAAGGGCGCAGCCTGCCAGACCAGGCCCACATCCAGTTTGGAAACGGATTTGGGCTGCCGCTGCTCCTGTTTTTTCTCCTCGGCGCGGCCCTGTTTGATGGCGTTGCAGAGCTTGCAGGGATGCTCACCGTCGAAGGTCTGGGTCACCGCTTCCGTCAAGGACGCGTCGCGCGAGTAATTGATCAGCATGCCCGTCCACGCGACCGCCTGAAGCAACGCCCAGTGCAGGCCCAGGAACAGGACCAGCACGGACACGGTTACAGTGGTAACGTACGGACGCAACAATGGGTAAAATACATCAAGTCATCGCAGCGTCAAATTGGGGGGCGGCGCTTGGTCTATCCGGCTCGGCCCGACTCGGCCGGAAGTCGGAGACTTCCGGAACCAGCAGGTCGGAGACCTGCTCCACGCCACAAACGCACGCGTGGGGCAGACC
>CAZVYG010000146.1:0-5415 GCA_964631605.1 uncultured Verrucomicrobiota bacterium
GGACTGCCGCACTCCAAGACGCTTCGCGACCTTCCAGCGCCCCCGGCCAACGCCCCAGCGTCCTGGAGTGCGCCAGGCCTCGGGTGTGGGGCAGACCTCCCGGTCTGCCGGTTGTCAGGGCCTCCGGCCCCGCGCCGACCGCACGACCCCCGATCCCCCGTCCCATCCCCCCCGCACATCGGAGCGCGGACATTCTTGGCCGCTGGATCGTGACGATTATTCTTGCCCAGCCGGAACGGGACTGGGGCGGCCCCTGCGGAAGGGGCGTCCCGTGGCTCGACGAGGGGGGCGTCTGGGTCTATGCTGCGGGGCATGAGTTTGACTGTGAACGAGAGTCTGCCGGATGCGCGGGGACATTTCGGCCCTTACGGGGGCCGATTCGTGCCGGAAACCCTGATGCATCCGCTGCAGGAGTTGGAAGCCGAGTACCTGCGCGCGAAGCAGGACCCGGAATTTCAGCGCGAGCTGGCGTATTACCTCAAGGAATTCTGCGGGCGGCCCACGCCGTTGTATTTGGCGGAGCGGTTGACGCGCGAGCTGGGTGGGGCGCGGGTGTATCTCAAGCGCGAGGACTTGCTGCACACCGGGGCTCACAAGATCAACAACTGCATCGGCCAGGTGCTGCTGGCGCGGCGAATGGGCAAGAGCCGCGTCATCGCCGAGACGGGCGCCGGCCAGCACGGGGTGGCCACGGCGACGGTCGCCGCCATGTTCGGACTCCAGTGCGTGGTTTACATGGGCGCCGTGGATTGCGAACGGCAGGCGCTGAATGTGTATCGCATGAAAATGCTCGGGGCCGAGGTCGTCTCGGTCAAAGCCGGCCAGCAGACGCTCAAGGAGGCGATCAACGAGGCGATGCGCGACTGGGTAACGCACGTCCGCAACACTCATTACATTCTCGGCACCGCCTACGGCGCGCATCCGTACCCCATGATGGTGCGCAATTTTCAGCGGGTGATCGGGGAGGAGGCGCGTCGGCAAGTGCTCGAGAAGGAAGGCCGCCTGCCGGACCTGCTGGTGGCTTGTGTCGGCGGCGGTTCGAATGCCATCGGCCTGTTCCATCCGTTCCTGGAGGATGCCGGGGTGAAGATGGTGGGCGTGGAGGCTGGCGGGGAGGGGATCGAAGCCGGGAAGCATGCGGCGCGGTTCCAGGGCGGCTCGTTGGGGGTGCTGCAGGGAACGCGCTCCTATTTGCTCCAGGATGGGTTTGGGCAAATCCAGCTCACGCACAGCGTTTCGGCGGGACTGGACTACGCGGCGGTAGGCCCGGAACATGCGTGGCTGCGGGACCAGGGACGCGTTGAATACACCTACGCCACCGATGCCGAAGCCCTGGACGGCTTCCAGAAACTGGCGCGGTTGGAAGGCATTATTCCCGCACTGGAAAGCGCCCACGCCATCGCCGAAGTCATCCGTCGCGCCCCGACGATGGGTCGGGACGAGATCATCCTGGTCAATCTGTCCGGCCGGGGGGACAAGGACGTGGCGCAGGTCGCTCCGAAGCTGGGGCTGGATTTGCCCTAGGCTGGTCGAGCCGGCTTTCCGACGGTGGCTGGCGCCATTGTCAGCACCGTCAAAGGGGGGGGATACGGACACTGGCATGGGGTTGAAACCACAACCTGATCGCTGGCCGGCTGCCGGCCCTGCTTAGGCGCGCTTTGCCCATGGGAAAGGCCGCGCGTCAAGGCGTCAAATCCAGATTCGACAAGCCGCGGGCTTGTGTCCATACTGTGAGGGATGAAATCAATGACCGGATACGGTCGCGGAGATTGCGCTCGCAACGGTTTCAAGGTCACGGTGGAAATCAGCTCGGTCAACCGGAAGCAGAGCGAGATTTCGGTGACCCTGCCGCGCGAGATGGAGATGCTGGAGGCGCAAATTCGCGACCTGATCAACCGTCACGTGGCCCGTGGCCGGCTCACCGCCCGGGTGTCGCTGCACGCCGGCGCAAGCCAAACCGCGGCCCGGATGCATTTGAATATTCCCCTGGCAAAGGCCTATGCGCATGAACTGGCCCGGCTCTCGCGGCAATTGCATTTGCCCGGCCCGGTCACGCTGGACCACCTGACCCGCGCGCCCGGGGTGTTCCAGACCGACGAACAGATCGTCGAGGAGGAGGATTTCTGGCCCGCGGTGGAGAAGGCGCTCAAACAGGCGCTGGCGGCCCTGGTGCAAATGCGGGAGCGGGAAGGGGCGCACCTGGCGCAGGACCTTTCGCGCCGGATTGCGATTATGAGGCGGGCGGCGGCTCGGATTCAAAAGCAGGCGCCCAAGGTGGCGGAACGTTACCGTCAACAATTGATCGAGCGCATCAAGGCGGCCGGCCTGGAGGCGCCGGCGCCGGATGATGACCGGCTGCTCAAGGAGGTGGTTTATTTCGCCGACCGGTCCGATATTTCCGAGGAGCTGACCCGTCTGCAAAGCCATTTCCAGCAGTTTGACGACTGCCTCAAGTCCCGCGAGCCGGTTGGGCGGATGCTGGACTTTTTGGCGCAGGAAATGAACCGCGAGATCAATACGATTGGCTCGAAGGCCAACGACAGCCTGATTTCGCGGGAGGTGGTGACGCTCAAGGCGGAACTGGAGAAGTTTCGCGAGCAGGCGCAGAACGTCGAGTAAATGGATCCTGAGACTCAACCCCTGGCAAGCGAGGGGCCGGCGCGGGCCGGAGCCCGGAGCTGTCCCTTGCTGGTGGTGATTTCCGCCCCGTCCGGCGCGGGCAAGACGACGTTGTGTCAGCAGGTGCTGGCCGCCCGTCCCGGCATGAGCCGCGCAGTGACCTGCACCACCCGCGCTCCCCGTCCGGGCGAGCAGGAGGGCGTGGATTACTATTTCCTCGACCCGGCCTCCTTTCTCCGGCGCGTCCAGGCGGGGCATTTCCTCGAACACGCCACCGTTTACGGTCACAGTTACGGCACGCTCAAATCGGAAGTGCTGGGCAAGCTGCGCCAGGGCCGGGACGTGCTGTTGAACGTGGACGTGCAGGGGGCGGCAACGATTCGCCAGCAGGCGCAGGCCGAACCGGAGCTGCGGCGGGCCCTGGTGTCGGTGTTCCTTACGACGTCTTCCTTGAGCGTGCTGGAGGAACGGCTGCGACGGCGGGGCAGCGACGCCCCGGCAGTCATTCAGAAACGGCTGAGTGTGGCGCGGCAGGAAATCGCCCAATGGCGCAATTTTGACTACCTGCTGATCAGCGACACCGTGGGGGAGGACCTTCGGCGCATGCTCGCCATCATCGAGGCGGAGAAGATGCGATCCGCCCGGGCGCAAGCGCCCGAGCTTTAACTTGGAAGGAGGAGCTGGACATGAGCAAGAAAGTGGTTCTGGGCGTGACGGGGTCCATCGCGGCGCACAAGGCGGCCGACCTGGCCAGCCAGTTGACCCGCCGCGGCTGCGACGTTCACGTGGTCATGACCGCCGATGCCCTGCGGTTCATCACGCCGGTGCCGTTCCAAACGCTCTCGCGCAACCCGGTGGTGACGGACCTTTACGAATCCGAGAGCGGGTGGAAGCCGGTGCATATTACGCTGGCCGATGAGGCGGACCTCCTGTTGATCGCGCCGGCCACGGCGCACACCATCGCCCGGCTGGCGCTCGGGCTGGCCAACGACGCGCTGAGTTGCGTCGCTTTGGCGCTCAATCCCAACGCCAAGACCCTCATCGCCCCCGCCATGAACGGCAAAATGTGGCAGCACCCCGCCACGCGTCAAAACGTTCAAACGCTCCAGTCGCGGGGCGTGGAATTCATCGGCCCCGAGGAGGGCATGCTCTCCTGCGGGTATGAAGGCGTCGGCCGGCTCTGGCCCGTCGAGAAAATAGTGGAACGTGCGCTGGCCCTTCTGGAATAAGGCGGTTTTGGCTGCGGAGCCAACCGCTGCGAACCCGGCCCCGAGGGGGACGGAGCCTGCGGAGCAACGCAGTCAGCGGAAGGCGGACCTCCGGTCCAAGGCCGCCGGCCCGGCGGAGGGGCGCCCCCGGTGGGTGGGTTCGGAGCGGCCGGTGGGCTCCTGGCGGCAGCAGATCAAGGAGTTGCTGGCCATCGGCGAGCCGGAAACCCCCGAGCTGCTGCGGCGCATCGAGTTGATGGAGCGCGACCTGGTGCTGCCTCTCAAGGCGGCCGGCATCGCGATGCTGCTCCATTCGTTCTACTTCACCCCCTGGTTCGGGCGGGTGATTGGCGCGTTGGAAATTGCCGTCGAGTCCACCCAGTACTTTTTGTGGATTTACATCGCGGTGAACGGGGTCATCGCGGGCCTGTTGCTGGCCATGCGCCACCTGCGCCTGTCGGTGCTCACCTACGTGGTGTTCGCGAGCATTCTCATGGACGGCATTTTTCTCGCCGCGCTCGCCCTGGTGACTGGCGGCTATGACAGCATCGTGTACTGGCTGTTTCTGGGCCTGATCATGCGCAGCGCCGTCAGTGTGCCGCGGGGCACTTCCCAGTTGCTGCTCAACCTCACCATCATCGCCTGTTATGTTCTGTCGGGAATCGTGGACCTGGCGATTGCCGAATTGGCCGAGGATCTGGATGAGGAGGCGAAGATTGCGCTGGGTCTGACCGGGCCGCTGCCAACGGAACCGCTGGTGGTGCGGTTGCTGCTGCTGTTTCTCATCACCATCTGCTCTTACGGCGTGCAGGTGCTGCTCGAACGGCAGCGCCGGGCCCAGGAGGAGGCCCGGGAATTCGCGCTGCGCGAGGGCCAGTTGCAATCGGCGGGCCGGCTGGCGGCCGAATTCGCGCACCAGATGAAGAATCCGCTGGCGATCATCAACAACGCGGCGTTTTCACTGCAACGGGC
This sequence comes from uncultured Verrucomicrobiota bacterium, assembly GCA_964631605.1. Lineage (GTDB taxonomy): Bacteria > Verrucomicrobiota > Verrucomicrobiia > Limisphaerales > UBA8199 > JARKQH01. The sequence continues at coordinate 4,800 of CAZVYG010000146.1, forward strand.
GCTGCAACGGGGCCAGACGGACGTTTCCGAGCAGGTGCAGATCATTCAGGAGGAGGTGGTGCGCTCGGACCGGATTATCACCGACATCATGGGGTACGCTCAACTGAGCGAGGGGCGGGTCGAAAAGCTGCACATCGAGGAGGAACTGGCCGCCGCCATTGCCCGGGTGTTCCCCCCCGGCGCGGGTTATCCGATCCAGGTTCATACCGACTGGTCCGGGCCTTTTCCGCCGCTGATGATGCTGCGCCGCCATTTGTCCGAGGCGCTGGTCAATGTGCTGCAAAACGCGCGCGAGGCGCTGGAGGGCGGCGAAGGCCACGTTTACGTCAGCGCGCGCTGCCTCGAAGATCGCTCGATCGAAGTGCGGATTCGCGACAACGGCCCCGGGATACCGGCTGACCGGCTGGAAAAGATTTTCGAGCCGTATTTCTCTTCCAAACCCAAAGGCACGGGTTTGGGCCTGGCCACCGTGAAGCACAATGTCGAGCTTTACGGCGGATCGGTTCGAGTTGAATCCGAGCTTGGAAAGGGAGCCTGTTTCATATTAATGTTCCCCGCCAAAACGGTGCTCCGGCTTAAGATTTAGTGAAAACCGAGACGCAAACAGCCGAAACCT
>CAZVYG010000147.1:0-5071 GCA_964631605.1 uncultured Verrucomicrobiota bacterium
CAAAACAGCACCTCGGTCCCGGGCACCGGCACAAACTTCATCCCCAGGCTGTTCTCGTAGGGGGCAGACTGCACCGGGTAATTCCTCTGCGCCACCAGCCGAACCGGGTCGGCCGGTACCGGAGTCGGAAGCCTGGCTGGCGCCTGTTTGGGCGCCCGGCGCGGGATGGCAGGCGAGTCCGTGTGCGCGCCGGCGTCCGCGGCAAGAGCTTCGACAAACTCGCGGCAGCTCGCAAACCGGCCCTGCCGTCTCTTGGCCATCGCCCGCCGCAGCGCCGTCCACGCGGCTTCCGGCAATTCTGCAATTCGCGCCGGCTGCTCGTGCAGCACCGCCGCGCGCAAAACGCTCACCTCATGGCTGTCGAAGGGCAGCCGCCCCGCCAGCAGCTCATAGGTCATCACGCCGAACGCGTATTGGTCGGTCGCCGCATCCTGCAACTGCCCGCGCCACTGCTCCGGCGCCATGTACGGCGGCGTGCCGGCGGTCCCATACTGGCTCCCGCTTACCCGAGACAGGCTGGTGTGAATCTGCGCTGCCAGCCCAAAGTCCAGCACCTTGACCACCCCGTCGGGCCGCACCATCACGTTTGACGGTTTGATGTCCCGGTGGATGATCTTCTGCCCGTGCGAAAAATCCAGGGCCGCGGCCACCTGCCGCAGGATGGGGAGCAGGCCGGCCAGGGGGACCCGCCCCCCCTGCCTCCTGCGCCACCGCCGCAAGTCCAGCCCCTCGACGCACTCCAAGATCAGGTAGTAATCCCCGCTCTCCGGGTCCCGCTCGAGGGTCCTGACCGCGGCAATATTCTGGTGAATCAGCCGCGAGACCAGTTGAAAATTCTCGCGCACTTCCTCCATCTCGGCCGTGTACCAGGACAGCTCGGGCGGCAGCGCCTTGACTGCCACCTGGATGCCGCCCACTTCATCCTTGCACCGGTAAACCACCCCCATCCCGCCCCGGCCCAACTCCTCCAGCACGCGATAGCGCCCCAAAATCCGCGCGTGCTCCCGGAACCGGCGATGAGTCGCGTCCGCGGATGCCGTGGACGAAGCCTCCCGCGCGTTCGCCACCGGGCCACCCTCCGCAGCAAGCTCCTCTCCCCCGCCGGTGAGGGCCTCGCCGCACTGGGGACAGACGGCAGCGGCGTCTGGCGCCGGCGCTCCGCACTCTGGACAATTCATGGCCTACTACCCGGACGAATTTTGAAGCGCGGACGCCCGCGCGTCAAGCCCAAAGCCCGCCCGCCCGGCCTGCGGTGTCAGGCCCGGCGCCGTTGGCTTTGGGGTGGGGCGCTGGTCGCGGCGTCATCAATTTTTATGACATTCGCTGGAGTGCGAACCGTGGTAGGTTGGCATCAACGCCGGGCGACCTTTGTCGAGGGGCGGCGTGTTGCGGCTTGGATTCGAGCTTATGATGACACTGGGTTTGACTTTCGGAAGGAGTCTGCGGCGGTTGCCGGGGCGGGGCGGTGCGCGCGTGTGGGTTCTGGCCTGCGGGCTGGCCCTGGCCTCGTCGGGTTGCGGAAAGAAGAGTGAGCCGGGCGGTGCCGCGCCGCCGGCCCCCGCCACGCAGGCGGTGAGCGCGGCGGCGGCGCCGGCCGCGCAGCCCGATCTGGACGCCATCACGCGGCAACTGCGCCGCTGGATCGTCCGCAATCAACGGCCGCCCAGGGACTTCGAGGATTTCGCGGCCACGGCGAACTTCCCGATTCCGCCTCCGCCCGAGGGGAAGAAATACGCCATCAACAGCCAGATGCATGTGGTGCTGGTGAACCGCTAGAGACGGAGACCGTTCCAAAACCACCGCGTTATGATTCTTTGCCAAGCATCCCAAGGGCGCCCGGCCGCTTTGGCGGCGTCGAGGTTCAAACTGTCGGCGCCGGCTCGAGGCGGGTTCACGTTGATCGAGCTGCTGGTGGTCATCGCCATCATTGCGATTTTGGCGGCGCTGCTGTTGCCGGCGCTGGCCGGCGCGAAGGCCAAGGCGATGCGCATCCAGTGCACCTCGCAACTCAAGCAGCTTGGCACCGGGTTCAACCTGTTTGTGACCGACCACAACGACATGTATCCGCCGGCCGGCCTCCATTTTGCCAACGGGCAGATGGGCTGGGACAGTTTCATCCATCGTTACATTGGCGGCAACGCGCCCGAAGAGGACCTCACCATTGGGGTGGTGGATGTCGAGTTCTCGCCCAAGATCGAAAAATGTCCGGCCGACCGGCAGCCGAAGGTGAGCTGGATCGGCAACCCGCCGTGGTTCGGCGTGCGGTCTTATGCGATGAACAGTGTCGGGCCGCGGTGGTCCACGGATTACCAGGTGCCCACCGTCCGCCAGAGTTACCCCCTGCCGCCGATCACGCGCGGCGTGGGCATTTACTGGTATGACAACGCCGTCCCGGGGCCGGACTGGGAGGCGCGGGGCTACAAAACCTCGGTGGTGCGTGATTTTGCCGGGACGATCCTCATGGTCGAGGAGCCCACCGGCCAGCAGTGTGTGGGCAACGAATGGACGTGCGTGTCGTTGGGACCGCAGATTTCCCACGGCGGCGCGCAGGGCTGCCTCTATCAAATTGACACCGCCGCCCAGCCGCAGGACCCGCGGTCCTCGGCCGGGCTGAACCAGGGCGCCGCGCTGTATAAACTGCACGGCAGCCGGTTCAATTACCTCTTCCACGACAACCACGTCGAGACCCTCCGCATCGAGCGAACGGTCGGCGCCGGCCGGCTGGACAATCCGCTGGGGATGTGGACGATCCTGCCCGGGGATTGAATTTGGGGGCCATTACCAGGACTACAACCGGCGGACGGGCCGGCGGGTGCGGTGCTACGTGCCGACGCACAGCCTGTTGAACTACGCGCATTGGCGCATCGTCAGCCCCGAATCCAGCCTGGCCCGGTTGAACGGCTGCGACGGCTACATCGCCCAGGTCTGGACCGGCACCTCCCGAACCCCGAACCTCTACCGCGGCCAATTGAAGGAGCGGACGTTTGAAACCGCGTTCCTCGAGTACGGCGTGATGCAGAACCTGGTCCGCGCCACCGGCCGCACCGTCTGGTACCTGAACGATCCGGTCGAGGACAACCCGAATTATGATTGGGAGGATTACCGGCTCAATTGGGAGTCCACCCTGGTGGCGTCGCTGTTCCAGCCCGAGGTTTGGCAGTATGAAGTGGCGCCGTGGCCGGAGCGCGTGTTCGCCGGGCGATATCCCCGCAAGGCCAAAGCCAGCGAGCGGCAGTCCATCCCCCCGGCCTACGCCACCGAGCTCCAGACCGTGATGAACGCGCTCAACGACCTCAAGAGCATCAGGCTGGGCGGGGAGCTTTGCCCCGATTACCAGTTCGCCAAAGACGAGAACCTGCTGCGAATTCGCTTCGCCAACCAGGCGACCGCGCGCGAGCTGGACATCGCCTTTTGAGCCCGCCCGGGCCGGCCCGGGGCGGCGGTTTGCTCAAGGGGTGGCCACGGTTTCGACCAATTGAGACCGCGCGGGCTGGAGGGTGGCGCGATGACGCTGCACCGCCTGGGTGATCCGCTCCAGCACCTCGGGATGTTCGGCAGCGCGATCGAATCGTTCGCCTACATCCTCCCCGAGATGAAACAACAGCGGCGGGTTGTGGGTCTCCGGCTTATCCGGCCCGTAGCCGCTGCGGGTGATGAAATGCGCCTTCCATTCTCCCTGGCGCGCCGCAAAGAGCTCATCGCCGCGGTAATAAAAAAACGCGTCGCGCTCGACCCGGCCTTTGCCCAGCAACAAGGGCGAAATATCCACCCCGTCGAGCGTGACCGGCGGCAGCGGCGCGCCGGCCAGTCGGGCGAAGGTGGGCAGCACATCCAAAGTGGCGGCCACCTCGCGTTGAACCACGCCGGCGGGGATTCGGCCCGGCCACCAGAAGATGCCCGGCACGCGCATGCCGCCTTCCCAGGTGGAACCTTTGCCTTCACGCAACGGGCCGGCGCTGCCCCCATGATGGTTGAAGATCAGCCAGGGGCCGTTGTCGCTGCTGAAGACCACCAGCGTCCGTTTGGCCAGTCCCTGGGCCCGGACGGCGTCCAACACCTGGCCCACGCTCCAGTCCAGTTCCTCGATGACGTCGCCATAAAAACCCGCCGGGCTTTTGCCCCGGAACTCCGCGGAGGCAAACAACGGCACATGGGGAAAAGTGTGGGCAAAATACAGGAAGAAGGGCCCGCGCTTGTGGGCGCGGATGAAGCGCACGGCTTCCTCGGTGTACCGGCGCGTGAGGAGCCGTTGATCCGGCCGGGGTTCGATGATGTTGGTGCCCCGAATCAGCGGCGTGCGCCAGTAATCGGGGTTCTCGGCAAAGAACTTCTCCCGCCCCTTGGGGGCGTCGGGCGCGGGCTGCATGTCGTTCGAGTAGGGCATGCCGAAATACTCGTCGAACCCGTGGTGGGGCGGGAGGTGCTCGGGGAGATGGCCCAGGTGCCACTTGCCCACCATGCCGGTGGCGTAACCGCGTTGTTTCAGCACCTCGGCCAGGGTGCTCTCCTCGCGCGGCAGGCCCCCGGCGGCGTTGTTGCGAAGCACCCGGAACTGCGAATGGCACATGCCATTGCGGATGGGGTAGCGCCCGGTCAGCAGGGCGGCGCGGCTGGGGGTGCAGACCTCCGCCGCCGAGTAAAATTGGGTGAAACGCATCCCCTCGGCGGCCATCCGGTCCAAATGAGGCGTGCGGATCATCGGATGCCCATAACAGCCCAGGTCCCCATACCCCAAATCATCGGCGTAAATCACGATGAAGTTGGGACGGGTCTCGGCGGCCACGCCGGCAACGACCGCCATCATCCCAGCAACCAAAGCCCAGGCAAGACGAAGGTATGACATGAGGCCAACCTAAACCGCGCCCATGGATGGCGCAGCAAAAAACAACACGCTCGTCCACCACGCCCCGGACCGCCGCACGGCAACCCATGCCGGCAGGGTCGGCCGATCCGGCCGGGGTCCGATCGCGGCTGAACCCGATGGCCGCGACGCTGCCCGCGCGTTGTTGCGTTGTTCCCGAAACATTAGCGAGCCGCACGAAAGATCACTTTAAGGTGAGATTTTGCTTGT
>CAZVYG010000148.1:0-4986 GCA_964631605.1 uncultured Verrucomicrobiota bacterium
GAGAGCTATTACCGGGCGCAGGGCTTGTTTGGCATTCCCCGCAAGGGCCAGGTGCGCTACTCGACCGAGCTGGACCTGGACTTGGGGACGGTCGTGCCGAGCGTCGCGGGGCCCAAGCGGCCACAGGACCGGGTTCAACTGCCCGACCTCAAGCGCGAGTTCGTTTCGGCGTTTTCCAGGCCGGTGACCGAGAACGGGTTTGGCAAAGCGCCGGAGGAGCTGGGCAAAAGCTACCCCGTACCCGGCGGGCCGCCGGGAGCCGGGATGCGGCACGGCAGCGTGCTCATCGCGGCCATCACAAGCTGCACCAACACCAGCAACCCATCGGTCATGCTGGCTGCCGGCCTGCTGGCCCGCAAAGCCGTCGAGCGCGGTTTGCGTGTCGGCCCCCTCGTGAAGGCTTCGCTGGCCCCGGGGTCACGAGTGGTCACCGATTACTTGAAACGGACCGGCTTGCAACCGTATCTGGACCAACTCGGGTTCAATCTCGTCGGTTATGGCTGCACGACCTGCATCGGCAACTCCGGCCCCCTTCCGGCCCCAATCGAGGAGACCATTGGCCGGCACGATGTCGTGGCAGCCTCCGTCCTCTCCGGCAACCGGAATTTCGAGGCGCGGGTGCACCAGAACATCAAAGCCAACTTCCTCATGTCCCCGCCGCTGGTGGTGGCCTTTGCGCTGGCCGGCCGCATTGACATTGACCTGACCCGGGAACCCCTCGGCAAGGATGGCAATGGCCGGGAGGTCTTCCTCAAGGACCTCTGGCCCACCTTGAAGGAAATCAGCGAGCTGATGCAAAGCGCGCTGGAGCCGGAGACCTTCCGTCAACTGTATCGCAATTTCGCCGATCAAAATCCCAAGTGGAATGAAATCCCCGCCAGTGTGGGCAATGTTTATGCCTGGGACCCGCGGAGCACCTATATCCAGGAGCCGCCCTTCTTCCAGAACTTCGAACTCAAACCGGGCGAGATCACCGAAATTCGGGGCGCGCGGGCGTTGGGCATTTTTGGGGACAGCGTCACGACGGACCACATTTCCCCGGCGGGAAGCATCAGGAAAACCTCGCCGGCGGGCCGGTATCTGCTGGAGCAGGGCGTGCCGGTCGAGGAATTCAACAGCTACGGCTCGCGGCGGGGCAACGATCGGGTGATGACTCGCGGCACCTTTGCCAATGTGCGGATCAAGAACCTGATGGTGCCGGGCACCGAGGGTGGAGTCACCCGCTGTTTTGCCACGCGGGGCTGCTCGTGCGCGCCCGGAGAGACCGTCTCGATTTATGAGGCGGCCATGGCTTACCAGAAGGAGGGCACCCCGTTGGTGGTCATTGCCGGCCAGGAATACGGGACGGGCAGTTCGCGGGATTGGGCGGCCAAGGGAACGGCATTGCTGGGCGTTCGCGCGGTCGTGGCCCAGAGCTTCGAGCGCATCCACCGCTCGAACCTGGTGGGCATGGGCGTGCTGCCGCTGCAGTTCCCCGAGGGCGTCAGCGCGCAGAGCCTCAAGCTGGACGGGACCGAGCGGTTCGATGTGCTCGGGTTGGATGCCAAACTCAAGCCGCAGCAGGACCTGACTCTGCGGATCACGCGAGCCGGCGGCCAGGTCGAGTCGGTGCCGGTGCGGTGCCGGATTGATACCCCCATCGAGATCGAATACTACCAGCACGGCGGCATCCTGCCCTACGTCCTGCGCCAACTGCTCCGGGCGTGAACCCCGCCGCCCTACCCCTTGCCGAGCGCGTCATCGCCCGGGCCGATGCCGCCCATCCGGCGGACGACCTCTTGCGGTCGGAACTGAAGGCTCAACGGGGGGTGTCCCGCGAACAGGCACGCGAGGTCAGTCGCGCGGTTTTTGCCTATTTTCGATGGCGCGGCTGGCTCGACTTCCGGTCGCCTCCCCGCCAGCAACTCGAACACAGCCTGGCCCTGGCGGAGCGATTCCGCCGCGAACCCGCAAGTTTTCCCGACGCCGAATTGCTGGCACGAGCGCTGCCCGGCTGGGCGCTGGAGGAAATGGAGGTCACCGCGCCGCTGGTCCGAGCCTTGCAGGCCGAGCCGGCTCTGTGGCTTCGGGCGCGTCCGGGACGGGGGCCGGACTTGGCGGCCAAACTTAAAGGGGCTGCTGTTTGGGGCAACGGACCTTTGGCGGATATCCTTGAGTATGCCGGCTCGGAGGACCTGTTCCGCACGGCCGAATTCCACGCGGGAGAATTTGAATTGCAAGACATCACCTCCCAGGCGGTTGGACTGGCTTGCGGCGCACAGCCCGGCCAGACGTGGTGGGACGCTTGCGCGGGCGAAGGCGGCAAAACCCTGCACCTCTCGGACTTGATGGCGAATCGGGGCCTGATTTGGGCCAGCGACCGCGCGGCGTGGCGGCTGCAACGGCTCAAGCGTCGCGCCGCCCGCGCCCGCGTGTTCAACTACCGGGCCGTCCAGTGGGACGGCGGTGAGAAACTGCCCACCCGCACCCGGTTCGACGGGGTCCTGGTGGATGCCCCGTGCAGCGGCACAGGCACGTGGCACCGCAACCCCCACGCGAGATGGACCACCACAGCGCAGGATGTGCGTGAGCTCAGTGAATTACAGAAGGGCCTGCTGGCGCGGTGCGCCAGAGCAGTCAAGCCCGGCGGCAAACTCCTCTACGCGGTCTGCACACTCACCCGGGCCGAAACCACCGAGGTGGCCGATCAATTCGAGCGCCAATGCCCGGATTTTGAATCTCTCCCCGTGCCGCACCCCTTGAAGCCCGGCCGCGCCGCACCAGCCCCGCGCCTCGAACTCCTGCCCCAGGACTTCGGCGGCAACGGCATGTTCATCGCCTGCTGGCGGCGAAAAGCCTGATCCTACTTTTCTTTACCGGCACAGCGATACAAATCGTCCGTGCTTGCCGTGGCGCTGTCCTCCCACACCCGGTTGGGGCCGGCCGAGCGGATCATGACCTCGTTATGGGAGAAATAGAACTGAAGGGGAGTGCCCCACGGATCGAGAATTTCCCCCTTGTCATTGAGGTCGCTGCGCCGCACGGCCAGGATCAACACCTTCTTTTCGGTTTGTCCCAACAGCGCCTTGGCGATGGAAACGTTGTTGCCCGTCGGATACGTGCCGACGAACTCCTTGTACTGCTGAATTCCCAGGATCAGGTTGTCGCAGTCGGAATGGAACTTGGCAATTTTTTCATCCCCACGCCGCAACGACCACGCACTGGCCACCCACAGCACCCCCGCGACGCCGAGAACGATCAAGGCGATTGTAAGAATTCGTTTCATAACTTCATCATGCGGTCGGCGTCTTCAGACGCTTCAACGCAGATGAAGCAGGAGCGGTGCCGGTACTTTCCCGAACCACCAGTTCAGCCGGAATTCGTCGCGAATCGGGCCGCTTGCCGCTCAGCAAAGCCTCCATGGCTTCCATGGCCGCCGCGCCCAGCCGATATTTCGGCTGGCTGATCGTCGTGAGCGGGATGCGAAAATACTCGCTGACCAGAATATTGCCGAAGCCGGCAATGGACATGTCCGATGGAATTGAAAGTCCCTGTTTAATAAGTACTTCCGCGCATCCGATTGCCACCAGGTCGTTGATGGCTTGCACGGCGGTTGCATCGGTCTTCTCGGCGATCATCTGGACGGCTGCACGGGCCCCGTCCTCGATGCTTCGGCCGGCTTGGAACACCAGTTTATCATCCACGTCCATCCCCACCTCCCGAAGGGCGCGGCGATACCCCTCAAAACGCTCGACTGTCCAAGGGGTCCCCGGCGGGCCGGTCAGAAAGGCGATGCGCCGATGTCCATTTTTTAGCAGGTGCTGGGTTACCGAATAGGCAGCCTGGAGATCGTCGGTCTCGACATTGACGAATTGGGAGCAGAAAGGGGCGGAGTGGCCCAACAGAACGGTGGGCTGCGCGCGGTTGGCCAGTTCCTGGTAAATCCGGGCGCTGGAGTCCATGCGATAGACCGGGGAGACGAACAGCCCTTCGACCCGGCGGGAGAGCAGGCGGCGAATACAGGTCTCCTCCCGCTCAGGACTGTTGAACGTGTAGGCCAGCAGAACGTCGTAGCCCAGATCGTAAGCCCGCTCCTGCAGCGCCAAAACAATGCGGGAGAAGATTGGATTGGTGAGCGAAGAAATGACCACGCCAAACAGGCGGGTGGCGCGCGTGCGCAGCCCCTGCGCGGAGGAATCCGGCACATAACCAAGCTGCTGGGCCAGGAGCTTGATTCTCGCCTTGGTGGCCGCTGATACGTCCGGCGCGTCGCGCAGGGCCTTCGAGACGGTCATCACCGATACTCCAGCCTGCTGGGCAATGTCTTTGAGGCGAATCATAGTCTCGGCTTCCAAGGCGGGTTGACCCATCAAATCGTGGCGCCGCGCCAATGCAACTTGTGACGCAGCGTCTCGCAAAAAGAACTGCCGGCCAGGTGCATCAGGCGCACACTGCGGCGGCTCCGCCGAATCGTGACATCGTCGCCCGCCGCCAGCTCGCTCACCACCTGGCCGTCCGCGCTCAACACGGTCGTGGGACGGGGGCTGATGACCTTGACCTGCAGGGTCGCGCTCGAAGGCAGAATCAACGACCGGTTCGACAGCGTGTGCGGACAGATGGGCGTGAGGGCCAGAACGTGGGCGGTGGGAAAAATCACCGCCCCCCCCGCCGCCAGCGAATAGGCCGTCGAGCCGGTCGGGGAGCTGGCAATCAACCCGTCGCAGCGATAACGCGTCAGCAATTCGCCATCCACGCTGACCTCCAGCTCGACCAGCCGTGAGGCGATGCCGCGACTGATCACGATGTCGTTGAGCGCGGTGCAGGTCACGACTTGGCCGCCGCTATGGCCTGTTCCTTCGATCAACGAACGGTACTCAAAATTAAAATGACCCTGCCACACGTGGCGTAGGGCCGCCGCCAGCCCGTCCGAGGGAACCGCCGTCAGAAACCCGAGGCTGCCGATGTTGATGCCCAGGATCGGCGTGTGGGCGCCGGCAATCTCCCGGG
>CAZVYG010000149.1:0-4724 GCA_964631605.1 uncultured Verrucomicrobiota bacterium
GATCAAGAAGGAAGTGGTGCACCTGCGTCAAATCATCGGCCCGCAGCGGGAGGTGCTGGCCCGGTTCGCGCAGGGCGAATTCAAACTGATTCGCGCCCACATGGTCCCCTACTATCGCGATGTCTATGACGCCCTGTTCCAGATTTCGGAACTGGCGCAAGGATACACGGATTCCCTCACGGGCATCCTGCAGGTGTATCTGAACATGTCCTCGAACCAAACCGGAGAAGTCGTCAAGCTCCTGACCATGATCACCGTCATCACCACCCCCCTCATGATGGTCGGCACATGGTACGGGATGAATTTTCATGGCATGCCCGAGTTGAGCTGGTCCTACGGTTATCTCACCGCCGTGGTGATTACTCTCATTTCCACCGCCGCCACCTACTGGTACTTCAAGAAAAAGAAATGGTTTTAACCTCAAAACCCGTTGATCCCCCCGGCGGCCCCGCCAGCCGCCACGGATGCTTCTCGCTGGGAGGGCGCATGGCATCTGGCGGGTGGCGACTCAGCCTCGAGGCGGCGGGCGCACTGCAGCCCTTTAGGAACAGATTTCCGGGCTAACCGCCCGCTTGCCATTCCCCCATGCCCGGCAAATCCAGTTTTCTCGACAAGGTCCTGGGCCGCATCGGCCGGCTCGACACCGAGGGCCTGCAAACGGTGGTTCAGCGCCTGGTCCGCGAGCGCTCCTTTCTCGAAACCCTGTTTAATACCATCGAAGACGGCATCCTGGTGGTGGACGAGAACGGCCGCATTCTCTACTACAACCAGGCGGTCACCCGCCTGCTGGGCTTGCAGGGAGACGTCGAAGGCGAACCGGTCACGAAATACTTTCCCGATCTGGACTGGGAGAGCCTTCGCAAACTGGACCATTCCGGGGGACCGGGCGCCGTCCGGCACGAGTTCGAAGTCCACTATCCCCGTCCGCGGTTTCTGCGAATGTACGCGGCGCCCCTGGATGGCCAGGCTTCCGGCAGCACCGGGGTGGCCTTGATTCTCCACGACGCCACCCAGGCCCGCCAGCAAACCTTCGAAGCCATCGAAAGCGAGCGCATTCAGGCATTAACCCTGCTGGCCGCCAGTGTTGCCCACGAAATCGGCAACCCCCTCAATGCCCTGCACATTCATCTCCAGTTGATGGAGCGGGTGATCCGCAAACTGGAAACGGCGCTGCAGCCCCAGGCGCGCGCGCCAGGCGGCTTGCGCTTGGGCTCCCGCGCCGCACCCCCCCCGCCAACCGCCGAGACGACGGAGCTGCTGGGCCGCTTGGACCAATATCTCGGCGTGGCCAAAGGCGAGATCAATCGTCTGGACTACATCGTCACCCAGTTCCTCCAGGCCATTCGCCCCACCGCGCCCCAGCTCAAGCCGGCCAGTTTGAACGAGGTGGTCAACAAAACGCTGGATTTGCTTCAGCCCGAACTCGACAACCGGGGGTTGCAGGTCAGGCGGCGCCTCGCCCACCAGCTTCCCGCCATCCCGATTGACGCCACTCAAATCCAGCAGGTGCTCGTCAACTTGATCAAGAACGCCATGCAAGCCATGACGCGCGGCGGCATCCTCACCCTCCGCACCGGCGAGACCTCGGACGGGGTGTGGGTCAGTGTCGAAGACACCGGCACCGGCATTGCCCAGGACCGCATCAACCGCATCTTCGAACCGTTCTTCACCACCAAGAAACAGGGGACCGGACTGGGCCTGATGATTGTCCAACGCATCGTGCGCGCCCACGGCGGGCGCATCGAGCTGGAAAGCCAGTTGGGCCGCGGCACCACCTTCCGCATCTGGCTGCCCTCCCACGAGCGCAAGCCGCGGCTGCTCGAGGCCCCGATGCACGATTAAGCTCCCGCTTGCGCAAAATCGAGGACGGGTTATGCTGTCAACCATGAGCAGCACTGCGTTTGACGCCACAACCCATCACCGCATCGCCCGGCTCGGACAGCAGGTCCTGGCGGGCGGAAACCTCGCGCGCGAGGACGCACTTTGGCTGTTCGGCCTGGAGCAGCGGGCGGACATCTTCGATTTAATGGCCTGGGCCAATCGGATCCGCGAGCATTACAAAGGCAACCGGATTCACCTCTGCTCCATTGTGAACATCAAGGCCAGCGGTTGCTCCGAGAATTGCCGTTTTTGCGCGCAATCCGCCCACTATCAAACTGCGGCGCCCCGCTACGAACTGATCGAAACCGAATCGCTCATGGCGGCCGCCGAGGAGGCCAAAGCCAACGGGGTGACGGCGCTGGGGCTGGTGGCGGCCTGGCGCGGCGTCGAGGAAGGCCCGGCGCTCGACAAACTGTGTGAGCAGTTCGGTCAGTTGCGCGACCGCGGCCTGGCCCGGCCCGATGCCTCGCTGGGCATTCTCCGGAGCCAGCGCGTGGCCGACCGCCTCAAAGCCGCCGGCGTCGAGTGCTACAACCATAACCTCGAAACGTCGCCCCGGTTTTTCAGCCAGGTCTGCACCACCCACACCTACGAGGAGCGCCTGCAAACCATCCGGTTCTTAAAACAGGCGGGGATGAAAATCTGCTCGGGCGGCATCCTGGGCATGGGCGAGACCCGCCAGGATCGCTGCGAGCTGGCGTTCGCTCTGAAGGAATTGGGCGTTCACGTGGTTCCCATCAATATCCTCAATCCCATTCCGGGCACGCCCTTTGCCAGCCGCCAACCGCTGCCGCCGCTGGAAATCCTCAAGACCATTGCCTGTTTCCGGTTCATTCTTCCCCGCCAGGAAATCAAGGTGGCCGGCGGCCGAACGGTGAATCTGCGAGACCTCCAGCCGCTCATTTTCATGGCCGGCGCCAGCGCCCTGATGGTGGGCAACTATCTCACCACCGTAAATCAACCGGTGGAGAAAGACCTGCAGATGCTCAAGGACTTGGGCCTGGACCCCGCCTGGGACAAGCATGGTTTCCACGACCAGGAGCTGGCGACCCCCCTCGCCCCGCAAGCCGCCGTTGAGCGGGCCCAAGTTCCGGTCATGGCCTGACGGCGGCCATCGGGCCGGGCTCAGGTCGCGGCCACAGGTTCGGCCACGACGCGCGTGCGCTGGTCCATCCACGACTGGCCGAGTTCTCTCAGCGTCTCCTTCTTCAGCACCCGCTCCGCCATCGGGAACACAATCCGTTCCTCGTGGTCAAAGTGGCGGCGCGAATAGGCCACCGCCACCAGCAACAACTTCCGGGCCTCCTTCAACTGGCGCGCCCGCTGGACGCGATGAAGACTTTCGTCAATCTCGACATGCTCCTGGTGGAACGTCTCCCGCTGCCCGAGCTGCTCAAAGCAATGCTCCATCGGACCGATGAACAAATCGTCCTCGGTGTCCGAGTGCGCCTTCAGCAACGACTCCATCAATCCCGCCAGCACCTTGATTTCGGCCAGCGTCTTGAGCCGCGGGGCCACCGCCTCGATATGATCAAAAACATTGTGAAACACCTGGTGTTCGGCGAATAAGGCTTCGGTGATCTTCATCGCAGTGATCGGTTCAATTCTTGCCCTTTCTTTCTAGCACAAGTTGCCCCGTACGACCAATGTTTTGTTCCGCCCGGCTCCCGCGCTAAAGCCAGAGGTTGGCAATACAGGCGGTCAGGTAGCAGGCCAGCAGGCCGCCCACCATCGCCCGGAGACCCAGCCGGGCCAGGTCGCCCCGGCGGGTGGGCGCCAGTGACCCGATGCCCCCAATCTGGATGGCAATACTGGAGAAATTGGCAAAACCGCAAATCGCGTAGGCCGCAATTCGAAAACTCCGCTCCTCGAGCTGCGGCTTGATCGCCTCGCTGGTCAGGCTCAAATACCCCACAAATTCATTCAGCACAATCCGTTCGCCAAACACCTGGCCCACCCGCGCGCAATCCTTCCAGGGCACGCCCATCAGCCAGGCGCAGGGCGCGTTGAGCCAGCCCAGCACGTCCTGCAGCCGGACCGGGGTTTGGACTTGGAACCAGGCCTGGGGCAGCGCGAGCAGATGGTTGACCAGGTGCACCATCGCCACGAAAGCGATCAACATCGCGCAGACGTTGATCGCCAGCCGCATGCCGTCGCCCGCCCCCACACACAATGCGTCCAGCCCGTTGACGGTCTCGCGCGGAACCGACGCCCGGGCCCCCGCCGCCGTCTCGCTCGGCTCGGTTTCCGGCAGGAGAATCTTGGCAACCAACAAGCTCGCCGGCGCGTTCATCACCGACGCCGTCAGCAAATCCCCTGCCGTCACCCCGAGCTTGACGTAAACCGCCAGCACCCCCCCGGCAATCGTGGCCATGCCGCCCGCCATCATGGCCAGCAGCTCGCTGCGGGTCATGCGCGCCAGATACGGCCTGATCACCAACGGCGCCTCGGTCTGCCCCATAAAAATGTTCGCCGCCGCCGACAGGCTTTCACTGCCGCTGGTCCGCATCACCTTCTGCATCACCCAGGCAAATCCGCGGACCACCAACTGCAAAATCCCGTAGTGATACAACAGCGCCGACACCGCCGAGACCAGGATGATCGTCCCCGCCACCAGCACGGCGAACACCACCGAGTGGCCCGGACCGAATCCTTTCTCCAACGCCGCCCCGGACGCCAGCGGGCCAAAAACCATGGCCGTCCCTTGCTCCGCAAAACCGATGAACGTGGTCACCACGCCGTTGAAGAAGTTGAAAAACGCCCTGCCGGGAACGGTCTTGAGAATCAGAAACCCGAAGCTGAATTGCAGCGCCAGGCCGCAAAGCACGGTGCGCCACGGGAAT
>CAZVYG010000150.1:0-4493 GCA_964631605.1 uncultured Verrucomicrobiota bacterium
ATCGCATCGGCGAAATCGTCCGCATTCTGCGCGAGGTCCGCCTTCCCGGCCGCACGGTTCCTTCGCTGGACCAACTGGCGCTGGGGCAGGTCAAGGTCAGCCAGCTCCGCAACATCGAAATTGCCGACCTGCTGGGTCGTGAAAAGGTCGAGCTGGAGACCGAGAGCATTCGCCAAATTCTCGAAAACCAGGTGATCCTTGTCACCGGCGCGGGCGGCAGCATCGGCAGCGAGCTCTGCCGCCAGATCGCTACTTATCTGCCCAGGCAGTTGCTCCTGGTGGAGCGGTCCGAGCCTGCCTTGTTCCAAATCGAACAGGAACTGATCAACCTTGGCTACGGCTCGCGCATCGTGCCTTTGGTGGCCGACATCCATGACCGCGACCGCATGCAGCAAATTTTCTCCCGCTTTCGGCCCTCCGTGCTTTTCCATGCCGCCGCGCACAAACATGTGCCCATGATGGAATTTCAGCCCGGGGAAGCGGTGGTCAACAACAGTCTCGGCACGGCGGAGCTGGCGGACCTCGCGGTGGAGTTCGGCGTGGACCGGTTTGTGCTGATCTCGACGGACAAAGCGATCAATCCCACCAGTGTCATGGGCGCCACCAAACGCCTCGCCGAAATGTATATCCAGGGCCTCTCGGCGCTGCACCCGAACCGCACGAAGTTTATCTCCGTCCGCTTTGGCAACGTCCTCGGCTCCTCGGGCAGCGTCATTCCGGTGTTCCAGAAGCAAATTGCCGAGGGCGGCCCGGTCAAGGTCACTCACCCGGAGATGACCCGCTATTTCATGACCATCCCCGAAGCCTCGATGCTGGTGCTCCAAAGCGCGATGCAGGGCGCCGGTGGCGAAATTTTCGTGCTCGACATGGGCCAGCCGGTCCGCATCCTTGACCTGGCCCGCCAGATGATCGAGCTGAGCGGCCTCAAACCGGATGAGGATATCAGAATCGAATTCATCGGTGTGCGCCCGGGCGAAAAGCTGTTCGAAGAGATCACGCACCAAGGCGAGAACTTCGTCCCCACCGCCCACGCCAAAATCTTTCGGTTCATCGCGCAGCCGGTCAACCTGGCCGAATTCCGCAAAACGCTCCAGACACTCCGCAAACACGTGCATGAAATGGACTCTCTTGAAGTGAAAAAACTCCTCCAACACGCCATCCCCGATTACACGCCGTTCCTGGAACCCGAACCGGCGGTCAGCCGTATCACGCGCCTGGCGGATTTCCGTCCCGCAGCCGCGTCCGCGGCGGGCACCGCGGCGCCTTCGGCCGCCAACGCCCCCGCTACCCAGCAAGCGAGGCCCGAATGACCCCCTGGCAAACCCTGCAAGAAACCCTCCGGGGCCAGCCCCGCACATGGCTGGTCACCGGCGCGGCCGGCTTCATCGGCTCGCATTTGCTGGAAACGCTCCTCAAGTTGAACCAGCGCGTGGTGGGCCTGGACAACTTCGCCACCGGCAGCCGCAGCAACCTCGAACAGGTTCGGCTCCAGGTCGGCCCCGAAAAGTGGGAACGCTTTGCCCTGATTGAAGGGGATATTTGCGATTTTGAAACCTGCCTCCGCGCCAGCCGGGGCGTGGATTTCGTGCTGCACCAGGCGGCGCTGGGCTCGGTGCCCCGGTCTCTCGAACATCCCGCCGATTCCCACGCCAGCAACGTCAACGGCTGTCTCAATGTGTTCCTGGCCGCTCGCGACAACGGGGTCAGGCGCGTCGTGTATGCGTCGAGCAGCGCCGTTTACGGCGATCATCCCGACCTGCCCAAACTCGAGGATAAGATCGGCCATTGCCTGTCCCCCTACGCCGCCACCAAGCTCATCAACGAGGTTTATGCCGACGTGTTTGCCCGGTGCTACGGCCTGGAGCCTGTCGGCCTCCGCTACTTCAACGTGTTCGGCCCGCGTCAGGACCCCAACGGCCCCTATGCCGCGGTGATCCCCAAATGGATCGCCGCCATGCTCGCTCGAGAGCCCATTTACATCAACGGCGACGGCGAAACCAGCCGCGATTTCTGCTACGTCGCAAACGTCGTCCAGGCCAATCTCCTCGCCGCCACGGTGCGAAATCCAGACGCCCTGAACCAGGCCTACAACGTGGCCTTGCACACCCGCACCACGCTGAATCAGCTCTTTGCCCTGCTCAAGGCGCAACTGCTGCCGCACTGTCCCTGGCTGGAAGGCCGCCAGCCGGTCTATCGCGATTTCCGCCCCGGCGACGTCCGCCATTCCGAGGCGGACATCTCGAAGGCCGGCCGCCTTTTGGGCTACATTCCAACCCATACCATTGAACAGGGACTCGGCGAGTCGCTTGATTGGTACCGCCAGAACCTATAGAGGCCGCGCTCCCCGGCCGGGAGTGCCCTGCGCCGCTTTCGCGTGCGGAGCGAGCGCGGAGATTCCTGTCCGCCGACGCGGCCGCACCAATGTTCAGACGGACAGGAACACGGCCGCTCCCCACACAAACGAATGGCGGCCCAGTCCCCATCCACCTGCCACTTTAATCTCCCAACTGCCGCAACCTTCTGATAGACATTCAACATGAAAACCAAGCTGCGAAACGTCCTGGTCGTGCTTCTCGTGCTTGGCCTCCTCGGTCTGGGGGGCGCCTATGCCGCCTACAAGGGCTACAAACACGTTCGCCAGGTCCGCCTGGTCAAGCAAGCCAAAGCCCACATTGAAAAGTCAGAGGAGCGCAAGGCTCTCCTCTGCCTGCAACGCGCTCTCCGTTACAACAACCGGGATGTCGAAGCCGCCCGCCTCATGGCCCAACTGCTGGAGGCCGGGCGCTCGCCTGCGGCGCTGGTCTGGCGCAGCCGCGTCGTCGAACTCAATCCTCGCTCGCACGACGACCGGATGGCTTTGGTGCAAACCGCGCTGCTGTTCCGCGACTACTCCTCCGCCACCAATGCGCTCGAGGGCATGGACGAGGCGGGCAAGAAAACCGCCGCGTTCCATAACCTCGCCGGCATGGCTTACGCCGCAGCCAACCAGGTCGCCCTCGCTGAACAGCATTTCACCGAGGCGGCGCGGCTCGAACCCGCCAACGCCGCCCCCCGCCTCAACCTCGCCGTCATTCACCTGCAAAACACCAACCCCCCGGTTCAGACCGCCGCCCGCGCCTCCCTGCGCGAGATTTCCTCGACCTCCACCAACGCCTCCCTCCGCTCTCAGGCGCTCCGCGAACTCGCCGGCGATGCCCTGCGCCACAAGGAGCCCAAACTCGCGCTCGAGGCGACCCAAAAGCTGCTGCAGGAAACCAACACCGTCTTCCGCGACAAACTGCTCCGGCTCGAGGTCCTCCAGGAAAGCAAAAGCCCCGATTTTAGAAGCGTCCTGGCCGCCTTCCAAAACGAGGCCGCGTCCGATCCAGCCAAGGTCTATGACCTGGCCATGTGGCAACTGGCAAACCTGCCGCCCGCCGAGCCCCTGGCCTGGCTGGTCCGCCTGCCCGAGGCCACCCGCACCAACGCCGCCGTCACCCTGGCCACCGTTCAATGCCAGGAAGTGCTCAAAGACTGGAAAGGCCTCCAGAACCTGATCCAGGATCAGCGCTGGGGCGATCTGGAATTCCTTCGCCACGCCTACCTCGCCCGCGCCCAACGCGGACAAGACCTCGCCGCCGCGTCCAAAGCCGAGTGGGAGCTTGCCCTCAAAAACTCGAACAACCAGCTCGGCGCCTTGCGGCAATTGCTCGGCTTGTGCGCCCAGTGGAAATGGCTCAGCGAAGCCGAGGAAGTCCTGTGGAACATCGTCAACCGTTACCCCAACGAAAAATGGGCCGTCCAGGTGCTGACCCAGGCGCTCTATGCCGGGGGCCGCACCCGTCCCCTCATGATGCTCTTCAACCAGGAACTTAAACGTTCCCCCGACGACCTCTCTCTCAAGAACAACCTCGCCCTGACCGCCCTCCTCCTCGAGGCCAAGGAACTGAAAGCGCACGAACTGGCTCGCGAAGTCTTTGCCAAGGCTCCCACCAACGCCGCCTTCGCCTCCACCTATGCCTTCTCCCTCTTCCTCCAGGAAAAGAACGACGAGGCCCTCAAAATCATGCAAACCCTTCCCCCCAAGGACCTCGAGAATCCCGCCGTCGCCGGTTACTACGGCCTCATGCTCAAAGCCGCCGGCGACAAAAACAAAGCCAAGTCCTACCTCGACTGGGCCTTCAAAGGCCCGATGCTTCCCGAAGAACGCAGACTCTTCGAGCAAGCCCGCGCCGGCGCCTGAACCCTCTCCCCTTCGAAGTTCGGGGCTCGCCCGACTCCCCCCTCCCTCCTCTCACTCCCGCCCCCTCCGTCTTCGATCCTGAGTGTTGCCTCGGCAAGCGTGAGCAACGTCTCGGGAGCCTGCTGCTAATCCTGGCGGCAGTTGTCAAATTTCTGTCAAGTTGGGGAGCACGCACGAGCGGCTTCTGCCGTAAGTGCCTGATCTAAGAAATAACGGAGAATGGCGGGAGCGGCGGGGCTCGAACCCGTAACCTCTGCCGTGACAGGGCAGC
>CAZVYG010000151.1:0-3787 GCA_964631605.1 uncultured Verrucomicrobiota bacterium
CCCATCCCGGCGGACGACAGCAGTCCGCGCGGACGGCTTCAGGCCAGGCCGGGCCCTGGCGCACGGCCATCGGCCGCGGAACGTGTCTGCAAGCTTTGCTCCGCCAGGCGCCGCACCACTCGCGAGGCGGCTGCCAACCCGAAAGCGCCGGTCACAAAGCTTGCCGTGCCAAAACCGCTGCCACAGTCCAGCCGCAAATCCGGCGCGGCCGGCCGCTCCCCGCAAACCGACCCATCGCCCGCGGGAAAAACCGGCGCCTCGCGCGAAAACACACACTCGACGCCAAACGGCTCATGGCCCCGCGGAAAACCGTAATCCTTGCGCAAACCACGCCGCACTTCCTGCAACAGGGCGTCGTGACTCGAGAAAGCCAGATCAGCGGTTTGAATGGCCGTCGGATCCCGCCGCCCGCCCGCGCCCCCGGCGGTGATTATAGGAATCTGCCGCTCCCGGCATCCGGCGATAAGCAGGCACTTCAGGGATGGCCGGTCAATCGCGTCAACCACAAAATCAAACCGCGTGCCGAGAATCTCCCCGGCGTTGGACTTGAGAAAGAATGAGTGCAAGGGATGGGTCACGCATTCCGGGTTGATGAGCTTCACCCGGCGCGCCATGACTTCGACCTTGGGCTTGCCCAGTTCCCCCTCCACCGCGTGAAGCTGGCGGTTGACGTTGCTGATGCAGACGTCGTCCAGGTCCACCAGCGTGAGCGTCCCAACCCCCGACCGAGCCAGGGCTTCCACCACCCATGATCCCACCCCACCCAGGCCGATGACACAGACGTGAGATTGGCGCAGCCGCTCCAGCCCCGCCATCCCCACCAACCGCCCCACCCCACTGAAACGCCGCTGGTACGACAAGCTCATTTCAGGCAGTCGGCTGCCGGGTTCCATGGCCAGCGCGGGCTCCAGACCTAACGGCCGCCGCCGAGTTCAAAACACGCCCCTTCAACCGTGCTTCGCACAAAAAGCCTGCCCTCGCTCAGTGCCGGCGTGCTCCAGCATTTGCCCTCCACCGCCTTGAAACGGGCCACTTCCTGGTAAACATCGGGGCGAGCCTTGACCAGAACCACGTGACCGTCATCACTTAATGCCACCAGGTGCTCCCCCGCAAGAATCACATTGCCAGCGCCAAAACCCGCCTGCTGCCACTTGACCGCCCCCGTCTTCAGGTCCACACACTTCAACGGGCCGTTGCCAAATCGCTTGAAGCTGATCATCCCGTAAAGATGGCCGTCCCGCGCCACCGGAGTGCTCCAAAGGCTCGCCACTTCGTTGTTGCCCTTGATGCGCCACAATTCGTTGGCCTCCAAAGCGTCCCCCTTCCGCAGAACCCGGCAGACCGCGCCGCCCACCTCGTAGCCCGCCGTGCAAAAAACAAGGCCGCCGGCGACCACCGGCGAACACGCGGTCGAAGTCCGGTAGGGATGAGCGAACTGCCATAAAGGCTTGCCGGTGCTCGCTTCGACCGCGACCAGCCCGCTCTGCATCAGAAAGATGACTTGCCGCACCCCGTGCAAGGTTGCGACCACCGGCGTGGCGTGGGTCATCTTCTCGTCACCCGTCTTCCAGACCAGGGCCCCCGTCGTCTTGTTGAAGGCCAGCAGCGACTGGCCCGCCCCTCCCCCCGCCACAAAGACCCACTGGCCCTCGACCACCGGCGACATGGCGCTCTTCCAGCCGATGTTCCGGCCCGCGTATTCATGCAACACATCCTGTTTCCAGACCGGTTTGCCGGTCGCGGCGTCCAGACAGTACAGCACCATGTCCGACGAATAGACATAGACCTTGCCGCCGCTCACGGCGGGCGTCGAACGCGGCCCGTCCCCGCCCCGGTTGCCGGGCGCGCCACTGTCGCCGCCCCCCTGGTATTTGGCAACGCCAACGGCTGCGGCCCAAAGTTCCTTCCCGCTATCAGCGTCGAGCGCCACGCAGGTTTCCACCAGGCTGCCCTGGTTCGTGCGAGCGATGAGCGTGAACACCTTGCCCTCGGCCACGCTAAACGAACTGAATCCCGCCGGGGTCGGCACGCGCCAAAGCATTCGGGGTGCACCCCCGGGCCAACCTCCCCCCACCGCCTCGGCCGAGATGCCGTCCCCGTGCGAGCCGCGATACCCAGCCCATTCGTCGGCCATTACCCATTGCGTCAGGGCCAGCGCCAGCATGGCGGCCACCCGGTATCCCAGCTTGGAAGTTTTCATACGCATAATCTGCACGCGGTCCGAGGGTACAGAGGTTCATCCGCTGTTTCAACTTTTCTGCGACTTCAGCGTTCAGTCCCATGGTCGAATGGTCCCGTTTCACCTTCCCTTTGCCCTGCCGCCACCCGCCGCCCTGCCCAGCAACCCCGCTCACACGCCCGCGTGGCCAGCGGCGGTGCCTGCAAGGTTGCAGTTCGTTTTAAAATCTGCCAGCATTGTATGATGAAGACCGTTTCTGTGCGTGATTTTACCACGCGCTTTGCGACTCTGAGTCATTCCCCGCTGAAAGTCCGACGACGGCCTCTTTTGCTCACGCCATGGCAGCGGTTTGAACTCAGAAACACTGTGCTCTTGCCA
Source organism: uncultured Verrucomicrobiota bacterium (assembly GCA_964631605.1). Classification (GTDB taxonomy): domain Bacteria; phylum Verrucomicrobiota; class Verrucomicrobiia; order Limisphaerales; family UBA8199; genus JARKQH01. The sequence goes on from CAZVYG010000151.1 coordinate 2,558, forward strand.
CCTATCGCCTCAAACAGGCTAAACTCTCCTCGCTGTTTCGTCCGGGCAATGTCTTTAAACAGGTCCAAGAGGACTTGGACGCCGGACGACTGAACCACGCTGATGTGGACTGGTGCGAAAGCCTTCGCCTTGCGGAGGAACTCAGCGCCCGCTTTGGCGCTGGCAACGTGAAGGTTTTGAAGCCGCCCGGCGGATAAACAAACTTCGATGGCGTCAAGTGGCTCTGGCCTGTTGGATCACTTGGACGCCTCGTGCCGATGGAACGGCACGAGGCCCGTCATTCACCGCAGCGCGTCGAGGCTTGCGCCGAAGTTGATGTGGAAAGCCTGGCCACCCAACACCAATGCCGGCACGGATTTCACGCCGGCTTTTTCGGCTTCCGCCAGCCGCGCTTGGTTTTGTCCGAGGTGGACGATTTCCACGTCGTACCGCGCCCGATCAAGCGCGTTGGCGACATTTTGTTCCGCTGCCACGCATACCGGGCAGCCCGCATGATAGAATATGGCTTTCGTTTTCATGGCCCGAACCTTGCACAGCCGTTGGCGTCGCAACAGAGGGTACAAAATGGTAACCGGCTGACACCATGCTGTTCGCGCGCTATTCTATCTCCATGAAATCGCGGCCCAACTATCTGAGCCTGCCAGAACGCCTGACCTACCGCCGGCTGGAAGATGTGGTGGGTTGCAAATGGTCGGCGGCCATCGTGGCGGTCATCGCCCGCGGCGTCACCCGGCCCGGTCAACTCGAGCGCTACATTCCCGGCATCTCCACCAAGGTCCTCAACGAGCGGTTGCGCAAACTGCTGAACTACGCGGTGATCACCCGCGAAGAATTTCCCGGTAAAGTGTTGCGGGTCGAATACCATCTCACCCCCACCGGCCAAAAACTCGCCGCCATCCTCGACCAACTGCGCGAGCTGGACGAACAACACAAACGGGACGCGTTTTAGTGGCCCTTGACCAACACGGCCGCACGATCAACTACCTGCGCGTCCCGCTGACCGACGCCTGCACCACCCCCTTCCGCCCTCCTCCGTCCCCGGCTGGCGAAGGGGATGGAACAGGCAACGGGCGGTCGCGCAGTCGGCGTCACGGCGGAGAAGCGGACAAGAATGTCCGCGCTCCGATGCGGGGGGGGGGTGAGACAGGCCATCGGGCGTCACGCGGTCGGTGCGAGGCCGGAGGCCCCGACAACCAGCAGACCGGGAGGTCTGCCCCACGCGCGAGACGG
>CAZVYG010000152.1:0-3251 GCA_964631605.1 uncultured Verrucomicrobiota bacterium
GGACGACTCGGGTTTCACCGAAGACATGACGGTTCACGACCCGGCGGGATGGTTTGGCGTCTGGTTTCGGCAGGCGCTTGCCCGCCACGGGGTCAAAGTCTCGGGCAAAATCCGTTCCTGCAACTGGCTCACGCGCCCGGCCAGCCTGCCCGACCCCTCGCAGATGCACGAAATCGCCTTTGTCGAATCGCTTCCCCTGCGGGACCTCGCCCGCGAAATCCAAAAACCGTCCCAGAATCTTTATACGGATTTGCTCCTGGCCCACATCGGCGAGCAATTCCGCAGTGCCGAAACCTCGCCGCAGACGACTTCCGAGGACCTGGGCATCCGGGAGCTGAACCGCTTCCTGGGGGAGATCGGCATCCCTCGGGGCGAGGTGCACTTCGAGGAAGGCTCGGGCCTTTCCCGCAACAACCTCACCACGCCCAACGCCACCGTTGCGCTGCTCCAGCACATGCACCGCCATTCTGCCGGCGCCGCCTACCTCGAGGCGTTGCCGATCGCCGGCGTGGATGGCACCCTGCGACGGCGCATGACCGACACCCCGGCCGCGGGCAACGTGCGCGCCAAAACCGGCACCCTGCGGTGGGCCAATGCCCTCTCCGGCCACGTCACGACCGCCGCCGGCGAACGCCTGATTTTCTCCCTGATGCTCAACCGCTACCACAACACGAACCTTTCGGTGTCAGCGCGGGCTGACCTGGACGCCATCGCGGTTTTGCTGGCCAGTTTTACCGGGCGAACCAGCGCGGCCGCAACGCCGCAGTAATCGCCGCGGCCAGTCCGACGGCATCCACCTGGTGGGTTCGGGTGCGGTTGACAGCTTTGGCCGATTTGCGTTCCCGGCAATCTTTTACTTGACAGCCGCGCCCCGTTCTGCTTTCAATGGTTGTTGCAAAGGGAAGTATCGCGTTTTCAATCCATAACCGTCGGTGCGCCGTTATGAAAAGAACCTCGATGACCGGAGTCGCTTTGTTAACCACCCTGATCGTTCTGCGCGCCGAAATCGTCGCGCAGTGGAACTTCAACTCCCGGCCGCCGGATGCCAGCACCTCGACCGGCACCTTGTTGCCCTCCGTTGGCCTGGGAACCGCCACCGCGCTGGGGGGAATCAGCACGTCTTTCTCGACGGGCAGCGCCCAGGACGGTGAGTCGGACAATTCCGCCTGGCACACCACCAGTTATCCGGGCGCCACGACCAACAATCGCACCGCCGGAGTGCAATTCTCCGTGGACACCAGCGGGTACACCAATATCTGGCTGAGCTGGTCCCAGCGCCACAGCGACACAGCCAGCCGCTACTGCCGGATGCTTTACACTCTGGACGGATATACCTGGAGCGAAAGCCGCGTGATTGAAATGAGCGTCGGCAGCGTCTGGAGCAATCTGACGGCCGATCTTGGGATGGTTGCCGGGGCGGCCAGCAATCCCAGCTTCGCGTTTCAAATCGTCACCGAATTCGAGAGCACCGCCACCGGCGCAGGCACCAACCGCTATTTGGCCACGGCGGCCGGCTCCAGCTACAGCAGCAGCGGCACGATCCGATTCGACCTGGTCACCGTCAATGGCACCCGCCTGCCGGGAGCCAATACCGCCCCCGGCATCTCCTCGATCCCGGACCAGGTCCTGCGGGTGGGTCAATCCTCCGGCCCGGTCGAGTTTACCGTCTGGGATTTCGAGGAGGCGGGCAGCGCGCTGGTCTTGAGCGAATCGTCGTCGGATCCCACGGTGGTACCGGACGGGAACATTGTTTTTGCCGGCGATACTGGCCACCGAAGCGTAACGATCACGGCGGGGGACCAGCCGGGCACTTCAACGGTCACAGTCTATGTCCATGATTCCGGCGGCAAATGGAGCAGCACCAGTTTCCGCGTCACGGTTCTTCCGTTGAACACGGCGCCGTGGCTCAGCGGCCTGGCCTCGACCAACACCCTGATCAACACTCCGGCCGGCCCGCTCCTGTTCACCGTCGGCGACCTCGAGACGCCGGCGGCAAACCTTGTGGTCACAGGTTACGCGTGGAACATGGAGCTGCTGCCGCCCTCGGGTTTGACCTTCGGCGGCAGCGGCGCCAATCGGACGGTGACGCTCACCCCCGCGGCGGGGCGAGCCGGCAACACCCCCGTAACCATCGAAGTCAGCGATGGCACCAACAGCGCCAGCGCCGTGTTTGCGCTGATGGTCCGGCCGGATCCGGCAATCGTTTTTTACGAGCCTTTCGAGTATGCCGACGGGTCGCTGCTCACCAATTCCGGATTTTTATGGGGGAATCGGTCCGGCAGCAACGGCCAGTGCGCGGTGCTGGGGGGCGAACTCCAACTCAGTGGCGCCCAGACCGAGGACGTCCTCGGACTACTCGCCGGCGGCCCCTATCAGCGCAGCAATGGCACGGTGCTTTATGCCAGCTTCAGACTGCGGGCGGAAACGCTGCCCAAAGCGCGCCCGGAGTATTTCGCCCACTTTGCGGATGGCACGAGCACGCTGCGCGGGCGCCTGTTTGCGGGCACGACCAACGCCGCGCCCGGCTGCTACCGGCTCAGCGTTGCCAACGGGTCCGAAGCCGTTACGGAACTCCCTCGCGACCTCCAGACCAATGTCAGCTACCGGGTGGTGAGCCGCTATGCCCTTGATTCAGCCATCACCCGCCTGTGGGTGGACCCGGCCCTCGAGTCCGATCCCGGCATCGAGGCGACCGACACCCAAGCCCCGACAAAAATCGCCTCCTACGGCTTCCGCCAGGATTCGGGTCTGGGCGCTGTTCTGTGGGTGGACGACCTGCGCGTCGGCTGGTCGTTTGCGGCGGTTGCCCCCAATGCGGCCACCGAGAGGCCGCGGCTGTGGATTACGCCCGAGCCCGGATGCGTCGTTTTGCGCTGGGAGGATGCCGCCTTTCGCCTCGAATCCGCGCCCGATCTGGACGGTGCTTTCATCCCGATCGAAGGCGCCGCCAGCCCCTTCACCAACGGCTTGACAGCCGAACGCCGCTTCTTCCGGCTGAAGCGGTAAGCCCTCAAGGCTGGCTGGTGATCTGGCCCCAGTCGCGGTTCTGGGTGGCGGCGTAAACCGCAAACGCCTTTTCGTTTTGAATCAGCACGGCGCGCACCACACTCGAATCGTCGGCCCGGCCCAGGCTGAGCACGGAATCGGGGATGATGCCAACCTTCTTGTGGGAATCAATCAGTGCAAACACCGCGCGCCCTCCGTCCAGGTGCAGGCCAGGTCGGTGTAGGTCAGACTGTTGAGGAAGTTTC
>CAZVYG010000153.1:0-2949 GCA_964631605.1 uncultured Verrucomicrobiota bacterium
TTCCGTCGTGCTCACTACCCGGCTTGCCACGTCCTCGAACATGTCCAGCCTGGTCGGGCGCACGGCGGCCTACTTTTCACTCCCGCCGGCCACCAACACGTTTGCCGTCACCAACGCGGCCGCCTTTCGAGGAAATCCTCGGACGACCCCGTAGCCAATGGAGTTCCGGCCGGATGAAAGCGCGAAGGCCTCGGACCTGGGTCGTTCTGGGCGTGGTGTTGCTTGGCGGTGGGATGGCCCGCGGCGAGACCACCAAGGAACTGACAGACGAGACTTTGGAGAGGCCGGGGGTCAATTTGGTAAAGGGATATGGACTTACCAACTCGGGGCGCTACCTTTTGCAGGGAGTGGGACGATTCCGTCTCCTGAGCCGTCCCGACCAATATTTCACGCTGGTCACCCCTCCGGTTCGCCTCCTGATTACCAACCGAAACGGCTGCCAGCCTCGTCAGTTCGCACCGCTCAGAAACGGCGCGGCCTCGCAACAGGGGGAGCCATTCCGGCGGCGTACAAACGACGGAAAAGAGTGAGCGTTCATGAAGCTCCCAAACCACGTTCGTCTTGCGGCCTTCTGGATATCCTTCTTCCTCCTTTGGGGTGCGTGGTGGCTGATGCTGACGGAGCGATTGCCAAGCTGGGCATGGTTTGCTCTCTTACCGATTTTCCTTGCTGCGGTGGTGCTGGCCCGATCCAGCAAGGCGCTCTATTGGCTCGGTTGCTTAAGTGTCCTGGCGATGATCCTACTGGCAATATGGCTGCCGTGCCGATGACCGAGCGTCGTAGCATGTCCTCTGCTCGAAGCCCTTGGGGATTAGTTGCTCGCGCCTTGGCGTTGAGCCTGCTCGGGGGATTCGCATTCCAGGTTTTGTATGTTCAGGGGGTAGGCCCGATGTTCGAGGGGCGGTCGGAAGTCGCTGCCCGTGTTCCCAATGTGGTTGTTCTTTGGTTCATCTGTGCCGGGATTGCCTGGCGGACAGGATCCCTGGCAGTCTTCTTAGCCTCGGCCACGGGTTTGGTCTGGGGGGTGCTGGAGGCATTTTCGGCCTTCTTGAGCCTCCAGAATTGGCGATTGGAATTCGCCATTCCGGCCGGCTTCGCCATCGGCCCAGTCGGAATGATCGTGACGACCTCCCCCTCTGGTTATTGGGTCAGAAACGTGTCAAAGGAATCAGTAGAGGGGGCGGTCAAGAACGCCCCTTGGACAGGGCCAGAGAGAGAATGAACCCAGCGCTGATGCTCCGACGGATTACATCTCCTTTTGGACATCCTGGGGGGTCCCATTTCGTCCCGCATTCATGACGGACCAGTTTCAACAGTTCTTCATGTATCGCCCCGAGACCCTTCGTTTTTTCGGCGGCGCGGCGCCACGCCCGGCCCAAAGAAGCGCGGGCATTCCTGCTCGCCCGCAGGGAGACCGCCCACGCCGCGCCGCCGAAAAACTGGGGAATGAATGGTGGGGCCGTTGCCTTCAATCAACATGCCGCCCCGCTGGGGCTTGGGGTTGGTTGCAAGCGCCCCTTGGCCAACAGGTCCCGGTCTGGGGTGTGGGGCGGTTTCCAGCGCGACTGGCAGGTGATTTCCGGCAAGAAGTATTGGAGCGACGGCACGCCCGTGGCTGGACAACAGTTCGAATATTCGTTCGATGACATTGGGAACCGGAAGGAGACGCGGGCGGGAGGCGACGGGGCTGGGCTGAGCCTGAGGCCCGCTCAACGGCCTGACGGTGACGGCCGCCTACGACGGCTGGCTGCGCCGCAGCGGCCTCTGGCTGGACACCCAGCCCGCGGTCAACACCACTTGGGGCTACGATGCGGCGGGGCGCCTGGAAACCGTCAGTCAGGGCGGAGCGACAGTCGCCTACCAGTATGTTGCCAATTCGCTGCTGGTTGGGCATATTGCCTTTGCGCTTAACGCGCAACCGCGCATGAGCACGAGCAAAGAATACGACCGCGCCAGCCGGCTGGTCGGCATCCGGTCGGTGCCCCAGGGTCCGGGGGCGGATGGGCGGGCGCTGGGAGCGCACTACGGGTATAATGCGGCAGGGCAGCGCATCCGGGCGTCGCTGCCGGACGGCTCCTATTGGCTCTACACCTACGACCGCCTGGGGCAGGTCATTTCCGGCAAACGCTACTGGCAGGACGGCACGCCTGTGGCCGGCCAACAGTTCGAGTATTCGTTCGATGACATTGGGAACCGGAAGGAGACGCGGGCGGGAGGCGACGGGGCTGGGCTGAACCTGCGGCCCGCGTCCTACAGCGCCAGCGCCCTCAACCAATACACCAGCCGGGGCGTGCCGGGGTTTGTGGACATTATGGGGGTGGCCAACCCGGGCGGCGCGGTGACGGTCAATGGCCACGCGGCGCTGCGGCAGGGGGAGTATTTTCACCATGCGCTGGCGGTGGCCAACAGCAGCCAGCCGTGGCATGGGACGGTGCAGGTCAGTTCGGCCTATCCGCCGGGGGCGGTGGAGAGCGGGGCGGTGTTCGTGCCGCGGACCCCGGAGAGCTTCTCCCATGACGCCGACGGGAACCTCACCCATGACGGCCAGTGGGTTTACACGTGGGACGCGGAGAACCGGTTGGTGCGGATGGTGAGCGCGAACACCAATCCGGCGGTGGGGCCGCAGCAGCGGATTGAGTTCGGTTACGACTGGCACGGGCGTCGAATCAGCAAGCGGGTGTGGAACAACACCTCCGGGACGGGGGCGCCGGCGTTGGACCTCAAGTTCGTGTATGACTTGTCGGCCGGTCCGGCGGGGGGGGTGGAATTTGCTGGCCATTCTGGATTCAGCCTTCAGCCTTCAGAGTTCGTTTGCGTGGGGTCTGGATTTGAGCGGCACGATGGACGGGGCGGGGGGCGTGGGCGCTTTGCTGTCCGCGACCGTGCATACGGGTCCGAATGCGGGAACCTATTTCTACGCGTATGACGGCAACGGGAACGTGATGGCTT
>CAZVYG010000154.1:0-2768 GCA_964631605.1 uncultured Verrucomicrobiota bacterium
TGGCCACCTCCAGGACGGTCTGGCCGGGCCCGGTCGAAAGGCGAATGGAAATTTCGCGCGGTTGGCCGTGGCGCATGGCGTTGGCCACCGCCTCCTGGGCGATCCGAAACAGGTGGAAGGCAGCAAAGTGATTCTTGACCTGCGCGCCCTTCTCGGCGTGGAAGCGGCACACGACGGCGGAGCGACGCTGGGTTTCAGCGGCTAATTCCTCCAAGGCGCTCCCCAAGCCCGCAACGCTCAACTCGACCGGACAGAGACCGCGGGCGATGGAGCGGGTTTGCCCGATGCATTCGTTGACACACTGCACCACCTCCTGCGCCAGCGCCGCCTCAGCCGTCGAGAGGGCGGCCAGCCTTTGAGCGAGGGCCTTGACCATGAGCGCCGCGCCCGTCAGCTTGCCCCCGAGCGAATCGTGAAGGTCGCGTCCCAGGCGCTGACGCTCGCGTTCGCTGATGTCCAGCACCTGTTGCTCCAGCAAGCGCCGTTCGGTCACATCGTGAATGACGGAAAACAACAACTTCCGGCCCTCCACTTCGACCGGAGATGAATGGACTTCCACGACGCGAGTTTCCCCACTGGCCAGACGGTGTGGGAAGACGAAGAAGTTTCGACGTTCCAGCATCGCCTGATGGCGGCACGCGGCGATGGTGTCCGGAGGAAGCATGTTCAACTGGTTGATGTTCATGTGACGCAACCGGTGCTGCGACCAACCGTAGAAGGCGGCCGCGGCGGGATTGGCATCCACCACCGCGCCTGACTCGGGCTCGATCAGGAGCATCACAGCGTTGTGCCGTTCGAACATGGAGCGAAAACGGACCTCGCTTTGGCGCAGAGACTCCTCCGTCTCCGAACGCTGGATGGCCTCTCCCAACAACGGAGCGACGGACTCCACAAAGCGGATGGTTTCGGGCGGAAACCGGTTGGGGCGCGGGTCGGCCAGTTGAATCGTTCCCAGGAGCCTGCCGTGGTAGCGGATGGGCGTCTGCGCCAAGCTCTGATAGCCGGCACTGATGCAGGCCAGCGGCACAGAACCGCGGGGCATCCGCCCCAACTCAGTCGCAAAGCGCAGGGCCTCGTTACAGAAAAAGGTCCCTCCCCGACTGCGATGGCGCAAATCCTCCGGTCGTGGATTTCCCGTGAGGATCCGGGCGCAGGCGCAGCCGTCGGGTCGAAACACACATTCAATTTCCTGCTGGAGAAAAGCCCGGCCAAAGCCAACCTGGGCGGCATAAGGGACTCTGCCGTCCACGCCAAGCAGGCGGATTCCGACGCAGCGGCAAGCGCACCAATCGCGCAGGAACCTCACCACCGCTTCCAAGTAATCCTGTCGAGAGCGTTTGAGCGTGAACAGTCTCAGTAGTTCGGCCACTCCACCGACCGCCTTTTCGGCCTGTTCTTGGAGGGTAATGTCCTGAACCGTCGTGACCATCACCTTCTCGCGCCCCAAAACGATTTCCTCAGCGCGAACCAAACCCAATAATCGCGAGCCGTCTTTCCGCTTAAAGGCCACTTTTGCACCCGCCACCCGGCCGCTTTGCTGCAACTGACGAACCAAACGTTTCCGTTCCCGGGGATTGGCATAGAAGGCCGAGGCGGGAGTGTGCGTTGCTTCATCAAGACTTATCCCTGCCATATCGCGGAGTTGCCGGTTCATTGCCAATACTTGACCCACCCGCGTGGAAATCGCTATCCCCACCGGCACTTTTTCCACCAGCCGCCGGTAGAAATTCACAGACACCTTCAAGCTTTTGGCCGCAAGGGGGACGCCCTTGGCCAGAACCCGAGCAATCTGACGTCGAGCCGCCGGAGGCGGATGTGGGGAATCAGGCGGCCTGTCTGCAGACCGGCTGGTTGGTTTTTTGCGGTTCCCGTCGGCCATATGCCCCGGTTTCCTTTGAGCCGTTCGGCGATTCATACCCAATGCTGTCTGGCAATGGGAGATTTATAGCATACCTTGGACTTATTGACAAATCTTGTGTAACGGACTTCAAAAAATGCAAAGTGTGTCCGTATCACCCTGGAGGTTGAGGCCAAAACCAGTCAGACCACCCCGCAAAGCTTTAGGTCGCTGGGCTCAAGTTCACTGACGATGTTGCCCCCAAGCTCGGTTGCGGCGGCAAGGCTGACAATCGAATGCCTGGATTGCGCTCGGCAAAAAACTCGCAGCTCCATTGTTCCGGGAAGAGCACCACTGGGTGGCCGGCCACATCATACGCCAGCCGCGCCCCGGTCGGCAACTGGTTGGGGTCGAGACGGTCTCCATTGGCGGGGCTCACCCACCGCAGAATCTTCCACGGACCGGGCTCGAGCCTGGACTCAGCTCCGTATTCGGTTTGCATTCGGTACTGCACCACCTCGAACTGGAGCGGGCCCACCGCTCCGAGCAGCGGCACCCGCTGCGCCGCCTCGGGGAGCTGGAAGGCCTGTACCACTCCTTCCTGGAGCAGTTGATCCAGGCCTTCCCGGAACCGCTTGAATTGGGCCGTGCTCGGACTTTGCAGCCAGGCAAAGCATTCCGGGGTGAAGCGGGGAATCTCCTGATAAACCAGCGACTCGTCCTCCGCCAGGGTATCGCCAATCCGGAAATCGCTGTGGCCCACCAAACCCACCACATCCCCCGGGTACGCCTCGTCCACCGTTTCCCGGTCGCGCCCGAACAACTTGTGCGAACTGGACAGCCGCACTTTGCGTCCCGTGCGGGTATGAGTCACCGTCATATCCCGCTCGAAGCGGCCGGAACAGACGCGCACGAAGGCGAGGCGATCGCG
>CAZVYG010000155.1:0-2694 GCA_964631605.1 uncultured Verrucomicrobiota bacterium
CCACGCGTGTTTGGGGTTGAGATTCGCCGGGCCGCTGCTGCTCATTCTGCCACGATTGTTTCAACTTGTACATCGCATAAAGCGATGGAATGAGCAAGTCGCAAAACGCCAGCCTTACGGCGCGGGGCTGAAAGCCGCCGGTTTCCGGGCGGTCAGTTGGCCTGCGGCGGTGTCAGCCAGAACCGTGGCGGGGGCTCCGAGTTGCGCTTTGGCCACCGAGGTGGAGAGCGACTCGAGGACACGGGCCGGGGCAATGCCGAGCGCCAGAATGCCGGTGATGAGCAGCAGACAGGCCGCGCGCGCGGGCCAGTCCAGCCGGATGGGAGGCAGGGCGCCGGGGTCGCGGAACCAGGCCTCGCGCACCACGGAGAGGTAATAATACACGGCGATGGCCGCGTTGATCATGGTGATGAGGACCAGCGCGAGATGGCCTTTGGCCAGGGCGGCGGAAAGCAGCGTCAGCTTGCCCATGAAACCCACAAACGGGGGAATGCCAGCGAGGCCAAAGACGCCAACCGCGAGGGTAACGGCCAGCAGCGGCGCGCGGCGATGCAACCCGGCAAGGTCTTCAATCGCCACATTGACGCCGTCCCGGGACACTTTGCAGATCACCACGAAGCAGGCCAGGACCATGAGGAGGTAGCCGATGATGTAGTAAAGAGCGGCGGCAAAGCCCGCCTGGTCGAGAGCCACAAAGCCAACCAAGGCATAACCGGCATGAGCAATGCCGGAAAAACCGAGCAGGCGCTTGAAGTCCTTTTGCATCAGGGCAATCAGGTTCCCGTAGAACATCGAGCCAACGGCCAGAAGGGTCAGCAGCAGAACCACCGTCCGGTTGTCGGGCGCCGCGAGGGAAACAAATCGGATCAGCACGGCCACCGCCCCGATTTTGGGAAGCGACGCCACCAGGCTCGCTGTCTCATTCGAGGCGCCCTCGTACACATCCGGCGTCCAGAAATGGAAGGGGAAAACCGCCAGTTTGTAGTAAAGGCCGCAAAAGGTCAGCGCCAGCCCGGCGATGGCCAGGGGGGAATGCGAGACCGGCTCGAGCCGCGTCAGAATTTCCGGCAGGGCGGTGGTGCCGGTGAGACCAAACAGGTAGCTCATGCCGAAAAACATGACGCCGTTGGCGGCGACCCCGAACATGATGTACTTGATGGCGGACTCCATCTGGACGCGCTGGCCTTCGCGCTCGCGCCGCATGGGGACCATGAGATAGAGCGGGAAGGCGGAAACCTCGAGCGCCACGACGAGCGTGATGAGGTCAACGCTGCTGACCAGCATCATCAGCCCGCAAACACTGATGGTCAGCAGCAGGTAATACTCGGGCTTGATGTCTTCGCGAATGTCCGGGAGGCTGCCGCTCAGGAGCAAAATCAGGGCAAACCCGCCGGCGAAGGCGAGTTTGAGGATTTGACTGAAGAGGTCCACCCGATAAGCGCCGTCAAAGAGGGTGGCATCCTGACCCAGGCAGGCGAGGCCGGCGGCGAAGGTTGCCAGCGCCGTGCCGAAGGCCGCCAAGCGGGCCCGGCGGCATTGATTCTGGCCGAGGCTGATGACAAACAGGAGCAGCGCGCCGGCGAGAATGACCAGTTCGGGAAGAAAGGCCATGAGTTTAAAGGGTGTCATGGGATCGGGGAAAGGGTCTCATCGGGGCAGGACCGCGACGGTAGGCGCGGCAGGGGCCGCCGTGCCCCTGGTCTGGTGCAGGACGTTTTGGACACTGGCGTGCATGACCCGGGTGAAGGGCTCCGGATGCAAGCCGATCCAGAAGACGAACACCAGCAGGGGGGCGAGCGTGACAATCTCGCGCAATCCCAGGTCCGGCACCCGCGAATGGTCGGGATTGGCGGTGCCCCCATAGGCGATCTTCTGCAGCATCCGGAGCATGTAAGCCGCGGCGAGAACGACCCCCGGCACCACAAAGATCATTAACGACTTCGAGACCTCGAAGCCACCCGCCAGCACCAGAAACTCGCCAATGAAACTGTTGGTGCCGGGGAAAGCCAGGGACGATAGGGCGAACACACCGGCGAAGGTGGCAAAGACCGGCATGTGTTTGCCCATCCCTGCGGTTTGCGCCAGCTCGCGGGTATGCAGCCGTTCATAAATGATTCCCACCACAATGAACAAGGCGCCCGTGGTGATGCCGTGATTGATCATGACCAGCACCGCCCCCTCAAGCCCCGCCTTGTTAAGGGCAAAGATGCCGAGGGTGGCAAACCCCATGTGGGCCACGCTGGAATAGGCAACCAGCTTCTTGAGGTCGGTCTGCGCCAGAGCGGTCAGTCCGCCGTACAGGATGGCCGCGACCGACAGCCACAGGATGTAGGGGGTGAAATAGTGCGTCGCATCCGGGGTGATCGGCAGGGAGAAACGCAGGAAGCCGTAGGTTCCCATCTTAAGGAGGACGCTGGCCAGCAGGACGCTGCCGGCGGTGGGCGCCTCCACGTGCGCGGCGGGCAACCAGGTGTGGAAGGGGAACATCGGGACCTTGATGGCAAAGGAGATAAAGAAGGCCAGAAAAATCCATCGCTGGAAGTTCAGGGGCAGGGATTGCCCCATCATCTCCGGAATGCTGAAGGTGCCCACCTTGATAAACAGGGCAATGATGGCCACCAGCAGAAACACCGAACCGGCCATGGTGTAAATGAAGAACTTGAGCGCGGCATAGACCTTGCGCGGCCCGCCCCA